>NZ_BAAGXL010000019.1:0-432135 GCF_054779855.1 Haliea atlantica | reverse complement strand
TGAAAATGTTTCCGCTTCACTTCCCTGCGAGAGCCTTCCGGCCTGCGCCCGACTAGATACATCCAAGTGATTGAATCACAAGACTTTCTAGCCGCCTCCCTCAGCGCCGTTTTGCGTGTCGCCTCAAGAGGACGCGAACTATACGCAGCGGCCCCGGGGTGCGCAAGCCCTTTTTTGAAAAAAACCGCCAGAGCCCGAAAACTGGTCAAAAAGCGGCCGAAAGCGCCCCTCAGGCGCTCGCCGGCACTTCAAACAGGTGGTACTTCTTCTTGCCGAGACGAACAATAAAGAAACGCCCGTGCATCGCCTCGTCTGCACGCAGGCAGTCTGCCACCCGGCCATTGTCGTCCCAAGTGAGCGCGCGGCCATTGACCAGCACCGCGCCGCGGCCCAGCGCATCTTTCACCTGCTTCCCCGAGGCAGCCATGCCGGCCTCGGTCAGCAACTGCGTCACCGTATCCGGGAACGCCGACCGCTCCAGACTGCTCGCCGGCAGCCCATCCTGACGCAGCTGCTGCAGGTCACTCTCCGACAGGGATTCCAGCGACCCACTGAACAGGGCCTCGGTGATCCGCCTGGCCGCCTGCAGCCCGGGCTCGCCATGCACCAGGCGAGTCACCTCTTCTGCCAGCACTGCCTGAGCCTCGGGGCGCCCGGCACGCTCGGCATCGGCGCGCTCCAGGGCGTCGATATCCTCTACCGACAAGAAGGTAAAGTACTTGAGGAAGCGGTAGACATCAGCGTCCGCCGTGTTCAGCCAGAACTGGTAGAAGGCATAGGGCGAGGTGCGGGCCGGATCCAGCCAGACAGTGCCGGCCTCGGTCTTGCCGAACTTGGTACCGTCCGCCTTGGTAATCAGAGGCATGGTCAGACCAAACACCTGGCGACTGTGCAGGCGCCGGGTCAGGTCGATGCCGCCGGTAATATTGCCCCACTGATCAGAACCGCCGATCTGCAGACCACAGTCGTAGCGCTCATTCAGCTGAGCGAAATCCCAGGACTGCAGAATCATGTAGGTGAACTCGGTGAAGCTGAGGCCGCTGCCTTCACGCTCGATGCGCTGCTTGACCGACTCCTTCTGGATCATGGCGTTGACCGAGAAGTGCTTGCCGATATCCCGCAGGAAAGTCAGGACATCCACGTCGCGGGTCCAGTCCAGGTTGTTCACCACAACTGCAGCATTGTCACCACTGTCGAAGTCGATGAAGCGCGAGACCTGGGCGCGAATCTTCTCGACCCAACCGCCAACCACCTCCGGCGTATTCAGCTGCCTTTCCTGAGCCTTGAAAGAGGGGTCACCGATCAGGCCAGTGGCACCGCCCACCAGCGCCAGGGGGCGGTGCCCCGCCAGCTGAAAGCGGCGCAGCATCAACAGGGGAACCAGCGAGCCGATATGCAGGCTGTCGGCGGTGGGATCAAACCCGCAATAGAGCGTACGCGACCCAGTGTCCAGCCAGTTCGGGAGATCCTGCTCCCCGGCTATCTGGAAAATCAGGCCGCGGGCCCGCAGGTCCGCCAACAGTGCAGTGCTCATGTCGTTCTCCCGGTACTGGGACCGATGGGCTAAAAAAGGGGCGCAAACCTTACAACACCCCCCCAAAAAAGCAAACTGCTCCCCCTTGACGAATGCGTCGAGACGGCTGTCTGGATGCCGGAAACTCCTATATACTCCGTCGAAATGCCCCAGCAAAATACCGGGAATATGACCAGACAGCCCCCCTCAAAAGGCATGGCCGCAGCGGCACTCAATCACGCCCGGGCACACCGCCATCACTTGATCGCCATCGTCGCCCTGTCCGTCTTCGTAGCGCTGACCACCGCATTCATGCCCTCGGGGGACGTCGAGGCCAACCGCCAGGAGCCCCCGGCAGCCGACCTGCACCTCGACGCCGACATCCTAGCCCCCATCGAAGTCGCGGCGGTCCCGGTGGATACTGATCTGGGCCTGCTGATTGACACACCCCAAGCGCGCTGGTCCGAGCAACGGGTCCGCTCCGGGGACAACCTCTCCCGGGTCTTCTCCCGCGCCGGCTTCAGCGAGACCGATGTCTACCGGGTGGTCAACGAAGCCCCCGGCGGCAAAGCACTGGGGCGCATCTTCCCGGGCCAGGTCCTGGCCTTCCAGACCGGTGAATCCGGCCAGCTGCTCGCCGTCCGACATGTCATCTCCCCCCTGGAAACCGTCACCTACCGCGACAGCGAAGACGGCTTTCTGACCGAGCGGGACATCCGCGAACCCGAACCCCGGGAGACCTGGACCAGCGCCGAGATTTCCTCCTCCCTGTTCATGGCGGGCAAGGAGGCGGGGCTGTCCAATGCACTGATCATGGACCTGGCCAACATCTTCGGTGGCGTGATTGACTTCGTGCAGGACCCTCGCAAGGGCGACACCTTCCATGTGGTCTACGAAGAACAATATGTCGACGGGAAGAAGTACCGGGATGGCGCCATTGTTGCCGCCTCCTTTACCAACCGCGGGCAGACCTTCAGCGCCTATCGCTACCGGGACAGCGACGGCGATGTCGGCTATTACAGCGAAGATGGCACCAGCATGCGCAAGGCCTTCCTGCTGGCCCCCGTCGACTTCACCCGCATCAGCTCCAACTTCAACCCGCGCCGCCTGCATCCCATCTACAAGACCACGCGCCCCCATCGCGGCACGGACTATGCGGCACCCACGGGGACACCCGTCTACGCCTCCGGTGATGGCAAGGTGATCAAGGCCGGTTACACGCGAGCCAATGGCAATTATCTGTTCCTCCAGCACGGCGACCGCTACATCACCCGCTACCTGCACCTGCATCAGCGCAAGGTCAAACAGGGGCAGCGCGTGGCACAGGGTGAAGTCATCGGCACCGTGGGTTCGACCGGCTCCGCCACCGGGCCGCACCTGCACTACGAATTCCTCATCGATGGCGTACACCGCGACCCGCGCAAGGTTCACCAGGAGCTGCCCAAGGCCAAGATGCTGGCGGCCGCCGAGCTGCCCCGATTCCAGTCCCAGATCGCGGGCGCCTCGCGCCAGCTCGCCTCGCTGCAAGCCGGCACCACCCGTCTGGCCATGAACCAGGCCGACGACAAGCTCTGACCCTGCGCATGCCGGACTCGCCGCTCTGTATCGGGCTGATGTCCGGCACCAGCCTGGACGGGGTCGATGCCGTGCTGCTGCACTGCGGCCCGGAACCGAACCTCCTGGCAACCCTGGAGAGCCCGTTGCCGCCGGACATCAGGACGGCGGCGGCAGCACTCTGCCGGGGCGGCGACGGGGAAATCGAGCGACTGGGTGTGCTGGATCGCCAACTGGGTGAACTGTTTGCCGAGGTAACACTCGCGCTGCTGGCAAAGTCCGGGCACGATCCAGAAGAGATCCGCGCCATCGGCAGCCACGGCATCACCCTGCGCCACCGACCCGCCTCGGGGGGGCATCACACTCCCTTTACCCTGCAGGCAGGGGACCCCAACACCATTGCCGAGAAGACCGGCATCACGACCGTGGCGGATTTTCGCCGGCGCGACATCGCGGCAGGCGGGGAAGGCGCCCCCCTGGTGCCGGCCTTCCATGCGGCCGTCTTTGGCAGGGTGAACGAGACCCGGGCGGTGGTAAATATCGGGGGTATCGCCAACCTCACCCTACTCCGGAACGACCAGGTACTCGCCGGCTTTGACACTGGCCCGGGCAACACGCTGCTCGACTTCTGGGCACAAAAGCACCTTGACACCCCCTGCGACCGCAACGGCACCTGGGGTGCCGAGGGGCGCGCCCACCAGCCTCTGCTGGAGCAGCTGCGCTCCCACCCCTGGCTGAAGCGCACCGGCCCGCGCAGTACTGGCAAGGAGATGTTCAACCCGGACTGGCTGGAGAGCCAACTGCAGGCCTACCCCGACCTACCGGCCCGGGACGTGCAGGCCACGCTGGGGGAACTGACCGCAGAGTGTATCGCGCTGTCCTTGCAAGCTTGCGATACCGACGGGATAGACGCGGTCTATGTCTGCGGGGGCGGCGCCTACAACAGCGACCTGATGCGCCGTCTCTACCGCCTGCTATCGCCCACGAGACTGGAGACTACCGCCGCACTGGGCGTGGCACCGGAGTGGGTGGAGGCGGCTGCATTTGCCTGGCTGGCCTGGCGAACGCTGGAAGGCTTGTCAGGCAATGCACCCGAGGTCACCGGAGCGCAGGGAGAGCGCATCCTCGGAGGCATTTACCCAGGAAGATTGCGAGCGCGCAGAAGCTGATCAGATGGAGAAAGAAGCGCCACAGCCGCAGGTGGTGGCGGCGTTGGGGTTGTTGATGACAAAACGGGAGCCCTCGAGGCCCTCCGTATAATCCACTTCGGAGCCCACCAGATACTGGAAGCTCATTGGATCCACGAGCACCTGTACACCACCGTCCTCGATCACCGTGTCATCCTCCGCCGGGGTTTCCTCGAAGGCGAAGCCGTACTGGAAGCCGGAACAGCCACCACCGGTGATATATACACGCAGCTTGAGGGCGGCATTGTCTTCCTCCTCCACCAGCTCGCGCACCTTCTGGATGGCTCGCGCGGTCAGATTGATGCCTTTCGGGTTGAACGCTTCAGCTACCGCCATGGGATACAGTCCACTCGTCATTACCACCGGCAAACACCGGTGCCCCATTATGGATAAATCCGAGTAATTTAGTCAACTTTAGTTCCCCTCGGCAGCTCGCCTAGCGCAGGCCGCGGGTGAAATAGCGCTGCAGCTTCCACGGGTAGCTTTCGCTGACCTCCGCCGCCTGGGGCGACTTGATGGTGGCAACGACACTGACCGCCTCCGGCTGGAAGCCCTCGGGAAGCTGCAGCTCCCCCTCAATGGACTGGAAGTAACGAAAACGCAGGGGAACGACCCGCGATGCGAGGTCGGGAGAGAGCTCGGCCAGCGGCAGGATCTTGGCCTCCCCGCCCTGGGAGCCGCGGACCTCGGCATACAGCTCTCCCTGCAACAGGTGATGCTCGCTGGCCTCCTGCTGGGCGACGATGCGATAGGCAAAACGTCCCGCGGTCTCCCCGGGCACAAGCTCCAGCCCGCGCAGACTGAAGCCCTCGGAAAGCTCACCCGGCGCCATCAGGCCACGGTAGAAGCGAACCCCCTCCTCCAGGCTGGCGATACGCTCATTCTGCCGGGTCAGCTCCCGGCGGACCATCTCGAGAGATTCCCGGTCCACATCCCGACGGACTTCCGCCATGTCGAGCTCACGCCGGACCGTCTCAAGCTGCTGGCGGGCCTGCTCCAGCGCCGCCGCCTGCGCCCGGTGACGGGCCGGATCGATACCGTGGCCGCTGTATACGGCGGCCTGTCCCAGCCAGAAGCCGCAAAACAGAACCAGGCCTGCCAGCAGGAGTGCCAGCACGACCTGCAGGCGCCGCTCCCTGCGGAGACGGGCAACCAGCCCTGCAAGACGATCCGGCTGCGGCATGGGCTCAGGGCAGCAGGCCCACCTGGGCCAACCCCGCCTTCTCGGGCAGACCGAACATGATATTCATGCATTGCAGGGCCTGCCCGGAGGCCCCCTTGACCAGGTTGTCGATAGTACTCATTACCACCACCGTATCCCGGTCCTGGGGCACGCTGATGCCAAGCTGGCAGCGATTGGCGCCTTTCACCGTGCGGGTCTGCGGGTAGACACCCGCGGGCAGCACATCCACGAAGGGCTCGTCGCGGTAATGATCCTCGAACAGGCGTTGCAGGTCGGCAGAGCGGTCGGTCAGGCGCGCGAACAACGTGGCGTGGATACCGCGAACCATGGGCAGGAGGTGGGGCACGAAAGTCAGCGAGACGGCTTCCCCCGCCGCCTCGGTCAGCCCCTGCTCGATCTCCGGCAGGTGGCGGTGCCCACTCACACCGTAGGCCTTGAAGCTGCCCGCAGTCTCACTGAGCAGGTTATCGACCTTGGCCTGGCGGCCGGCACCACTGGCACCGCTGGCGGCACTGGCAACCAGGCCGCGGGGCTCCACCACACCGGCCTGCAAGAGCGGCAGCAGCCCCAGCTGGATCGCCGTGGGATAGCAGCCGGCACAGGCGACCAGACGCGCACTGCGCAGCGACTCGCGGTGCATCTCGGGCAGGCCGTAGACCGCCTCGGCGAGCAGTTCCGGGCTGGCGTGGGGCTCCCCGTACCAGCGCGACCACAGCTCGGCGTCGCGGATCCGGTAATCTGCCGACAGGTCGACTACGCGGGTGCCCGCGGCCAGCAGCTCGGGCACCATCTGCATGGCCACATTGTGGGGCGTGGCGAAGAACACCACGTCACAGGCCGCGAGCAACTCCACGTCCGGCTCCTGGAAGGCGAGATCATAGACTCCACGCAGATTGGGAAACAGTTCATCCAGGCGACGGCCGGCCTCGCCGCGGGAGGTGATGGCTACCACCTCCACCTGGTCGTGCTGGGCCAGCAGACGCAGCAACTCTACCCCTGTATAGCCGGTCCCGCCGACAATCCCCGCCTTGATCATGGGTCCTCCTGCTCTGATGGTTGCCCGGAGCTTCCTGGCCGCTCCGGAAGTAAACGACGTAGTATAAACAAACTGACGGGTAAACCCTGTTAAAATTGCCTTCTTTCGAGAGAGACACCCGCCATGTACCTCTGGCTGAAAGCCTTTCACCTGATTTTCATGGTCTGCTGGTTTGCCGGCCTGTTCTACCTGCCGCGGCTGCTGGTGCACTACGCCGACTCCGAACACCCGGATACCCGCGCCCGCCTGGCCCTCATGGCGCGCAAGCTGTACCGTTTCGTGACGCCCTTTCTCTATCTCACGGTGGGCTTCGGCGTCAGCCTGCTGGTACTGCTCCCCGGCCATCTGCAGACGGGCTGGCTGTGGCTCAAATTGGCCGGGGTGGCTTTTCTGATTGGCTACCATATACAGTGTGGACGCTATGTCCGGGCAGTCAATGAGAATCGCGACCGACACAGCCATGTGTACTACCGGTTCTTCAACGAAATACCGGTCCTTTTCCTCTTCGCCATTGTCCTGCTGGCCATACTCAAGCCCTTTTGACGCCAGCATCCGGCAGGCGATAACCTGCCGCAAAATCTGACAGGAGCCCCACATGAGCACTTCTCCCCAGCTGTTCGAACGCGCCCAGCGGCACATCCCGGGCGGGGTGAACTCCCCGGTTCGGGCCTTTCGCGCCGTGGGCGGCACCCCGGTGTTCATCGAGCGCAGTGACGGTGCCCGGGTCTACGACTGCGAGGGCAAGGGCTACATCGACTACGTGCTGTCCTGGGGCCCCATGCTGATGGGGCACAACCACCCGCGGGTGCGCGAGGCTGTGGTCCGCCAGTGCGAAAAGGGCCTCAGCTTCGGCGCGCCCACCGAGCTCGAGATCCAGCTTGCCGATCGCATCTGCGAGATCATGCCCAACATGGACCTGGTGCGCATGGTCAACTCCGGCACCGAAGCGACCATGAGTGCGATCCGGCTGGCTCGGGGTTACACCGGCCGCGACACCATCGTCAAATTCGAAGGCTGCTACCACGGCCACTCCGACTCGCTGCTGGTCAAGGCCGGTTCCGGCGCCCTCACCCTGGGCGTCCCCAGCTCACCCGGTGTCCCCGCCTCCCTGGCGGACCACACCCTGACCCTGACCTACAACGATCCGCAGGGCTTGCGCGAGGCCTTCGCCGAGCACGGTGATCGCATTGCCTGTGCCATTGTCGAGCCAGTGGCAGGCAACATGAACTGCATTCCCCCCGCGCCCGGTTTTCTGGAAACCCTGCGCGAAGTGTGTACAGAGCACGGGGCCGTCCTGATCATGGACGAGGTCATGACCGGTTTCCGCTTTGGCCTGCAGGGCGCCCAGGGCTTTTACGATATCGAGGCGGACCTCACCTGCCTGGGCAAGGTCATCGGCGGCGGCATGCCGGTCGGTGCCTTCGGTGGCAAACGCGACATCATGGAGCACATCGCACCCCTGGGGCCGGTGTACCAGGCCGGCACTCTGTCGGGCAATCCGGTGGCCATGGCCGCCGGCCTGGCAACCCTTGAAGTCATCAGCGAACCGGGGTTCTACGAGCCACTCTTCGCACATACCCGGTCACTCTGCGAAGGCCTCGAAAAAGCCGCCGCCGATGCCGGCGTGGCCTTCACCACCAACCACGCCGGTACCATGTTCGGCGGATTCTTTACCGACGCCCGCGAAGTCAGCAACTATCAACAGGTCATGGCCTGCGACACCGAAGCCTTCAACCGCTTCTTCCATGCCATGCTCGATGCGGGGGTCTATCTGGCACCGGCGTCCTACGAAGCCGGCTTCATGTCCTCCGCCCACAGCGACGAGGATATCCAGCTGACCATCGACGCGGCGCGGCGCGCCTTCGCCCAGCTTTGAGGCAGGAGTAAAAACCATGTTCCAGACCGCCCGCGGCCCCTTCCCGACCACCCGCATGCGCCGACTACGCGCCAGCGACTTTGCCCGTCGCCTGGTGAGCGAAAATATCCTGAGCCCCGCCGACTTCATCTTTCCCGTCTTCGTCCTGGAGGGTGAAGGGCAGCGGGAATCGGTGGCCTCCATGCCCGGCATCGAACGCCTGAGCATCGACCTGCTGGTGCAACAGGCGCGGGAAGTGCAGGCCCTCGGCATACCCGCCCTGGCCCTGTTCCCGGTGGTCGGCGCCGAGAAGAAGAGCCTGCGCGCGGAGGAGTCCTGGAACCCGGACGGCCTGGTGCAACGGGCGGTCAAGGCACTCAAGGATGCCCTTCCTGAGCTGGGTGTCATCACCGACGTCGCGCTGGACCCCTATACCACCCACGGTCAGGACGGCATCATCGACGACGCCGGCTATGTGATGAACGACATCACCAGCGACGCCCTGGTACAACAGGCCCTCTCCCATGCCGATGCGGGAGCGGACGTGGTCGCCCCCTCGGACATGATGGACGGACGCATCGGCGCCATCCGCCACACCCTGGAACAGCACAGCCACCCCAACACCCTGATCATGGCCTACTCGGCCAAGTATGCCTCGGCCTACTACGGCCCGTTTCGCGATGCCGTGGGCTCGGCCGGCAATATCAAGGGCGGCAACAAGCGCAGCTACCAGATGGACCCTGCCAATAGCGACGAGGCTCTGCACGAATGCGCTCTGGACCTTGCCGAGGGGGCCGACATGATCATGGTCAAGCCCGGCATGCCCTACCTGGATGTGGTGCGCCGGGTGAAGACGGAATTACAGGTGCCCACCTTTGCCTACCAGGTCAGCGGTGAGTACGCCATGCACATGGCCGCCTTCCAGCAGGGCTGGTTGCAGGCGGAGCCGGTCATGCTGGAGTCCCTGCTGGCCTTCAAGCGGGCGGGCTGCGACGGCATCCTGACCTACTTCGCCCTGCAGGCCGCCCGGGCCCTGCAGTAGGCAGCCGCGATGCGCAGGTCGATCGTGCTGCACTGGCTGTCGAGACTGTTGCTGCCAGTCTGCCTTGCACTGCCCGCAGCCAGTGCCCTGGCGGAGCAGGCTGACGAAGAGACGGATCCGGGGCCCGAGGCACGCTGCAGCTGTCTCTGGCAGGGGAGCTTCAGCGACGTCCAGGCCGCCGCGGACCTGGTAATCAGCGGCGAAGTGGTGGCGCGCAAGGGCAACTCCATCGATCTGGAGGTGGCTGACATTCTCCGCGGCACGGAATACCAGAACCCCGTTCGCATCTGGCTGCGGGCCAGGAACTACTGTCGCCCCGACGCCGACGACTTTCCCCCTGGCAGCGAATGGGTCATGGCCCTGACGCGCATCGAGGAGGTGCCCCCCGGCGGCTTTGACCCCGCGACTCCCAATATCAGCTATGGCCGGGAACGCGACTACTACCTGCCCGACTGTGGCGGCTACTGGCTGCAGCTGCGGGGTGGCCGGGTCACCGGCAACCTGGTGGACGCGCCGCGCTGGGACCACCAGCCCAAAATGACACCGGTGCTACTGGACCTGGTGGCGGCCTTTGTCGCCGGTGAAGTCGGCGCAGACGCCCTGCTCGAAGCCAGCAAGGCCGACCCCGCCCTGCGCGAGCTGATGCTGGATACCCGACAGTTCCTGCGTCACGGCGAAACCCCCTAGGGAGCTACTTCAGTACCACGATCTGCTCCGGCTGCTGCTTCTTCGCCGTGTACATGGCCTGATCGGCCCGCTGCAGAAGCGTCTGCAGGGAGTCTTCCGGACGGGCCTCGGTCAACCCCAGGGATACCGTGACCTCGACTGGACGACCGTCGTCGTTGAAATTGCGCGCGGAGACCAATCTGTAAATATCCCTCGCCAGCGCCTCGGCACCCCGAGCCGGCGTATCCGGCAGCAGCAGCACGAACTCGTCGCCGCCATAGCGGCAGACGAAATCGGAACTGCGCGCGCGGGACACCAGCACCTCCGCCACGGTGTTCAGCACCAGGTCGCCCGCTGCATGACCAAACGTGTCGTTGATCTGTTTGAAACGGTTGCAGTCGACAAAGCCGACCGACAGCGGCATCCCGCGCTGACGACATTCCGCCAGCAGCCCATCGGCCCTTAGCTCGAACGCCGTGCGGTTGTGAACCCCGGTAAGCGGGTCGCGCATGGCAAGCTCGGTTTTCTGCTCGACCTCGGAGCGCAACTGTGCGGACTCTTTCTCCATGTCCTGCACCTGCCGCGTGAGCTCGCTGAGCTGCTGTTGAGTTGCCTCGTGCTGCCGGCGCTCTTCTGCGAGGTAACGCAGGAGGTTTCCCCGTATGCTGCTGATGCGCTGCTCCACCATTTCGCGCAGGACACCGATATCTGCCCCGGGGGCCGCCTGCCCGAGGTCAGAGACATCGGTGTCGACCTCCCGTGTCAATTGTTCAGAACGGGAGTAGGCTTCGCCTGAGGAGACCTGCAGACCACTGAGCGAAGCTTCAAAGTTGTCCAGTTGTGCGCTGAAGTGGTCCAGTACACTGGTCGTGCGCTGAGTGTGTTGCAAGGCGGCATGCTCGACCGCATCCAGCTCCGAGATCAAGCCGCTGCTGAGGATTGCCAGGGAGCCGTCGTGATCCAGTCCCGCAAGCAGACCGCGGATGCGTGCCGCCCGGTCGGGCTGACCATGCAATCGCTCAACCTGGACTGCAATGCGCTCGACCACGGGAGCCAGGCTCTGAAGTGCCGGTGGCTCACGTGCATCTCCCGCGCGACGGCCGAAGAGACGGCGCAGTCCACGCGGCGAGGCACCTTCTGCACCGGATGGCACAGCTCTGTGCTCGCCTTCTCCCACCCTTGCCAGGCAGCAGCGAGTGAGCTCGTCAGCCAGCAGCGCCTGTTCGCGGTCATCCCCCTGTTTGATAGCAGTCCGGGCCCTGGACAAAAGCAGGCGAACCTCCGCGTCGTCCGACTCCACCATCAGCGCCAGGCGCAAAGCCAGACGAACCAGCCCCCTGTTTTCCACCATTCCCCTTCCCTCGTTCAACGACCGCCGGTCAAGCAGAGGCATCCAGTCCCTCACCGACCAGGAAAACATACGCGAGCACCTCGGCCACCGCCAGATAGAGCGCTTCGGGAATTTCCTCGCCCAGGGGTATCTGACTCAACAAGCCGATCAGTCCGTAGTCGGTCACCACAGGAACCCCGTGCTCCCGAGCCAAGGCGGCAATGCGTTCGGCCAGCGCGTTCTCACCCGAGGCGACCACACGGGGCGCTCCCTCACCGCTATAGTCCAGAGCGACCGCCAGGAAAGATGACTCGCCAGCAGACGCATAGGCGTCGCCACGGGTTGCATTTCCGCTCACGCCTGACCTCCCACATGTTGGTCTCGCGTCAGCCGCAGTGTTTCCAGCTGAAGGCCCGCCGCATCCAGGCACTGCGCCAGACGCTCACGCCCACCGGCGAGTCGAGACAAGCCTGCGTCGGAGGGGCTATTCATACTGACAGTCACCCGATCTCCCTGCAGGCGAAGGTCTACGTCCAGCTTCCCGAGCCGAGGCAACTCAAGCTGCAACTGGACACGCCACAATGCGCCCTCCGCCCGCTCCTCGGTCGAGGATCCGGGCTCCTTGTGACTTACCGTCATTTGCAGGGACCGCGCCTCTCCGTGCAGGCCATAGGGCAGGGTCAGAACCCAATTCTGCGCCTGCCCCGGGTCGGGAGGTAGCGACTTGAGCTGGTTCGCGTTCAGCGCCAGCAATGCACTCTCCAATTCCTGGAACAATGCCGGGGAGGATAGTTGCGCGCCACTGGAGAGTGGCTGCCGGCGTCGGAGATCCATCAGCAGGTTCGCCAGCAGCGCCTTCAAATCGCCCTGTGGAACCGCGGCGCCGGAAAGTGCCGCGGCCAGGCTGGCTTCGAGCCAGAGCCCGGAGGAACGCAGCGCTGAACGCAAGCCATCGGGACGGACAAGCTCATCCGCAGAGGGCAGCGCACTGCGCAGGGCTGCCGCGACGGGGCTGTGCTCGGCTACCGGCGAGAGCAAGGTCTGGAAAACCCGGGCCAGGGCGAGTTGTGGGCTGGCAAGTGCAGCGGGCAGGCCCGAGAGGCTGCGCTGTGCTGTCGCCGTCACTGGCGCTTCGACGTGCAAGACCAGCCTGGGCCCCACTTCGATGACACGCAGGGCCAGCTCCGTCCCCGGCGGATACCGGCCACTGATTGGGGCATTGATGCGCAAGCCCCGCACCAGCAGGGGAACCAGGCCCTCCCTCGGCTCGCCCAGCACACGCCCCACGAGGCGATCGCCAATCCGCAGCTGTTGCAGCCACCCGCGCTCGGTGGCAACGGCGTTGGCTGGTTTTTCGAGGGACAGCTGGATCGTGGCCATGAGGGGGACACCGGAATTTGCCCGAAACATAGCATGCGGCATCCTGCATGTCTCGCCCCCCGGTTCATGTCCGCTGTGGTGACAGCCCACTAGGTCAGGGAAGCGAGCTCCAGTATACTCGGAGCGCAGGGGCCGGGCAGCGAAAAGGACTTCGAAAAAATGGATCTAGCGACTTTACTCGGGCTGTTGGGCGCCATCGGCGTCGTTCTGGCAGCCATCATCACTGGCGGCTCCCCAATCATCTTTGTCAACGTCCCCTCCATTCTCATTGTCCTCGGGGGCACTGTGTTGGTGGTGATGATCAAATTCACCCTGGGCCAATTCTTCGGCGCCTTCAAGGTGGCGGCCCGGGCTTTCATATTCAAGCTGCAGGACCCGGAACAACTGATCGAGCAGATCGTCGAGCTGGCCACCGTGGCCCGCAAGGACGGCATGCTGGCGCTAGAAAACGTGGAGATCCAAAACGAGTTTCTGGCCCAGGGTGTGCGCATGCTGATCGATGGCAACAACCGGGAAGTGGTCAGCTCGGTTCTGCACAAGGAACTGCAGCAGACCATCGACCGGCACAAGTGGGGCAACAAGGTCTTCACCGCCACCGGGGACGTGGCCCCGGCCATGGGCATGATCGGCACGTTGATAGGCCTGGTTCAGATGCTGTCGTCCATGGATGACCCCAAAGCCATCGGGCCGGCCATGGCCATTGCCCTGCTGACGACGCTCTACGGCGCCATCCTGGCAAACATGGTGGCCATACCGATTGCCGACAAGCTCGAGTTGCGCAAGAGCCAGGAAGGGCAACTCAAAGCCCTCTGTATTGATGGCATCCTGGCTATCCAGGAAGGACAGAACCCCCGTGTCATCGAGTCGATGCTCCAGGCCTACATCGACCCGCGCAAACGCAACCGCGAGGCCGAACCCGCGGTATGATCGACTTCGAGGACGAAGAGGAGGTCAAGCCCGGGGCTCCTCCCTGGATGGCGACCTTTGCCGACCTGATGTCATTGTTGATGACCTTCTTCGTACTGCTGCTCTCCTTTTCCGAGATGGACGTGGAAAAATACAAGCAGATCGCCGGCTCCATGAAAATGGCTTTTGGGGTACAGGACGAAATCAAGCTGGAAGACATCCCCAAGGGCACCAGCATAATCGCCCAGGAGTTCAGCCCCGGAAAGCCGCAGCCCACCAATCTCGATACGGTTCGCCAGGTCACCACCGACCCCACCCGCCCCTCGCTCGAGGTGGGCACACCGGGAGGGCAGGGCGCGACCCAGAAGTCCACTCGCGAAGCCCTGAAAGCCGAGCTTCGAGAGCTTCTGGCACGGACACAGGAAGATGCCAGGATGCTCGAGCAAATCCTGCAGAATGAAGTCAGCAACGGAAAAGTGGATATCGAGATAGAAGGCCGCTCGATCACCGTACGCATCCGCGAAAATGGCTCTTTCCCCTCCGGCTCCAGCGTGCTGGACCCCGCGTTCCTGCCCACACTGGCAAAACTCCGGGAAGCGCTCCGGGACATACCCGGCAAAATTTCCGTGGAGGGCCATACCGATAACGTACCCATCTCGGGAGGCCAGTTTTCCTCCAACTGGGATCTGTCCGCCTCGCGCGCACTGTCGGTGATGCATGAGCTGATCCAGGAAGGCGGTCTGGATGAAGAGCGCCTCATGGTAGTCGGTTATGCCGATACACGGCCCTTTACCAGCAACGAATCTCCGGAAGGCCGGGCCCTCAATCGCCGCGTCGAGCTGGTCATACGCCAAGGTGAGGACCGTGCTGCATCGGAGTCCCTGGAGGGACTGCTTGAGGACAATCCGGAAGCCCTGGATATTCTCGGCCTGCAAGATGACAGCTAACCCCTACGGTGACACCTATGCAGAATAATCGACGTGAGTTCTTCCGAATCAACGACGAAGCGCTCGTGGTCTACCACAAGCGCCGCGGCCATGCAGAGCCGCGCGATGCCACCCTGGAGCAGCTGGATACGGCCCTGAACACGGCTATCAATTTGGCCTGGCGTGACAACCCGACGGCCGCCCAGGCACTAGGTCTGCTCAACCAGAAACTCAACTACCTGCGACAGGGCTCCCTCTCGCTGCCCCCGGGCCTGGAACCGATCCCTGTCAACCTCAGCGGTTCCGGCATTGCCTTCACCACTTCCGAGCGCCTGGCACACGGCACCCCGCTGGAACTGGTGATTGGCTTGCTACCCGCGCACAGTCTGGTGACCGTCCACGGCCAGGTCGTGGCGGACAGCCGCCCAGTTCCGGAGTGTCCGGGCCGCTGGTATACCCAGGTGGCCTTTGAAGATGATGAAGCGCAGCGGGAAATCCTCATCCGCCACGTAGTACAGAAGCAGCAGAAACGCCCTCATTCCAACTAGCGCTGGATTCCAGCAGGCGCCAGCAATACCTCGGCCAAGGCGGGTGTCACACTACCTTGCCGGGGCTCGGCCAGCACACTCACCACCACCCGCCGATTGCGGGCGCGACCCGTTTCGGTGCTGTTATCCGCTTTCGGGCGTTGCTCGCCAAAAGCCTCCAGCGACAATCGAGGCGGCGCCACACCGTAGGAAGCCAGCGTCCGCACCACGGACGCAGCCCGGGCAGCAGACAACTCCCAGTTGGAACTGAACTGGCGATTGCGTATGGGTATATTGTCAGTGTGTCCGGCCACCTTTATGCGGTTTGGCAGTGGACCCAATGCGGCGCCCAGTTCCTGCATCAAGGGCATGGCCGCCGCCAGCATTGCCGAGCTGCCTCGAGGAAACAGGAGAGTGGCATCCAGGTCGATATCCAGGCGACCGTCCACGAACTCGACCCGCAGTCGGTCCAGGGAGATACGCTGCAGGTTGCGCACTTGCATGACCCGCTTCGAAAGCTGCTCCAGGGATCGCCCCGCGTGCTCATGCGGTGCGCGAAATGGCACCTGGACCCGCGAAGGTTCTGGCGCCCCCCCGCGATTCCCTTCGAGCACGGACGTCGGTACGGGCCCGGCTGGCTGTGAGCGGGAAAAGGCACTACTGATGGAGTTCGAGAGTACCCGGTAATCGCCGTCACTAGCCTGGGCGATGGCATACATCACCACAAAGAAAGCAAACATTAGCGTGAGCAGGTCCGCATAGGATACCAGCCAGCGATCGCGACTGGCCTGTGGCAGATCGAGCTGACGCGAGGAGTACCGCACTAGTGCAGGTAACCTTCCAGCTTGCTGCGAATGGCGCGAGGGTTGTCGCCCAGGGCTATCATGGCGATGCCTGCGACCAGCAAATCTTCATAGCGCGCGCGTTCGTGGGCGATCGCTCGCAACTTGTTGGCAACGGGAAGAAACAGCAAATTGGCAAATCCCACGCCATAAATGGTAGCCACGAAGGCCACGGCAATCCCCTGCCCCAGTGCTGCGGGGTCGGCCAGGTTCCGCATCACCTGGATCAATCCGAGCACAGCGCCCAGAATGCCGATTGTCGGGGCGTAACCGCCCATCGCCTCGTAGACCTGTGCATAACGCATCTCGGAAGAGAGACGGCTCTCCACGTGCACCGCAAGTGTGCTGCGGATATCGTCGGCGGAGAAACCATCAATCACCAGGCGCAGGCCTTTGGCCTCGAAGTCGCTTGCGCCCGATTCCAGCTCGGACTCGAGGGCAAGCAGGCCGTCGCGGCGCGCCCGCCGGGACCAGCTCAACAGCCGCTCTACAGCTGCCTCCCGGCTATCCCCGGGCGGCAGAAACACATAGCCTAGGCGCGCTATGGCCATCCGGAAGTCCGCCAACGGCGTTTGCAGCAGCACGGCCCCGACCGTGCCGCCGACAACGATCACAAAGGCCGTCAGCTGCAACAGGGCAGCGGCACTTCCACCTTCCAAAAGGTTGCCGGCAAAGACTGCGCCGATCGACATCGCCAGCCCAAGCAAAGCCAGAATGTCGAGAGAACGCAGCTTTCTACCCACAGCAGACATCCTTTGTCCCCATTATGCCAGCCAGCCACGCAGGGCACTGCGCAACCTGGCCAGGGCCTGGCCATGCAACTGCGAAACGCGGGATTCCGATACGCCCAGCACCGCGCCGACCTCTTTCAGATTGAGCCCCTCATCGTAATACAGCGCCATCATTAACTGCTCCCTGTCCGGCAGCTCCGCCACGCAGATTGCCAACTGCTCCCGGAAACGCTGGCTGTCGGCGAGGCCGGCGGGATCCTCCCCCTTCGGCAACAGCTCCAGATCCTCCTCCCCGAGTGGCAGCATGCGTGCGCAAGCCAGTTCCCCCGCGAGGGCCTGATAGTCTGCCAGCGACATACCGAGAGTCTCTGCAATATCTCGCTCGCCGGGCTGGCCACCGGTGCGGGCCCCCGCCAGATCGACGGCTTCGGCGACACGCCGCAGTTCGCGCTGGATGCGCCGAGGAAGCCAGTCGCCGCGCCGCAATTCATCCAGCATCGCACCCTTGATCCGGATGCCGGCGTAAGTACGAAAACTCGCGCCGGCCTCGGCGCGGTACTGCTCACAGGCATGCAGGAGGCCCATCATGCCCGCCTGCATCAGATCATCCAGCTCGATACTCGCGGGCAACCTGGCCGAGAGGTGCAAGGCTATCTGCTTCACCAGCGGCAAGTACTCACGCAGCCGCCGGTCGAGTTGCGCCGGATCGGGCTGCTGATAGAGGGTATCGGATAGCGTCACCGGGGGCTCCTCAAACAGGTGACACTGGTGAAGCAACGATGCGCTCCAGGAAGAACTTGATGCCCCCCGTCTCCATCGTCGGCTGTGGCCGCCGCGACAGACTCTCTGCCAACTGGGTAAAGGCCAGCGACGCGGGCGCCCGCGGATAGGCAAGGGACACCGGGACACGCCGCTGTACCGCCTTGCGCAAATAAGGGTCCAGGGGAATTGCCCCCAGGTAGTGAAGACGCGCGTCGAGAAAACGGTCGGTGACACTGCAGAGCTTGGCAAACAGTCGCCGGCCCGCCGCATCCCCTTCAACCATGTTGGCGATCACCTGAAACTTTTCCACCGCCCGGGTCTGGTTCAGCACCTTGATCAGCGAGTAGGCATCGGCAATCGACGCGGGTTCATCGCAGACCACCACGACAACCTCCTCCGAGGCGGCACAGAACATCAGTACCGAGGGATCCAGGCCTGCTCCCGTATCCACTACCAGTACGTCAGAGCTGTCTTCCAGCTGACTGAACTCGCGCACCAACCCCGCCAGCTCCAGCTCCCCCAACCGGGCCATGCGTGCCAGGCCCGAACTGGCGGGTATCACGCGAATACCCGCGGGGCCCTCGACCACGACTTCATGCAGGTTACGTTCACCCGACAGCACGTGGCTGATATTCCAGGACGATTGCAGCCCCAGTATCAGGTCGACGTTGGCCAGGCCGAGGTCGGCATCAAACAGAAGGACCGAGCGGCCCAGTCGGGATAGTGCAACCGAGAGATTGACCGCGATATTGGTCTTGCCGACACCGCCCTTGCCACCGGTTACTGCAATGACCTGAGTGGGAGCATGTTGATTCATGACAGGTGTTGTCCGCAGAATTCGCCCAATCAGGCGTAGGCCAATGAAGGTACCGCAGGCGACCGCATCCCCGGCTCCACCTGGCGCAGCCGCTGGGCCTCGGCCAGGGCAACCAGTTCGGAGGGAGCCGCTGCTTCCAGCTCACCGGAAGCGTCCCCGCTGCGACTGAAGCCGAGCAACTGGATGCCGGCACGCACCATGGCATCCAGGACACCACCCAGGACGACGGCTTCATCCACCTTGGTGACAACCGCACCCAGCAGGGGTTTGCCCTTGAGCAACTGCAGCATTTCGCGGATCTGCGCCGGCTGCGCTGCCGCCGACAGTACACAGCACAGAGCGATACCGTGGTCGATCCCGATCAGTAACTCAAGCTGTTCCTGCCAGCGCGGGTCGCGCTGGCCGTAGCCAGCGGTGTCGATATAGACACGGCGGCAGTGGGAAAGCTGGCGCAGGGCCAAGCGCATTTCAGCGACAGACCCCGCCTCGCGGTACTCGAGCCCGGCCTGCTGTGCAATTTCCGGCAATGGCCCTGCCTGAACCGGACGGTGGCAGTCGAAGGCGATCAGACCGACGCGCCCACCGGCGCTGCGCTGCTGGTCGCGCAGCGCCAGCCTGGCCGTCGTCACCGTTTTTCCAACCCCGGTGCTACCCACGCAGGCGAGCAGTTTCTGCGCGGGCAGTACCGCCGGGGCCGCGGGTCGACGAACGCGCCTCGCCAACAATGACAGCAGGTGTTGCCATCTCGTCTCCAGGGTACCGTCTGCTTCGCCCACATCCAGCAGGGCACCCCCCAGAACTCGGGAGATGCCAAGCTGAAGCAAGCGCTGCTGCAGGACCACCTCCACCGTAGGGCCAAGCGCCACATCCCGCCAGCTGCGCTGTTGCAACTCGCGCTCTACCATCCCCCTGAGACGGACCAGCTCGGACTCCAGCCTGGCCAGCTCCTCGGGTGGTGTCTGTGCAGGTTGACGCGGCGGCGTCGCCGCTGCTTCCGCAGAGCCAGTCTGGTCCGCTGGAGCCGGCTCCATGACAGCGCTGAGATCCGTCGCGACCAGCAACTCCACCTGTTCACCAACGCGGCGATTGGAGAGAATCACCGCATCGGGACCCAGACTCTCGCGCACCAAGGCCAGTGCCGCCCGGCTGCTCTCTGCAGTAAACCGCTTGATCACCGCAATCTCCCTCTAAGCTCCAATAACTATCCGCGGGCCTGTCCGTTGCTTCCGCCAATGGTTGCCAGGACCTTGATTGACTTGTTCTGGGGTATCTCTTCGTAGGCCAGAACGTAAAGGCCGCTAACCCTGCCTCGCAACAGCCGCGCCAGGAACAGACGTATGGCTGAACTCACCAGCAATACAGGCTGCGCACCCTCGGCTTCCAGACGCTGACAGCCGGCGGCTAGCTGCTCCAGTACCGTATTGAACAGCGAGGGCTCCAGGCCACCACCCGCGCCCTGAAGAGCGTTCTGCAATATCTGTTCCAGCTGACTGTCCAAAGCGATGACCCGCAGCTCGGATGCGGTCCCGGCGACGATCTGATAAATCGAGGCGCCCAGCGCGACACGCACCTGGGCCAGTAAAGCGTCAGAATCTTGACTGCCCGACTCGGTCGCCGCCAGCGTTTCCGCTATCGTCCGCATATCCCGCACCGGTACGCCCTCCTCCAGCAGCGACTGCAGGACCCGGGTCAAGGCTCCCAGGGACATGCTCCCCGGAACCAGGTTCTCCACCAGTTTCGGGGAACTCTTCGCCAACTTGTCGAGCAACAGCTGCACGTCATCCTGGCCCAACAGTTTGTTCGCCTGGTTCTTCAGAATCTGGCTCAGATGCGTGGCAATAATGGTGCTGTTGTCGACCACGGTAAAACCGCGCGACTGCGCCTCGCCGCGCTGCGACGGGTCGATCCACACCGCATCGAGCCCAAAGGTCGGGTCGCGGGTGCGTATCCCCTCCAGTTCCGCATTGGCCTGGCCGGGGTTGATCGCCAGCTCGCGGCCCTGCATGCACTCACCTTCGCCGACCACGACGTCGTGCAAGGTGATGCGATAGGCATTGGGAGAAAGGTCCAGATTGTCGCGAATATGTACCGTTTGGACCAGAAAGCCCAGCTCCTGTGACAGCTTCTTACGCACGCCCTTGATGCGCGGGAGCAGATCACCGCCCTGGTTGCGGTCGACCAGGGAAATCAGGCGATACCCCACCTCGAGCCCGATTTCATCGACTTCGCCAACATCGTCCCAGCTCAGCTCCGCCGGTTCACTGGTGGTTGTCGGCGGCGGCACCTGCACGGCTTCGCCCGAATCAACCGCCTGTTGCCGCTGCCAACGCAGATATCCGAGCGCGATCAGCGCGCCGCCGATCGGCAGGAAAACCAGCACCGGGATCCCTGGAATCAGCCCGATAAGCCCCACAATACCGCCTGCCACCAAGGGGATCCTCGGGTTGTCCGTCAACTGGGCGGTCACCGCACCGCCCATATCCTGGCTGCTGGACACCCGGGTGACGATGATGGCCGCCGCCGTGGACAGGAGCATCGAGGGTATCTGCGCCACCAGGCCGTCGCCGATAGTCAACAGGGTATAGTTCTGTGCGGCATCGGCAACGCTGAGACCGTGCTGCAGCGTGCCGATGGTAATACCGCCCAGTATGTTGATGACAAGAATCAGGATACCGGCCACGGCGTCACCGCGGACAAACTTGCTGGCACCGTCCATGGCACCGTAGAAGTCCGACTCCTGGGCAACTTCCTCGCGCCGGCGCAGTGCCTCTTTCTGATCGATCAGCCCCGCGTTGAGATCAGAATCAATCGCCATCTGTTTTCCGGGCATGGCGTCCAGAGTGAAGCGCGCCGTGACCTCTGATACACGACCCGCACCCTTGGTCACCACCACGAAATTAATGATGACGAGGATCAGGAAGAGCACCAGACCCACGGCATAACTGCCACCAACCACGAACTCCCCGAAGGCCTGGATCACCTGACCTGCCGCACCCGTACCGGTATGTCCATCGAGAAGCACGACTCGTGTTGAAGCCACGTTGAGACCCAGACGCAGCAGCGTGGCAATCAAAAGAACGGTCGGAAAGGCGGCAAATTCGAGGGGCCGAACGGCGTATACCGCCGCCAGCAGGACGACCACCGCCAGCGCAATGTTGAAGGTAAACAGCACGTCCAGCGCCAGTGGAGCCAGAGGCAGGACGATCATGACCAGCATCATCAACACTACCAGCGGGGTGCCGGCACCGTTGATCAAAGCACTCAGCAAAGTGCTCCGTAGTGGCCGGGCATCCAGTGCTGCAGTGTCGTCAATCGGCATCGCCAGGCTCCTCGTCTCGACGGTATTCCGCTGGAATGCTCAGGTCATCCGGGCGGGGCACATAGTCTGTCGGTGCCGCCGTACGCAGCTGGTACACGTAAGCGAGGACCCGCGCCACAGCCAGATACAAACCCTGGGGAATTTCCTCGCCAATGTCGCTCGCGGCATACAGGGCACGCGCGAGTGGCGGCGCGGAAAATAGCGGGATGTCGTGGCTCTGAGCCAGCGCCCGGATATGCTGGGCAACCAGGTCGCGCCCCTTGGCCACGACCCGGGGTGCCCCGGGCCCCTCCTGGCTGTAGCGCAGCGCCACCGCATAGTGGGTCGGATTGGTGATGACGACGTCCGCATGCGGCACGTCCTGCATCATCCGACGCTGCGCCGCCTCTCTTTGCAGGGTCCTGATCCGTTGCTTGACCTCGGGCCGGCCATCGGTTTCCTTCAGCTCGTCGCGGATCTCCTGCCGTGTCATGCGCAGCTGCCGGCGGTGATTCCAGCGTTCAAAGGGCACATCGATGGCGGCCACCAACAGCATCGCGCCACTGAGGGCCAGGAAACCCCAAAGCATGAGCGAAGCGGCGCGTCGCATTGCTTCGTCGATGGCGAATTGCGACAACACCAGCATATCGGTGTGGAACATATAGAAGAGCAGGAGTGTCACGCCGCTCAACAGCAGGAACTTGGCGAGCGCCTTGAGCAGCTCCATCAGCCCCTTGATGGAAAATACCCGCGCCAGCCCTTTCACCGGATTGACCTTGCCGAGGTCAAAAGCTGCCGCCTGGGTACTGAACGACCAGCCGCCCATCAGCAGTGGACCGAGAAAGGCTGTGACAATGGCAATCAGCAGCAACGGACCCAGGGCTAGCAGGGCCTGCAGCACCGCCGCGGCCAGATGCTCGGTCATGACAGCACCTTCGCCGAGACGTGCCGGCTCAACCCGCAAACCCGCCTGCAGCAAGTGTTGCAGGTCGAGCAGCCACACGGGGCCCAGGGCGAGCAAGGCAATCGCACTGAGGAGGAGGGAAAGCAGCGTATTCAATTCCCGCGAGCGCGGAACCTGGCCCTTTTCCCGGGCCTGGTCAAGCCGCCTTTGGGTAGGCTCCTCTGTGCGTTCCTGACCCGGCTGCTCCTCTGCCATCAGAACAGCCCCACCGACTGCTTGATCGCCAGCGACAAGGCACCGCCAAAACGATCCAGGAAGGCGGGAAGCGCCAGCATCATGAATACCAGGCCGACCGCGATGGTCACTGGAAAGCCAACCGCAAAAATGTTCAGTTGAGGCGCCGCGCGAGTAATGACGCCAAAGGCGATGTTGGTCATCAACACTGCGGTGAGCGCAGGCAGAGCAAGTGCAACCGCGGTGGCAAAAACCTGCGCAGCCAACTGGAACACATCCAGAAACAGCCCCGCCTCCAGGCCTACGGGCTGCAGCGGCAGCAGCTGAAAGCTATCCGCCAGCGCACCCAGCAAAAGCAGATGGCCATCTACCGCCAGGAACAGGAGAGTAGCGAGAATAACATTCAGCTGACTGACGACAGGCACCTGAATGCCATTCTGCGGATCCACCGAGAGAGCAAACCCGAGCCCCATGGACATTGCCAGTGTCTCACCCGCGACAATTACCGCAGCAAAGGCGAGCTGCACAACAAACCCCATCATCACCCCGATGATGATCTCACGCGCGACCAGCAACAGCCCGCTGGCACTCAGCGTGTCCACCGCCACCTCCCCGGCGACCAGCGGCGCCAGGAGCGCAGCCACAGCCAGCCCGAGAATGACGCGCACCCGCACAGGAATATTGGTGGCACTGAATACCGGCGCCACAAGAAACAGCGCCGACACCCGTAAAAATGGCCACAGGTAATACGGCAGGCTATCGAGCAGCTCGGAGGCGGCGATCATCCCAGCAAACCCGGAATCGCCGTATACAGGCGCTGGGTAAAGCCCACGATCACCTGCAGCATCCAACTGCCTGCAACAAACAGGGTGATGATTACCGCCAGCAGTTTCGGGATAAAGCTGAGGGTCATTTCCTGAATCTGCGTGGCGGCCTGGAAGATCCCCACCACCAGCCCCACAGCCAGTGCAGTACCCAGCAACGGGCCGGCCAGCAAAACCGACACCCAGAGTGCCTGCATACCCACATCGAGGACTTCTTCCGGTGTCATCTTTCCCCCGCTAGACCGTGAAACTGGAGACCAGTGTCGTGGCCACCAACGACCAGCCGTCTACCAGCACGAACAACATCAGCTTGAAGGGCAGTGAAATCAGCATGGGGGACAGCATCATCATCCCCATCGACATCAGGACCGAGGCCACCACCAGGTCGATGACCAGGAAGGGCACAAATAGCAGAAAGCCGATCTGGAATGCGGTTTTCAACTCACTGGTCAGGAAAGATGGCAGCAACACGACGAGGGGGACTTCGTCGCGTGAAGCGAAGGGCTCGTAACCGCCAAGCTGAGCAAACAACAGCAGGTCGTTTTCGCGGGTCTGGCCAAACATGAACTCCCGCAGCGGCCCCTGCGCGACGGAGAGCGCCTCCTCGAAGGTGATTTCCTCGTTCAGAAGGGGTACCAGAGCCTGCTGGTGGGCCTGTTCCAGCACCGGGGCCATAATGAACAGGCTGAGAAACAAGGCCAGGCCCAGGATGATCTGATTGGAAGGGGTCTGAGCGGTGCCAAGCGCCTGGCGCAGGATGGCCAGCACGATCAGGATTCGGGTAAAGGAGGTCATCGTGATCAACGCCGCGGGAAGCAGCGTGAGCAGGGTCATCACAATGAGAATCTGTATACCCAGAGAGTAGGTACTACCGCCGCCAGGCAGTGGCTGCACCTCGAGCAGGGGAATCGACGCCTGCGCCAGCGCCAGCTCGGGCCAGAGCATCAGCGTCATCACGGCGGCCAGCAGGACGCGCACGCTCATTCGCCACCTCCACCCAGCAGTTTGCGCATTTCATCGCGAAAATCACCGCGGCTGGCAGTCTCAACATTGGGCTCCCCGTCCAGACGATGAAGTAGCCTGACCCCACCGGGGCTGACACCCAGCAGCAGGAGCTCTTCGCCCACCTGCACCAGCACCGCCTTCTCCCGCCCCCCAAGACTGATCGAAGCGCGCACGCGCAACAGGCCCACGCGCCCCACACCGCCACCGCTGAACCGTCGCAGCAGCGCCATGACCGCAACCAGCAACAGGATGACCAGCAGCAGGGAACCGATGACTCGCAGGGTATAACTGGCATCCATCAGCGGCACGAAACCGCCGACCGCCTTGTCTGCGGCATGGCCAGTACTGCTGAGTAGAATCAGCAGGGGTGCCAGGAGAGTGGGCGACCGAGCTCTCATTGCAATTTCTTGAGGCGCTCCGAGGGACTGACCACGTCCACCAGCCGCAGACCGAACTTGCCCTGGCTTTCCACCACCTCACCGCGGGCGATCAACATGCCATTAACCATCAGGTCCAGGGGAGCACTGATGTCGCGATCCAGCTCCACCACCGAGCCCTGGCTCAGGGACAAGAGTTTGCTGATGGGCACACGGGTACGGCCGATCTCCACCGATAAGGTAATGGGCACATCCAGTAGCAGGGACAGGTCCACTTCACCGCCGGTTCTGGGGCCATCGCCCACGGACGCAGTCGCAGCGGCCTCCTGCTCCCCATCCGCGGCCCTCGTTTCACCGTTGACGCCGTTGCCGGATGTCACATCGTTCATGCTTGTTCCCCGTTCAGGCCCCGCCTCTGGTGCGGCTGCCAAATGATTGAATCCGAACTGCCTTGCGATTGTTATTGCTGCCGTAAGATCCCTCCCCGACGGCCAGGTCCTCCAGGTAGACCGCCACGTTGTCGGGCATCTCGAACGGCAGAGTCATGCCCTGCTGCAGCCGGAGTATTTCGCCCAGCGTCATATCGAAGCGAATCAGCTCAGCCGTCAAACCGAGCGGAACAGCGGGCAGGTGCTCCTCCAGCGCCGCGCGCCAGGCACCGCCCGCAGCGGGCTCCTGCCGTGCGGGCGCCTTGGCCAGGCGCTGCTTGAAGGGCTCGATGGCCGGAAAGGGGATCAGCAAACGCAGGACTCCGGACCAGTCGCCGCTGTCAGTGAGGTTGATCTCCAAGTTCACCGCCTGATTGTCGGCGGGTTCCGCAGCAAGCTTGTCGATATTGGGCAGTACAAGGAGATCGGCGGGTTCGAGTTCCAGGCGCTCGCTCCAGGACTCGCGCAGTGACTCCAGTATGCGCTGACCGAAGAGCACTGCCATGCGCTGCTCCCCCGGTGACAGATTCTTGCGCCGGCGAGCCACTGTAGGCACATCCGCGGAGCCGCCGAAGAACTGGTTGACCAGCACCGAGAGCAGGCTCGCCGGACAGGCCAGGTAACTGGTTCCACGCAGAGGCCCCAGCCGGAAGCTCATCAGTGCGACATCGTCTTCCAGCGACATCACCAGGTCGCCATAACTGATCATCCGCGGCGCCACTGCAGTGGCACTGAAGCGCAGTCCAAAGGCTTCGGCCAGGGAGACTCCCAGTTGCTCGGCATGCCGCTGGTGCATCGCTGGCAGGAGCGACATCTGGCGCAAAACTCCCGCCTCGCGGGCGGCAAAATCAAAAACTCCGTAGTCACCGTGGTGACCCGGCGGCTCTTCAAACTGCTCGGCTACCGCGGACAGAGCGGCAAGTTCGCTGTCGGAGAGAACGCTCTCAGTCACAGTCCGTTCCCGCCCTACTGCAGCACAAAAGAGGTGAAATACACCTCGTCGATAGCACCAGACCCGCGCTCTGCGAGCTCCTGGTTGAGCGCCTGTCTGACCGCCTGCCGCAGCGCTTCCTTGCCCTCCACCGTGCGCAGCGCGGCAAAGTCCTGATCACTCAGCAGCATGATCAGGCGGTTGCGCAGTGCCGGCATGTTGTGTGCTGCCGCCTCGAGCACGCTTTCATCGTGAGCCATGAGCTGCATCTCGGTCTGCACATAGCGCATGGACCCCTGGTAGTCGAAATTGACCAGCAGCTGCTGCATGGCAAGATAGTGTGACTCCGGCGGTTCCTGCGCTTCGGCAACGGGAGCCTTGGCATCGGGCGCGTTCTGCGCGCTGTCCGCTTCATTCGCGACAAGGAACCACCAGGCCACGCCAGCGCCGCCGAGAACAACCAGGGCCAGCACAACCCACAAGAGCTTGCGTCCTTTGGGCGACGCTGCTCCGGCATTTTCGCCGCCACGCAGATTCAGGTCCTTGTCGTTTCCAGCCATATCGTCGATTCCCCATGGGTCAAGGCGCATTCAGACAGCAAAGCCGCCCGGCACAGAGGCTTTAGCAAGCCTCATGCCAGATCAAAAAAGGCTTTATTTTCAGCGAGATGAGCGCGGTGCGATGCGGTTTCGTCAGGATTTTGACGGACAGCTCAAGCGTAGTAATCGAGCAGCCGCGTTGCTGCCACCCGGGTTTCACCCATCGGCTCGGCCGCTTGCTCTGTGCTGCTCTCGAAGGGGATATTCGTGGCCAGCGCCGGCGCCGTGTCGGGGTCGCGACCACTCGATTGCCCCTGGTGGCCAACCTCCGCCTGTACCAGCTGCAGCCCATCCTGGGCCAGCAGGTCGCGCAAGCGAGGGAGAGAGGCTTCAATGGCATCTTTCGCCAACGGATTATCAGCAGTAAACACCACGCGCGCCTGGTCGCCCTCGGCATTGATGGTGACCTGCAGGCGACCCAGTTCAGCGGGATGCAACTGCAGTGTGGCTTCGTGCAGGCCACCACTGGCACGCGCGGCGGTTCGTACCTGCAGGACAATTTCCCCGGGGAACTCCTCGCTGCCGGGTTCCAGCCCCGCGTGAGGGTATCCCGCCGCAGCAGCTTTCGCGGTACTCGTGGTGAGCGGTGTCGCCTCCGCGAGGAGCGGCGCGGGCTGCGCCCCCGGCTCGGCTGCTGTGCCCTGCAGAGCTGCCAGACGAGACAGGTTATCCAGTGCCGAGAGCTCGGATGGCAGATCGGCACGTGGCAAGGCATGGCTAGCACGCACCGGGATATCCAGCTGCTCCGGCAGACGAGTGCCCTCGGACTCCAGCCCAGGGGGCTCGCCAGTAACGGCCGGCGACCGCGCCGCCGCAGTGGCTGCGCCCAGCTTGTTCCGTATCAGGGCCTGCTCCCCTGTCACGAGGCCCGCGGGCGGTAGTGCCGGTGAGGCGATGGGCAGTGCCTCCATGGGCGCCGGCAACCCGTCCCCCGCAAGCCCGCCCACGCGCGCGGACGACTGCTGAAGACGCCCGCGCGAGGCCTCACTCAGCACCTTGGCATCCGACTGGCCGGCCATAGGCTGCGGCGCCGCCAGCAGAGCCGCGCTCATCTCCAGCAGACTGTCCAGGTCACCGACTGCAGGTGTCTCGACCTCCGCGGTATCTGGAGCTACCGGGCCGGTGTGCGGGCTTTCCGGGACCTGCGTCACCGCCGGCATGTGCCCCGCGGTAGCAGGCGGCAATATTTGCCCCGTCGCAGGCAAGGCCTTGCCGGGAGGCGCGCTGGTGACGTCTCCTGCGGCTGGCGGGCCAGCGGGCAATACCGGCGAGTGGGCACGAGAGAGAAGCTCGGCAAAGGGCAGCTGCCCCGAAGCAGCTCCGGGGGTTTCGCGCGACAAGCGGCCGCCCTCACCACCTGTAGAGGGCGGCGCTATCGTGGAGGACATGAGCAGCAGGCTTTGCATAGAGGACAGACAGCAAGATCTGCGCCAACCCCGCACCACCGGTGCCAGCCGGCACTGGTCACCTCAGCCGCGCGGCTTCACCTGCGGTCCTTGCACGGCGAAGCGCTCATCGGCCATACGCTGGTCGCGCTTTTCCCGCTCGCGTATTTCGTCCTGCCGCAGACGCTGCACCAGACCATCGATGCGATCCTGCTTGCGGTGATGATCCTGGAGTTCCTGGCGTCGAGTCGACAGTGCCAGGTCAGCCTGCTCGACCAGTCCCTCCTGCTGCTGGATCGCCGCGGTGAGTGATCCGAGGAAGCGCCGGAACTCACGCAGCTGGACGGCGGAGATGCCCGCGTGGGAGTCCCGGGTCAGCCGCTGTTCGTATTCCTCCCGAAACGCGAGCAGCTGCCGGAGTTGCGACTCCGCGGCACCCTGCCGGGCCTGATCAGCGCGCAGACGCTCGGCAGCCTGGTCGCGCTCGCCTGATGCCAGCTCCGCGAGACGCGTATAACGTGTTACCCGACCTCCACTCACCGGCCGGCCTCCAGTCCGGCTTTCCCGGCCAACTGCAGGAGCCCCTGCAGGCTCTGCACCATGTCTACTTGCTGCAGGCGATCCTGCCGCACAAACTCACGGATGGGCTCAATCGCGGCGATAGCCCGATCCAGCGCCGGATCACTACCTGCCTTGTAAGCGCCGATGGCCAGCAAATCACGGTTGGCCTGGTAACTGGCGTAGAGACCCACGATACGTCGAACCAGCTCGAGCTGGGCCGGGTCCACCACCGCCGGCATGTTGCGGCTGATGGAGGCCTCGATATCGATCGCGGGGAACAGGCCGCTGTCAGCAATCCTGCGTGACAGGACCAGGTGTCCATCGAGCACAGCCCGGGCAGCATCAGCGATGGGATCTTCCAGGTCATCCCCCTCGACCAGGACGGTGTAAAACGCCGTCAGGGAGCCGCTGCCGACATTCCCGGCCCGCTCTACCAGAGCGGGAAGCAGGGAGAAAACCGAGGGGGGATAGCCCCGGGATACCGGCGGCTCGCCGGCGGCCAGTCCGATCTCGCGCTGCGCCTGGGCAAAGCGCGTGAGGGAGTCCATCAACAGCAGGACGCTGCGCCCCTGCTGGCGGAAGTGCTCGGCAATCGCCGTGGCCCGCCAGGCACCGTGCAAGCGCATCAACGGCGGATCGTCCGCGGGCGTCGCGACAATGACGGCCCGGGCCCGCCCCTCGAAACCGAGGACATCCTCGATAAATTCACGCACTTCGCGGCCGCGCTCGCCAATCAGGCCGACTACGATGACATCCGCAGCACAGTGACGCGTCATCATGCCCAGCAGGGTACTCTTTCCCACGCCACTCCCCGCAAACAAGCCCATGCGCTGACCGCGCCCGACAGTGCACAGCGCGTTGATCGCCCGCACGCCGACATCGAGGGGCTCGCGGATAGGCTCCCGCAACATGGGGTTGATGGCATCGCCCCGCAGGGCGCGGTAGGTGGAGAAATGCAGCGGCGCACCGCCATCGATAA
Organism: Haliea atlantica; assembly: GCF_054779855.1. NCBI lineage: Bacteria > Pseudomonadati > Pseudomonadota > Gammaproteobacteria > Cellvibrionales > Halieaceae > Haliea > Haliea atlantica. The sequence goes on along the minus strand of NZ_BAAGXL010000019.1, from coordinate 402,353 downwards.
GGTGGCCCGCCCCGTCCATCACGCGACCGAGCAGAGCATCGTCTACCGCCACGCGATGGCTGAAACCCAAGGGCTGCACCGAAGCCCCGGGCATGATGCCCTGCGTCCCGCCTTCGGGGGTCAGAATCAGGCGGCTGCCGGCAAAGCCGATGACTTCCGCCTCCACCGTCCGGCCATCTTCCGCGGCAATGCGGCAGCGACTGCCGATGGGTGCACGGCAACCCTCCGCCTCCAGGCGCATGCCGACCATTTGAACGATCCGCCCTTCCCGCACGATCGGCGCCTGCACCACCCGCGACCGGTGGCCCTGCAGCCGCTCCAGCAGGGCCGTCATCCGCGCCGACCTCAGCGCGTTAGCGTCATTCACAGCGTCCCCCCGGAGCTCGTCTCACTCTCGACATCAACCACCGCTGCCAGGGTGTCCGCCAGTCGCTGCTCCAGTGTGGCATCGAGAAACCAGCCCGGTGCGTCCACCCGGCAGCCACCGCGGGTGATCGCGGGATCGTCCCGCAAATGCACCCGGGGTGAACGGGCGGTCAGCAAGTCCGCGACCCTGGCGCGATCCTCGGGGTTGAGAAAGACCTCCACCTCACCGCTGCTGCCTTCCAGCTGTTCCAGAACTTCTGGCACCACGGCATCAATCAGCCGCGGGTTACTGCAGGACTCGGCCCGCACCACTGCAGTCACCAGGGCCCGCACCAGGGCATCGAGCTCTGCCGCCAGACGCGCAGTCTGGCCCTGGTAGGGCGCCGCCATGCTCGACCAAAGCCCCTGCAACTGCGTCACCAGCTCCGCAGCCTGCTGCAGACCCGCCTCGCGCCCCTCCCGCAGTCCATCGGCATAACCTTCATCCCAGGCGGCCTCATGCAGGCGCTGCAGACGTGTATCCGCATCCTGATTGAGCGGAGGCTCAACCGCCTCTGGCGGCTTCCCGTCCAGTCGCGGTGGATGCCAGGCGGCACGAGGCTCAGACAAAGCCTTCATCCCCGCTGCCCAGCATGATTTCACCCTCGTCCGCCAGGCGCCGCGCGGTTTCCAGAATTTCCCGCTGGTGCGATTCCACCTCCGCCAGCCGCACGGGGCCCTTGGCCTCGATGTCCTCTCGCAGCATATCCGCTGCTCGCGCGGACATGTTGGCGAAGAATTTCTGACGCACCGCCTCGTCGACCCCCTTCAGGGCAATAACCAGACCATCCACGGCAATTTCGCGAATCAGGCGCTGCATGCTGCGATCATCCATGGCCAGCAGGTCTTCAAACACGAACATCAACTCAGCCACTTTGCTGCCGAGGGCTTCATCGCGCTGTTTCAGGGCATCCAGCAGCTCGCTTTCGAGCTGGTTGTCGAGGCGATTGAGGATCGCTGCCGCGCTGCCCTTGCCGTCCACCGGCCGCGCCGGGGAGGCCTGCCGCTTGCCCAGCTGAGACTCCAGAATGCCGTCCAGTTCTTCCAGAGCGGCGGGATCAATCTGCTCCAGTCTGGCTATGCGAAACAAAATCTCCTGGCGTAGCTCGGCAGGCAGCTGGCGCAGAACCTGGGCGGCATGATCATCTTCGAGCGTGGAGAGAACCGTGGCAATGATCTGGGGGTGCTCGTCGCGAACCAGGTCGGCCACCGCCGACGACTCCATCCAGCGCAGCGCATCCAGTCCCGTACTGATGACATCCCCCGGCATGAACTTGGAGAGCATTGAGCGAGCGCGGCTCTCCCCCAGGGCATGGGTCAGAACCCGGCGGGTAAACTCTGTGGCTCCCAGCCCAAGGGGGTTGAGGTTGGCCGCCTGACGGTGAAATTCTTTCATCACGCTCTCGACCTGGGCATTGGTCAGTGACGTCAGGGAGTTCATCGCCTCTCCGATTAACTGCACCTCGCGCGGCTCCATGTAACGCATGACCTCGGTGGCAGATTTTTCACCCACCCCGAGGAGAAAAACAGCGGCACGCTGCGGCCCGCTCAGGCCTATTCCCGACTGCGCCTCAGCCATTTTCGGCTACCCATTGTTTCATCACATGTGCCGCTCGCCGCGGCTCCTCGTCAACCACATTGCGGGCTTTTTCCAACTGACGCTGGTAACCCTCGTGGCTCAATGCCAGCGTATCCCCGCCGAGAGTAACCCGGTCATCCGCCAGCTCTCCTTCCACGCCACCCGGTGAGGACTGGTTCTCGGCAGGCAGTGCCCTGGCGCCGCCAGCAGATGGCAACGATGCCTGTGCGCTGGTGGAAAACCGGATCAGCGGGCGAATGACGAACACCATCAGCAGGACCAGACCCAGGGCAACCGCCAGCCACCGGGCCAGATCCCACACCCAGGGGCGCTCCAGCAAAGGCGCGCTCACCACGGGCTCGGGTGCCGCATCCGTCTGCACGAAGGAGGCATTGATCACACTCACTGTATCGCCACGCGTAGCATCGAAGCCGATCGCGTCCTGTACCAGTTCGGAGATCTCCGCGAGGCGCTCGTCGCTCAAGGGCACCCGGGCCACGCTGCCGTCTTCCGCAGTCTGCTCCGCATAGTCCACCACCAGCGCAACCGACAGCTTGCGGATCGAACCCGGCGTCTCGCGAATGTGGCTGATAGTCCGGTCAATCTCGTAATTTCGCAGGACCGAGCGATTGGTGTTGGCGGTCGCGGCCTCGGATGCTGCGGTACCGGGTGCCACCTCGAGTATCTCGGTCTCTGCGGGCGGCTGGGTCATCAGCGCACCGGGTATACCGCCCTCGGGGGCGGCCCCGGCGGTGACTGCCTCGCTAGTCTGTTCACTGCGAACCACGGTCTCCGGCGCGTATTCCTCGCGGGTGCGCTCGACACGGGTAAAGTCGATGTCCGCGGAGACCTGAGCGCGCACCGCGCCGGGCCCAAGAATGGGCTCGAGAATACGGGAGATACGGTCGCTATAGCGTTGCTCGATAAGCTCCGCCAGCTGAAATTGCTCCCGGGTGTAGCCAAATTCCGTGTCCTCACCCTGGCCTGACAGCAAGCGACCCTGCTGGTCGACCACAGCGACACTCTCCGGCGCCAGGTTGGGCATACTGGAGGACACCAGATTCACGACCCCCGCCAGTTGCTGGCGCGAGAGGCTCTGTCCGGCATAGAGGTGCAGGACAACCGAAGCCGCCGGGTTATCTCGCTGGCGCAGGAATGCCGACTGTCGACCCTCGGCCAGGTGCACCCTGGCGCTGCGGACACTGTCCAGCGCGGCAATCGTCGCCGCCAGCTCGCGCTCCAGGGCACGGTGAAAACGGGCCCGCTCCATGAAGCTGCTAACGCCGATTTCCTGCTCCTGATAGAGGCTCTCGAAGCCGCTCGCTGCATTCCCCGGGAGACCTTCGCTGGCCAGCAATATCCGCGCCCGCTGCACCTGATCGGCGGCCACGGCCAGCAGGCCGCTGCGGTTGTCCAGACGGTAGTCGATACCCTGGCTCTCCAGGCTGGCAATCGCGCGGCTGGTATCCTCGCCCGCCAACGCGCCGAACAAGGGCTTGTAGGCCGGGGTACTCGCCCACTGTACGAGACCAAACCCCACCGCAATACTCGCGGCCAGCCCCAGCAGCAACGCCAGCTGCCGGGTACCCGGCTGATTGCTGAAGGCCGCCAGGCGGGTGGACAGTGGACTATCGAGCACGGCCACGGGATTTCCTCATTGATTGCATGTCGCGGCCGGTCAAACTTGCATCCGCATGACTTCCTGATAGGCGTCCAGCAGCTTGTTGCGGACTTGGGTCAGGGCCTGGAACTCAAGGCTGGCGCGCTGGGCGCTAACCATCAGCTCGGTCAGAGAGACCTCGCTGCTTCCCGACTCATAGGCGTCCGCCATGCTGCGGGATTCCTGCATGGCCTGGTTCACTTCGTCGAGGGACTGGCGCATCAGTGAGGAGAAGTCCTCGCCTGTTGCCGAGGGGCCGGCCGCGGCCTCCCCTTCACCAGGTGCGCTAGCGCGGGCAGCCATCGAGCGCATCTGCGCCAGCACCTGATTGATCGCGACATCACTCATCATTTACTCCCACCCTAAGGTTAAACGGCATGCCCCATTTCGCGTAATCGCGCCAGCTTGTAGCGCAACGTCCGCGGGCTGATGCCCAGCTGCTCGGCGGCCTTCTTGCGGCTGCCATTCACGGCTGACAGCACGGATACGATCATCTCCCGCTCGTGCGCCTTGAGACGACCGTCGAGCTGGGGCACCTCGGTGCTCGGCAGATGCTCGGCTTTCGAGTCGGGCGTCGCTGCCTGCACGACCGTATCGAGCCCACCCAGGTCGAGGGCTTGTCGCAACACAGCCTCGCTGACCTGGCCACCCTCTGCCAGCAGGGCTGCACGCTGTATACAGTTCTGCAACTCTCTGACATTTCCCCGCCATGGCTGCGCCTGGAGCCGGGCCAGTGCTTCGGGCGAGAAGCGAAGCGGGCGCCCGGCGGTGAAGCGTGCTAGGAAGGTTCGCGCCAGCGCCGGAATGTCTTCCGCGCGATCGCGCAGGGGGGGCACCTGGACCGGTATCACGTTCAACCGGTAGTAGAGGTCCTCGCGGAACTCGCCGGCCGCCACAGCTGCCCCCAGATCCCGGTTGGTGGTTGCCACCACCCGCACATCCAGCGGAATGGGGGTATTTCCCCCCAGGCGCTCGACTTCGCGCTCCTGCAGCACCCGCAGCAATTTTGCCTGCAGGCCAAGATCCATTTCCGAAATCTCATCCAGCAGCAATGTGCCGCCATCGGCTGTCTCGAACTTGCCGGGGCGGGCCTGGTGGGCCCCGGTGTAGGCACCCTTTTCATAGCCGAACAACATGGCCTCGAGCATGTTCTCGGGAATCGCTGCGCAGTTGATGGCAACGAATGGACCATCAGCGCGATCCGAGCAGCGGTGCAGGTAACGCGCTACCACTTCCTTGCCGACACCGGACTCGCCGCTGAGAAGAACGGTCGCATCGCTGCAGGCGACCCGGGTCAGCAGCTGGCAGATTTTCAGCATCGCCGGTGACTCCGCGACCATTCCCTCGACAGAGGGCGAAGGCAGCCGGAAACGCTCCAGCAGGGACAGCAGCACCTCGGCCTCGAAGGGTTTCAGAAGGTAGTCACTGGCCCCTTCCTGCATCGCCTCGACTGCCTGACGGACGCTGCCGTGGGCAGTAATCATGACCACCGGCAGTTCCGGGCGGTCGCGGCGCAGATGGCGCAGGAGGGCTGCGCCGCCCATGCGGTCCATCTGCACATCGGTAATCACCAGGTCCGGTTCAGCTGTGGCGAGCACGCGCAGGGCCTGCTCCCCGTCGGCAGCCTCCAGCACCTGGTCACCTGCCAGCCTGACCGTGTCACACAGTGCCTCGCGCAGCGTGGCGTCATCCTCCACGATCAGTACGCTCAGACGATGTTGCATCAAGATTCCCCGTCGTAGTTCAGTAGCGGTAGCGTGATCACGAACTCGGCGCCGCGGGTCCGCCCAGGCACTGCGTGTACCTCACCCCCGGTGGCGGTCACCACCCTGTCGACCACCGCCAGACCCAGCCCGACACCACGTGCCCGGGTAGTAAAAAAGGGGTCGAAGAGGCGATCGATAATCGCCGGGTCGATACCCGGGCCATCGTCGCTTACCCGCACTTCCACCCAGTCCGGACTGATCGCAGCTACCCGGACATCCACTACCAGCGGCTGACCCGAGGCGGCATCCAGGGCATTGCCCACCAGGTTACAGAGCACCGCCACCAGGTCGTCGAGCACCCCGCGAACGACCAGACTGCGGTCGAGTGGCGTCATGCTCAGGGTCACCGCGGAGGACGCCAGTCGCGGCTGCATGATCTCCTCAAACTGACGCAGTACATCCTGCAGACACACCGGTACTGCCGGAATGTCGTCTCCACGTACAAAGCCCAGAACACTGTCGATCAGGTTCTCCATCTGGGCCAGCCGTTGAGTCAATTTGTCACAGACCTCCGCCCGGCGTGATGCGGGAGCATCCGGGTGACGGAGTTGTGACAGGTACAGGGTGACGGAGGCCAATGGTGTGCGAATCTCATGGGTCATCCTGGCAGCCATTTCCCCCAGGGCGCGAAGACGCTGTTCGCGCCCCAGCTGGGACTGCAAGGCATGCAGCTCGGTGGTATCGGTGACCAGTACGACCTGCTCCCCGGTACTGTCGAGGTGACGGCTCGCCACCGAGACGCGACGCTCGCGTCTGTCCGGTGCCGGCAGCGGCGTGCGCTCCGCGACCTCATCCCAGAGCTCGCCGACCAGAGGGTCGCCATATATCACCCGGGCCTGGGGGTTGATGTCACGGACGATACCGGCCTCATCCACCAGCAAGACCCCACCGGGCAATACCGCCATCAGGCTGGACAGGCGCTCCAGCAGGCGCTCCTTTTCCGCCAGCTCGCGCATGCGCGCGGAGCGACTGGCCGCGAGCTCCTCGTTGAGGCGGGCCACCCGGGTCTCCAGGCTGCGGTAGGAGGCATCGAGCTCCCGGGATACGCGCTCCAGACTGCGGAAGGCGGCTTCCACATGGTCGCTGGGCTGAGCGCTGGCTCTCTGCATGAAACAATTCCCTGGCAATCAATAACCGGCAAGTGCTTGCTAGCACGCTCTGTGCCAAGGAACGTTTATTCAATAAAAACAGTGATCTGTAGAGACAGGGGGACGACCAGCGTCAGGATTCTGACACCGCCTCGGCGCGACTGATGCCGAGCTTGCGCATCTTCTCCACCATGGTAGTCCGGCGCAGGTTGAGGCGCTTCGCGGCCTGGGCAACCACCCAGTCACTTTCCTGCAGGGCCTGCAGCAACAGACTTTGCTCAACGTCGGCCAGGTAGGCCTTGAGGTCGTCGACCTGGCCCAGCGATGCCTCCGTCACAGTGTCCGTCAGACGCGACCGAACCGGGCCGCCGCTGTCGACACTTGCCACCTCCAGTGCCTCCAGGCTGCCATCGGGCAGCCCCTCCAGCAGCCGGGCAGGCAGCTGTGCCAGCCCGACGCCGCCATCCTCGTGCAGAATCGCCATGCGCTCGACCAGGTTGGCCAGCTCGCGGACATTGCCCGGCCAGTTGTAGGCCTGGAGCGCCCGCCGCGCCGCCTGGTCGAAGTGCACCGGCTGCAGCCCCGACTCGGGCAACTTGTCGCAGAAGTGCTCAATCAGCAATGGAATGTCATCGCGCCGCTCGCGCAGCGGGGGGATATCGATGGGAAATACCGCCAGGCGGTAATACAGGTCCGCCCGAAAGCGACCATCCTCGACCCGGGTCTCGAGGTCCTGGTGGGTGGCCGCAACGATGCGCACGTTACTGTGCCGGGTCACTGCGCTGCCGACGCGCTCGAAACAGCGCTCCTGCAGAACGCGCAGGAGCTTGACCTGCATGGGCAAGGGCATGTCGCCAATTTCGTCGAGAAACAGGGTTCCCCCTTCCGCCAGCTCGAAGCGCCCCTGCCGTGCGCTGAGCGCCCCGGTAAAGGCACCCCTCTCGTGACCAAAGAGCTCGGACTCCAGCAGGTCGGCGGGAATGGCGCCGCAGTTGACCGGAACAAAAGGTCCGTCACAGCGGAGGGACCGCATGTGCAGCTCCCTGGCCACGATCTCCTTGCCGGTCCCCGACTCCCCGAGAATCAGTACCGAGGTCTCGCTCGTCGCGACTTTCTTCACCAGGCGACGCACCGCGGCTGCGCTTGCGCTCTGACCCACAAAGGCAGAGATACGAGACTCGGCTTGCGGAGGCGTTGATCGGGAAAACCTTGAAGAGGGCATAGCGGCAGTGTACCCGTCATCCTTGACAGCCAGTGGAGGCGGACAAGCATGCCCAGTCATCGGCGGGGCGTCAACTCCTTGACGCCCGGAAGCCGGTCAACGCGATGGTGTGGCGTTGGCGGCGTAGGTGTCCACCGCCCGCAGCGAGCGCCGCTGCTGGCTGCCAGCCCGGCTCAGCTGCAAACGGGCCTCGCCCAGCAGGCTGACCAGCTCTTCATTCAACTGCAGAATCGCCGCCAGCGCATCCGCAATCAGCTCACCGTGGCGGGTGTCATGCCCCGCGTCGAGGGCGACCGCGAGGTAACTTCGGCGCTGCGACTCACAGCGGGCCACGGCATCCCAGTCACCCTCGTGCGCCAGGGACAGCATGTGCCGGCTCAACTCCAGCGCCCGGGCCAGGGCATGACAGCCGCCTGCCGCGACATCGCCATCCTGATCCGACGCAGTGCCTGGAAAAGGAATCAGCATGCCCGAAATCAGCGCGCGGCCCCGGGCAGCTGAATCCAACCCTGGTGCAAGGTAGCCAGCAGGTCCCGTACCTCCTCCAGCACTTCGGGATCCGAGGCACTGTTGGCCTCGACCAGACGCTGGGTCATGTAGACATACAGGTTCTCCAGGTTACCTGCCAGCTCGCCCCCCTGACCGTGGTCCAGGCACGCACGCAGGTTGTCGACAATCGATATCGTCTTGCCGATCAACTCGCCCTGGCGCGCGCGCTCGCCGCGACTCATGGCACCCCTGGCACTGGCCAGACGATCCATGGCGCCCTCCATCAACAGTGTGATGAGTTGCGCTGGCGAGGCGTCGACGACGCTGGTCTGGGTGCCCACCGACTGGTATGCGCTGAGAGCCTGTTGTGCATTCATCGGAAAATCCTAGTTGTTGGAAGAGTTGCCGGGCAGCGGGATGCTGGCCAGCTGACGATTCAGAAAATCACCCGTGGACTGCAATTCCGCGAGCAGGGAGTCCAGTGCGTTGAACTGGCGCAAGTAACGCTGCTCCACCGACTCCATGCGCCGGTTGAGGCTTTCGCGACCGGCTTCGATGGACTCGATGCGCTGACTGAGACTGTCGGTGCGGGTCGTCAGCAACCCGGTATCACCGAGAAAGCCGGCCACCAGTTGGTCCAGGGCAGGCGCCAATCCCTGATTACTGTCGGAGAACAAATTTGCCACTCGCGTCGGCTCGGCATCCAGCACACGGTTCAGTTGTTCGCGATCGACCGACAGCGTACCGTCAACCGCGGTCTGAATACCCAGCTCGAGCAGCGAGTTGACCCCCTCCCCGGTGAGCCCCACCTCGCGCTGCAGAGCACTGCGCAACTGGCTGGTGACAGCCCGCGCCGAGAAATCACCCTGCAGGGCACCGGCCCGGCCACTCTCCGGATCGTATCGGGTCAGGTTACCCGCAACGCCGACAAACTGGTTGTAGGCATTGACGAAGCGGTCAATGGCCTGGGTCACGGCGGCGCGATTGCGGCTGACATCCACCGTGACCGGTGTCGCCACCTCGGACTTCAGCTGCAGGCTCAAGCCGTCCACCACGTTGTTCACCTGGTTGCCGGCGCTGCTCAGGGACAGCCCATTGAGCGTAAAACGCGCGTCATCACCGGCTACGGTCTGCTCCAGGTTGCTGGCAGCGGTGTTGAAAGCAAGCCGGGACAGGCCGGACGAATCGCCGTTCTGGCCATCCCCCGAGTCACTGACTTCGACCACGAAGCCGTTGCCGACACCGGTATCATCACTGCTGAAGAGCAGGCGCGCCCCACCGGCATCGTTGACGATCGTCGCCGTGACCCCGGCCTCTAGGGCATTGATGGCATCGCGGATACCGGCGAGGCTGTTGTTGCTGCTATCGATAGTCAGGGTGAGCGGCTCGCGCGCTGCATCCGGTGAAAAACTGTCCACGTTCTGCGCCGCGCCGCTGCCACTGCTCACCAGACTGCCGAAACGAAAGGTCAGTTGCCCCTCGCCGACCGGGGCGTCGCTGTCTGCAAAAGCCTCCGAGGCCAGGGACTGGGCGCTGGCAAGATTCGCCACCGTGACGCGATAACTGCCCGGGGCCGCTTCTGCGCTGACCGTGGCGGCAACTGCTGCCGAGTCACTGGATTTTACGCTGCGACCGACAAATGTCGCTGGCTGGGTCAGGGCTTCCAGTGCACCTTGCACAGAGCCCAGCGCGCCCTTCAGGGCACCAAACGCCGACAGCTCACTGGTCACCGCGGCCTCGCGCCGCAACAGGCGATTCTCCTGCGGCGCCCGCTCCGCCGCCACCAACTGAGACACCAGGCTGTCGATATCCAGCCCTGAGCCAATTCCGGTCACAGATACCATGTCAGATCTTCACCTCGCGCCAGTGGAGCCTATCGAGATGCGAATCAAGCAAATGTGGTGCCAACTAGAAGGAGGCCACGCCGGAGCCAGCGCGATGCAGGCCATGAGCCAGTCAGCCCTGACCGTCGAACAACAGTCCGCGGGTCGGCTCACCCTCGAGCGAGGCCAGCTGCTGTGCCATGAAACGGGCCAGGGCCAGCACTTCCTCGCTGGGTATCTGCCGCACGACTTCATCGGTGGCCTGGTCCACTACGGTAATCACGGTGGTGCCCGCTTCGTCGTCGACGGAGATCCTCAGGGAACGGCTGACACTCTGGAAGTAGGTTTCCAGGGTGACTACCGCCGCCTCCAGCTGTGCGGAGGCTGGGGGCGCGGCGGCCCCGGTTTCCTGCGCGGCAGCCGGCAGCACTTTGCCGCCCGCGGCCTCGGCTTGCCGCGCCGGCGCGGCCTGAGCGGGTTCGCGCCGGGGCAAGGGGGCGACACTCTGGGGACTGTTCGAGTTGTTGACAGGGCTTGCCATCGCTCGTTGTCTCGTCAGCGGGGGCTGGAGTCAGTCACGCGAGCCCTGACTCCAACCGACCGGTTGCGCTTACTGCAGCAGCGCCAGCACACTCTGGGGCTGAGCATTGGCCTGGGCCAGTACCGAGATACCCGCCTGCTGCAGGATCTGGGCACGGGTCAGCGCCGCGGTCTCGGCCGCGAAGTCGGCATCGCGGATCCGCGAGCGCGAGGCGTCCAGGTTTTCCGCCTGGGTCTGCAGGGACGCCACCACCGACTCGAAGCGGTTCTGTACCGCACCCAGGTCGGCGCGCGCGGCGTTGATCGAGGTCAGCGCGGCGTCAATGGTGGTAATGGCGGTATTGGAGTTACCCACGCTCAGCAGGTTGATGTTGCTGGTGGCGAAGAAGCTGCCGGCGGTCAGGCCAGCCGCAGCAACGTTGTTGCCGGCAATGGTCAGGTCCTCAGTCGAAGTGAGTGTCAGCCCACCCTCGACAGAACTACCGCCTTCAAGTGTCGCGGAGCCGTTATCCCCTGAGCCGCCTGCGGACACAGCGAAATTGTTGACTGTTACGCTGGAACCCGTTGCGTCGGTAAGAACAAGGTCGGTACCCGATTCAGAGGCCGTTACGCCGGTGTTGGCAGTGGCCCCGCTGGCATTGATCGCACTTACCAACTCGGTGAGTGTCACTTCGTCATCATCCGCACCTGCGGTGATGGTAATCGTATCGGTTCCTGCTTCGGTCACAATGTCAAAGGTGAGCGTGTCTTCGCTGCCACTGGTTGAGCCATCGGCAAGAACGCGCGTATCAGAGTAATCCACCGTATAGCTGCCACTGGTCGCCGTGGCACTGACACCACTCACGCTGGCGTCGTTGATGGCGGTAGCCAGGGCCGTCACACCAGCGGCGGCAGACCCGACATCGGTGCCGTTCAAGGTCAGGTCACCAGCAGACAGCGCGCTGGTGGCACCCGTGACAGACTGGCTCACGGTATTGGAGCCACCGGTATCCAGCCCCAGCCCCAGCGCCGTGGCATTCACTACGGCGCTCAGGTTGATGGTATCGCCGACATTGGCGCCGACCTGGAACTGCTGGGAAGAGAAGCTGCCGTCCAGCAGCTTGACGCCGTTGAAGTTGGTCTGGGTCGCGACGCGATCGATCTCCGCGATCAGCTGCTGCGCTTCGGCATCCAGGGCCGCGCGGTCGGAGCTGTTGTTGGTGGCGTTGGCCGACTGTACCGCCAGCTCGCGGATGCGCTGCAGGTTGTTGGTTACCTCGGCCAGGGCGCCCTCGCCGGTCTGGGCCAGGGAGATGCCGTCATTGGCATTGCGCACAGCCTGATTCAGGCCGCGAATCTGCGCGGTGAAGCGCTCGGAGATGGCCAGGCCGGCCGCGTCGTCCTTGGCGCTGTTGATACGCAGGCCGGAGGACAGGCGCTGCAGCGCGGTGGCGACATCATTCTGTGTGCTATTCAGATTCCGCTGTGCGGTGAGCGAGAGAATGTTGGTGTTGATGATCTGTGGCATGGTCTCTTCGTCCTTCTGTGTCGCGCCATCAGGCGGGTCGCCCGGGCGGGCTGTTCCCGGCGGGGCCGTGCCCTGCCAACTGTTCCATCAGTGTTAGCGACCAGTGCGAAAAGAACTTTAGAAAAATTTTCAGCCACCAGGGCGCGCGCGGCCGGGGCGCCACGGCGCGGTGGGCACCGCGCAGCAAAAACCCCTGTGCCGAAGGGAGAGGAGTGTCAGAGGTAGTCGAAAAGCGAAAGCCCCTGTAGCGCCACATAGCTGCGCTGGGCTGCCTCAAGGGTCGTCAACTGCTGCTGCAAGCGGCTGATTGCCTCGGCGTAGTCGAGATCGCGCACTTCAGAGAGGGTGGTCTGCAGCCCCAGGGCAAAAGACTCATTACTCGCGGCCACCGACTCCACCTGGGCCATGCGACTGCCCAGGTCGGTCTGCCGCTCCAGGAAGTTGCCTAGCGCCCCGTCCACCGTACCCAGTCCACCGGCCAGCAGAGTATTCAGCGAAGCCCGCGAGGCCGGCGTATCCGCCACCCCTTCGAGACCGGCGATCACCCCGTCCAGGGCGGCGAAAATGCTCTCGCGGGAGGCCCGGCCCACGCTAAAGCTGTCTCCGTCAGCCGGCTGCCCGGTAAAGCTGAGGCGCGCACCGTTGAAGGCAATTTCCGATGACGCCGTGTAGTTGCCCGAGGCTACCGTGCTGCCGGCACCGTCGACGACGCTGTAAGTCAGTGGATCTGCCGGCGTCGCCTGAGTGAAAGTCAGCGTATAGGTATCCCGCTGGTAATCGGAGCCGGCACTGCTGCTGTTGAGCACTGCGGTACCGGTGTTGCCGGCATCGGCCGCGACCGCAAAGCTGCCGTTGCCGGCCGGCACGGCCATGAACAATTCCCGCCCGCTGGCCCTGATGGCTACCTGCACGCCGTCGGCCACTGCGAGTTCGCGCCCGCCTTCATCGCCACGGAACACCACTCCGCCGGGGTTTTCCACGAAGGGCTGCCTGCTCGAATCGTACCCGGCAAACAGGTACTCACCGGATGCGTCGCGGGTGTTGGCCAGGGACACGAGCCGCTCGCGCAGCCCGCGCAATTCATCGGCGGTCGAGGACCGAGTCTCGGCCGTCTGGGTGGCGTTGTTTGCCTGCAGCAGTAGCTCGCGAACCCGCTGAATGACATCGACCGCGTCCTGTACGACAGTTTCCTCGCGGGCCAGCGCTCCCATGGCGAGCTCGGCATTGCGCTGGTAGCGGTCGAGACGGGAGAGCCCAGTGGAGAGATCCAGAATCTGCACCGCGGCCACCGGGTCATCCGCGGGCGTGGTAACGCGCAGGCCGGTGGCCAGCTGCCGCTGGGTGGTCTGCAGCTGGGCCTGCTGCTCCAGGATTGCGCTGATGCCCTGTTGAAAGATCTGTGACGTGGATATCCGCATGTCTGTCCGCCTCCGCTATCGCCGGGTGGCCGCGAGCAGTGTCTGGAACAGCGTGTCGGCAACCGCGATCACCTGTGCCGCTGCCTGGTAGGCCTGCTGGTAACGCAGGAGGTTGGCCGCCTCCTCGTCCAGGTTCACGCCCTGCACACTCTCCCGGGCACTGACGGATTGCGCGAGCATCACCGACGCGGTATCCGCTTCGCTTTGTGCCTGCCGACTGGCAACCGCGACCCCGGATACCAGGGTGCTGTAGGCATCCTGGTAACTGGCTGTACCGCCGGCGAGTGTCGGCGCCGCCTGCAACTCGGCGAGGGCCAGCCCGTTGCGGTTGTCACTGCTGCCGGCGGGCGTATCCCGCAGACTGAAGCTGTCGCCCGCGACCGGCTCACCCGACAATCGAAACTGCAGATCGCCGAGACTCACCACCTTGCCTGCGGCATCCACCGCCGGATCGTAGGCCAGCGGCCCGCCCGCGGTACCACTGACCTGGTAGCCAGGCAGGCCTGGCCCCAGTGCGTCCGGATCGAAGGTGAGCACCACAGGGGAGCCCAGAGGCAAGGCGGCACTGGCCCCCGCACTCACCGGGCCCAGGTTCGCGCTGCCGAGATTTGCCGGGTCAGAGGCGACCTGCAATGGCCCGGCCACGGCGATCCCCGCGGGTGACGACAGCGCCAGGCCAAAGCGGCTGGCCGCCTGTGCAGTTGGCTGCACCAGAAAGCTGTCCCCGGCCACCGCTGCACCGGGCAGGTCGAAGCGTACGCCATCGACCACGCTACTGCCGCTTGGCAGCGCCTGTGAAGCGCCGGTTTGCTGGTTGCGCAAAGTCCACTGGCTGCCATCGTAATCCAGCCGATAATCCGCTCCCGTGAGTGCCGCGGCATCCACCAGCTCAGCCGTCAAGGTAACCCCGGCACTGTTGCTGCCAGCGGGCAGCACGACGGGCTCCGGTGGTGCAAAAAAGTCACCCCCCATCTGCCCCTGGAGATCGACCCCTGCGCGATGCTGGGAGTTGAATGTCATCGCCAGGCCTGTCGCCAGCACGCCCAGCTCCCGGCGCGCCGAGTCCAGTACCCCGCCGCGGAAGCTCAGGGCAGCGCCCAGCTCACCGCCGCTGATAAAGCGATCGATCGGGCCCTGGGCCGGCGCGTCGGCCAGTACCACATTGAGCCGCGTGGCATCAGTGGGATCGCGGCTGATGGCAAGCTCGGTCACATCACTGCCCACCACCAGGGACTGACCATTTCCGATCATGACATTGACCGCACCATCATTGCGCGGTACTACGGTGACCCCCACCAGCGACGAGAGCTCTTCCAGGGCGCGATCGCGGCTGTCCAGCAGCCCGCTGGATGCCGAGCCCGTGGTCGCAACCCCGAGGGAAATCTGTTCGTTGAGTGATGCGACATTGGCAGCCAACGTATTGATTTCGCGTACCCCGGCCTCCAGGCGGGCACCGATCTCCGCGCCGAAATCGGACAGCCGCCGGTCCAGGCCCTGTATGCGCTGGGCCAGCACCTCCGCTTCTCCCAGCAGCACCTGGCGAGCGGGCAGCGATGCAGGATCGCTGGCCACGCCCTCGAGGGCACCGAAGAGGTCATTGAGCGCCGGCGAAATACCGACATCGGCATCGCCGAGCAGCGCATCCAGCCGCGCACTGAAGTCACTCAGCAGGTTGAGCCCGCTGCTGGCCGATGTACGGCTCTGTACGTCACTGGCGAGAAATTGGTCGAAGTTGCGACGCACGGCGTCGATACGCACTCCGGTACCCAGGTAGCTGTCGCCCTGCCGTTCAGCGGGAGTGGCGACAAACAATACGTCCTGGCGGGTATAGCCGGGGGTGTTGGCGTTGGCGATGTTGTTCCCGGTGGTGCTGATCGCCCGCTGCAGGGACAGCAAGGCGGAGGCACCAATATTCAAC
This sequence comes from Haliea atlantica, assembly GCF_054779855.1. NCBI lineage: Bacteria > Pseudomonadati > Pseudomonadota > Gammaproteobacteria > Cellvibrionales > Halieaceae > Haliea > Haliea atlantica. The sequence goes on along the minus strand of NZ_BAAGXL010000019.1, from coordinate 386,938 downwards.
AGGTCAGCCACGGGGCACCTCGACCGGAACAGAGAAAGGAAGCGGAGCGTCTCATGAGGAGGTTAGCGGCCGATCCGCCGATCTGTTTAGCGCCACGTGGGCGCCGTCCAGCCCAGCCCCCCGGGCCAGGGCAATGATCTTGTCGGCATAGGCCGGGTCGGTAGCGTAACCCGCGGCCTGCAGCCCTCGCACATAGGCCGCGCCATCGGGGGCTCGCGACAGGGCGTCCTGGTAGCGTCCGGAGCCCGCTATCAGGGCGGCGTAGTCATCGAAGGCCTCGGCCAGTGACGGGTAGGCGCGGAAACGCGAGCGCTGCAGGACCGGTGCGCCCTCCACATACTCAAGCGCGGTGACCTCGGCTACCGGACCCCGCCAGTGCGCGTTGGCCTTGATATTGAACACATTGAAGCTGCTCGCCTCCCCCCGCTTGAGGGTGTGCTGCCCCCACCCCGTCTCGAGGGCTGCCTGCGCCACCAACCAGCCGGCCGGCACGCCGAGTCGCTCCGCCGCCCGCTCTGCATGCGGCAGCAAATCGCGCACAAAGTCTGACTGACCGGCGGGCGCCCACTCTGCCGGGCGCACCAGCCGCGGCGCGGCGATACTGCCCCACTGAGGCATGTTCAGGCCCTCGCCAGCCTGTGCGGAACCAGAGGCAGAATCGGCACCGCCGACCCGGCCCGCCGCGCGCAACTGCTCAACCAGCGACTCCGCCAGCCCCACTCCGCCCTGTTGCGCCATGTCGAGAGCCAGCTGCTGATCGTGCATCTCGCGGTAGCCCTGCATGCGCTGGCTGTCGAAGAGGCCGCCCTGGGGTACCGCCTCGCGCATGGACTTCAGCATGCTCTGCAGGAACAGTGCCTCGAACTGTGAAGCCACGGCTTCGAGCGTCGCATCAGCGTCCCGGCGCGCCTCGAGACGCAGGCCGGCCAGGCTGGAAAAATCGTTGTAGAGCGCCGCTGCCTGCATGCTCAGATCACGATCAGTTGCGCGCGCAGGGCGCCCGCCTGCTGCAGCGCTTCCAGAATGGCAATCAAATCACCCGGTGCTGCCCCGACATTGTTTACGGCGGTCACCAGCTCCTGCAGCGTCACACCCGGCTCCAGCAGGAACATGCGCGCGTCTTCGGTCTCGACCGTCACTTCCGAGTCGGGCACCACCGCCGTGGCAGCGCCGGGGCTTCGGGTAAAGGGCGCCGGCTGGCTGACCTCGAAATCCTCGGACACTGTCACCACCAGGTTGCCGTGGGCAACCGCTGCCCGCTCCACCCGCACCTCGTTGCCGATAACAATGGTGCCGCTGCGGGAATTGACCACCACCCGAGCGGGCGCCGCATCCGGGCTCACTTGAAGATTCTCAACGATCGACAGGAAGGCGATGCGCTCTGCCCGCCCTTCGGGCGCACTGACTTCCACCGAAGTGGCGTCCACCGGCGCGGCGGTGCCCGGCCCGAGATGAGTGTTGATGGTGGTCGCGACCCGCTGCGCCGTAGTGAAGTCCGGCGCGTTCAAGTTAAACATCAGTGAGGGCGCCTCGGCAAAGGTAGACGGGACCGTGCGCTCAACCGTGGCGCCATTGGGGATTCTGCCGGCACTCTGAACATTCACCGTCACCCGGGAGCCATCGGCACCCTCGGCGCCAAACCCGCTCACCAGCAGGGAGCCCTGGGCCAGCGCATAGATCTCACCATCCACTGCTTTCAGGGGCGTCATCAGCAGGGTGCCGCCACGAAGGCTGTCAGCATTGCCCAGGGAAGACACCGTGACATCGATCGTCTGCCCGGGCTTGGCGAAGGGCGGCAGCTCAGCGTGGACCATCACCGCCGCAACGTTCTTGAGCTGGGCATTGACCCCCTCAGGCACATTGACGCCGAGATTGGTCAACATGCTCTTGATACTCTGTATGGTAAAGGGGGTCTGCGTGGTCTGGTCGCCCGTCCCCTCGAGACCGACCACCAGGCCGTAACCAATCAGTTGGTTACTGCGCACTCCACTCACCGAGGTAATGTCCTTGATGCGCGTGGCCTGCGCCGGCAGGGCCAGCAGCAGACAACTCAGGAGCAGAACAAGATGTCGCATGGTTCGGTCCTCAAAAGGGCATCAGCGGGCTCAGGAAAAAGCGCGTAAGCCAGCCTGGCGTATTGCTCTCGTTCCCCGCCCCCTTGCCGGCATAGGAAATCCGGGCATCGGCGATACGAGTGGAGGCAATGGTGTTGTCGGGACCAAGATCCTCGGGACGAATAATGCCGCGCAAGCGGATGTACTCGTCGCCCTGGTTGATGCGGATCCATTTTTCACCCTGGACGTAGAGGTTGCCATTGGGCAGCACCCGGGCCACCTGCACGGCGATGGAGCCCTGCAGACTGTTGCGCTGGTTGCTCGAGGCTTCCCCCTCAAAACTGCCGGATGTAGCCACATCCACCCCCAGATCATAGCGGCCATTGATGGTCACCGGCTGACCGAACAGCGTGGGGCTGGGCATATCCAGGCCGCTGGCCTTGTCCAGGGCAGTATTGGCACTCTTGCTGGCATCGGTGGCTTCCACCAGCACCACGCTGACAATGTCGCCGACACGGTGTGCACGGGTATCGCTGAACAGTGACAGGTGGCCAACCGGCTGAAACACACCGCCCTGACTCACCGCCGGTGCCGCATCCGGGTAGACGATGGGTTCGATCGGCCCATAGAGGGGGTGGCTGTCCTCGGGCACGCCGGCACAGCCCGCAAGCCCCAACACCCCAAGCATCAACCCAACGCGCCACATCATGCCGCCACCTCCATCATCACAGGTTGTTGGACACGAACTGGAGCATCTGGTCGGCCGTGGAAATGGCCTTTGAGTTCATCTCGTAGGCGCGCTGGGTCTCGATCATGTTGACCAGCTCTTCCACCACATTGACGTTGGAACTCTCGACGTAACCCTGCACGACGGTTCCCAGGCCATTGACACCGGGGTTGCCGGGCTGGGGGGCTCCGCTGGCTCCCGACTCCACAAACAGGTTCTGGCCGCGCGCCTGCAGGCCCGCGGGATTGATGAAGTCCACCAGCTGCAGCGACCCGACTTGCGTGGCTGCGGCGGTGCCCGGCACCGAAACAGACACCGTACCGTCACCCCCGATGCTGACCGAGGTCGCATCCTGGGGGATGGTGATCGGCGGCTGCAGCTCAAAGCCGCTGGAGGTGACAACCACCCCCTGGTCATTGATCTGGAACGAGCCGTCGCGGGTGTATGCCTGGGTACCATCAGGCAGCAGGATTTCGAAGAACCCCCTGCCCTGGATCGCCACATCGAGGCTGTTGTCAGTCTTGTTCAAATTGCCCTGGGTAAACAGCTTCTCGGTGGCGACAACACGCACCCCCGTGCCGACCTGAAGCCCGGAGGGCAGCAGGGTGTCCTGCGAGGTCTGTGAGCCGACCTGCCTGACATTCTGGTACAGCAGATCCTCGAAAATGGCGCGACTGCGCTTGAAACCCGTGGTGCCGACGTTGGCCAGGTTATTGGCGATGGTCGACATGCGCGTCTGCTGCGCATCCAGACCGGTCTTGGAAATCCACAGTGACTGACTCATGACGTTTCTCCTGGCGGCCTCACTCCACGCTCATCAGGCGGGCTGAGGAGGTATCCATTTCACGGGCGAGACTGATCAATCTCACCTGACTTTCAAACTGGCGGGACAGCTCTATCATCCGCACCATTTCCCCAATGGCGCTTACGTTGCTGCCCTCCAGGGAGCCCGGTGTCAACGCCACTGCCGCGTCCGCCTGCAAGGGTGCGGGGCTGCGAAACAAACCGTCCTCGCCCTTGACCAGATCCGCAGGATCGGGGTCGACCAGGCGAATGCGGTCCACCGCCACCTGGGTGTTCGGGTCGCCCCCCTGGGGCACGATGGAAATCGTACCGTCCGTGCCGATGGCGACGGCATCGTAGGGTGGCAGGGCCACTGGTCCCGCGTTGCCCAGCACCAGCTGGCCGGCACCATTGGTCAATTGACCGAAGGCATCCACACGCAGGTCACCGCGACGACTCAGGGCCTCGGTGCCATCCGCACCGAGCACGGCGATCCAGCCACGCCCCTCCACCGCCACATCCAGGTCCCGGCCAGTACTCTGAACCGGGCCCGGCTCGAGATCGGCTCCCTGGCGAAGGCCGCTGGCAAAGCCACGGCTGGCCAAACCGCCACCGGCCAGGTAGCGGCTCTCCGCGCGCACCAGGTCTGCCTTGAAGCCAGGCGTCGAAAGGTTCGCCAGGTTGTGGCTGACTGCTGCCTGCAGCTCGCCCACGGTGGCCGCGCCCGAAGCTGCCAGATATACCAGATGATCCATCGCGACGGGCCCTCAGTAATCAGCGGAGATTGATAACGGTCTGGGTGATGGCGTCCTCGGCCTGGATCACCTGGGCATTGGCCTGGAAGTTGCGCTGGGCCACGATCAGCTCCACCAGCTGCGCGGTAATCTCCACATTGGATTCCTCCAGCGCGGCGGACTGCACCAGGCCAAGACCGGAGGTACCCGGCGTACCGACATTGGGCACGCCGGAGGAAAAGGTCTCGACCCAATTCGAGTCCCCGACCGACTGCAGGCCGTTGACATTGTTGAAGTCCGCAAGGGCAATCTGCGACAGGGCACGCGACTCGCCGTTGGTAAAGCGCGCGAACACGACACCGCTTTCGTCGATTTCCAGGCCGCGCAACTGGCCCGGGCCAAAGCCATCCTGGACGATGCTGTCTACCGCGAACGCAACTCCGAACTGGGTGGTATCCGACAGGGAAAGCGTGATGTCCTGGGCAGCGGCGCCGGTGGATGCGCCGGCAGCGTTCAGCGGCTGCCAGCCGGTGATGTTGATGTCCACCGGCAGGGAGGCGGGATCGAACTGCCCGTTGGACTGGAAGGTCAGGGTGTCCGGGCCCGAAGTGGTCACCCCGTCAATCATGGAGTGCACTTCCCACTCGTTGGGGTTGGCGGTCTTGACATAGTAGAGGCTGAGCACGTGGGCATTGCCCAGGCCGTCGTAGACCGTGGTAGAGGTCGTGGCGTTGTAGGACGCGGGGTCGGGCGCGGTGGGTGGCGAGGCGAAGGCATCAAAGGGCCCCCCAAAGGGCGTCGACGGTTGCGCCTCGCGAGAATCCAGGTTGGCGGAGAGATCCACCAGGGCGGTGGGGTTCGGGTCGATCAGCGAGGTATCGATACGGATATCCCCGACCTGCCCCGTCACCTCGCCGCTGCGGCTGACCTCAAAGCCCTGCAGCCGCGCACCCTTGCTGCTGACGACATAACCCTGGCTGTCGATCTGAAAGGCACCGGCCCGGGTGTACTGCTTGGCCCCGGCCTGACTGACCTGGAAAAAGCCACCGCCGTTGATCGCCAGGTCCAGGGCATTGTCGGTAAAGCTGATATTGCCCTGACTGAACTCCTGACTCACATTCACCAGACTCACACCCTTGCCCACGGCGTTTGCCCCTCCGCCCAGCAGGCTGCTGGCGTAGACGTCGGCAAACTCCGCACGGGAGCTCTTGAAGCCCACTGTCGAGGCATTGGCGATATTGTTGCTAATGACGTTCAGGTCGGTCGTCGCCGCATTAATCCCGGAAATTGCTGTATCGAAGGCCATCTCTCATTCTCCTGACTGTAACCGTACCGGCGTACGGCAAACCCTGCTGTTCGGCGCCGCCCTCAGAGGAAGGCCCGCACCTCATCGACTTCCACGCTCTGCCCGTCCGACAGCTGCAGTGTCGCGCCACCACCACCGGCAGGCAGTGACACCGACTCCACCCTTTGGTGGGCGTACACACTCAAGGCCTGGCTCTGACCGTTGACCAGAGCCGCAGCCGAAACCCGATAGAGCCCCGGGTCGACCGCTTGGCCACTGCTGTCGAGACCATCCCATCGCACCGGCAGCTCTCCTCCCCCCTGGGGCAAGGCGCCGCTGTACACCAACCGGCCCGCCATGTCGGTGATATACAGGGTGGCGGCACTGCTGCCCGCCGGCAGCTCGACAGTCGCATCCAGGGCCAGCTGCGCGTCTTCGGCGGCGCCATCGACCTGCCGCAGCAGCCCCACATTGGAGTCCACCATGACATCGCGACCAACCATGCTCACAGCCTGCAGGTTCTGGCTGGATGCCAGCGACCCCGCCAAGCCATTGAAGCTCTCGTTGAGTTCCTGGATACCGGATACCGTGCCGAACTGCGCCAGCTCACTCATGAACTGCATGTTGTCCATGGGACTGGTCGGATCCTGGTTCTGCAATTGCGCCACCATCAACTCCAGGAAATCCTGCGAGCCCATATCTTCCACCGAACGCGCCGCGCCACCCGCCGAGCGCGCGGCGGCACCGTACTGATCCAGAGGGTTGATCGTCGTCATGTCCGGCTTCCCTGTCAGCGACCCAATGTGAGTGTGCGCAGCGCGAGCTGCTTGGTGGTCTCGATTACCTGCACTCCGTTCTCGAAAGCCCTGGCGGCGGCGGTCATGCCAGCCATCTCCTGCACCTGGTCAATGGCGGGGCGGTAGATGAATCCGCCGGGGTCCGCCAGCGGATGGCCGGGGGCATACTCGCGCACGGCGGGCAGCGTCGACTCCGCAATTCCCGCGACACGCACACCCCGGCTGGCACCATCCACCTCTGAAAGTACCGCGGAAAATACCGGATGACGGGCACGATAGACCTGCTCGGCACTTCCAGACACCACATTGGCATTGGCCAGATTGCTGGCGATGGTATTCAGCCGAATACTTTGGGCGTCGAGGGCAGAGCTGGCGACACCCATGGTTGCAAACAGCGACATGGCTTACTCCCCTCTCAGCGCGGAGCGCACGCTCTTGATGCGCGAATCCAGAAAACCCAGGCTGGCCTGGTAGCGGATAGCGTTATCCATGAACGCGAGCTGCTCCCGGTGCACTTCCACGGTGTTGCCATTGACGGAGGCCTGCAACGGCTGGCGGTACATCACTTTTGCCCCGGTCGCGGAGGCACTATCCAGGTGGCGGGCATCGGTACGCCGAACCGCCCCGGATAGCGCGACTTCGGCACCGCGCATGGCGGCGGAAAAATCAATGTCCCTCGCCTTGTAGCCGGGGGTATCGGCATTCGCCAGATTCGCGGCCAGCAGGGATGAGCGCTGGGCCCGCAACATCAGGGCCTGGCTGGATGTGTCAAAAATCCGGTCAGTAAAACTCATCGCCGTTTTCCTCCGTCTCTCGCCGGCCCAAGCCGCTGGCCGGGCAAAAATTCTCGCTAGCCAAAGTGAATACAAAATTCATGCCACATAGATAACTCTTTAAATTTCAACAGGATATGCAATAAGCGAAGGCAATGGCGGCAAGCTCCGGGCGCAGCCGGCGCCGCTCGGGCGGCAAATGTTGCCACCGCTGTTCACCCCCTCCGGCACCTGTGGCACAAACCCTGCATCGATCCTGTGGAGCGACGGATTACTGTCGCCTGGCGAGGGAGGCGAGAAAGGTATGCGTATCAGCCCGCGACAATGGCTGACCTGGGGGGCCCTGATCTGGCTTTGCGGCAGCGCGGTGACCGCCAGTGCCGGGGCCACGCAGGACATACAGGACCTGGGCCAGGTCGCCGAAGCGGCACGGGAAACCGCCCTCGCGGCAGCCAGGGCCGCCGGTTACCGCCGGGTCGCGGCCCGCGCGCGGCCCATGGACCCCAGGCTGCGCCTCGCCGCCTGTGACCAGCCCCTGAAGACTGAGATCAACGCCAATGCACCCGTGCTGGGCAACACCAACATCGGTGTGCGCTGCACCGGCAGTGTCCCCTGGGCCATTTATGTGCGCCTGGAGGTCGTGGCACAGGTGGACGTGACGGTGCTCCGCACCAATCTGCCCCGGGGAACCGTGCTCTCTGCCGGGGACCTCCGCCAGGAGAGCCGGCCGCTGTCCAGTGACCACGGCAGCGTGATCCGCGATCCGGCACTGGCGGTGGGCAAGGCCCTCGACCGCGACAAGCCAGCCGGGGCAGCGCTGAACCATCACGATGTCAGCGCACCCCGGATCATTGAGCGGGGCCAGACCGTGACGCTGGTCAGCGGGAGAGCGGGGCTGGAGGTCCACATGCAGGGCAAGGCCAGCAGTCACGCCGCCGTCGGCGACCGCCTGGTGGTCATCAACACCCGCACCGGTCGACGGGTCGAGGGCGTGGTGACCGATAGCGGTGCCGTGCGGGTCGACTGATGGCCTTTTACCCCTGTGCTAAACTTTTCGTGACAGCGGTCGCTAACTCTCCTGTACGCAGGATCGCGCAGAGAAACGAGCAGGTAAGCCCCCATGAACCCCATTGACCAAAGCGCGGGAATAAAAGCCCAACTGGATACGGTACGCCCCGGTAGCGGAACCGCGCCCGTCGCTGCGGAAGCCCGGGGCAGCAATACCCAGCGCGCAAACAGCCGGGGCGACGAAGCCGTGACGGTCACTCGCACCGCGAGCGAGCTGATGCGCCTGGAAGAACAGCTCGAAACCCTGCCGGAGGTGGATAGCGAACGCGTTGAGGCTTTGCGCCAGGCCATTGCCGAGGGGCGTTACGAGGTCAACCCAGGGCGTATTGCCGACGCTCTGATTCAGGTGGAGCGGGAGCTCTACTGACATGCAGGAGGAGCTGGCGGCACGGGACTGCCTGGGGCAGCAACTGACAGTACTGGAACAGCTGAAGCAAGCTCTGACGCATGAAAACCAGGCTCTGCGCGACAACGATACTGCCGCTCTGGAAAGGTGGACCCTTGAGAAGCAGGCCCTGCTCGAGCACTACAACGCCCTCGAAAGCGAGCTGAACCTACTCCTCCCGGCGGGGCAGAGTCCGGCCCAGTGGCTGGAAACGCTGCCGGCACACAGTCGACAGCTGCGTGAGCGTGCCATCGAACTGGCGCACGACTGCCAGGAATACAACCGCCAGAATGGCCAGATCATCCAGGGCCTGCAGGCACGCACCCGGGAGGCGATCAGCATCCTTCGCCACAACACCCGGGAAAAAAGCCTCTATACCAGCGACGGGCAGGCCAGCTATCGGCCGGATACGCGTTTCCTGGGCAAGGCTTGAACCCCCGCCCCGGCAGTCGATGAACGCTCCGCCGCAAGCAGCGCCATCAGCTCATCCAACATCGACAGTGACAGCCCCCAAATCCGCCGCTCGCCCCAGAAATAGCAGGGCATCTTGAGCGTCAGTCGCCGGTGCTGCCAGCGCATACTCTGACGATTGGCGTCGTCGAGCAGGAATTCCAGCGGCACCCACACCACCTCGGCCACCTCGTGATTCAGGTGCAAAGGCGGATGTTCGTCCGGGGCCAGGACAAACACGAAGGGGCTGACCGCCATGCCCAGGCGACGCCGCCTGCCCGAGCGTGCATTGACATCGGACAGGCGGCCGATACAGCGACCGTGGCGCCTGAGGTCGAGGCCGATTTCCTCCCGGGTCTCGCGCAGGGCGGTGTCATACCCGTGGGCGTCGCCGGGCTCACGGCGTCCGCCGGGGAAGGCCATGTGACCCGACCAGGGATCGCCTTCCCTTTCCGCCCGCTTGATCATTAGAATATGCAGCTCCCCCGTCCTGACCTGCAAAATGATGGCGACCGCGGAACGCTGCATCAGCCGGCGCAGCCAGGGCCGCCCGGGGCGATGCGCGGCGAGGCGCGTCTCGATCTGTTCCAGCAGGGGTAATGACACGGGGATACATCCAGGGACTTGCAGTCCCGATTAAGCCATCCGCGACTCGTCATCGCAAGCCGACAGGACAGACAACATGGACCAATCTCCCCTGCTGGAGTGCCGGGGCACCGGCCTGGTGTATCGCGCACGCCCGGCGCTGCAGCCACTGGACTGGGCGATCCGGCCCGGCGAACAGTGGGCCTGCATCGGCCCCAACGGGGCCGGCAAGACCAGCCTGGCCCGCATTCTCAGCGGCCAGGCCAGCCACCACAGCGGTGAGCTGGTGTTGGCCCCGGCGCTGGCCAGCGCCGGGGTGGCCTATGTTTGCTTTGAACAGGCCCAGGCGCTCTGCGCCCGGGACCGCAAGATGGACGACTCCGAATTTCGCGCCGATGCCTCGGACCCGGGCACCCAGGTGCGCGACGCCATCCTCGCCGGGCGCGCGGCGGATGCCCGCTTCGAGCACTGGGTCGAGCGCCTGCGCCTGGGGCACGTCCTGGAGCGTGGTCTGCGCTTTATTTCCACCGGGGAAATGCGCAAGACCCTGCTGATCCGGGCCCTTCTCAGCGAACCCGGGCTGCTGATCCTCGACAGCCCGCTGGATGGCCTCGACGCCGCCGCCCAACAGGCCATGCTCGACGTCATCGGCCAGCTGCTGGCGGCGGGACAGCCCACACTGCTGCTGTGCCGGCAACTGGAAGACATCCCCTCGGGCATCACCCATGTGCTGGTCCTGGAGGAGGGTCACCCGCTGGCCACTGGCCCACGGGCGGAGGTCTGTGCCGACCCGGCGGTAGCGACCCTGATGGACCCGCCGCAGCCGCCCCTCTCGGCACTGCCGTCACCGGCGGAACGCCCCTATTCCGTTCCGGAAGGCCCGCTGCTCGAACTGCACGATGTGCAGGTCAGCTACGGCGAGCTACAGGTGCTGCGCGACGTCCACTGGACCCTCGAGCGGGGGCAGCACTGCTGTGTGGCCGGCCCCAACGGCTGCGGCAAGACCACGCTGTTGAGCCTGATCACCGGCGACAACCACAAGGCCTACGGACAGGACATCACCCTGTTCGGGCGCCGCCGCGGCAGCGGCGAGAGCATCTGGGACATCAAGCAGAAGTACGGCCAGCTGGACACCCAGCTGCAGCTCAACTTCGCCCGCAACATGAAAGTGGTGGAAGTGGTTGTATCCGGCTTCTTCGACAGCATTGGCCTCTACGATGACTGGGGCGATGTGCAGAAGCGTCGCGCCGAAGCGTGGCTGGAGGCACTGGGGATGGCGGCCTACAGCCGCGCCCCCTTCGACACGCTGTCCTTCGGACTGCAGCGCATGGTGCTGCTGGCGCGGGCGATGGTGAAATCGCCACTGATCCTGCTGCTGGACGAGCCTACCCTGGGGCTGGACGGCTTCCACCGCAAGCTGCTGCTGCGGGCGGTGGATCACATCGCGGCCAACAGCGACACCCAGGTCATTTTTGTCAGCCACTCGGCGGGGGACACCCCGGCCTGCATCAACCAGTTCCTGCGTTTCGAGCCCGGCGAGAGCGGCTACCGGGTGGTGTGCGAAAACACGCCTTGAACAGGCTCCGTTCGCGCGCTCTACTTCAGCGCAGAAACGCCCGCAGGGCGTCGCATTCCCGCTCGCCGCGGCAGTAGAGCAGGCCCCGTTCGGCCATGTTGCGGGCCCGCTCCGGGCGCCCCTGGGCGGCGTAGGTGCGCGCCAGCTCGAGGTAGATGCGCGCATTGTCCGGATCGATGCGCTGGGCCCGCTCCAGCAGGCTCAAGGCCTGGTCGTAGTCACCCTGCCCGGTCGCAGCCTCGGCGCGCGCCAGGAGCGGCCCATAGGCACGCGCCGCGGCAGGCTCCGGCGGCACCTCGTCGGGAACCGACGGCCGAGGAGCGGGGCGGGTTTCCACCTCGGTGCCGGGCACGCGGCCGTCGCGTGTCTCCACCGGCGCGGGCGTGTCCCGCCCCTGAGGCACCAGGGTACAGCCGTGCAGGAACACCATTCCCGCCAGCGCCAGCAGGCGCAAGAAAGCACTCAGGGACATGACTTATTCTCCACGGAACAGGGACTGGAACCAGTCCCGAATGCTGGAACCACTGCGACCACTGCAATTGCTGCGCTGACGCGGCTCGGAGCCCTCGATGAATGGCATCAACCTCGCATTGGGACAGCCCTCGCCCGTCAGAAACCCGGTCTCGCTGTCGACCCAGTGGGTCTGCACGCGATCCGGCATGCGATAGCTCAGGGAGCGCTGGCTGGCCCGCGCCATGAAGTGGCCCCAGACACGCAGCGCCCCGGTACTGCCGGTCAGGCCGGTGCCGCCGTTGTCGTCACGGCCAATCCAGCTGACTGCCAGTAAGTCACCCGAAAAGCCGGCAAACCAGGAGTCGCGGCCATCGTTGGTGGTGCCTGTCTTGCCCGCCACCTGGAAGCTGTCGGGCAGATAACGATATACCGGGCGGCCGGTACCCTCGCGCACCACTTCCCGCAGGGCATAGTGCAGCAGGTGCACGGCCTGAAGACTCACGGTACGGTCGTATTCCAGGGGATAGCGGCGCAGGGGCTCACCATCGGCGTCGACGATATCGCGAATGGTGCGCAGGGGCATGCGGAAGCCCCCCGAGGCGATGCTCTGGTACATCGCGGCCATGTCCATGGGGGAATACTCACCGGCCCCCAGGGACAGTGCCGGCACCTCGGGGATATCCCCCTCCACGCCGAGCCGGCGCATCATGTCCGCCACACGCTCCAGGCCCAGCTCCATACCCAGGCGGGCACTGGCCAGGTTGTAGGAGCGCGACAGCGCGTGGTGCAGAAGCACATCGCCGTGGGGCTGGCGGTCAAAGTTGCGCGGCTCCCAGACATCGCCATCGTAGCCCTCGACCCGAACAGGCCGGTCGGAAAGCACACTGGCCAGGGTATAGCGCCGGGGTTGCTCCAGGGCGGCCAGGTAGACCGCCGGCTTGAGCAGAGAGCCAGCGGGGCGGCGGGCATCCAGGGCGCGGTTGAAGCCGGCGTAGCGCGGCCGGCGCCCCCCAACCAGGGCCGCCACTTCGCCACTGTCGAAACGGGTCACCACCGTCGCGGTCTGCAGCTGCTTGCCGCCGCTGTCCAGCTGGTCCAGCACGGCTTCACTGGAGGCTTCCAGCTGCCGCTGCAGCAGGGGGTCGAAACTGGTGAAGATGCTCAGGCCCAGGGTTGCAAGATCCTCTTCCCGGTACTCCAGGCGCAGCTGTCGGCGCACCAGGTCGAGGTAGGCCGGGAAGGTGTCACGAATACTGCCGCGGGTACTGACACCGAGGGGCTGCGCCTTGCCGCGCTGGGCGGCTGCGGCACTGATCACGCCTTCCGCCGCCATCACGTCCAGCACCAGGTCGCGCCGCTCCCGGGCCCGCTCGGGGTTGCGCAGGGGGTTGTAGAGCGAAGGGCCCTTGACCATGCCAATCAACAGCGCCTGCTGGTGCAGGGGCAGCTGCTCCAGTGGCGCCTGGAAATAGTGCCGCGCCGCCAGGGCCAGACCGTGGATGGCGCGCGGCCCCTCCTGGCCCAGGTAGACCTCGTTGATGTAACTCTCGAGGATCTGATCCTTCTCGAAATGCAGCTCAAGGAGGACCGCCATCAGCAACTCGTTGAGTTTGCGGATATAGCTGCGCTCCGGGGTCAGGTAGTAGTTCTTGACCAGCTGCTGGGTGATCGTGCTGCCCCCCGCGACCACACCACCGGAACGCAGGTTGCTGATCGCTGCGCGCAGAATGCCGGTAATGGAAAAACCCCAGTGCTGGTAGAAACGCTGGTCCTCGACCGCCATCAGCCCCCGGCGCAGGGTTTCGGGAACATCATCCAGCCTGACCAGCAGGCGATCTTCGCCGTGCTGGGGGTAGATACCACCGATCTGAACCGGGTCCAGGCGCATCAGGCCCAGCTCGCGACCACCACTGCTCAGCGACACCACGCGGTTGCCCGAGAGTTCCAGCCGCACCCGTCGCGTGGGTTCGCGCTCACCGGGGAAGTCGAAGCCGCGCGCATGCAGATCGAAGCGGTTGCCCGCCCGCGCCACCTGTCCCGGCGCGGTCGCCTGGGCCACCTTGCGATAGCCGAGGATCTCCAGCTCCCAGGCCAGGTCTTCCGCGCTCAGGCTCGCCCCTTCATACAGCTCCAGGGGACGGGCATACACCTTGGCGGGCAGCTCCCACATCTTGTCGGTAAAGGTGGAGGTGATGCGCACATCCAGATAGACAAGATACAGCACCCCCACGGCGGCAAGGGTGAAGAAAAGCTTCAGAAAAGGTCGACGGGTTCTGGCCATGGCCTCGCAGTGTAACGCAGCGCCGGTTGCAATGGGTCAGGGGGCCGCGATAATAACGCGCTGAATCCTGAAGGGCGAACAGAGAATGACGAAATACGCGGTCTACGGCATGGGCGCAGCCCTGGTCGATACGGAAATCCAGGTCCAGGACCGGGAACTCGCAACCATGGGTGTGGACAAGGGCCTGATGACCCTGGTCGATGAAGCCCGACAGGCGGAGCTGCTCGACCACCTCGAGGGGCACCTGGTGCACGCCAGTCACGCCAGCGGCGGCAGCGCCGGCAACTCGCTGATAGCCGTGGCGCGCTTCGGAGCGCCGGCCTTCATGACCTGCAAGGTGGCCGATGACGAGTATGGCAGCATCTACGTGGACGACCTGGCCGCCTCGGGTGTCGATCACTGCATGGACGGAGAGCGCCCCACCGGCACCACCGGCAAGTGCCTGGTATTGATTTCCCCCGATGCCGAGCGGAGCATGAATACCTTCCTCGGTATCAGCGAAACACTTTCCACCGAGCAGCTGGACCCGGCGGCACTGGCCCGCTCCCACTGGCTCTATGTGGAGGGCTACCTCGTCACCTCCGATTCCGGCCGCGCCGCCGCCATCCGCGCGCGCGAGCTGGCGGAACAGGAGGGTGTAAAAACCGCCCTGAGCTTCTCCGACCCCGGCATCGTCGAGTTCTTCCACGAGGGCCTCCAGGCGATGCTCGGCGAGCGCGTCGACCTGGTCTTCTGCAACGCGGAGGAGGCCCTGGCCTGGGGCCGCACTGACGACCTGGGGGTGGCCATGGAGCGTCTCAAGCCGGTGGCCCGACAGTTTGTCGTCACCCGCGGCGCCGAAGGTGCCATCGCCTGGGATGGCGAGGCCCTGCACGAAATCCCGCCACACCGGGTCCAGGCGGTGGACAGCAACGGCGCCGGCGACATGTTTGCCGGCGCCTTCCTCTACGCCCTGCAGCGCGGTGAGGATTTTCCCACCGCCGGCCGCTTCGCCTGCCTGGCCGCGGGCCGTGTGGTGGCCAACTACGGCCCGCGGCTGCCGGCGGCGGACTACCCGGCGCTGCGCGCGGAGTTCTTCGGCGACTGACCCGCCGGCTCGCCCATCCGTCGGGACGCATCGGGAGCAAAGGGACTGGGTGGCTTTCCTTGGGGACGCACCGGGGATGTGCAGGCGGTGTTGGGGCACGCTGTGAATACGTCCCTGTACGCTCGTTGGCGGCCTTCCTTGGCCGCCGACGGCCCCAACACCGCCTGCACATCCCCGGCGCTACGAGGTAAATCCCGCCCTAGGCAGATCCTGCTCGTGTCGGCACCCGCCAGTTAAGCTCCCAGCAGGAGGGAACCGAGTGCATGTAGATCACTCCCGGCGGGCCAATGCTCCCTCAAGCGCGCACTGAAGCGACCATCTCACGCCATCGTAGCCACTGAAGGCTGACCATACCGCGGAGCCCCGAGCCAGGTTCTCCCCCTTTCAGGACCGTCGGCGGCCAGGGAAGGCCGCCAACGAGCGTACAGGGACGTATATACAGCGTGTCCTGAAAGGGGAAGAACCTGGCTCGGGGCGGGCTAGAAGCGGGCTGGGTGACCCCGGGTCAGGGCACGGAGACAGCTGGCGTTCAGACCGGGAACGATGGGCGGGACAGGTCAGAACAGGTCGAGCTGCCGCCCGGCGACGGCGGCGAAGGGGGTATCGAGGAAGCCCAGGATGCCATCCGCCACCGGCGCCAGCTGCCGCTCCAGGTAGTGCTGGTAGTCCAGCGCTGCCGCCGGTGCAGCAGCGGGCTCCGGACCTGCCGTGGTGATGAGGTACTCCACCCAGTCACCGCGACCTGGCGGGGGCAGGCCGCGCTCCTCGAACAGGCGCGCCGCCTGCACATGGGGCGGCACATTGCGCTCGTAGTCATTCAGCCGTCGGCGCAGGCGCTTGCGATAGATCAGCTTGTCATCGCACTTGCCCGCCAGCAGGTCGGCCACCACCCCGCGCAGATAGTCCTGCCACGACTGCTCCAGGAAGATACGCCGGTACAGCTCAGCCTGGACATCCCGTGCCAGACGCGTCCAGTCCGTGCGCACGGACTCGAGGCCCTTGAAGACCAACTGGTCGCCACCATCGCGACGCACCAGTCCTGCGTAACGCTTCTTGCTGCCTTTGTCGGAGCCGCGGATAGTGGGCATCAAGAAGCGCCGATAGTGAGTTTCAAACTCCAGCTGCAGGGCGCTATCAAGTCCGAAGCGCACGGCAATATCCCCGCGCCACCACTGGTTGAGGTCAGCTTCGAGGGCACGGCCCGCCGCCTCTGCCTCGGCATCGTCGCGGGCGTTTGCCACCCAGACAAACACCGAATCCGTGTCACCGTAGATCACCTGGTGACCTCGGGCCTCTATCTGCGCCCGGGTGCACTGCAGAATCTCGTGACCGCGGCGGGTGATCGACGTGGCCAGACGGGGGTCGAAGAAACGGCAACCGGGGCTGCCCAGCACGCCGTAAAAGGAGTTCATGAGGATCTTGATCGCCTGGCCCAGGGGAGCGTCGCCAGCGGCACGGGCCAGGTCCCGCTTCTCCCAGAGTGACTGCAACAAGCCCGGGAGTATGTGACCCGTCCTGGCGAAGCGCGCCTCCAGGAAACCGGGCACGGTGTCGCTTTCCGCCAGTTCCCCCGAAACCCCCAGGGCCAGGCCCAGGGGGTCGACGCAGAAGGTGCGGATGATGCTCGGGTACAGGCTCTTGAAATCCAGTACCAGCACGTGGTCGTAGATGCCCGGGCGGGAATCCAGCACGTAGCCGCCGGGGCTGTTCAGGCTGGTGCGGCTGGCGTTGGGCGCCACATGGCCGCTGCGGTGCAGGCGCGGCAGGTAGAGATTGTCGAAGGAAGCCACCGAGCCCCCCAGGCGATCCGGGTTCAGGCCGGTCAGGCTGCTGCGCGCCAGGGCGAACTCGAGCAGGCGCGTGTGCCGAAAGATTTCCGTCACCAACTCACAGTCGCGCAGGTTGTAGGCCGCCAGTGCCGTCTTGTCCTCGCGGAACAGGCGGGCGATCTCGCCACCCCTGTCGCTGCCATGCAGCAGCTTGCCCTGCCCCAGCAGTTCACCGGCAACGGCCTGCAGGGAAAAGCTCTCGAAGCGGTAGAACGCCGCGCGCAGCCATTCGATGCCATCCATGAGCAGGCGGCCTGGCACGCGCGCCACGCGGCGCTCCGCGTCGCCGTCGCGCTCCCGCCAGACCAGGGTCGCGCCAGCACGCCCCATCCCCAGGGGCACCCCCAAGTGATCGGCGAGGCGCTGCAGGAACCAGCAATCAAAGCCGACGACGTTCCAGCCCACCAGCACATCCGGGTCATCCTCCCGCAGCCAGGCCAGGAAGGCCTGCAGCAGTGCCTTCTGGTCGCTGCAGGCCTGGACCCAGGGCTGTCTGGCCCCCTCACCGAGCATGAAGACCCGGCGTACCTCGCCCCCCCGCCCCGTCGCGTGGACCGCAATGGAGAACAGCTGCAGGCCATCCATCGCTGTTTCGATATCGAAGGACAACAGGCGCAATTCGGGCTCGAAGGGCGCCGGCCGCCACTGGGGGTTGCGCATCTGCAGCACCCCGTTACGGCGCCGTACCTCGCCATGCAGCTCAGCTCCACCCGCGATAAAGCGCTCCATCAGGAAGCGATCGGCAGGATTGATGTCGGCCTCCAGGGGCTCGGCGCCGCGCGTGCGCAAGGTCTCCGCGAGCTGGCGCGCCTGCCGATGCCCGCGGCAGTAGACCGCGACCACCGGGTGCCCGGCAAAATCGCGCAACTCGAGGGGGCGGCACTCGATGCCCGGTGCGGAGAACAGAGTAGCGTGGAGCCGGGCGTCGGTAGCGGTCAGAAAGAACACGCTGCGCTCGCCGCTGACCCGCACCTGCACCGGCCCCGCCTCGCTGCACAGCCAATAGTGCAGCTCGATACCGTCGCGGCCATCGCGCCAGTCGCGGCCGAGGAGAAAGCCGCGCAAAGTCTCGCCTGGCGTACTCGCGCGGCTAGGCACGGGCAGCCCCCTGGCTTAAGCTAGTCCGACGCCCCAGACGCCCCGAAGGACAGCCCATGAGCAAACCCGAAATCAAACAGGACCCGCTGTACCAGCTGCTGCGCCAGGAGCAGATCAAGGAGTTCAACGAACAGCGGGACATTCTCGATACCAGTGAACTGAAAAGCGGCGACTACCGCGGACGGGACCTGCGCAACATGAACGCCCGCGGCCTGGATTTCAGCGACGCCTACTTCCGCAATGCCGACCTCAGCGGCATCGACTTCCGCGAGACCAACCTGGAAGGCGCGTCGATCCTGGACGCCAAGCTTTCGGGAACCTATTTCCCCGAGGACATCAGCGCCGCCGAGATCCGCCTGTCACTGGATACCGGCACGCGCCTGCGCTACGACCGCAAGTAGCAACCGCCAACCTGGGGCCCACCCAGCCCCTCAACCCTGGGAAAGCAGGTCGCGCAGGTCGATGATGGCCGCGTTCGCCCGGCTGATGTAGGAAGCCATCACCAGGGAGTGGTTGGCGAGAATCCCCATGCCACCACCGTTGAGGATGACCGGACTCCAGACTGTCTGCTGGGTCCCCTCCAGCTCGCGGATGATCTGTTGCAGGCTGACCGCTGCATTCTTGCGCTGCAGCACTTCGGCGAAATCCACCTCCATGGCGCGCAGAAAATGCAGCAGCGCCCAGGCCGAGCCGCGCGCCTCGAAAAAGACATCATCGATCTCGCTCCAGGGCGTACGCACCTCGACTTCACGCGGGGCAGGCGTGGACTGGCGCGCCGCCTCCTCGCCCGCCAGGTCGGTATTCAGGCGCCGCTGCCCGACGCTGGCGCTGAGGCGCTGGGACAGGCTGCCCAGGCGGGAATCGACATTGGACAGCCAGTAACGCAGGTTGTCGGCACGGGCGTAGAACTGGGCGTCGGAGCGTTCATCATCCTCAAGCCGAGCCAGGTAGTGCCGCGTATAGCCAATGGCGTCGCGGTACTCGCCCTCGGCCGAGGGCAGGATCCAGTTGTCGGCGGTGAAATTGAAGCGCGGTTCCGCCAGTGCCAGGTCCTCGTCCTCGGTTGACTGCGACTGCGAGCGACTGAAGGACTCGCGCATGGCGCGGGCCAGATCGCGGGACTGGATCAGGGCGCCGTATTCCCAGGCCGGCACATTGTCCAGCCAGAGGCCGGGCGGGAAGCGGTCGTTATGCAGGTAGCCACCCGGTTTTTCCAGCAGGGTCTCCATCACGCCAATCAAGGCTGCCGTGGTCGTCGAACCGGTGGTCACCTCGCGGCCGCCCTCCGCCGCCAGCTCCCGGGCCTGTTCTCGCACATCGAAAGGCGCAGGGGTGCGACTCCAGTAGATCCCCAACAGGACGGTGATCAGCAAGTACACGCCCAATGTGCCCAGTATCGCTGCGGCACGACCACCGAGTGCCGGCAGGCGGTCCCGCAGTGCCGCCCATCGTTCGCGCATTGCCTTCATTCTCTGCTCCTTTCAGCCGCCCGGCTGATTCTCAGTGGTGGCCGTGGTGATCGTGCCCACCGCCCGCCTGCCGCCGAACCGGCGCGTCGATACAGTGTTCGCGCTCACTACTGTGCAGGCACAGGCGCACGGTCTCGCCTTCGCGCGGCATCGCCTCCAGCTCCAGCAGCATCAGGTGCAGACCACCGGGCTGGAAGCGCAGTACATCCCCCGCCGGCACCGTAACCTGGTGACGCTGGCGCATGCGCGACATGCCATCTTCCTGCAGAGTGTCGTGCATTTCCACGCGACCTGCACCCGAGGCGCTGGCAGCGTCAACGGTGACCGGCTCACTGCCCGTATTGTGTACGACCAGGTAGGCGGCGGTCGCCGGCTGCCCCGGCGGCAGTGCCCGCACCCAGGCATCGCTCAGCTCCAGTGCGCCCTGCGCCATTGCCGCCTGCCCGGCCACTGCCAGAACACCTGCGCCCAATCGTGCTGCCCATCGTTGCATGCCTGCCTCCCTGACCGTGGAAACTATTTGCCGTTTTCAGCGTCCGACCACTATACCATTTCCCCGGCACCCTCACGGTAGGCGAGCGGCGACAACTGCTACAATGCCGCCCCGTGTTAAGCCCCCTGACTCGAGGAACCCCCATGCGCGTCCTGCTCGCCTGCCTGATCCTGCTGTGCAGTGCCCACGGCCTGGCACAATCACCGCTGGCGCTGAATGGCGAGCGCGGCCTGTCCGCGGGGCCCGGTATCAACCGGGGCGGGCCGGATTTCCTGCCCGTGGAACAGGCCTACCAGCTGGACATCCTTCCTCGCAACGACGGTACGCTGCAGCTGCACTGGGAAATTGCCGAGGGCTATTACCTGTACCGTCACGCCCTTGAATTCAGCCTGGGGGAGACCGCACCGGACGGCCGTTCCGCGCCCGCTAGCAGCGGCGTGCCCCTGTCCTTTGACCTGCCCCCGGGGATCGCCAGTGAGGACGAGTTTTTCGGCGAGGTGGAGATCTACTACGACGAGCTTAACCTGCAGCTGAAGCCTGCCGCGATCCTGGACACGGGGCACCTGACCGTGCGCTACCAGGGCTGCGCCGACGCCGGGCTGTGTTACCCGCCGCAGATACAGAGATTCCGTGTGGATTTTGATGCGAGCTCGGCAACCCTCCTGACGACGCCGGAACCCGCGGGAGCAGCCGCACCAGGGGCCGAAAGTCCCGGCCCCGGCACCCTGCCGTTGATGCTGCTGCTGGCCTTCGCCGGGGGCATCATTCTCAACCTGATGCCCTGTGTGTTCCCCATCCTGTCCCTGAAAATTCTCAGCTTTGCCAGCAGTGACAGTGGCGAAAGCACCCGCCACGCCTGGCTGTATACCGCCGGGGTGATCGCCAGCTTTCTGCTGGTGGCGGCCGTGCTGCTGGCCCTGCAGAGTGCCGGACGCGCAATCGGCTGGGGCTTTCAGTTGCAATCCCCGCTGTTCGTGGTGTTGCTGGCCTGGCTGTTCCTGGTTATGGGGCTGTCGCTGTCCGGCATGCTGCAGCTCGGGGGCCGCCTGATGAATGCCGGCAGTGGCCTGGCGGCACGGCAGGGGCCGGCGGGCAGCTTCTTCACCGGGGTCCTGGCGGTGCTGGTCGCCAGCCCCTGCACAGCGCCGTTCATGGGCACCGCCCTGGGGTTTGCCATCACCCAGCCAGCCTTCGTGGCACTGCTGGTCTTTGCCGCCCTGGGCGCCGGCATGGCGGCCCCCCTGGTGCTGCTCAGCTATAGCAGCACCGCGCGCCGCTGGATGCCCCGCCCGGGCGCGTGGATGGAAAGCCTCAAGCAGTTCCTGGCCTTTCCACTCTACGCCAGCGCCATCTGGTTGCTGTGGGTCGCTGGCCGCCAGGCCGGAGTGGACGCCATGACGGCGGCCCTGGCCGGGGGGCTACTGATCGCCCTGGCGCTCTGGCTCTGGCGCGACGCGCTCTGGCGGCGACTGCTGGCGGTGGTCGTGCTGGCCCTGGGGCTGGCGGTCGGCCTCAGCGGTGTCAGCGGCCAGGGTGGGCGCCCGGCAGCGGGTCTCGCCGAGGCGACCCACGCCGCCTGGTCTCCCGAGCAGGTGGCGCGACTGCAACAGGCCGGCCGCCCCGTGTTCGTCGACTTTACCGCGGACTGGTGCATTACCTGTCTGGCAAACGAGCGCACGGTGCTGGAGACCGCCCCGATCCAGGCCGCCTTCGCGGCGCGCAATGTCGCCTACCTGGTCGCGGACTGGACCCACGAGAACCCCGCCATTGCCGATTTCCTCCGCCAGATGGGGCGCAGCGGCATCCCCCTGTACCTGCTCTACCCCGGCGAGCCCGGCGCCGAGCCCAAGGTACTGCCGCAACTCTTGAGTCGCGGCATGGTACTGGATGCAGTGCAGAGCCTCCCCGAACCTGCCGCCGGCACCGCTGAAACAACCCCTGCACGTTAGGCGACGTTCATTACATTTACTCGAATCGCGGCAATCCGGCACCGAAGCGTGCCGCCGCCGCCGCCATTTCCCAAAAAACTGCTAACTTCCTGCAACTCGCAGCGAACTCGCGTGATATAACCGCAAAAAGGGATTGTCGTGGACAGCGGCAAGGATTTGCGCGAGAATCCGCCCAATAGCTCCGAGCCGGAAACCGACCGTTATGGCCACGATTCTCGTTCTGCACGGCCCCAACCTGAACCTGCTGGGCACCCGCGAGCCCGGGGTTTACGGGCACACGACGCTGGAAGACATCAACCGCCGCCTGTCGGAAAGCGCGCGCGGGCAGGGTCACCACCTGCTGGCCATGCAGAGCAATGCCGAGTACGAGCTGATTGAACGCATTCAGGAAGCGCCCCGGGAGGGCGTCAACTTCATCCTGATCAACCCTGCCGCATTCACCCACACCAGCGTCGCCCTGCGCGACGCGCTGCTGGCGGTAGACCTGCCCTTCATTGAAGTCCATCTGTCCAATACCCATGCCCGCGAATCTTTCCGCCATCACTCCTACTTCTCCGATGTCGCTGTGGGCGTGATCTGCGGGCTGGGGGCGGACGGCTATGAATTCGCACTGCAGGCGGCCATGCGGCGCCTGGCACAGTCATAAACGCAAAACCAGAGAGGCCCGACATGGATATTCGCAAAGTCAAGAAGCTGATCGAGCTGTTGGAGGAATCCAACATCGATGAAATCGAGATCAAGGAAGGCGAGGAGTCGGTGCGCATCAGCCGCAACAGCGCACAGCCCATGATGACTTACGCCCACCCGCCGGCACCTGCACCGGCGCCACAAGCGGCGGCCCCCCAGGCACCGGCTCCGACCGCGCCGAGCGCGCCAGAGCCCGCGGCCGAGGCACCCGCGACCAGCGGCAAGACCATTAACTCGCCCATGGTCGGCACCTTCTACCGCGCACCGTCCCCGACCTCCGCGGCATTTGCAGAAGTCGGACAGACGGTGAAGGTCGGTGATGTGCTGTGTATTGTGGAAGCCATGAAGATGATGAACCAGATCGAAGCCGACAAGGCGGGCACCATCGAGGCCATCCTGGTGGAAAACGGCGAGCCCGTGGAGTTCGACCAGCCCCTGTTCTCCATCGTCTGAACCCCGACCGCTGTATCGACCAGAGGAACAGAACATGGCCAAGCTGAACAAGGTGCTGATCGCCAACCGCGGCGAGATCGCCCTGCGCATACTCCGCGCCTGCAAGGAGCTGGGCATCCATACGGTGGCAGTGCACTCCAAGGCAGACCGCGAACTGATGCACGTACGACTGGCGGACGAGTCGGTCTGCATCGGTGCCGCTGCCTCCAGCGCGAGTTACCTGAACGTCCCCGCCATCATCAGCGCCGCGGAAGTTACCGACGCCGATGCCATTCACCCCGGCTACGGCTTTCTGGCGGAAAACGCCGATTTTGCCGAGCAGGCGGAAAAGAGCGGTTTCATTTTCATCGGCCCGAAGGCCGACACCATCCGCCTGATGGGGGACAAGGTCTCTGCCATCGAGGCGATGAAGAAAGCCGGGGTGCCCACCGTGCCTGGCTCCGACGGCCCGCTGAACGACGACCCCGAACGCACCCTGACGATCGCCCGGCGCATCGGCTTTCCCGTCATTGTGAAGGCGGCCGCCGGTGGCGGCGGGCGCGGCATGCGCGTGGTGCACAATGAGGCAGCTCTGCTCAACTCGGTGCAGCTGACCCAGTCCGAGGCCGCGGCGGCCTTCGGCTCCGGCGTGGTCTACCTGGAGAAATACCTGCAGAAACCCCGCCACGTGGAAATCCAGGTGCTGGCGGATGGCCAGGGCCAGGCGATTCACCTGGGCGATCGCGACTGCTCCCTGCAGCGCCGCCACCAGAAAGTGCTGGAGGAGGCACCGGCCCCGGGCATCCCGGATGACAAGCGCCGCGAAGTCGCTGCCGCCTGCGTCAACGCCTGCCTGGAAATCGGCTACCGCGGCGCGGGCACCTTCGAGTTTCTCTACGAAGACGGTGAGTTCTACTTCATCGAGATGAATACTCGCGTCCAGGTGGAGCACCCGGTCACCGAGATGATTACCGGCGTCGACATCGTCAAGGAGCAGTTGCGCATTGCCAGCGGCGAAGCCCTGGGCATCCGCCAGGAAGAGGTGCGCTTCCGGGGGCACGCCTTCGAGTGTCGTATCAACGCCGAAGATCCGCGCAGCTTCATGCCCTCCCCCGGCAAGGTGACCCACTTCCACTGTCCGGGCGGCCCGGGCATCCGGGTGGACTCCCACCTCTACGACGGTTACACCGTACCGCCGTTTTACGACTCCCTGATTGCCAAGGTAATCAGCTACGGCGAAACCCGCCAGAGCGCCCTGGCGCGCATGCGCTCGGCACTGGACGAACTGGTGATCGAGGGCATTCGCACCAACACGGCCCTGCACCGGGACCTGGTGCGCGATGGTGCCTTCGCCGAAGGGGGAGTGAGCATCCACTACCTGGAAAGCCTCCTGGACGAAGGCGCGTGACCTGGCTGCAACTGCGCCTGGACACCGATCCGGAACACGCCACCACCCTGGAAGACGCCCTGCTGGAAGCCGGGGCGGTGGCGGTTACCCTGGAAGACAACGCCGATGAACTGGTGCTCGAGCCGGGCGTCGGGGAAACGCCACTCTGGCGCCAGACCCGGCTCACGGGACTGTTTCCCGCCGACACCGACATGCATGCCGTGCGCAAGAGGCTACCGGAGGCCCTGCTCGCCGGCTGCAACCAGCGGGTGGAAATTCTCGAGGACAAGGATTGGGAGCGGGAGTGGATTCGCCACTACCAGCCGATGCGCTTCGGCCGCCGCCTCTGGGTCTGCCCCAGCTGGCTGGAGCCGCCGGAACCGCAAGCGGTCAACCTGTTGCTCGATCCCGGCCTGGCCTTTGGCACCGGCACCCATCCCACCACCGCCCTGTGCCTGACCGAACTGGACAGCCTGGACCTCGCGGGTGCGGACATCGTCGATTACGGCTGTGGCTCCGGCATCCTCGCCGTCGCCGCCCTCAAGCTGGGTGCCCGGCAGGCACTGGGCGTGGACAACGACCCACAGGCCCTGGATGCCAGCCGCGACAATGCGGCCCGCAATGGCGTCGCCAGCGATGACTTCACTGTAGTCCTGCCGGGAGATGGCGCTATTGGCGCGTGGCGGGGACGGGCCGATGTGGTGGTGGCAAACATTCTGGCGGGGCCGCTGGCGGCGCTCTCAGAGGAGCTGCTGGGCCTGCTCAAGCCGGGGGGCACCCTGCTCTTGTCCGGCCTGCTGGACACCCAGGCCGAGGCACTGATTGCCCACTACCGTCCCGCGCTGACACTGGCGGTTGCCGGAGAGAAAGAGGGCTGGGTCTGCCTGCGGGGCGACAAGCCCTAGATGTGGTAGCTGCTGCGGGTCATCACCCGGGCCACGGCACTCATCACATCCTTCACCGGCTGCGGGAAATCGGCACCGCCGGCATCCAGGGCGTTCTGGCCATGGCGCTCCTCATCCTCCAGCATCTGCTGCAGAATCAGCTGTGACTTGCGGTCGTCGTCGGGCAACTGGCGCAGGTGATCGCGCAGGTGCCGGCAGACTCGCTCCTCGGTGGCTGCCACGAAGCCCAGGCTCCATTTGTCACCCACCGCACCGGCGGTAGCACCCAGCAGGAAGGAAACGCCATACCAGGCGGGATTGAGGAGGCTGGGGTGACTGTCCAGCTCCCGGAGGCGCTCCGCGCACCAGGCCAGGTGATCCCCTTCCTCCCGTGCGGCCTGGCGCATCTCCTCGCGCACTTCGGCCAGCTTCGCCGTCAGTGCCTGGCCCTGGTAGAGGGCCTGGGCGCAGACTTCGCCGGTGTGATTGACCCGCATCAGGCCCGCCACATGGCGGCGCTGGGCCGGAGACAGATCGCCGTCGCTGTGCCCCTCGGCCGGGGAGGGACGGGAGGGGGCCTGGGCGCGACGACTCAGGGTACGCAGTACCGTGTCCGCCTCGCCGAGCAGGCGATCGAGGGGATTGAGTTGTCGCGTCAGACCCATGCTGTTACCTCGCTACCTCAACCGGGCCGGCGAAAACCGCCGTGACCCGCTACCTCAATGATAGCGAGCCACTGCACGCCAGCCAATATCGTGGCGCAGGGTCATGCCGTCCCACTGGATCTTCGCCACCGCCTCGTAGGCGTGGCGCTGGGCCGCCTCGATGTCGTCCCCGAGGGCGGTCACACAGAGCACGCGCCCGCCGCTGGTGACTACAGCGCCGTCCTTCTCCGCTGTTCCGGCGTGGAAGACCTTGACCGTCTCCGCTTGCGGCGCATCCAGGCCCGAGATCGGCGTGCCCTTGTGGTAACTGCCGGGGTAACCCTGGGCCGCCAGTACCACGCCGAGCGCCGGGCGCGGGTCCCACTTGGCAATGGCGGTATCCAGGGCGCCATCCAGGGCGGCGTTGCACAGCCCGACCAGGTCGGACTGCAGACGCAGCATGATGGGCTGGGTCTCGGGATCACCAAAGCGACAGTTGTACTCGATCACCTTCGGCTCACCCTCGGGGCTGATCATCAGCCCGGCGTAGAGAAAGCCGGTGTAGGCATTCCCCTCCGCGGCCATGCCCTGCACCGTGGGCAGAATCACCTCGTCCATGATGCGCTGGTGCACCGCCTCGTCCACCACCGGGGCCGGCGAGTAGGCGCCCATGCCACCCGTGTTGGGGCCAACGTCGCCCTCGCCGATGCGCTTGTGGTCCTGGCTGGTGGCCATCGGCAGCACGTGGCCGCCGTCCACCATGACAATAAAACTGGCTTCCTCGCCCTCGAGAAACTCCTCGATCACCACCCGGCAACCGGCGTCACCAAAGGCGTTGCCCGACAGCATGTCGACCACGGCGGCCTCCGCCTGCTCCAGCGTTTCCGCCACGATCACGCCCTTGCCCGCGGCCAGGCCGTCCGCCTTGACCACGATCGGCGCGCCCTGCTCGCGCAGGTAGGCCAGGGCCGGCTCCACCTCGGTGAAGTTGGCGTAGGCGCCCGTGGGAATGCGGTGGCGGGCCAGGAAATCCTTGGTGAAGGCCTTGGAACCCTCCAGCTGGGCGGCCCCCTTCGAGGGCCCGAAGCAGCGCAGTCCGCGCTCCTCGAAAAAATCGACAATGCCGTCTACCAGCGGCGCCTCGGGGCCCACGATGGTCAGGGCCACACCCTCGCGCTCGGCGAAATCTGCCAGCCCGGCGAAATCCATTACATCGATGGCCACATTCTCCAGCCCCGGCTCGCGCGCGGTGCCGGCATTGCCCGGCGCCACAAAGACGGTCTCCACCTGGCTGGCCTGACTGGCCTTCCAGGCCAGGGCGTGCTCGCGGCCACCACTGCCGATAACAAGTACTTTCATCTGCTGACTCCGGGAACTCAGTGGCGGAAATGGCGCATGCCGGTAAAGACCATGGCCATGCCGTGTTCATCGGCAGCGGCGATCACTTCCTCGTCGCGGATCGAGCCACCCGGCTGGATCACCGCCGCAATTCCCGCCTGGCCGGCGTTGTCGATGCCGTCGCGGAAGGGGAAGAAAGCATCCGAGGCCATGACCGAGCCGCGCACTTCCAGGCCCGCATGCTCCGCCTTGATGGCGGCGATGCGCGCGGAATTCACCCGGCTCATCTGACCGGCACCGACACCCACGGTCTGGCCGTTGCGGGCGTAGACAATGGCATTCGATTTGACGAACTTGGCCACTTTCCAGGCGAACAGCAGGTCCCGCAGTTGCTGCGCATCGGGCTGCACCTTGCTGACCACCTTGAGGTCGTCCGGGCCGACCATGCCCAGATCGCGATCCTGTACCAGCAGACCGCCATTGACCCGTTTGTAATCCAGTGCCGGCACCGGCGCAGCCCACTCGCCGCAGGCGAGCAAACGCACGTTCTTCTTCTCGGCAACCGCGGCCCGGGCCTCCGCGCTCACGCTCGGCGCGATGATGACCTCCACGAATTGCCGATCGACAATGGCTTTTGCCGTCTGCGCATCCAGTTCGCGGTTGAAGGCGATGATACCGCCAAAGGCGGACTCGGGATCGGTGGCAAAGGCCAGCTCATAGGCCTCGCGGATACTCGCCGCCACCGCCACACCGCAGGGGTTGGCGTGCTTGACGATCACGCAAGCCGGAACCTCGAAGTTTTTCACGCACTCCAGGGCGGCGTCGGTGTCGGCGACATTGTTGTAGGACAGCTCCTTGCCCTGCAGCTGCGTGGCCGTGGCAATGCCCGCCTCCGCCGGCCTCGCCTCGACATAGAAGGCCGCCTGCTGGTGGGGGTTCTCGCCGTAACGCATCTCCTGCACCTTGTGGAACTGGGTGTTGAAGGTGCGCGGAAAGCTTTCCGAGCCGCCGGGTACCTGGCGACCGAAATAATTGGCGATGGCGCCGTCGTAGGCCGCGGTGTGCTCGTAGGCCTTGATCGCCAGGTCGAAGCGGGTCGCCAGACGGGTGCCCCCCTGGTTGGCGCGCATTTCTTCGAGGATACCGGCGTAATCGCTGGCATTGACCACAATGTTCACCCAGCGATGGTTCTTCGCCGCGGCCCGCACCATGGTCGGACCGCCGATATCGATATTTTCGATGGCATCCTCGAGGCTGCAGTCAGGCTTGGCCACCGTCGCCTCGAAGGGGTAGAGATTGACCACCACCATGTCGATGCCCCGAATGTCGTGCTCGGCCATCACCGCATCATCCTGCCCCCGCCGGGCGAGAATGCCGCCGTGGACCTTCGGATGCAGGGTCTTCACCCGGCCGTCCATCATTTCCGGAAAGCCGGTGTAGTCGGAGACCTCGGTCACGGCGAGGCCCTCGTCGCGCAGCAGGCGGTAGGTGCCGCCGGTGGAAAGCAGCTCCACACCGTGTTCTGACAGGCCGCGGGCAAAATCGACGATGCCGGATTTGTCGGACACGCTGATCAGCGCGCGGGTGACGGGGACGAGTTGGGGGTCGCTCATGGAGTGGGGCTACCTTTCAGCGTTTGTCGGTCAGGAGGTCGTATTGCTTGAGTTTCTTGCGCAGGGTGCCGCGGTTGAGGCCGAGCATCTGCGAGGCGCGGGTCTGGTTCTGGCGGGTGTAGGCCATGACCTCCCGCAACAGGGGGGCCTCGACCTGGGCCAGCACCAATTGGTAAAAATCCGTTGTCATCTGCCCGTCGAGCTCAGCCAGGTAGGTGCGCACGGCCCGGGTAACGGCGTCGTAGAGGGCCCCTCCCTCACCGGCATCATTGGCGGATTCAGCCATCGGGGCAAGGCTGGCCAGGGTATCGGCCTGGTTCATGCTGCTTTGTCCTCTCGTTCTGTGAGGTCGGCCGCGAGGCGGTCGATCCATTGTAGTTGTTCGCTGGCACACTCCAGGGCATTGAAGGCCCGGCGCCAGGGGGCCAGCTGCCCGTGTTGCTGGAGATACCAGCCAACGTGCTTGCGCGCGATGCGCAGGCCCATGAAGTCCCCGTAGAAGGCGTGCAGGCCGAGGGTGTGCTCCCGCAGCAGAGCAAACTGCTGCGGGAGCGACGGGTCCGCGGGGAGATGGCCGGTCGCCAGATAGGCGGCAACCTGACCACACAGCCAGGGGCGCCCCTGGGCAGCCCGACCGATCATCACCCCCGCTGCCCCGGTGTGCGCCAGGACCGCCGCCGCCCGCTGCGGCGAGTCAATCTCGCCATTGGCAAGAACCGGAATATCCACCGCCTCGACGATCGCCGCAATGGTGTCGTATTCCACCTCGCCCTTGAACGCGCAGGCGCGGGTACGACCGTGCACGGCGAGGGCCGCGATACCCGCATCCTCGGCGATACGGGCGATGCTGACGCCATTGCGCTGCT
Source organism: Haliea atlantica (assembly GCF_054779855.1). Taxonomy (NCBI): domain Bacteria; kingdom Pseudomonadati; phylum Pseudomonadota; class Gammaproteobacteria; order Cellvibrionales; family Halieaceae; genus Haliea; species Haliea atlantica. Next base: position 357,211 of record NZ_BAAGXL010000019.1, on the reverse strand, counting down.
CGGGGCTGGGGCCGGTGCGAATCTTCAGGGTGACCGGGATATCCACAGCGGCCACCGTGGCCTCCAGGATGTCGCGCACCAGCGCCTCGTCGGCCAGCAGGGCGGACCCGGCGGCCTTGCGACAGACCTTCTTCGCCGGGCAGCCCATATTGATATCGATGATCTCGGCACCGAGCGCCGCATTGTAGCGGGCGGCCTCCGCCATCTGCTGCGGGTCGCTGCCGGCGATCTGCACCGATCGCGGCCATACCTCCCCGTCGTGCCGCAGGCGCTGGCGGGTCTTGTTGCTGTCGCGGAGGTCGGGGTTGCTGGTGACCATCTCCGAGACCACCAGCCCCGCACCCAGGCGCGCGCAGAGGCGCCGAAAGGGCAGATCGGTCACCCCGGCCATCGGCGCCAGCGCCACGGGGTTGGACAATGTATAGGGTCCGATCTGCAGCATGGGGTCGCAGGGCAAAACGTGGTCTATGGGGGGCCAGAATGATACGCCAGTGCCCCCGCAGGGGAAAGGCCGATCGCACAAAATTTCGCCAATCCGGGACACCGGTCCCGAAGTCAGCGCTCAGGGCGCCTCCTGCACCTCGAAACTGTGGCTCATGGCCACGCCGGCGGCACCCAGCATGATGGAGGCGGAACAGTACTTCTCGGCGGACAGCTCCACCGCACGCTGCACCTGCTTCTCCTTGAGCGCCCTGCCGGTCACCACGAAGTGCAGGTGGATGCGGGTGAATACCGCGGGTACTGCATCGGCGCGCTCGGCTTCGATTTCCACGCGACAGTCCAGCACCTGCTGGCGGGACTTCTGCAGCATGCTCATGACATCGAAAGACGAGCAGCCGCCCACGCCCAGCAGGAGCATCTCCATCGGCCGCGGGCCGAGATTGCGACCGCCGTGATCCGGCGGGCCATCCATGACCACACTGTGCCCGCTCCCGGATTCGCCCAGGAACATGGCTCCATCAACCCACTTCACTGTCGCTTGCATGCCCGCCTCGGCCTCTCTGGAAAAGGGGCGCGAAGCTTAGCACAAGCCTGCACATTTGTTTTACTTGCGAATGATGTGCAGTACCATGCTGAGCTGACCTTACAGCGGAACGGAGACTGCTGTGTGCTGAAACCCCAGGTGACCCAGACCATCCCGCAGGTGGAGAGCTTCCTGCGCCACTGTGCGCGGCGGCAGTACCCCGCCCGTCACACCATCCTCCAGCAGGGGGCGAAGAGCGACTGCCTCTACCTGATCCTGGAAGGGTCGGTCTCCGTGATGGTGCAAGACGAGGCGGACAGCGATCACATGATGGTGGTCAGTTACCTTAACCCGGGGGATTTCTTCGGGGAAATGGGCCTGTTCGGCGACTGTGACAATGTACGCACCGCCATGGTGGTGGCCCGCAGCCGCTGCGAAGTCGCCGAGGTCTCCTACGAGCGTTTTCACCAGATCCGCAGCCAGTTTCCCGACATTCTCTTCGCCATTGCCAGGCAGCTCGGCAATCGCCTGCGCCTGACCACCCGCAAGCTTTCGGACCTGGCCTTCGTCGACGTCTCCGGGCGCATTGCGCGCACCCTGCTCGAGCTGTGCAAGGAGCCCGATGCCATGACCCACCCCGACGGCATGCAGATCCGCATTACCCGCCAGGAGCTGGGCAAACTGGTGGGCTGCAGCCGCGAAATGGCGGGACGGGTGCTCAAGGCGCTCGAGGAGGAAGGACTGATCTCCGTCTCCGGCAAGACCATCGTGGTGTTTGGTACGCGCTAGAAAAACAGCTCGCGAAGCCGCTCACCGGGCTCCTCTGCACGCATGAAGGCCTCTCCGACCAGGTAGCCATACACCCCGGCATCGCGCATCCGGGCGACGTCCCCGGCACTGTGGATACCGCTCTCGGTAATCACCAGGCGCCCCCCGGGGATGTGCGGCAGCAGCTCGAGGGTGGTTTCCAGACGGGTTTCGAAGCTGTGTAGATCACGGTTGTTGATACCGATCAGCGGCGTGGCCAGCTCCAGGGCGCGGTCCAGTTCGGCGCGATCGTGCACTTCCACCAGCACGTCCAGCGCATGCTCGGCTGCCGTTGCCGCCAGTTCCTGCATCTGGTCGTCGTCCAGGGCCGCCACGATCAGCAGGATGGCGTCGGCACCGATGGCGCGGGCCTCGACCACCTGCCAGGGATCAACCGTGAAATCCTTGCGCAGGACCGGCAGTTCGCAGGCCGCCCGGGCCTCCTCCAAAAAGGCATCGGAACCCTGGAAAAAATCCACATCCGTCAACACAGACAGGCAGGCAGCGCCGCCACGCTGGTAGCTGCCGGCAATCTGCGCTGGGTCAAAATCCTCGCGAATCAGCCCCTTGCTGGGGGAAGCACGCTTGACCTCGGCAATCACCGCGGGCTCGCCGGCCCCGGCACGCCGCTGCAGGGCCGCGGCAAACCCGCGCACGGGTGACTGCTCGCTGATGCGAGACTCCAGGCCACCCAGAGTCTCGCGCCGGCGACGCTCGGCCACCTCTTCCCGCTTGCGGCCCAGAATACGCTGCAGAATGGTACTGCTCATGCCTCTTCCTCGGTGCGCGACATCAGCTGGGTGAAGTCGACGAATTCCTTGAGTTTCTCCATCGCCTGGCCGGTGGCAATCAGGTCTTCCGCCAGTGCCACCCCATCGGCAATGGTCGCCGCCAGGCCGCTGACGTAAATGGCAGCACCGGCGTTCAACGCGATCAGGTCCGCTGCCTTGCGCGCCAGCGGGTCGTCTTCACCGCCGAGGGCCGCCCTGATCAGGCGAGACGAGGCTTCTGCGCCATCCACCGCAAGCCCCTGCAAATCCCGGCGCTCCACGCCGAAATCCTCGGGGTTGATCCGGTAGCTGGATACCGTTCCACGCAGCAGTTCCGCGACGCGGGTACTGCCAGTGATGGAGATCTCGTCCAGGCCACCGTCGCCGTGCACCACCAGGGCGTGCTCCGCCCCCAGCAGCTTGAGCACTTCCGCGATCGGCTCGCACAGAGCCTCGTCGTAGACCCCGATCACCTGACGTTTCACGCCCGCGGGATTGGTCAGGGGCCCCAGAATGTTGAACACCGTGCGCATACCCAGCTCCCGGCGGGGGCCGATAGCGTGACGCATGGCCGTATGATGCGCCGGGGCAAACATGAAACCCACGCCAACCGAGTCGATGGCACGGGCCACCTGCTCGGGACTCAGGTCCAGGGGCACTCCCAGGTTGGCCAGCAGGTCCGAGCTGCCCGAGGTGCTGGATACCGAGCGGTTGCCGTGCTTGGCGACCCGGGCGCCCGCTGCGGCGACCACGAAAGTGGCGGCGGTGGAGACATTGAACAGGTTGGCGCCATCGCCACCGGTACCCACCAGATCCACCAGGTGGTCGCCCTCGACCCTGACCGGAATGGCCAGCTCGCGCATCACCTGGGCGGCGCCGGCGATCTCTTCGGCGGTTTCACCCTTCATGCGCAGGGCCACCAGCAGGGCCCCGATCTGGGCATCCCCCGCGCCCCCGGACATCACCGTGCGCATGACGCCGGCCATCTCCTCGCGACTCAGATCCCGCCGCTCCACCAGCCGCGCCAGTGCCTCTTGCATCTCCATATATGCTCCTATTGTTCCAGGAAGTTGCGCAGCAGATCGTGCCCGTGGGCAGTCAGAATGGACTCCGGATGAAACTGCACCCCCTCCACTGCCAGCTCGCGATGGCGCAGCCCCATGATCTCATCCAGCTCACCGCCGTCCGTTTCGGTCCAGGCGGTGACCTCCAGGCAGGCGGGCAGGCTGCTCTTCTCCACCACCAGACTGTGGTAGCGAGTCGCCTCGAAGGGCTGGCTCAGCCCGCTGAACACGCCCTGGCCACGGTGGTGAATCAGCGAGGTCTTGCCGTGCATCACCTGGCCGGCGCGAACTACCTTGCCACCAAAAACCTGGCCGATACTCTGGTGCCCCAGGCAGATACCCAGGATCGGCAGCTTGCCGGCATAGCGGCGGATGGTTTCCATGGAAATGCCCGCCTCGTTGGGCGTGCAGGGGCCCGGAGAGATGACGATACGCTCCGGGGACAGGCGCTCGATGTCATCGACGGCGATCTCGTCATTGCGCACCACGGTCACATCCGCACCGAGCTCGCCGAGGTACTGAACCACGTTCCAGGTAAAGGAATCGTAGTTGTCGATCATCAGGATTTTAGACACGACAACCTCCTGATTTTAAAGAATTATTTTTCAATGCAGTCGATTCTATATACACAGATATATACACAATGTCTGGAGATTGCAGTAGAAAATGGGAAGTTTCCACCCCATTCCGAGACCTGCCTCCAAGGCCCGGTACGATGGCACGAGCTCTTGAAGCGCCCAAAGCACATCTTTCGTCAGCCACTGGCTGAGGACGACAGTAAGGGTGGGGAGAACGCAGGGACACAGGTCTAATTCCTCCATGCGGAGGTCTGTGCTGCATATGTTGTCTCGCTAGCATCGGGCAATCTCCTGAGTTCTTGGAGCCGCCGTGCCGGAGAGCCATCTGCTGAACCCTGCCTACCGGTACGGCGGCAAGGTGCGGTGCGAGGCCGCAACGACGTGCCGCTTCCTACTGGAAGCGCCACCACTGAGCAATGTTGATCGAAGCGGTACGGGTCATGGCAGACCGAAGTTCAGTTAACCGGAGAAGGTGCGTGGGACCCATCCCACAACAGCTTCTTAATCCACGCAATTGTAACACGTACCCCCCACCAACCGTCTACAACGGAAACCCTCTGGCTCCACCGTCAGTGTGACGACGCCCCCTTCACTTCGAGATCATCCACTCGGCATTTGAGCTCGTTGACCCAAGCAACCAGATTGTCGACCCCATCCTTATCCAGTTCATAGATGCGCCATTGCGCTTCCACGCGAACCCGTACCAGCCTGGCAACGCGAAGCGCCTTCAGGTGTTGAGAGATTGCCGGAGCACTGATCTCGAACCTCCCGGCAATCTCACCCGACGACAAGGGACCCTGCGCCAAGGCCTCGATGATCTGGCGGCGGGTAGGATCTGCAAGCGCAGCAAAACTGTTCATTTTGTGATAATGTTGCTCTGACTTAATTAAGCTAATCATACATCGATTGGCTTGCAGATTACATTCGAAGCGACGCCCTTGCGGGAGGCGGACAGTTGTAAGGGCCATAATCGCACTGCGGTGGCGTCAATCGCGAGGACATAGCGCATGGAATTACGCCACCTTCGATACTTCATAGCCGTCGCCGAGGAGCTGCATTTCAGTCGTGCCGCTGAGCGTCTGAACATCGAACAGTCCCCGCTATCACGCACTATCAAGCAGCTTGAAACCGAACTCGAAGCGACATTACTGGAACGTACGTCTCGCGGCACACGCCTGACCTGGGCAGGTGAAGTCTTTCTGGAAGATGCCCGCCGCACCCTGCTATGCATCGATCAAGCCAAGGCAAATGTCAAAGCGGCCGCCACCGGCTTTCGAGGCACCTTGCGTATCGCACTTTCTGATGGCATTGCACGCAGTCGCCTGACTCCGCTGCTCGCCCTGTGCAGGGAAGAAGAACCTGATGTCGAAATCAGGTTGTTCGAGATACCCCTGGCCCAACACCAAAGAGGACTGAGACACGATCTCTATGACGCCGGCTTTGCGTTCTCCAACGACGTTGACGATGGCCTGATTGCCGAGGTGGCCTGGAAAGAACCGCTGGTCATCGCCATCCCCAAACGACACCCATTACTGGCTCACAAGCATGTTCCACTCGACGAGGTCGTGAAGCACCCCTTGGTCCTCTGTCATCCCGAGTTTTGTGAAGGGTGCAGTCGACAGTTGGAAAGCCTGCTCGCCTCGATCGATTCCCCCATCACCGTGGCCGAAAGGGTCTCCACGCATGATCTCATGTTGACGTTGGTTGCTGCTGGTTACGGTATCGGTTTTTCCAGCGCGGCGCGTATCGAATCGTCGCACCACACAGACATCATCATCAGGCCACTTGCCGGCCACTCTCATGTGATGACCACTTATTTACTTCGACCCGATACCGAGCCATCGGATCAACTGAACAATTTCATGCAACGTGTTGCCCGTATTGGGTTATAGGGCTCTCACCTGTAGTGATTCTTTTTTTGCAGTCAGCCAGACCCGAAAGGTATCAGTACCCCCAGACATTTTCCTGAGATGGCACCTGCATATACAGTCCATTTCAGCACCGAGGCAATGCAGCTTTGAGCGTGCAGCCTTGCAAATACACCAAGCAGCCCACACGAGACTAGGCTTTGTCATTGTCCAGACCTGAAATGTCTTGATAGCGATTTCTGGCCCCAAAAATTCAGACGCTGACGCCGGATGTCTTTACTGGCATGCCATGTCACTCGACACTCGACCAGCATGGGCATGTCTACACGTGTGGAGGGCAGCTTCTTCTATGGGGGTATATAGCGCTCCATATTGAGCAATGCTGCCATCTCGTCATCAGCGCTAACCTGTCCATCGTTGCGTCAACCTCCAAGTAGCCGACTCGTGAAGCACCTACTTGGCTGGGAAATTGTTGACACTTTACCAGGAGGGCCAGATGTCTGGAACGAATCATGGAAAAGAACAACGACTCTCAGCATGCAAAAGTCTTCTATCGACCCATCGAGGCGGCGATTCGATGGAGTGACTTGATGCAATATGAAACCCGAATTCTTCATGAGTTCACTGGAGTATATGCATTGGGCGAAGGACCGTTTTCGAGATGGCCGACGCTGACTTTGAACATCGAGCGCATCTTCGATGGCCTCAGAAATGGAGACTTGCCCTATGGGAAATCCGGCATTACCTGCGGCGACCCTACGCTTCTCGACAACCCTGAGCTGACCATTCGCCATGTCGATCTCAAAGCCTGGATGACCCGCTTCTATCCCGATCAAAAACCCGAGTTTCTTTTCGACGACATAGAACGGCAAGCGCACCTGGCCATCAGTTCCGAGACCGTTCAGATTCTGCTGGTCGACCGTGAAGCGCTGAAGCTGAGAAATGCCGAGATGGAACAAAGCCTACAGCGCCTTAAGGATCAATGCCGCCTGCTACGAAAAAGCGCCAAAAGCCAAAAATCGGACGAACGCGAGATTTCATCCCGAAGCGAAGCCACCTACCTCAACATCGTCGGCGGTTTGTTGACGTTGCTGCTGGGCCAATCCCCCAGCGGCAAGAACTATTCATCTTTTAAAACCACAGATTCCATAATCAGTGCCTTGCTGGCTTACTACCCCGGTCGTCCAGGACTCAGCGAACGCACGCTGTGGTCGAAGTTCAAGGCTGCCAGGCAGCACATCGATACCGAACCCTACTGACTGCAATTGCAGTTCCGGCGGCTGCAATTGCAGTGCAATGCACAGCGCTCAGGCATGAAATGGCGAGCATGTTCCTCAACACGCTAAAGAGCGTCCAGGAGTGCTCGATATGACTGCTCAATCTCTTCCTACTCAACCGGTCGAACGCCGCATCCTGCGCCGCGCCGAAGTCGAGGCCAAGACCGGCTTCAAGCGCGCGCACATCTACAACCTGATGAAAGCGGGTCAGTTTCCCAAGGCGATTCGCCTGGGGGTGCGTGCCGTGGGCTGGGACGCTGCCGAAATCGACCAGTGGATCGAAGACCGGCTCAACGAACGCACCTGAAGTTTCCTTTTCGGACCAAACGGGGAGGAAATCCATGCAGGTGATATCCATCATTTCGACCAAGGGCGGCGTGGGCAAGACCACCACGGCAGCCAATCTGGGTGGCATTGCGGCCGATGCGGGGCTGCGGGTTCTGTTGCTCGACCTGGACGTGCAGCCCACCCTGTCCAGCTATTTCGCACTGCAATCAAGAGCGCCAGGTGGCATCTATGAACTGCTGGCCTTCAATGAGCAGGAACGTACCCGCCTGATATCGCACACCGTCATCGAGGGCCTGGACCTGATCCTGTCCAATGACGACAAGGGACAACTGAATACCTTGTTGCTACATGCCCCCGACGGTCGACTGCGGCTGCGCAACCTACTGCCTATATTCCGCCCCCACTATGATCTGCTGCTGATCGATACCCAAGGGGCACGCAGTGTCCTGCTGGAGATGGCGGTACTGGCATCCGACCTTGCCCTCTCACCCGTCACGCCAGAGATTCTGGCTGCACGGGAATTTCGCCGGGGCACCCTGCAGTTGATGCAGGACATCGCGCCCTACCGCCGCCTTGGCATCGACCCGCCGCCACTGCAACTGCTCATCAACCGGGTGCATCCGGTCTCCAGCAACGCACGGTTGATCCAGCAGGCGTTGCGCGACCTGTTTTCCACCGAACCCGGCATCGTCGTACTCGATACCCGCATCCCGGCCATCGAGGCTTACCCACGCGCATCGACCCAGGCCCTCCCGGTACATCGGGTGGAATACCAGCGTCCAAAGGGGCGTGTCACACCAGCGGCCTTCGACACCATGCAGGCGCTCTCCTGCGAGTTGTTTCCCGCCTGGGCATCCGCGTTCAGCCTGTTGCAAGCCGGGGCACATCGGAGGGTTGGCCCATGAACCGCTTACCCATGTCAACACGAGGTTTCAAACGCCTCAAGCCACTGATCGAACATGCCCTGAGCGAGGGCTGGGAAGTCACGCGCACCGCCGGAGGCCACTTGCGCTTCACCAAGCCTGGACTGCCAGCGATCTACACGGGCTCAACACCCAGCGACCATCGATCCCCCCGCAATGCCCTCGCACGCCTGCGGCGACAGGAGCGAGCCGCTGTTACCGACCAGGGTGACGACAATGGCTGAGCTGACCTCCAAGGACATGGCCGACAAGTTGCTGGTCGACCCGTTCCAACGCAGCGGCCCAGAGACCGAGACATTGAGCGACCCCATCGCCGACACCCCTATGACGGTGACGTTGGATCAGCTCCAACCCTATGACCTCAATCCTCGGGTCACCCGCAACCCCCGATACGACGACATCAAGGACTCGATCCGGGAACGCGGGCTCGATTCGCCACCGGCCATCACCCGTCGGCCCGGCGAACCGCATTACATCATCCGTAACGGCGGTAACACGCGACTGGCCATTCTGCGAGAGCTCTGGACGGAAACGAAGGATGAACGCTTCTTCCGTATTCCTTGCCTGTTCCGCCCCTGGCCGGAGCGGGGCGAGATCGTCGCCCTGACCGGCCACCTGGCCGAGAACGAGCTGCATGGTGGCCTGACGTTCATCGAGCGCGCTCTCGGTGTAGAGAAAGCCCGAGAGCTGTATGAGATCGAGTCAGGAGAAACGTTGAGCCAAACCGAACTGGCGCGACGCCTCACGGCGGATGGTTACCCGGTCCCCCAGCCTCACATCAGCCGCATGCTGGATGCCGTCACCTATCTGTTGCCCGCCATTCCCACCGTGCTCTACGGCGGTCTCGGTCGCCCGCAGATCGAACGCCTGTCGACGCTCCGCAAATCCAGTGCAACCGTCTGGGATGCCCGCAGCGAAGGCAAGTCGCTGGATATCGACTTTCCCACACTGTTCCATGACGTGCTGGCCACCTTCGACCATACCGCCGACGGCTTCTCGGTCGGACGCGTACAGGACGAACTCATCGGACAGATGGCCGAGCTATTGAATGTCGACTACGACACCTTGACGCTGGACATCACCGAGCCCGAAAGCCGTCGCCGTATCATGACCCGCGATCCCGTCCCGCACGCTCCAGCGTCGGTCGAAACACTTCCTCCACCCGTCAACACGGAAAGTGCACACCCCACGTCTCCGCCATCGGCCGACACACCACGGATTTCTGTCCCTGTATCAGAGCCACAACAGGAAGAGGAAATTCCAAGCCAGGAGCCCACAACTTCTCCAAACGCCCCGGAGGACTCCGATCCCACGGCATCGAATCGGAACGAACGCGTCCAGGGAAACATCGTGACGCCAGCGACAACCACCGATCGGCTGCAGGACATCCAGCGCCTGATGGCCGATACAACCGGCGAGGCATGGGAGGACTTCGAGTCGAACGTGCTGAAGTCCATACCAGTGCAGGCGGGCGGACTCTACCCCATCACGGATGTCTGGTACATCGAACCCCGACTGGATACGCCGGACAGTCTGCGCGTGCATATCGCCCAGTTCGCCAGCGAGATCGCCGACGAGACAGGTCAGGCGGAACACATCCAGCCAGTGGACACGGGCCTCGGTTTCCTCTGCGACATGAGTGCACTCGCCACCGACGGCCACGCGGTACCGATGATCGGTCGCGCTGTGCTCACGCTGCTTCATGCACTCAGCACGGGATACCAATCCACGAGCCAGTCCCTCGATGAACTCGACAACTTACGGCTGCTGGATCATTTGGGGCCGTTGCTGCAAGGACGCCATGGCGGAAATAGTCAGGTGTCGCGCCTGAGTGATAACGCCTTGGTCAAGCTGTATCGCCTGTTGCGGTTATCTCGCCGCCTGGTGGACCTTGAATCGGACACCGGGGCGAACAACACCACGCCCGGTGCTTCATAGGGCTCGGGAGGCAGCATGTCGGTACCGCACCCACTCAATCAGGCAGTGATCGCGCAGGCACTGCACGACCTGCGCAACGGGCAATTGCGCCGCTGCAAGGCGATGGGATTCGGCGAGCAGGAATTGAGTGCTCTGAAGCACCCCGCGCTGGTCAGCGTGCTCATCAATGCCACCGTGCCCTGGTGCTCGGTAACCGTGAACCGCGACGTGCTGCAGCGATTGTTGCGCCAGGTGGCGGATGTCGAGAAGGAAATCGCCGCCGTCGATCGCATGCTGCGCCTGGGCGCCAGTACCGAGATGGTGAGCAAGTTCTACGGGCTGACCCACCAGGAAGTCGCGTTGCGACGGGACATGCTCGATCTGCCCAAACGCAGGGGGCGTCATCCCGGATTGAGCGAAGAGCAGGACACCGAGCTATGGCGACGGTGGGAACCCGAATTCAAAACCCGTGGCATCGCGCTCGACGATTCCCTTTCAATGCTCGAACTGACACTGGATCTGGCCGAAGCCCTCGACCTGCCAGCTTCGGTGTTGTGGTCAACCATCCAGGGATGGATCGATCAGGGCCTGGTGTAGGCCATGGTCACCGATGATCCCCGCCGTCCCGGAGGCCCCGTTTCACTGACGGCACTCCTTGATCAAGCCACCCAACGACTGCAACCTGCGGCAGAAGACACTACCCCACAGGATGGCTTCCTGTTCAGCGGCAATCGCCACGAGAGCGTCCCCCGCGCGCTGTTCCTCGATCGCCGCCTGACACCACTGGAACGTAATGCCTGGCAGGTGTTCCGTCTGCTGTTGAACGACGATGGCGTGACGGCTTTTCCCACTTACGAGCGCCTGCGACCCTACCTGGCGTCAATGCCATGCACGGCCAAAGCCTCCCACGAAACCGTGGCCAGGGCGCTGACCCAGTTACGATTGACCCGCTGGCTCAGCCTGGTGCGGCGACGGCGGGACGCCCGCTCCGGACGTATCCAGGGCAACCTCTATGTGCTCCACGACGAACCGCTGTCCCCCTTTGAGGCCATGCAGCTCGACACCGAATATCTGGGACTGGTCAGCCAGGCATTGACGCACTCGGCCAAAGCCGTGCGGGTCGTCGGCGTTCATACGCTCAAGGAAATCACCGAAGACCCTATGGTCAGTGCGCGAACGCTGCCGTCTCGCCTGCAGGTCATGGTGCAACGTCTGGCCGGGCAGAACTGGGACGCCAATGCTCACGATCTTGAGTCTGTGGATAACCCCAAAACCGTAGAGAGCGCCGAGGCCCTTCTACGACATTACGACGCCCCATTTTCCAATTTGGAATCAGGGCGCAAAGCCCCATCTGACGGCATTCTTCCGAATCGGAAATCTGACAGTACAGTACGTAATAAAAGTATTAAAAATAATAAAGTACGTACTGTACTGCGCGAATTGAATTATTTGGACTTGCCACCTCGATTTGAACGCCTCGATGATGAACAGAAGGCCGGTGCCTTGCTCTCGCTAAGGAAGGTCGACAAGGAACTGCAACAGGCAGTGATCGATGAGTGGGATGTGCGCTGCTGCGACGATTACATCAAGAAGCCAGCCAATTATCTGTTCGGCATCATTCAGCGAGCCATCCGGGGAGAGTTTCGCGCCTGGGCCGGTGTCACCCCTTCGAAGGCGGATGCATTGGCGACACCACCACCCAAAGTGGATGCCAAGGTTGATCGCCCCTTCCAAGCTGCGGACCCGGAACAAGTGAAAGCCCATATCGCCCGTCTTCACGCCATGTTCCGCAATGCTTGATGGACTTATACCAGTGGTATAGGGCTATGGAAGGCCACCAACGTCTACAAACCTGAAACAAGCCCATAAACAGGAAGGCTACCAGTGCGAATTCTTTACTGACTGCCTTCCGCGCTTTGTCGATGCTGGCGATTCGATTCTTCACAGCGAGTCGCTCACATGGCCAACGAATCTCTGCAACTGAACCTCGGATCGCTGCGCAGCGCGATGGCGCTGACGCTGCACACTCACCATGCCTCCCGCATCTGGCATGGCCGCGCCGCCTCGGAAGGCAAGCCGGGCATCATCGGTTTGAACGCCTTCCTGTCGATCATGAACAAGCTCAAGCGCGGTGCCGAACAGGACGACCCCTACTCGGACTGGTGGATGCTGCGGATCGAGGACAAGATCGAAGGAGCCCGGTCCCAGCTTCAGGCCCTGCGTGAACAAGTAGACCAGGCCTTGGCGGATGTACCGGCAGCACTGAGTCTCGGCGATAACCTCAACGTCCAGCCCATCAAGCTACCCCTGTTCGTCAATGCCCAGCTCGGCTTCATGGCGGTCTATCTGCTGGCCGATTACGACACCTTGGCCCGCCGTCTGATTCTGGCGCATCACACCGCCCTGATCGACCGCAGTACCCTGGAACGCTGGCTCAACGATGGAGCCCATGCCCTGCGCAGCCTGTTTTCGCTGGCCCAGCAGTACCGCTATTCCGGCACCTGCCGGGACGACTATGCAGCCAACAATGCGGCGGCGCGAGCGGCGCGGGAGAAGTTCGGCGAACTGCCCCAGGACGTCCTCGAAGGCACCCGCCGCTCCCGATTTGCACCCCCCATCAATCGCCGATCGTCACAAAACAGTTCCAGTCAGAAAGACACCACTGACACTGCGCCAGCCGACGCGACCGGGGATGACAGTGAGGTCGAGGGCAGCGAATCTCCCGACGAGGAGGCGCAAGCATGACCACTGGCCACCTCGCTCAGCCACCGCGACACTTTGCACCGCTGGAACAGCCAGACTTCCAGCGTCTGACACACGCGGCCTACCTAAAAGGCCTTTTAAAACCCTTTAAAGGTAAGGGGAGTCTGGAGGACTGGGCCAACCAATGTATCGGGCTGCGCGACGAGATGATCGCCCTGGCGTTGCAACACGTCCTGCCCCAGGCACGTCGCTCACCGTTCAATCTGCTCGATGTGCAACTGGCCCAGCAAACCACTGGCGCAGGGACGACCTTTTTGCGCTGGCGCAACCTCGACCGATCCTCCATGGGTGTCTCCTTGTGGGAGCAACTCATCGCCTCGCCTTCGACCCACGACGCACTGATCGACGATCTCTACGCCATGGAGCTGCAGCGCATCGCGCTGAACATGCAGATCAGCCTCACCCACAGCATTGCCCGCCAGGCCCTGGACTGTGCCGGGAAGATGAGACAGGCCGAAGCGGCCTATCAGCGGCGGACCCAGGGACACGCCATCACTACGGAGTCACACTCATGAGTACGCACTTCTACGGCGAGGGCAATATCGGCTCTGCGCCAGAATACCGGGCTTTCAACAACGGCAATGATGAACCCCGTCGGCTGCTGCGACTGAACGTCTATTTCGACAACCCCATTCCGGCCAAGGAGGGATTCGAGGATCGCGGTGGCTTCTGGGCGCCGGTGGAGCTGTGGCACCGTGATGCCGAACACTGGCAGACGTTGTACCAGAAGGGCATGCGCGTGCTGGTGGAAGGCCGGACGGTGCGTGACGAATGGGAGGACGCCGAGGAGAACGAACGCGTGACCTTCAAGATCGAGGCACGTCGCATCGGCATCCTGCCCTATCGCATCAAGCAAGTGACTCTGGTACCCAGGGAGCCATCCGCTGAATCACCGGCTGATGAGTAAGCAGGGCCGTGAGCGGCTGCACCAACCCTCAGCCGCTCATTTTGCGCCAGCGATGGCTATACCATTGGTATAGCGCCACCGAGGTCCATCGAGGTCCACTCATCCCACCCCGCATGTCGGATCATAAATCCGGAATTCAGCCATAACGGGTTATGTGCAGCCAAGCCATTCACCAGCCGTCATGCTGTCACCTATTTGATCACTGGGCCAACCCATGACACCCGAGGAGGAACAGCGTGCGGGTCTATCTGTGCGAGAAGCCTTCGCAGGGCAAGGACATCGCCCGTGTGTTGGGTGCCCAGCAACGCGGTAACGGATGCTTTACTGGATCAGGCATCACGGTGACCTGGTGCATCGGCCACCTGCTCGAAACCGCACCGCCGGAAGCCTATGGTGAGCAATACAAGCGCTGGTCAATAGAACAGTTGCCCATTATTCCCGAGCGCTGGCGCAACGAGGTCAAAGCCTCGACCCAGGCGCAGTTCCAGATCGTCAAGCGACTCATCGGCCAGGCGAGCGAACTGGTGATCGCCACCGACGCCGATCGCGAAGGCGAGATGATCGCCCGCGAGATCCTCGACCTGTGCGGCTACCGTGGGCCAATCCACCGGCTCTGGCTGTCGGCACTGAATGATGCGTCCATCCGCAAGGCGTTGGATGCCCTCAAACCGGGAGCGGAGACCTTGCCCCTGTACCACTCGGCACTGGCACGTTCACGGGCAGACTGGTTGATCGGTATGAACCTGAGTCGTCTGTTCACCCTGCTGGGCCAGCAGTCCGGTTATGGTGGTGTGCTCTCGGTCGGTCGGGTACAAACGCCTACGCTGAAACTGGTGGTGGATCGTGATCGGGCGATAGCGAGTTTCGTGGCCATGCCCTATTGGGACATCGAGGTGATGCTTGGCCACGACGGTCAATCCTTCAAGGCCAACTGGGCACCCCCAGATGGCAGTACGGACGACGCCGGTCGCTGCCTGCAGGAAACCGTGGCACAACATGCTGCCGCTGCACTACGCCAGACCCGTGACGCCACCGTGATCCACGTGAATACGGAGCGCATGCGTGAAGCGCCGCCACTGCCATTCGATCTGGGCACCCTGCAGGAAGTCTGCTCCCGGCAGCTTGGGTTTGACGTGCAGGAAACGCTGAATATCGCTCAGTCGCTCTACGAGACCCACAAGGCGACGACCTATCCTCGCAGTGACTCCGGCTACCTGCCTGAGAGCATGCTGCCCGAAGTGCCAACCGTGCTCGACGCGCTGCTGACCACCGATCCCAGTCTGCGACCATTGATCGAGCGGCTCGACAGGTCACAGCGCTCGCGTGTCTGGAACGACAGTAAGGTGACGGCACACCACGGCATCATTCCCACATTGGAGCCCACAAAGCTCTCGGCCATGTCGGAGAAGGAACGGGCGGTGTACGCGCTGATCCGGGCGCACTACCTGGCACAGTTCCTGCCGCACCATGAATTCGACCGCACCGAGGCCCAACTCACGGCGGCCAGTCAGTCACTTCACGCCGTGGGCAAACAGGTGATCCAACCCGGATGGCACCGGGCGATGCCCCGCCACGAGCAGGACGAGGAACAGAAGGATATTCAGAGCCAGCAACTGCCGTCGCTTGAAACCGGCACTGTGTGCACACTGGAACAGGTCGAGTTGAAGGCACTCAAGACCAAGCCGCCCCGGCCCTACACCCAGGGTGAACTGATCAAGGCCATGAAGGGTGTGGCCAAGCTGGTGACCGACCCACGGCTCAAACAGACACTGAAGGAGACCACCGGCATCGGCACCGAAGCGACCCGCGCCGGTATCATCAATGGCCTGCTGACACGTGGTTTCATCGCTCGCAAGGGCAAAGCGATTCGGGCTACCGAGGCAGCCTTTACGTTGATCGACGCCGTGCCTGGCGCGATTGCCAATCCGGGCACCACCGCGATCTGGGAACAGGCCTTGGATCGGATCGCATCGGGCCAGATGACGCTGGATGGCTTTATCGACAAGCAATCCGCCTGGGTGGCACAACTGGTGCAGCAGTACCGGGGCGCGTCCCTGGCGATCAGCCAACCGGAAGGACCTGCCTGTCCGCTATGCGGTGCCGTCACGCGACAACGACGTGGCAAGCACGGGGCGTTCTGGGCCTGTTCTCGGTATCCGGAGTGCAAGGGTGCCCAGCCGCTCAAGCAGGGAAAATCCCGTGCACGCGGCCGCAGGGCCAAAACCTGAAATCGCACGAACACCCGCACCCCGCGTGGTGCCCCAGCACGCCCTACCTTCTGTCACGGTGTGCGCGCCCGGCCATTCTGGCCGTCGGCGAGAAGGTCTTTGTTCATCGATTCCGGCATCTACGGATTCACCCCATCATCAGTATTCGCTGCTCGCGTAGGGTTTCCTGACGGTTTGTGGCAGGCCATGCCGATCATACGAACCGTCAGGAAACCCTACGGGGTCAGCCGTATTCGGTGCCGGTGCCCGCCGGCGAAACAACGGGCTCCCTTTGTGCGCGGATGTGTGCCAGAGGATACCGGCCCCAGCCACGACACGGGCCGGGTGTGCATGCTTAAACAGCGCCAGGTTCCACCCACGACCCGGCTCTGTGCAGCCCACGGGTGGTAGTTTCTTCCGCGCCGAAGGCAAGGACCTTCGGCTATTTTTCCCTTGCTGCACTACCCGCCACTTACCCTGAAAAACAGGGTGCTTTCCATTGCGGTTTTCCCGTCGCCGACACCTCTGAAACACCGGAACCTTACCCCATGCGTCGCTGATTCCGGTCAGCACCATGCCCAGGCAGCTCCGGTCCTCAAGGCTGCATCCTGGTATGCCAGGACGACCGATCCAGTCCGCTCCGCATCGCCTCGCGGACGATCGCCCCAACCGGGCGACGATGCTTCATCCATCTACGGGAATCCCCATGCCCCGTTGGGATGTGGCGCTTCCCACCAAGCCTTTCATCAACGTAGGGAGAGTTCCATGTCCATTCAAAACCTCATCGACAAGCCAGTCACAGAGGCCGGTGCCCTGGCACTGAACTACACCGGTAAGCGCCTGCCGCTTCAGGTACTGCACAGTGCCACCGGTTACTACCTCGGCACCTTTGACAACGGCACCGAAGGCGGCCCCGTTTCCCGCGAGTCCGTCGAATATTTCCCTTCTCACGAGGCTGCCAGCCATGCCTTACAAACCGGCGCATGGACACAGCGGCCCCAGCCATGATTCTCGGTCATCAGGAGCAACGAACATGCATACGATGAACAATCAGGCAATGCTGGAACAGATTGCCATCAATGAACACCACTTCTCGCAAGCCCCCGAGGCTTTCTTCCGGGCGTGGAAGAGTGGCGTCCAACTGCTCAGTCCGACGCTGTTTGGCTTGGGCACCAAGGCCCATGTCGATCAAGCAGAGGACAAGTGGGAGTTGTGCCCCAACCTGGAAGTCATCGACCAGGCCATCGGCGTGATGAGTTCCGGTGAGCGGGTCTTTCTGGCCGCCATGGTCAGCTTCTACAACGCCAACATTGGCGGTGTGCTGCTCAAACGGGTGGGCGTCCATGGTCTGTCCGACCTGGGAGGCCTGGATCTGGAGCACCGTCAAGTCATCGCAGACCTGGTCTTGAACTACACAGGCTGGTGACAGCCATTCGACCGAGCCCCGAGAAGGGGCTCATTTTTGCCAAGAAATTGGGTAAGACATGGATTCCGATTCCCGGTGGCAATCCGACACATTGGAATGCCACCCTGCCCACATGTTCCGCTGATGTATCAGCGACATGCCCAGGTAGCCACGGTCTTCAAGGCTACGGCGCGGTTCCGACCGCGTGACCCAACCCGTTCGCCCCAGCATCCCCAGCGCGAACGACCATCCCTCGGGATGGTGGATGCACAAGCACTACCAGGATCATCCGATCCATCAACCCACGCGGGGGTTATGCCTCCCGACAGGGTGGGTGTGTCTCCGCTCGTTCCTTTATCACGACAGGAGATTCACCATGAACCCTTCATCCGACCTTTCCT
The DNA here is from genome assembly GCF_054779855.1 of Haliea atlantica. Taxonomy (NCBI): domain Bacteria; kingdom Pseudomonadati; phylum Pseudomonadota; class Gammaproteobacteria; order Cellvibrionales; family Halieaceae; genus Haliea; species Haliea atlantica. Next base: position 339,072 of record NZ_BAAGXL010000019.1, on the reverse strand, counting down.
ACTTCGACCTGCACATCACGGGTCTGGGTTATCTCAACCGCATTCGTGAAGTGCAGCCCCGCAAGGGCGACGCTTTCCTCGCTTGCGACATTGCTGCCTTGAATGGCCCGAGCGATTCACCGGATTACCGCCGTTTCGACGTGCGTGTGTCCGGTAGCGAGGCCCAGCATCTGATCCGCCGTTGCCAACAGGCCGTCGAGGCCGAACGCAAGGTGCTGATCGGTTTTCGCCTGGGTGACCTGTGGGCCGACACCTTCACCTACAGCAAGGGGAAGCGTGCCGGTGAACAGGGCGTCAGCCTGAAGGCGAGACTGCTGTTCGTCAGTTGGATCAAGGTCGACGGTCAGCTCGTCTACAAGGCTGAACCCAAGGCCACTGACGACACGTCGCCTGAGCCTGTATCAGCCGCTGCGGAGGATGCCCCTGCATCCAACGACGTAACCGTCGATTCAAACCAAGACGTGACCGCCTCGGCGAAATCCTTCTGAACTGCATGGCCCCCGACGGGGCCTTGCTTCCTTCTCTCACCATTCAGCACCAGGAGCTGACCATGATTACTCTCTCCGGCCAATTGGCCATCCGAACCATCCACGGCAGGAACGGCGACTTCAATGTTGGCCGCCTCGCCACTTCCATCGGTGAGTTCGTCATCAAGAACGCCGAGCTGGATCAATACCGCGAAGGCAAGTACGAGGGCGATTTCGTCATCACCGAAATTCGCCCGTCTACGTACAACACCAGCGGTCGCATGGTCATCGAGATTCGCGCCCATCTGGGCGGGATGACCCTGTCGAATATCGACCCCCTGAGCACGGACGAAGCCAACCGGCTGAGCCCGCAGGAAGTCGATCCCATCGACGAGGAAGCTCAGCCTCCTGTCCCCACCGCGACGGCAACCACCGACGCGAAGGACGACAAGGCGTCGAGCCATCCCCTGGTCGACACCACGCCGTTCGGCACCACCGCTCCTGGCACATCGGCCAAGCCGACAGTCCAGGACGATGATGCCACCTTGTTCGGCGCGCTGTGGCCGCTGGGTGATGTCGTGAAACTGGATGCCACCGTCGATCGTCGGCAGTTGCGCCAGCAACGCGACCGCCTCGGTGCCCTGGGTTACGAGTTCGCTCCGCTGTCCCAGGACTGGCATCGCATCATCGCTTGATCACACCGTCGCTCAACGCGACGTTCCCACCACCCGCCGGGGTCTCACCTCGCTGGGGAGAGCTCCGGCATTTTTTACAGGAGAACTCCCATGGGCTGGTATTTCTCGCGGCAAACCCGCGCTCAACTCATCCAGGAACTGATCCAACCACAAGAAGGTGAACGCGCCCACTATCACGTCATAGCACACGCTCTGCGTGGCAATGTCATGTGGTCAGTGGTTCGCATCACTGCCAAAGAAAGCGGCATCTTCGGTCTCGATGCAGGTGAGTCGACAGCGTTCATCCGCTGCGATTTGCTGCAAGGGTCTGGTGACGACTGGGGCTACAAGCCTCTGGAAGAAGCCATGCACCCGTACTACTACTCGTGCCCCTTGCGCTACCTCGACATGGCTCCCGAGCAATGTCGGGAATGGCGTGACGGCGTGCGGGCCTATCACGCACGGCGACGTGCGCCAAGGCCAATGGCCTGATCCAAGGAGGTGATGACATGGACCCGATCCTGGCTTTGCTTCCGGCAACACTGCTGCAGTTCGTCGAAGACCAGCTGTCCAACAACGACGTCGCTTCCGACGCGGAGTTGCTCGACGATTTCGTCAGTAGCGGCCTCACCGAAAAGCAGGCACAACAGGCCTTGCGCTATCGCAGTCAGTACCTGTGCAATTTCTATCTGGAAGGCTTTACGCCGATCCTCAAAGGCGCTCAGGCGCGTCACTTCAACCCTTACAGCCGTCAGTTCGAGTCGGACTGATATTGGTTTTCATCCACCCAACAGGGGCACTTGTTCGCCCCGCTGGGCGCTGGTGTCCCTTTTCAATCACGAGGACATCGACATGCCCACACATTCATCCACTCAACCGCTGTTTCGGATCGACGAATGCCCCGACCTGATGGCCGATGGCTGCGTCGCTGACGAACACGGCAATCTGGTCTTTTTGTCTCTCTGGGCGCGTGACACCGCCGTCCAGGAATTCCTGGCCCGCCTGACACTCGGCAGTGCGGAGCAGGGATTGGACCGATTCCATCTCATCACCGACCAGGGTGCATCGGTGCCGATTTTCGTCGGCAACGCCGATCACCTGGACAAGCGCTCCACACGTGCCTTCCGCCGAACCCTGTTCGGTTCCATGGTGCATCTGTGGTTGTTTGATCCACACTGTGTAAAGCCGGACAAGGCCAATGCCAGTGCACTGACCCTGCTGCCAAGGGACAAGTCCGACCACACCGACCGCCTGTGGGCGCTGGTGCGGGAGACCTGCCCCTTGCCTCTGCTCGATCACTGGCGCGACACCGTGCTGGCACTGCTGCAATCCCGGGAGATGCTGGCCCGTCTGCCATTCGCCCTCGGGCGACTGGAGGGCCACCGGCTGACCCTGGACGTCCCGGCGCTGACCACGGCACTGGGCGATTTGATTCGCAACGGCACCCTGGGTATCGAGCAAGACGAACTGGATGACGGCAAACCGCTGCGTCGGGTGGCCTGAACCACTCCCACACTGGGCATGTGCAGACATGCCCACGTTTTTCATATTAGCCAACAGGAGAAACCCATGGCTCTCATGTTTCCGCGCCTTGCGCGCAATTTCATCAAAAACGGCTACTTTCCAACGGACGAACCTACCCTGGAACGTGCCCTGTCCGCGCTGGCCCCCGCCAGCAGATCAATGTCCATTCTCGATCCCTGCGCTGGCGAAGGCGTGGCGATTGCCGAAGCCGCTCATGCCCTCGGGCGTGAACAGGTCAAGGCCTTCGCCGTCGAGTACGACGCAGAGCGCGCCACCCATGCGCGCAAGCTGGTCGACCGCTGTCTGCACGGGGACCTGATGGACACCCTGATCTCCCGGCAGTCCTTCGGTCTGCTGTGGCTCAACCCGCCCTATGGTGACCTGAGCCGTGGTGTCGATGGCAACATCGGCTACCAAGGCAAAGGCCGGGCCAGGCTGGAGAAGCTGTTCTATCAACGCACTCTGCCGCTGTTGCAGTATGACGGCGTGCTGGTGTTCATCATCCCCGGCTATGTACTCGACGCCGAACTGGTGGGCTGGCTGACGCGCCATTTTGCCGACCTGCGTATCTACCGTGCGGTGGATACACAGTTCAAGCAGGTGGTGATCTTCGGTCGGCGCATCCGTCAACGCGAACAGGACAGCGAAGAAGCCAGGGCCGTGCGCAGCCGAATGTTGCTAATCGGTCAAGGTGAGCTCGAAGCCGAGGAGCTGCCAGATGCCTGGCCGTTCCAGCCCTACAGCGTACCGGCCTCGCCCGGCGATCCGGAGCACTTCTATCGCGTCACGCTCGAACCTGAGCAGTTCGCGGACGAAGTGCAGCGCCTGCAGGGACTGTGGCCATCGCTCGACACTCATCTGGGTGCCGTGCATCAGGCACCACGGCCTCCGGCCCGTGCCTTGTCTCACTGGCATCTCGCCCTGGCTCTTGCAGCCGGTGCGATTTCCGGCGTCGTGACCTCCAGAACCGGCAAGGTGCTGGTGGTCAAGGGCGATACCCACAAGGAGAAATCCTTGACCACGGAGTACCAGGAACGGGATGACGGCTCGATTGCCGAGACACGTATCCTCACCGACCGCTTCGTACCCGTGATCCGCGCCTGGGATCTGACACCCGCCTCCGAAACATTGGGGCAGGTGCTGACCATCCGCTGATCGCGTTTCACCGACGGCTCGCCGTCAACTTCATCCATCTGTTTCATTCACCCACCGGGGTCCTGTCACCCCGTCGGGTGCCGTGGCCCCTTCATTTTGAGAGGAAAACACCATGGCACTCGTAACACTGTCCCAACCGCTGTTCCCAGCCGGTGACATCGTCATGACCCAGGGCGTGAGCGACCTGATTCAACGCGGTGCGCTCAATCCCAGTCCCTATCTCCAACGCCATCTGACTGGCGACTGGGGCGATCTGTGCGACGAGGATCGGCGTACCAACGACGCTGCTCTCAAGCACGACGACCGGCTGTTCTCGTCCTATCAGGTCACACCAGCCTTGAAGCTCTGGATCATTACCGAATGGAACCGCAGCGTCACCACGCTGCTGTTGCCAGACGAGTACTGATCCACTTTCTCCCAACCCTGGGGCATGTCATCGCCCCATCGGGGGAGGTGCATGCCCCAATGACATCTGGAGCATCACCATGACCCTCGAAACGTGTTCTGACACCATCTGTTCCGAAAGTACCGCGCAGGGCGACCTGCTCGATAACTCTTCATCCCTGCTCGACATCAGCCTGCAGGACTTCGTGTCCGAGTTCGGCGACGAGCTGCTCGACTCCCTCAACCGCGCCAACCCGCCGGTCTATACCGGTCAGGCAAAGGCGCATCGCCAGATCCTGCTGGCTGGTCTGAAGCGGCAGTTGTTTCCCGCCCAGGCCGATGTGGTCCACGCCGTCACCGAACTGCTGGTCGATCGTGGCGAACGCGCTGCCATCGTCAACGGTGAAATGGGCTGCGGCAAGACGACCGTCGGCATCGCCACGGCCGCCGTGCTCAACGCTGAAGGCTACCGCCGAACGCTGGTGCTCTCGCCACCCCACCTGGTCTATAAGTGGCGGCGGGAAATCCAGGAGACCGTGGCTGGTGCCAAGGTCTGGGTGCTCAACGGCCCGGACACCCTGGTCAAACTCATCAAACTGCGCGAGCAGTTGGGTGTGTCGCCCCAGGGGCAGGAGTTCTTCGTCCTCGGTCGCGTGCGTATGCGCATGGGCTTTCATTGGAAGCCGGTGTTCGTGCGCCGTCGTACCCGTCACGGTGAAGTGGGGGCCTGCCCGCATTGTGGTCAGGTCATCACCAACTTGGACGGCGAGCCGATCAACCCGGTGGAGCTGGAAGCGGAGGAATCCCGCCGCAAATGCAGCCACTGCGCCTCGGCGTTGTGGACGCTGATCCGGCCCAGAGGGCTATCGGCCAACGACCAGTCACAGGCCGTGCTCAAGGCGCTCAAGCGTATTCCCACCATCGGTGAAGTCACCGCCCGCAAGCTGATGAACAAGTTCGGCGAGTCGTTCCTAGCATCCATGCTCGGCGACAACCTGTACGAATTCATCAACCTGATGGACGACGACGGCGAGTTGGTGTTTTCCGACCGCCAGGCCCAGCGCATGGAGCGCGCCATGGCCTCGATGGAGTTCGGCTTCGGTGAAGGCGGTTACCAGCCGTCGGAGTTCGTGAAGCGTTACCTGCCGCAAGGCACGTTCGACCTGCTCATCGCCGACGAGGCGCACGAGTACAAGAACGCGAGCTCTGCCCAGGGGCAAGCCATGGGCGTTCTGGCGTCCAAGGTACGCAAGACGCTGCTGCTCACCGGCACCCTGATGGGTGGCTACGGCGATGATCTCTTTTATCTTCTGTTCCGAGCGTTACCCGGACGCATGATCGAAGACGGTTATCGGCCCAGCCAGCAAGGCAGTCTCACGCCAGCCGCAATGGCGTTCATGCGTGATCACGGCGTGCTCAAGGACATCTACTCCGAGAGCAATGGTTCGGCCCACAAGACCGCCAGGGGCAGCAAGATCACGGTGCGAACCGTGAAAGCCCCCGGTTTTGGTCCCAAAGGCGTGCTGCGCTGCGTATTACCGTTCACGGTGTTCCTGAAGTTGAAGGACATCGGTGGCAATGTGCTGCCGCCCTACGACGAGGAGTTCCGCGAAGTAGCCATGGCCGACGAGCAGGCGCGAGCCTACTCACGACTGGCGGGGCAGTTGACCGCCGAATTGAAGCAGGCCCTGGCGCGCCGCGATACGACCCTTCTGGGCGTGGTCCTCAACGTGCTCCTGGCCTGGCCGGACACATGCTTCCGTGCGGAAACGGTCAAGCATCCGCGAACCCGCAACCTGCTGGCGTTCACCCCTTCGCTGTTCTCCGATCTGGAGGTCATGCCGAAGGAACAGGAGTTGGTCGACATCTGCCGAGAGGAAAAGGCTGCCGGTCGCAAGGTGCTGGCCTACAGCGTCTACACCGGGACACGGGATACCACGTCTCGGCTGAAAGGGCTGCTGGAGCAGGAAGGCTTCAAGGTGGCGGTGCTGCGCGCAAGCGTGGATGCCTCCCGCCGGGAAGACTGGATCGCCGAACAGCTCGATCGCGGCATCGACGTGCTCATCACCAATCCCGAGCTGGTGAAAACCGGCCTGGACCTGTTGGAGTTCCCGACCATCGTGTTCATGCAATCGGGCTACAACGTCTACTCCCTGCAACAGGCCGCCCGTCGCTCCTGGCGTATCGGCCAAAGGCAGCCGGTCAGGGTGATCTACCTCGGCTACGCCGCCACCTCGCAGATGACCTGCCTGGGGCTGATGGCCAGGAAAATCACCGTGTCACAGAGTACGTCGGGAGACGTGCCGGAATCCGGGCTCGACGTCCTAAATCAAGATGGCGACTCGGTGGAAGTGGCGCTGGCGCGGCAGTTGGTGAATTGAGTATTGCTTGATCTTCGACGGCCCCTTAGGGGCCGTATTTTTCTCTACTACTCGTAAATCCAGCAATCATTACGGCGATGAATTGGAGAAAGTCAGCTTTGACTTGGGGTATGTCGTGACGCGATAAAACAGTCTTAACCAAACATGAGGTTCCATCCATGACAACTTCTCAGTCCATCCGCTATAAAGGCTATACCATTGAATCCGCTTGCTTCTTTGACACGGACATTAAGCAATGGCACGTTCGCTGCGTCATCATCAAACCTGATGGGGAACGTTCACAATCCATAGCATGCCCCCGCCCACCTTGGACGAAGACGAACGCGACGCCATAGAGGCAGCAGTGCAGTATGGAAGTTTCCATAGTCCAAAGCGGTGAGTGGTAATAACCTATATCGACTTTGGCACCCCATAGGCGGACGACAATGCTGCCGAGTCGCCCCACTCAAATACGGTAGCCTGGCAGTTCCCATTCTCCACTGAATACGATGGCCTTCCCCTGTGATGCTAGGAGCACACAGCTTCGGGGATGCCATCGTATGCCAACCATCCGCCTTCATGTTCCCGCCAAGAATCTCGCCCTCATAGCAGGTCTGATTCCCGCTATCCTTGGGGCGGGGTGCGCCTCGACCGTCCCTCCTGTTCCCGCTGAACCAGAGGTCGAAACCACACCACCACCAGTACCAAGCAACTGGGTGCCCATCGCTCGCTACGGTCGCTACACGCTGGTGGAACTGAAGCCCCAGGCGGCCCAACACAATCTCCTGTTGCAAGTGGTCGATGTGTCCATGCCGGGACTGCCTGATGTGACGGTAGGCGATGGTCTGCGACATGTGCTGCAACGCTCCAGCTACGCCCTGTGTGACAGCGATCCCCGAGTAGCAGCGCTCTACGATTTGCCCCTTCCGGCTGCCCATCTGCAACTTGGGCCAATGTTCCTCCATGATGCTTTACTGACCCTGGCGGGACCCGCCTGGGAGCTGCAGGTAGATGACCGAGCCCGGCAAGTGTGCTTCACACCGAGTCAGGAGACATCGCCATGACGCTTCGATCCGGCAGGAATTTCACTCGTGGGCAGTTACCGTGGGAGGCTACGGTGAAATCCTGTATACCCGTCGTGCTGCTGGTGCTGATCATTGCTCTTGTCCCGACGCTTACACTTGCCCAAAACGTTCCCGCCACCAGTTCTCGCATAGCCTCCAGCCAGGAGAGCCCGAGCAGTGACACGACACTTGATGAACACAGGGCAAGAGAGTGGGGGCTGCAACCCGAGGAGTGGGCACGGTACCGGCAACTGATGCAAGGATCACTGGGCATCCATTCACCCAACCTGGACCCACTCACAGCGCTGGGTATCGAGGCACGCACCGACGAGGAACGCCGCCACTATGCAGAACTCCAGGTACAGGCCGAAGCTCGCCGCGTCGAGAAAACGCTGGCCTATCAACGGGCCTATGACGCCGCCTGGCAGCGGCTCTACCCCACACTCCAGCGTGTCGATCTGGCGGGAACGAGCAGCACCGGCAACGGAGACCTGTCCTCCGTGCGGCTAGCCGTCTTCGTGAAGGAGGGCTGCCCGCCCTGTGAACAGCGAGTCCGACAGTTGCAGGCCGAAGGCGCGGCGTTCGACCTGTACATGGTCGGCAGCCGCCAGGAAGATGCCCGCATCCGGCAGTGGGCTACGCGGGTGGGAATCGACCCGGACAAGGTTCGGGAGCGCGCCATTACCCTGAACCACGACGGCGGACGCTGGTTGTCCATCGGCGTGCAGGGTGATCTGCCTGCCGTCGTTCGTGAGGTCAACGGACAATGGCTGCGCTTGTGAGACTTCGACATCTGGCTGCCATCTGCCTGTGCGGGCTGCTCGCATCGCCAGCAATGGCGGAGACGGTGAACAAATCGCTGATCCCGCCACCGGCCTACCAACTGGCCGCTCATCATGCCGATGTGCCATCCGCCGTGTTGTATGCCATCGCGCTTCAGGAAAGCGGCATCCACCTGAGAGGCCAGCGCGTTCCCTGGCCGTGGACACTGAATGTCGCTGGCCAGCCACGGCGATTCACGACACGGGCCGCTGCCTGTGGCGAACTGCAAGATGCTCTTGATACGCAGCCGAACCAGCGTATCGACGTAGGGCTCGGGCAGATCAATGTCGGCTACCACGCCCATCGCGTAGCGCACCCCTGTGACCTGCTCGACCCGTATCGCAATCTGCGCATCGCCGCCACCATCCTGCGCGAACAGTACCGACAGGGTGAAGATTGGCTACCGGCGATTGGCCGCTATCACCGTCCAGCCGGTGGCACGCCTGCCGCCCACTACCGCCGCAGCGTTCATCAACACCTGTCGCGTGTCCACGGTGGCCCGGCAATTCTGGCCGCGCCAGGGAGGTCACTACCTTGAAACATCACGTGCATGCACTGTGCTGGCTGTTGGGTATGGCAAGCCTGACTGTCTCTGCCGATGACACCCGACTCATCATCGTCGAGGACCGAGGCGGTGTCTCAGCTCTGCCGTACTACCAGGCACTGGACTTGCCGCCCAAGGGCACGCCCATTGCCCCACCTGCTCATATCGAGGTGCCAGAGGCGCCCTCACAGCCTTTCAGAGAGGCAGACATGCTGCCAGTGAAGTCGGCACTGCTGTCACCGGGCAGAGTGGAACGCCGCTCAATTCAGGCTCCAGGGTTACAGCCGATTTTTCTGGTGGGTGACGACGAACTCTCCCGTACATGGCTGCGCCAGCGTGCAGCCAGTTTGTTGGCACTGAATGCCATAGGTCTGGTGGTCAACGTCGATACCGCCCAGGGGCTGGCCCGGCTACGAGATCTGGCCCCTGGCTTGACCCTGTCACCAGTCTCCGGTGACGACCTGGCCCAACGACTTGGGGTTCGGCACTACCCGACGCTGATCACGCCCACGGGCATCGAGCAGTGACATGGCCCAGCCCCATGCCGTGGAGGTCATGTTGCGACCTGCCGTCGAGTTGTACAGCGTTGGCGTCAGTGTCGGTGCCGCTGCGCTCTGTCTGTTCGCGCCCTGGTCACTGGCCCTTAGCCCCTTGCTGGGACTGGGAGCCGCTGTAGGTTTCCTGACCTTTGCCGTCATCCGCTTTCACGACGCCAGGGTGATCCTGCGCTACCGCCGCAACATCCGCCGCATCCCTCGTTACGTGATGGCCAGCCGCAACGTGCCAGTGAGCCAGCAGCGCTTGTTCGTTGGCCGAGGGTTCCGCTGGGACCAGCGCCATACCCACCGGTTGATGCAAACCTACCGCCCGGAGTTTCGCCATTACGTCGAGCCGACACCGGCCTATCGGCTTGTCCGCCGCCTGGAGGAGCGACTGGAATTTGCGCCGTTTCCATTTCGATGCCTTGGCAGGGTAACCGTCTGGGATCATCCTCTGAATCTGCTCCGTCCGCTGCCACCTGTGGGAGGACTGCCTCGTCTGCACGGCATCGAGCCGCTGGAGACGGACGTATCCCTGCCGCTGGTGGAGCGGGTCGGCCATACCCTGGTACTCGGCACCACACGGGTCGGCAAAACCCGCTTGGCAGAGCTGTGCATCACCCAGGACATCCGCCGCAAGGTCAATGGCGAACACGAGGTGGTAATCGTGTTCGACCCCAAGGGCGATGCCGACCTGCTCAAGCGCATGTACGTGGAAGCCCGGCGTGCCGGGCGAGAGGGCGAGTTCTACGTGTTCCATCTCGGCTGGCCGGATATCTCTGCCCGCTACAACGCAGTGGGCCGCTTTGGACGTATCTCGGAGGTCGCCACGCGCATCGCGGGCCAGCTTTCCGGCGGGGGTAACAGCGCCGCCTTCCGCGAGTTCGCCTGGCGCTTCGTCAACATCATTGCCCGCGCTCTGGTGGAATTGGGACGACGTCCCGATTACCTCCAGATCCAGCGCCACGTCATCAACATCGACGCGCTGTTCATCGAGTACGCCCAGCACTTCTTCTCCAAAACCGAGCCGAAGGCCTGGGAAGTGATCGTGCAGCTCGAAGGGCGGCTGAACGACAAGAACATCCCCCGCCACATGGTCGGACGGGAAAAACGTGTGGTGGCCATCGAGCAGTACCTGTCCCAGGTGCGGGTCTACGATCCGGTGCTCGACGGGCTGCGCTCGGCGGTACGCTACGACCGTACCTACTTCGACAAGATCGTCGCCTCACTGCTACCGCTGCTGGAAAAACTCACCACCGGCAAGATCGCGCAGCTGCTGGCCCCGGATTACGCAGACCTGAACGACCCACGACCGATCTTCGACTGGATGCAGATCATCCGCAAACGCGCCGTGGTCTATGTCGGCCTGGATGCTTTATCGGATGCCGAGGTCGCGGCGGCCGTGGGCAATTCCATGTTCTCCGATCTGGTCTCCGTGGCCGGGCACATCTACAAATTCGGCATCGACGACGGTTTGCCCGATGCCTCCTCTTCTGCTCCAGGCAAAGTCGCCATCAACGTCCATGCTGACGAGTTCAACGAATTGATGGGTGACGAGTTCATCCCCATGGTCAACAAGGGTGGTGGCGCGGGGATTCAGGTGACCGCCTATACCCAGACCTTGAGCGACATCGAGGCCCGCATCGGCAACCGGGCCAAGGCGGGACAGGTGGTGGGCAACTTCAACAACCTGTTCATGCTGCGGGTGCGCGAGACTACCACCGCCGAGTTGCTCACCAAGCAGTTGCCCAAGGTCGAGGTCTACACTACCTCCATCGTCAGTGGGGCCACGGACACCTCCGACCCGCAGGGGCATACGGCCTTCACCTCCAACACCCAGGACCGCATCACCTCCACCAGCGTACCTCTGATCGAACCGGCTCACGTGGTCAACCTTCCCAAGGGCCAGGCCTTCGCACTGCTAGAAGGGGGAAACCTGTGGAAGCTGCGCATGCCGCTGCCCGCCCCTGATCCCGACGAGGCCATGCCGAAGGACTTGCAAGCACTGGCCGACTATATGCGTCAGCACTATCTGGACGCGGGCGAATGGTGGGAAAGCCAGGGCAGACCCGCGCTACAAAGCGAAGGCCTGCCCGATGACCTCTTGGATGACTTCAGGCAGATGACCACCGACGAGACCGATGGTGCCGAAGCATCATGAGCGACCCGGCAGCCACCGCCCAGCGGCAACAGACGCGGCAGCGTAACCTCGTCGGCACGGTGGTCACCCTGCCGTTTCGCCTCTTCGGCGTACTCTGTGGCTCACTGCTGCTCTGCATCCTGGTGGAATGGGTCGGCATGCACCTGTTCTGGCCGGAGGAAGAATGGCGTCATGCCCAGTCCATGGTGCATTACGAACTCGATCAACTCTCCACCCACTTCACCCGCAGCGTGGTAGTACAGGAGCCAGGCCGCACCGCCCATCGGCTGATCGACGGCGCCCATGAATGGATATTCGTCAAAACCGGGCTGATGGACTGGATACAGGGCGCGGCATCTCAGACTCGCTCTGGGGCCGATAGCCCAACCCGCGACTTCCGCTACTACCTGGGTGTGGTCTACGTCCATTTGGAGAGCTACCTGATCGCCGCCGCCTACATCTCGCTGGTCTTCCTGGTGCGTCTGCTGGTGCTGTGCCTGATGCTGCCGCTGTTCTGCATGACCGCCTTCGTGGGGCTGGTGGATGGCCTGGTGCGCCGGGACATCCGCCGGTTCGGCGCGGGACGGGAATCCGGTTTCGTCTACCACCGGGCGAAAGCCGCCGTGATGCCGCTGCTGGTGCTGCCCTGGGTGATCTATCTGGCTCTGCCGGTGAGCGTGAGCCCGTTACTGGTTCTGCTACCCAGTGCTGTGATGCTGGGCGTGGTGGTGGATATTGCGGCGGGGAGCTTCAAGAAGTATTTGTAAATTTGGACGCATACAGGGCAAGATCATCTTACTGCAACCAATATACGTATTGAGGAAAGTTTTGAGCGATAACTGGACTGAAGAAGAACTCCGCGCATCCGTCGATGCCTACATTGAAATGCATCGGCTCGAAAGCAGTGGCAAACCTTTCACCAAGAAACCCTATTACGAATCTCTCGCTAATAGGTTCGGCCGCACTGTAAAGTCATATGAATACCGAATGCAAAACATTTCTTACGTGTACTCGCTTCAAGGTCGCCGGTGGGTTTCCGGCCTGAAACCAGCTCGTAACGTTGGCTCCAACGTCATCCAGAAAATCGAAAAACTCATAGCCGCCAGTGAAGGACAGCAGTTCGGTTCAAATGCAGGCTTCGAGGCTGCAGTTGAAAAGCTCAGTAAAAATCCTCCGGCATCACCACCGAAGGGAAATAAAAAACCATCATCCATTCAATCATCCGTTACCCAATTTGTTAGAGATCCCGCCGTCGTCTCATGGGTCTTGGCTGAAGCGGCTGGCCGTTGCGAGTGCTGTGAAGCTCCTGCACCATTCGTACGTGAGGACGGCTCGCCTTTTTTGGAAGTTCACCACCTACAGCGCTTGGCAGATGGCGGCGAGGACACCACGAACAATGCTGTAGCACTTTGTCCAAATTGCCACCGAGAATTACATTACGGTTCTGAAAAACGGGAATTGGGAGAAAAACTGCGCGCGAAAGTAATCCGACTTCAAAAGGAAAGCGTAAAATAAGTGATCTATCAGATTTCAAAAAAGTCGCAAAATTAATTGGCGTGAATTCAATTTGTAAGTGCAACTCAGAGGGTCGGAACGAGAGGCGAGCTGCGGTAGCATCGGTGCTTTTCGTTCCGGCAAGAATGAGAAGCACTCATGAGACACTACACACAGCTCGCCCGAGAGCAACGATACCAAATTCACGCGCTTTTGAAAGCCGGCCACAACCAGTCTGAGATTGCCATGATTCTGGGTTGCCATAAATCGACGATCAGCCGCGAACTGCGCCGAAACCGCGGTTTGCGTGGCTATCGCCCCAAGCAAGCGGATCAGCTGGCGATGAATCGCCGTGCAGAGAAAGTTAGACCTCGCCTTCAATCTGAGCACTGGGCCTTGGTCAAACGGCTCTTGCGCGAGGACTGGAGCCCCGAGCAAATCAGCCTCTGGTTGGCTAAGGAACGGCGCCTGACTATCAGTCATGAATGGATATACCAGTATGTTCTGGCCGATAAACGCCAAGGCGGCGATCTGTACCGGCATCTGCGTTGCCAGAAGGCCCGCAAAAAGCGCTATGGGGCTTATGAGCGGCGCGGGCAGCTCTCAAACCGTGTCTCCATTGACGAGCGTCCCGCCATCGTTGAGCGACGCTCTCGCATCGGCGACTGGGAGCTCGATACTATTATCGGCAAAAATCATCGCCAGGCACTTGTCTCCCTGACAGAGCGCAAATCGCGATTGACCCTGATTGCCAAAGTGGCCAACAGGGCCGCCGATAGCGTCGAAGACGCCGTCATCTACCTGCTTGGCCCCTTGTCTAACCGTGTTCATACAATCACTTCTGACAATGGTAAAGAATTCGCCAATCACGAGTGCATTGCCGAGGCACTCCGAGCGGCCTTTTATTTCGCCCATCCCTATGCCTCTTGGGAACGCGGTCTCAATGAAAACACGAACGGCCTCATCCGGCAGTACTTCCCTAAGGGCAGCGAATTTGCGTCAATCTCAGAGGACGACTTACAAATGGTGATGGATAAACTCAACAATCGTCCCCGTAAATGCCTTGGCTTGAAAACACCGAATCAGGTATTTTTCGGGATCAACCCACCTGTTGCGCTAGCAAGTTGAATCCGCGACCCTATGCTACAATATATTCGACGAACTTTTGTTAAGGGACACTAGTGACATTCCTGATGAGGCCAAAGCGGTTGAATCAATTAGAAAACTCCTCAGCAATTTAGCAACCGTTGCAAATGGAGTGGCAGAGCTTAGGAACAAATATGGAACCGGTCATGGAAAAGCCGGACAAACGAAAGGGCTGACTCCTCGGCATGCAAAACTTGCTGTTGGAGCCGCATCTACTTTGGCAGTATTTTTGGTCGAAACACATCGGAGCCAGAACGACTGTTAATGAAAGTTTGAAAGAATCCAACTTGCGCTTTACACAGGCGATACTATTCTCGTATCGACCAGCGCACGCAAATGCTCGCCAAGCAGCCGCGGAATATGCCCTCCGGTATGAAGCAAGCCCGCCTCCATATTGCGCTCCATGGCGAAGCCCGTCAGGTTGGCACTGGTGATGAAGCAGGTGTGATCATCGGCGACGGCGACTTTCGCATGCACTCGTCCATTGGTGAAGGACTCGCCTTTGTCGCGCCAGGCATAGAGCTTGGCAGCAGGAACCAAGGCTTTCATCTGACTTATGGCGTCGAAACTTATGCTGCCTCCATGTTCCTCTGACAACTCCAACAACATGGAAATTTCAACACCTCTGTCGTTGGCTGCATTCAACCCTTTTACGATCGACGAGACCTCATAAGCCACGAAACTGGTGACGAACAAGGTGTGCTTCGCGGAGTTGATGACTTGTAGCAAGGCCTGTTCCGTACGGCGCGCCGAAACGTAAGGTGTGGTTGGCCCCGTCCAGACGAGCTCGGTGGATTGTGCAGCGGTATTCTTGGCGTGGACATGACTGGCAGTCAGCAACATCGAGGCAAGCTCATTGGAAGTGACATCGGTGCTTGCCCATGCTTCCAAAAGCTGTGTGAGGCTACTGGAACCAGCAGGGGTACCCACCACTCCCGCCAAGACCATGGGGGCCTTATCAGGCCCTACGTCGCGAATCCGAGCCGCGATGGCTCGGACCTTTTCAGGAGAGACCTGTCTGACCAATGTCGCTACTGCATCGATAATGGCCTCCACGTCACACGACTCCCTTGAAGAAAGCAGCGTCCGCGCGTTCCAGAGTCTGTATCAGCAGCGAGCGGTCCAAGTATCGGTTTCCCTTTTCACAGGAGGTCTCTGCGACCAGGCTGCACGCATGGCAGGCCGCTGCATGGAGAGATCGATCTTGCCGGGGGTCATGCTCCGAACAGAGAGGGTCTGATGAGCAAACCTTGGACCGATTCAGCGCCTGTTCCAGCAACCTTCCCAGGTTTTCTGGTCTGCCAAGGTCGACGAGCCCGCCGAGCGTGCCATCCGAATCTGCCGCTGCCGTGTAGATGAGGATACCTGCTTGAGGGCTATCACCAGAGGTATCGGCATAGATACGCTCGCGTATGCTTGCAGCGTTATACCCACATTCCAGCGCCAACTCCCGGATCAGGAGATGCGAAAGGGTATGGAGCATGGCATATCTGATGCCGGGGTAGCCTTCGTCCGGGTCCAAACGCCGCGAATTCCGCCACCCCTTATGGCCACCTCGAAGCATACCGTCCACTTCCTTGACCGCATCCAGGCTTTCCCATGTTTCGATTGCCTGTTCATCGAACTGGATGAAGATACCTTCCCCGTGTACCTCGCTGGCGGGCACCCAGTCCGGGTTACCTCGGGTCAGACTGGCTCTCTGGGGACGTTCTCCAGGTTCACCTGACTCTTCTGGTGCCTCCACACGAGTGAATCCCAGCAGTGCATTGACCTCCCTCAAACGCTCCAAGAGCAATACTCTGCCGATTTGATCGACAAACGACGAAGGCGCCGCCACTTTCTTACTCATGAAATGCGGATAATCGGTGGGAGGGTCTTTTTCCGTCAGGACGTCCCACTCCGGTGCCTTGATATCAGCCTCGGTCACTATCTCATCACCACCACCGGCACGATGGGATTCGATGGCAGCCCAGATGGCAGAAGCCGGATATTTGTCTATCCCGGGTAAGGCACCTGTCTTCTTGAGAGTCTTGACCGTAACGGCCACCTCTGCCTCCGACTCCAGGTCCTCGAAGAACTCCCAGCCATCCTGCACCAATTGCCCGAGAGGGTCTTTTGTCTGTGGAATGGCGAGTGCAGACAAGGTGATCGGGAACCAACTGTTCGTAGCACCTAGCAGAACCGCGCGGGGCTCTTCATCGCACCCATCCCCAAAGTGATCCAGGTGTGGGTGGCGTCCTCTACAGGCCGGCAAATTCTCTTGTCCTGCCTTCCCGAATGCATGCGCCATGCTGCGCGATGCCCCGCACTCATCGCATTTCACCCACAGGTTTTCGGTCTGAAGTGATGCGCCACTTTCGAAGAAGCGTAAGGTACCCTTACAAGTGCTATTTCCTCCATGCACGAAGTAATGCCACGGAAAATCATCCAGATGCCCATCGCGGCATGCCAACAGGAAACGAGCCGGTACGGCGTCCGCATCCTTGGCCGGGAGATCACCCTTCGATCCTCGACACCCCTTGTGGACGAAACGGGTACGTTCCGGTCTATAGCGATTCTCTTTGATTTCGAATAAGCCTGCGTCAAAGGGAGAGAGCAGGCCGCATTTCACACAACGCAGCCATCGCGGGAACGGTCGTACCGGAACACCAATGTTGGCTTCCGACGACCATGGGTCGACGAGTTCGCTCTTCTGGAAGGGAGGCATCCTCAAGCTTTCGACCTGTGCCCCCAGTTCTTTCCTGACGGCAGCCAGCAAGCGAGCCTCCTGAATCGGCTGACAACGATCCTTTTCCCACCGATCCGTACCAAGTGTCACCACGGAGAGATTCGGCAAATCAATCAGCGAGCCGGGGCCATAGGTCCAGAGCAACTGGCTGGGTCTCACTTCCCCTACGGGAGTCTTATCATTCATCATCACTGATCCTCACCGCCATCCGTACTACGAGGCTTCCATGGGTTCTCGTCTGACAGACGGGAGACATTCATGATCAAGCGAACACCAGGTTCGACCTCCCGCATCGACATGGGCACTGTCCAGTTGTCCCAGGCTTGGACACCGGGTGATTTGATCAATGGCGCAGTCCTGTCTTTATCTGGGCCTCGCTTTTCATAGGCAAGAATACGGCCACCCTTGCTGACTTCTTTGGCCCACTCGTCGGCTCGCTCCTTCAGCTCCTGTTCCGCCAGGTCCTTCGTTCCAGTGGACTCACTCACATTCCACGCTCGCTTTACGAGCACGTCCATGGCTTCGGTGATTTCCGACTGATCCGACTTTTCAAGCTTCCCGGCCCCCTCATTTGGGCTGAATTCATCATTCTCCAAACGCATCAGGCTCAATAGAGAGCCCGTGAGCCCCCTATCCATGGCACGGGGGGAGAATGGCGTCACCGATTGTGCTTCGACATGCTTGTAGAAGGTGGCGTGGTAGTGCTCGAACGTCTCATAGTGAGACAGATCGCGCGGCCTGGCCCAGGTGAGCACCGTACATACCAGCCCCGGGAAGGAACGCCCAACCCGGCTGGTCGCCTGAATGTATTCAGCAGTCCCCTTCGGCTGGCCATTCACCGCCATCAACCCCAGACGGTTGACGTCCACGCCCACCGAAAGCATGTTGGTGGCGAGCACCACATCAATGGCCCGGTCTTCCCCATCTTGCCATTTCGTCACGAACTTACCGGATGCCGGGTCGAATTCAGCCTTGAACCTGACCTCCAGGTTGTCGAGATACTTCGGGATATCCTGGCTGGATACACGAGAAGTCAACTCCCGGATATTGTTCACGCCACGCTGTGCCAGCGCGGGACGGTCGACCATGCTCATCTGGACTCGATAGGAACGCGTCTGCACGTCGTCTTCGGCCAACCGCTTCATTCCCCCTAGTTCACGCAGCGAATTGAAGTACCCCACCATGGTCATGTAAGGGTCGGCTGGTTCCCCGAAGCGATCGAACAGCGCCTGCGCTGCGGTGAGGAAGGCAGTGTAGACACGGATCAACATGGCCGGACGGGAGCTACCCGGAGAACAGACACCCAGATACCGGCGGCCTGGCTTGTCTTCGATGGAACGCTGTATCGAGAAATAGTTGTCTTCGACGTCCAATCCGTGTGGAGGGAACACCGAGACCTGACGCATGAAGACGTTGTTGACCTGCTCCTTGGCCTTACGCACCGTGGCGGTCGATGCGACGATCTTCGGCTTGATATTCTTTCCGTCCAGCTTCCAACCACACAGTTCGTCCACTGCCGATTCGTACAGGCCGACCATGGTGCCGAGTGGCCCACTGATCAAATGGAATTCGTCCTGGATGATCAAATCCGGCGGGCGTATCGGGGAAACGGGTTTGGTCTTAGTTGCTGGAAGCCCTTTACCTGCCTGATGAGTGCCATTGCACTCGGCCCCTTGCCACAGTAGGCCGTGCCGCTCACATTCCTGTCCTACACGACCGAATAGGGTCCGTACCTGACCGCGCCATGCCATCATGGCGAATTTGTCCACGGTGGCGATCATCATGGTCGGAGGGCGATGATAGATCTCTTCGTCGACAGTCAGAACTGGGATGCCGGGGTACGGTTGATTGCTCGACCGACCACGAGAGAATGTGCAACTACTTTTCTTATCGCCGCAGTAAACCACGGTGCGGCCACGCCCTCGATCCACCATCACATCTTTTCCAGGATCGATCTTGGAACCACACCAGGGGCAACTGGTGAGTTGAAGCGGGGAAGTCCGGCCGGCCTTGTTCTTGTTCGTATCCCGCATGTCTTGGACGGCATAGTGACTTTCTTCGGTTGTCCCCGGTGTCACCTTGTTACCCACCCATAGCCCGATGGTGAAAGGCTCCTCTCCGAGCGATTCATCACCTCGTATATGAGCATCCCGCCGAAGCTTTTCCATAGCGCATATCAACGCGGTGGCACGCTGAAACTGTTGTAATGTCAGAAGGCGAAGGGTGTAACGCATGATCACGGCAAGGCCACGGGAGCTATCGTAACCTCCGAGATCACCTTGCAACCGGCGAATGGCCATGGTGAAAGCGGCAACGCCCAGGTAGGCCTCCGTCTTACCGCCGCCCGTAGGGAACCACAGTAAATCGGCGTAGGCCTCGACAGGCCGCACCCTATCAGGGTGTGTGGGGTCGGCCAACGAAGGTATTGAGAGTAATAGAAACGCCAACTGAAACGGGCGCCAACTCCTGTTCTTTGGTACATCGAACTGATCGACAGAGACATTTAGGCCCCGTCGAGTCTCCAGGGCATACTGGCTCCTGATACGTTGAATGGCCATCGCTTGGTTGGCAAACCTGAATGCGGCCAATGCATTTTCATCCCGCTTCAACGCATCTATACCGTCTCGAAGGCGAGCCTGAATCTCCTGGCATCGAACCAATGCCTGTAGTGCCTGGTCATCATAGCCAGTCACATCTTTACGGATTCGGGAGCGTTGTTCCTCGATCCACTCCGCATAGTCATTGGTCAATACGCTCAATGCATCGACCAATGAACCTACGTCGAGAGTGGCGAGACGCTGCATGTCCAGCAGGCCACTAGCCACCATTTCGCGCATGGCGGGACGATCGGACTCATCCAGCCCAGGCGTCTCCGTGACCTGCACCTCATACTCGGGCATGACGGTGGTAGCGATCTCCGTCGCCAGCGTAACGTCCTCCGCCGTCACCGCATGGACAGCGACGCCATGTCCGACGGCGAATTCGACCCGGTTACGATAGATCATTTCCAGAGCTTCACGCTCAGGGTCCATGCCATCGGCATCCAGCACGGGACGACGCCGGAAAATGGCATGATCCACAGCCCCCTCAGCCGAGCGAACGACCAGTTCCGGCTGGAATACCCATGCCACGTCACGGTTGGTATCCGGTTCCTCTTGGGCATTTACCAAGAACAAGGTCACCAGGCGATCCCCATTGGCATTCTTCGGGCGCACCGAGCCCTGAATCCTGACCTCGGGATGCTCGCTATCCGGAGCACGATGAGAGATGGGGCCGTCGACCAGGGGAAGGGTCAACTTGCCGCCACAAGGAATACGTTGCCAGACTTTGACTTTCTGCCCATTCGGTTTGACCAGGTCATGTTCATCATTGGGCAAACGTTCATAACGCCCCCAGCGAGCTTCTACCTCGATGCGATCAGCCTCACCATTGACACAGAAGGTCATACCCAGGCTACTAGGAACCAGGGATTGATTACTGGAGGCGTCGATCTCGTCACTCGCATCCGCCTCAGGCTCGACACGCCCGGTCGACCTCCCAAACTCTGCACCAGGCTCGTGTTGCCCTGGTGCCTTGGGGTCGATGGGTTCTTCAGGTGCCTCATCGGCCATGGCTCCTTCAAGCCCTTCGAGTCCGCCTCGTTCCGCATCCCGGGGGGCCAGTTTGCCGACCAGATAGCGATCCCGAACACTCATGTCGACGATACGCTCATGGGGGCCACCAGCAGGACCGAGCAAGTCATCCATGACCGCCAATTGCAGTAGCTCCCGGATATACGATTGATCTTCGATCAGAGGAATGTCGGCGATCGTCTTTCCCGTGGCCTTGGGAAGAGACTCCACGAAATCGGTCCATTGGATACGACCGATACTTCCCGATGAAGGCGGAGAAAGCGGCATCTCCCCCGGTGAGACGGGCTCATCCAGCAGCAGTACATGGTCAAAATAGAGCCTGGTCTCAACGAGGCTGGACCGTACACCCGATACACGGCCTATACGTGAAATCTCGCCAGAAGTACTCAGTATGACGACCCAATCATTTTCGCCAATGGCCTGGTACAAGGATCGGTCGCCCTTCAAGACGAGCGTGTAAGAGGCTACCCTGCAATCGATAGCAAGGCCGTGGTCCATGGCAACCCATGCGTTGGGCTGGCTGGTCGTACCTGTGTTTGAATCATTATTCATTATCAGTCTCCATACAGGTCCGAGTGATCGACAGATGCCTTCGTACCGTAGGTAATGGGTCCAATGTCGCGATGGGGGACGACGCGAGCGATGTTCTCGGCATCTTCTGTCAACCCAAGCGCCACGGTCAGCCTGCCACCGGTATCGATACGCCGTGCACTTCCAAAAGTCGGACTCAATTCAATGAATCGGAAATGTCTCGACGACCCCGATCGCTTCTCTACTCGTAACTTCAGCTCCGCTTCCACTGCGACCATTGCCTGACGATAGAGGTCACAACTTGATCCGCCACCGGTGACAAATATCGGCAAACCCTCTCTCCAAGCACGACTGCGCGGATCTCCCCGACTGTTGATACGAGTACCATCGATGACACCGGTTATGCAGCGCTCGATTTGTTCTGCGAACTCTCCATCGACAGCAATGACATCTTCCGAAGCTTTACCGTTCCGTTCCCCAAACTCTCCGGCAGATTCAACAGGTGCCGCATCATTCCATGAGAGCTCAAGATCAAGTTTGGAATGACGGTTGTAGTGCAGATAGTGAGTTCCAAGTGGACGCACCGCAGAAAAAAAGATTGGAATACGTGGGGGAGATGTCTGTTCATTCTGCAGGACGACGTTGAACGTAGCGACGTCGAGTGTGGCCGCACCGATGTCGATCAGCGCATGTAGTCCTTCTTTAACCTGTGGAGAAGCCAGATAACCAGCGATATGAGCAACGAACTCTGGCACGACGCCTGGCTCTGTCTCCAGCCCGGTATCGCTTTCATCGGCCACCCACGCGGCCTTGATATCAGATTCCTGCAAGTTTATCCGCGTCGCCAATCTCCAGGCCGTCCGGGCAATGCGGCGAAACATATCAACGACTTCAGGTTTCTCATGCGGTTCCGTGGGACAACCAATATTCAATTCCCAGCGTAACGAGCGCCCCGCGAGTTTTCGCCCAACCTCCGTGTTCCGGTACAAGAAGGCTCTTGCGTACCGAATGACCAGCGCCAGATATGCCACTGTAGAGATAGGGCACTCATCCGATTCTGCCTTCTCGATGACCGAGAGTTTGAGATTCCCTTGGATATCACTCCCTTTTATTCGCTGCCAGCAGTATTCACCATCCGGAGAACGAACGACGAATCCGGGCACGATATAACGGCCCGTTTCAGAGTCGTCACCCGTCACTTCCGACCATTCAACGGGAACGAGGTCGGCACCTGCTCGAATTGCCACTTTCGTAAAAGCGGTCCCAAAATCGACCCCGACTCTGACGGTCATGGGAGGCGATCTTTCTCCTCGATGCTCTGGATGCTGCAATGACCTGCCAGCCGCACTCCACTCCGGCATGACCAATGATGATCCCCCGTTGACAAGGGGCTTGAAGATCGGCGGTGCCGTCCTGTCTGATCGGAGCGACGGCTTGTCGTCTGATGACCCGACAGTGCCTGAGACGGTGGCGCGCTGATCAGAATTTCGGGAAGTCGGGTCGCTTCGATGTTTTCTACCTATTTTCCGGTCATTCGCCTTTGGTGGAGTGATGCGGTCAGAATCGGTGTCCTTCCGTGGGCCACCACCCCCCTTCGGTATCGCCCGGTTGCCCGTCGACCAAGACTCGGGTGGTTCGAATTCAACAGCAGACGGCTTGTCCCCACCTTTTTTGTTTCCTCCTGACCCACGCAATGCGGTTTTGATACCCCGCAGTTGCTCTTTCCAACTCTTCATGAGCACCCTCCCATACTCACCACATCCACGAGCAAAGTGCAGATATCACGCGTTTCAGCCGAAAATCCCTGGCTCTTACGAGTCAGCATCGCTCGGCGGGTATCCATCCGCGCAAGAAAATCACTCATTTTCTTGCGCTCAGCATTCGCCAACCCCTTGCGTCGCTTGCCATCCGGACTACTACCATACAGGGACGCATAGGATTCATGGCTGGCAATCCGATTCTCGAATCCCTCTCGTTTCTTATGAATGTGGTCATCCAATAGCTGCAAAAGCACGTCGGTACGGTCACGGTTTTCTCGCCATTTTTCATCCTTGATCGACTTGTACCTATCCCTGAGGATTTCCTCGCTTCGCTCTGCCGCAGCCGACCCAATCTCCTGAGGCACATCGACAGCGACCGTCGGCCAGTCCCTACCCGACTTCCTGACCGAGTCGAGCAACATTTCCGCTGCTTGATCATCGAGAACGGTTTTACCATCGAGCGACACGGCGGCAACCAGAAGGTGCTCTTCCTCCTTTACCCCCGAAAAGCTTGCCAATCGAGTCGTCAATGCATACCGGCCCGATGCAATGCCCTCATTGGAGACTCTGGCCGAGTAGAGTGGGAAGTGATCATCGCGTCCATCTACCTTGCGCGACAGAAAGCGAATGATCGGATGGAAGCGATGGACTATCTCTTCACCAGGCTTGGGCTTGTCGGTAATTCTGTCAGTGAAACGACAGCGTCTAGTCTGCCCGGAAGCAAGACCAGTTTTCCCAACCAAGTTCTCCCGCCTGATGAACTCATCCAGCTCTGCGGCAAACCCAGGGCTCAGGCCTATGTCGAATGTATCGGCATCCCCATGCGCCGCGACGATCCTACAGCCGGGAATACGCCTCAGACACCCATCGACATAGTGAATCAAGTCATGACGCGTGACGACCTTTCCATCACCTCGCGCAGCTTCGATCTGTGCCAGTAACTGCTGGCCATGCGCCACCAGTTGAATCGCTTCTCGCTCCAGGTCCTCCTGTTTTCTTTTGGCATTTTCGATGGCTAGTGCGACTTCCTCGATCAGACGTGCTTCTTCATCTATGGTCAAATGTTTCGACAATAAAACATCCTCAAGCTTTCTGACCTGACCAAGGATTTCCTCAGTTTCCCCCAGGGCACTTTCGAACACTCCGATGCGCTTGGCCAATCTGCCAAGAATAAGTGCATCGATCGTGTCCTTGTGAACGAAGTTCCACACCAAGATACGCTTGGACTGCTGGCCAATACGATCGATACGCCCGATTCGTTGCTCTATGCGCATTGGGTTCCATGGCAGATCGTAGTTGACGACGAGACGACAGAATTGCAAATCCACGCCCTCTGCAGCCACGTCCGTACAAACCAATACACGGCAGTTCCGATCTTCTCGAAAAGCCGAAACAACAGCCTCCTTGTCGAAATCCGCACCTCCCATCAACAATCCTGCCTCCACGTTCTCAGCAGAAAGTCGTTCCACGAGATAACGCGCAGTTCCTCGAAAAGTAGTGAAGACGATCGCCTTGGCTTCCCTGTCCTCAAGCATGAATCGCTTGAATGCCTCAGAGAATTCGGAAAACTTCGAGTCGTTTCTGCTCATATCAGAAAACTCGAATTGGGACAGCGTTCTGCTCGCCAGCCAGCGCTTGAGGCCTGACGTTCCTTCGATCAACTTCTCTTCGTCCTCGTCACTCTCATCCATCGCCGCCGCCACGGCATCAGCATCGAGCCCGTCATCGCGCCAGGTTCTCAACAAGGCTGCAGGACTCGATGCGACCATGCGCTGTGGCGTAGAGAGCAAGAAGCCATGCTCGATGCCATTGGCCAGTGCATACTCCCGCGTTCCCTCGGTGATTGCCTGATAAAGCTCCCGCTCCACAGGCGACATTTCGGCCTCGAACACGGTCGGGTCACGCAACACCCTGTCGGACTGTACCTCTCGTTTGCGCGTGCGGCTGACGATATGCGCTAGCAAGTTGAGGCGTTCGAGTTTTGCCGCGATATCGATGCGGCTTTCGTTCGTCCAATCCCTGATCGACTCAGCCTCCTCGATCAAACGATCAACGCGTTCAGATCGCTCAAACCATCGTGACACCTCGATTTCTCGTATTGCTGCCATGATTTGCCCAGCATCGCTCGTCGGATCACGCACGACATCACTTGCAGCGATCACCGGGCGATTGGCCAATACGACGTTTCGGAAATCCTCCGGATACTCGAAGTGATCCGGGTCGAGCAATCGCAATATATTGAAAAGGTCATCCGAGCCTAGATTGATCGGCGTAGCAGAAAGCATCAACTGATGTGTACTGACATCCCTCAGCAAGCTACCGGTCCGCCATGCCCCTGTTTCTTGGTTGCGCATGTAATGCGCCTCATCAAAGATCACCAAGTCCAACAGAGGTTCCTGATCGGCGTGGTGGTAGAGCAGGTCCGCCAGACGGGCACGAACCGACCGTTTGGATTCGCCACTCTCTGACGCATCCCAATCACTCGGAGCCCGGATGCCCTGGTAACTGACGATCCATGCCCGCTCGCCATGCTCAGACGAATCCAGTTCCTGCCGTAAAGTTTCCGCATCCACGACACGAGCATCCAGACCAAATCGCGACGAAAGCTCGAACCGCCACTTCTCCCTGAGCATGGCAGGGCATACCACCAGCAATCTCCGCATGTCATAGCGGGCGCGTAGCTCGGTCCAGATCAATCCCGCCTCGATCGTTTTGCCCAGGCCCACTTCATCCGCGATCAACAGCCCGTTGACTGGTGAATCCAGCAAGGTCAGCAATGGCTTGTATTGATGTGGGTAAAAATCGGTCTGGGTCAGCCCCATGGCATAGACGACGTTCGATAGCCGCCCTGCCAGATGAATATGCGTCAGTAGTTGGCGCAGATCATCTACTCGCCCGTAACGTCCCTCACGGATAAGATCCAGGGGATCATCGCTGCCAGCATCGGCCTCGACCAACTCCTCCTCATAGTGCCAGTCCAGTCGACCATTCCAGTTCACACGATACTGAGACCCGGAAGCACGTGCACGGGTCTGATCGGTAACCGTACCGATCTTGGCTGGGTCATCGATATGACGAACGAGTTGTCCTGGGCTCCATGGCATACCTGAAATCCTCACGCATTCCTGATGGAGACCAGCGTCCCCAGGTGGTCCATGTTCTTCTCGCGCGCCATTTTCTTGTATCCCAGCGCGTCACAAACTGCTTCTATCTTC
The DNA here is from genome assembly GCF_054779855.1 of Haliea atlantica. Classification (NCBI taxonomy): domain Bacteria; kingdom Pseudomonadati; phylum Pseudomonadota; class Gammaproteobacteria; order Cellvibrionales; family Halieaceae; genus Haliea; species Haliea atlantica. The sequence continues at coordinate 312,893 of NZ_BAAGXL010000019.1, read as the reverse complement.
TGGCAAAAGACGTCTGCATTTAGGCGCATCATCCAGAGATCGCCACTAGGCCTATCCCGATTGGTGCTCTGCCACTGCATTTCGTCATTGAGCGGGTGTTCTGGCCGAAATGGGTGGATATTGAAAATTTTGTGGTCGATCTTGGTGATCCACGAAGCCCCCACCTCTGTGATCGCGCCCCATGAAACCTTGGTGTTCTCACTGGTCACGAAAAGCACGAAAATCTTTTGCGTAGAGTAGCTTTCGACGAAGAACTCGCGGAGATAGTCATATACTCCACGCCCTTCCGGAACACGGCACACCTCATCATCGCAGTTGGTATACAAGATATCGTCAGGAGGAACGTTGTTGAAAATCAGCATCTGATAAATGATGTCGGCGAACGGTTTATCCGGATAAGTCTGGCTGACCAGGATTTTTTTCTTTTGAGAATCTACCGCCGACTTAAGTCCGAGATCAGGGCTGTTGGCATTGATCGATTGTGATATGGCGTTTTCCATAGCGTCTCGGGAAGCCTTCACCCCGAGGGCCGCCAATGCGTCTACAGCATCTGCGCTGGCCTTTTTGCGGAAGGCATCTATCGCAGCTTTCAGCTTTGCCTCATCGCCTCTCAACGCATCTTCTTTCTTCTTCTTTTTGTCGGCATTGACGATATCTGTGTATGTCTCACGTCGCTTGAGAATGTCAGCGAGCAAGTCACTACGGACATACTCTCTAACGGCTTCGTAGCGTGGGTCGTCAGACTTATAACCTTGACGATTGCTCAAGGCCATATCCGGGAGTTCCGTCAATTCGAAAAGGTCGACGTGCAACTGGCCGACGACATAGACTTCGTTCAGCTTGTTCTGGCCAACGATAGGGAGAATATTGAACTCACCCATCTTTTCGTTGGCGAATAGAGAAATGAAGTTATCCGGAAAATCAGTCAATTCCGCCTTTCGCCCCCGCGTACTTCTGTACGCCCCGATCCAACCCAGAACTTCCAACGAATACTCGTGCTCTTTACCATCATTAGCCTTCATAGTGATGGGTATCACCTTCATGGCCTGCGCCGCAACCAGATCGGCGCGCCTTTCCGGGTAGCTATCAGTAACGAGATCACAGAGCGGTTTGAACTTGTCGCCAAGTGTGACCAGTGCACATAATTCACCCATGATGCTACGATCGAAGTCCTCGATCGTTATCTCTTCTTTGCCGCGTATGACATGTATCCGAAAGTTCGCATTTACCAGGGGGAAAATTTTGAGGAGATTGCGCTTGACAGCATCCAGAGTCTTGTGAAGCCGATACTGTGGGTTCCTCATAATGATGGCGGAGCCATGATCGGTAATGCGCTCGAAGACGATTTGGTCATCCGGAATGGCTTTCAGATCATGGCCATTCTCTGGTTGACGGGTGAGTACGAATCCAGATTTCTCACCATCGGCAACAGTGAGGACATCTACGTCTTCCGATACCGATAACGCTGCCAGTTTCCCGACGCCCTTGCGCCCCATCTTTCGTCGACCGCCAGACTTCGTAAGTGAATCTGATTCCGTCGTTCGTGACACCCCTGCGACGTTCAAATATTTGGCAATGTCACCTGCCTCATAGGACATGCCGTGCCCATCATCTTCAACGCGGATATCGTCTTTGTTGGAGATGATGTAGACATTCTTGGCATCAGCGTCATACGCATTAGCGATCAGCTCCGCCAAGACGTAATAGATGTTCGTGTAGAGGTTCGGTCCAAGCAATTCAAGAATGCGTGGATCAACGTTCAGCCGATACTCCTTCATATTTCTCCCCCTTCCTGAAATCGATACCGTGCTCCACGCCTCTCACCTTGGCGCTCGACCTTTCCATTCGAAATCAGCTCAGCGATTGAGATGCTCCACTGACCATCTGGGATGCCGATAGTGGCCAGAATGTCAGATTTTGCATGCCAGCCAGGATGGGCTTTCAGGTATTCGACGATGGCAGAGGCTGGATCGACGCGATAGTCGGCTGGTTTCTCAGCAGCCTGGAGGTATTCTCTTTCGTTGGCTGGGGTAGCATCGAATTCGAATGAAGGTTGTCGTTCTGTAGCCTTCGTCGTGGTTTGCGAACGTGGTTTACGTTTGGCCTTACTGGCCTTCTTACTGTGCAAGCCTTGAGCGACTTCCTCCTCGTAACGCTGACGGTTCAACTCCGACAGTCGTCGCAGCACTTCGACGCGCGCCGTCTCCGAGATGGTGAAGCGGATTCGGTCGTTCTCCGGCAGGTACGGAACCTCGTGAAAACCATGTTCGAGATCAAGATCATCCCAGCCATAGGCGCTCGCTACGGCGGTGTCCATTTCGCACTGCAATGAACGTAGCCCTTTGATGCGCGGGTCGCTGTCGGCCTCAGTATGGAAACGGTTGTAGAGCTTGGTCAGGCCGATACGGTCAGCCTGCATGACATCAATGCGCTCTTGGTGCAGTCGCTCGCCAAGGTCAGAGAGGAGGTCATCGGCCAAGGGAAGCGGGAACGTCTCAAAGGCATCGGTCGGGCTATATCGAAGATCGTTTTTTAGCCTTGATGAATGCTGCCAAGCAAATACGCTGTGAATACTCGATTGAAGCAAGGCAAAAAGAGGTGGTTGATCGACCGCAAATAACACGATGGCATCTGAGAAGACCGATGACGTATGCACGAATGAAAATGCAACAGTCTTACTTACACGCGTAATCGCAAGCACCCGGCGCAAGGGTTCTGATGGCGACACCCCATCATCTACTTTGCGGCGCACAAACCAACGGTCGTGGCCAATTGCTCGATAAAGTTCTGGTCGATGTCGCCAATACAGCCACCACATCGACATTATGTTCTGATAGGACTTCTGCGTACTTTTTTCCAATCTTTCGGAATAGACGTGCTCTTTGATCCACTTGTAGGGCTCAATATACGTTTTCGCTCTTTCTTCCGGCCAATCCCAGAAATTTATAACCCAGCGACTCGCGCGCTGATCCGGACTAGAATTCAAGTCTTCTCCGTTTATATATGGAAAAATCACCTCTTCGTTACGAGGGTCGGCATTGAGCATTCGCTGAGCTTCCTCATTTGTCAAAACAAACCCCATGCCGTTGACAAATGAGCCAATGAAAGCTTTCCCATCGTTAGCTTTTAGCTTTTTCGGGCTCCACTCTTCTTGGCCGGACAAAAAAGCTGAAACGAAATGAACCGATTTTCCAGCCAGACTTCTCGCGCCATGCCATTCACCTTTGTGGGTATGAACACGACTGGTTACTACGGCAGCCTGTCCCGGCCATGGTTCGTTCGGGTAAGCTGCATAGATACTTGCGCCATTTCGTGTCATCCATTCCAGCCCTCCTTCTCGGGTATCTCCTTCGGCTATTGAGTTAACAGCCAGAAAACCGAAATCCCCCGCCTTACAGAGCAAATCAAATGCCCGCCGGAAAAAATGAGCAACGAGGTCCATGTTCTTACTTGCGGGCGGATGAATAGCGGCAAGGAACGAGCTGTATGTCGAGCCAAGTACCGTACTGATACGTTTTCCGCCAAGGAAAGGTGGATTGCCGACAAAGGCATCGAATCCAGTATTTTCTTCCGCAAATACTTCCGGAAACTCCAATGGCCAATGGAAAGGCCGACGTATTGGTTTATCTGAAGGGAGATCAATTGAAAGTGTCGTATGAGATCTCCGGAGAATTGACGTGATCAAATCGCGACTACCATCTACGGCTTCTCCAGCTTGGATGGCCAGCGTTGTCAGCGTGCTCTCTAGCTCCACACGATTACTGCTCGCTTCAAACACTTCCCCGATGAACGCATCGGCAATGCATTCTGGCACTTCAAGCTTGCGACGTGCATCAGAATCCAGATGCGCCATAGCTTCGACATCGTGGATGTCACGAATGGGAATCTGGCGTAGGTTTGAACGTAGCTCAATGGCTTCCCTTACAGCCCGTTCTATCTCCTGTCCGAACAAGCGCTGTTGACCTTTGCCCGTAGGAGTCATGGAGAGTTCGGTGAGCTGATCCAACCGATGGATACCGAGAAGGCTGTCACCACAGCGCAGATTGTGATCGAGGAACCCAAAGGGGCGACCCTTTGCGAGGGTAATCAGCCATATGGAAAGCTTGGCCAGTTCCACCGCCAGCGGGTTCAGATCGACGCCATACAGACAGCGCTCGGCTATGAGCCGGCGGGCGATGACGGTACGTGCTTCGATATCGCGAGGTAACGGCTCCCGGTCACTGACTGAATCGAGTACTTCGCCATCCACGCTCACTGATTTGCCACTTTCCTCAGCCTGCGTCCAAGCCTCCACCAATCGCTCGGCCAACCAGCGGCAGGCTTGTACCAGGAAAGCCCCTGAACCCATCGCCGGGTCACACACTTTGAGGTCGAGCAGCTCATCAGGTGACTTCAGTTGCCATTGGTCACGCGGCTTGCCTTCTGCCGGGCCGACATAGGCAACCGGGGTGAGCGTTTCGGCGACGATGGCTTCGGTCAGTGACTTCGGTGTGTAGTGGGTACCGGTCTCGCGACGATCGGAGCCAGTGGTGACGATGAAGGCGCCCGCAGGATAGACCAGTGGATATCCCCATGAGTCGGAGCGAATCAGGTGAGCATAAGGCCGGATGCGGTCACGTAGTTCCGTATCACCATGACAAGCCGCCAACAGGCGATCAGCGAGGGCAGCGTCGACTGGCTTGACAAGGTCGTTACGAATGCGGCTGGGTGAACTCCCGGTGTGCTCACGCAATACTTCTGCCAGTGCCTCGCTACCCTCGTCTCTGACAGCCTCCAACCGAGCCAAGGTAACCCAAGGAGACTTGGCACCCCTTGTCGCATCCAGCTCCAACGTGACCTCGGAAGTCCGTTTCACTGTGCGTTCTAGCAAGCCCTCGTATACATAACCGATCTGTTCCACGTCCAGGGCACGGTAGGAGAGTGTGCGCCCTTGATACTGCTGGATGGCTTCCAGCAACAGGAGGACGGTACGGTTGTCGATCGGCAAGGGTTTCGAGTCGTCGATGCGCCAACTGGAGCCTTTCGACCTGCCTTCGAGGAAGGGGAAGCGATCCGGATCGAACAATGACCCACCGAGTGCAGGAAGACGCAGATTCTCATGCTCTATACCGCCAAACACTGCCCGGAAGATGGCCAGCAATCGCGACCAGGCGTCCCAACGCCGCTCCAGTATCTCTTCGGACTCTGCGCGTAGTTGCATTCTCAGGGTGGAGACCGCGTAGTGGGCCTCGTACTTCTCATCCCCCAGCAATAGCAAGCCACGCTCCTCGGCGGAAAGCAGGAACACCAGCCGCATCATTACCGTGAGCGCCGCCTCGTAGAGTTCGGCTTCCTTCACGTCTCGGAGCAACTCCCGGCCACGATCCTGATCGGCCTTGTCGAGGGCCTGGATCAATACCTCCACCGCGCGACGCACCTGCTCGCCCAGGGCATCGGTGACTTCATCCTGAAATTTCAGGGAGCGATTGAGTAATGCGGGTAATTGCTCCGTTTCATCGACGAAGAATCGACGAATGCCCAGCAGGTGTACGAACGCCTGCAGGGTGGCGGGCTCCTGGCCCCAGATGCGGGCATACCAACTGGCGAAGGTAGTAACCGCACCCACTGGTGCATCCACCAGCACCCAGCGCTCACCATTCGTGACGAGGCCCAGACGGCAACTCCGTGCGCGGCACAATTGGACCATGCGTTCAGCAGGGGTGGCAGCCCAACCATTCTGGTTCGACGTGGCTTCGAGATCCGTATCCTGGGGATAGACGTGGATGAGCATCGATGCACGGTTGCCATTCTGCTCATCCACCACCGCGAAATCCGGTGTCACCGTCACGCCATGCTCAGGAAGCTGGGTACTCAAATTGGACTCACACCAATCCTTACGCTTGAGAACGTCGCCCTTGCCGTCCTCATCCAGCTCCAAACCCCGCGACAAGACTTCTTCGATCCAGGCTGCATGGATGTTGGTGAACTCGGGATCACCCGTATCCAACGCTTCTCGCCACTCATCGTAAGCCTGCCGCAGCCGTTTCCGTTTGAAGCCGTCTAGTTCTTCCAACCCCTGTGGAAACGCCTCCTTCAAAACTGGAACGGCGAGGAACGGGCCAGAAATCTCTATCAGTGAGAGCCAATCGTGGTGCGTGTCATTGCTGCTCATACTGCACCTCCCATCGACTCTGGGACGAGGAAGATGACAGCGACAGGAAAGGTACGGTCATCGAGTTTCGCGTAGCGGGCTTCGATCGCTCTTTCCTCCTGCTCGCGTTCTGTAGGAATCCGCTCCAAGCGTGCTTCCAGTGCCGCAGTATCGCGCCTTAGCTGAGTACGCTCGTCTTCACTGAACAAAGAGAATTGCTCTGGTTGCTCGTCTTTCTGCAATTCACCTCGAATCGCCGTCTCCAACTCATCGAGCACAGCATGGATGTCGGTGACTTCACGCTCCTTACGGGATCGCAGGGTGTTGCCCAGGAACTCCAGACGTTCCTTGGACCGGGATTCGACGGCCCTCAAGATGGATTCATGTGAGCTATCGAAACGCTCCCGCAATGTGTCGAACAATCCGTCACCCGCCGTAACGGGGTGCCCGACATCCAACCATCGTTGTACTCTGGTGACAGCTTCTTCTCGACGGAAGGATCGGTCACGCAGATAACCTCCCGATACCGTCAGTTCCTCATGTAGGCGATGATGATTTCCTCCAGTGACGACCAATCGAGAAACGATGGCCACGGCTGGATCATCGATGAGATCGTCAGGCACCGACCGAACCGTGACTCGATGCAGTTTCTTGACGTCATCCTGCGCCCACACTTCGGCGCGCAACAGCCTCAGACACATCTGAACCAAGCGATGATTGAGATGGACCAACACGACGTCATCTCGTCCACTCGCCACTTCATGATCGAAAGTGATGGGACGTATATGCTGAGTATGGGGGTGTCGTAACCCCTCCAGACAACGTGCCCAGGAACCCGACAAAGACGGCATTCTGAAGACGCGGCCACTCGGGGCATCATCCAGGTCGACCGGTTCCAGCGGAGGGCGACCCGCCAGTGCCAACCCCGTCACTACGGCCATCTGAATATGTTCTGGCGTGAGATGAAAGTCCTGACGGGTTGCGAGTAGACGGTCATGGAGCTTGGCCACTCGTTCTTTCAATTCACGCTCGGCCCGTACGAACCGTCTGGCCTTGGCTATCTTGGCCTCAGCCAGACGCGTATCCAGATCAGTCAGAGAACCTTCTATCAAGCCGGACATCTGGGGAGCGATCACAGGATTTACGCTTCCCATGTCGGCACGCATCGACTCCAGTTTACGGAGCGCCCTCAGGATGTCTTCGCCATGCCCGCCCACCTGCTCATCGCTTCCAGGACCGCCATCGACGGGGTGCCAGATCAGCACCTCTTTTTCTTTCTGGCCGTGACGATCGATACGACCATTGCGCTGTTCCATGACGTTGGGGTTGTATGGTATCTCCAAATGGATGAGGCAATTACAGTGATTCTGCAAGTCGATACCTTCCGAGGCGGCATCGGTAGCGAGCAGGATGCGCACGGGTGATATTTTGGGAGATGCCTGGAACGCCGCTTTCACGGGCTCTCGATCGTCTTGGGAAAGGCCACCATGGAGAATCCCTAGCCGATCTCCACCGAAACCGTGGCTGACCAAGATTTCATGCATCCATTGGTGTGTAGTCCGGTATTCTGTGAAAAGGATCACTCGGCGATCATTCCATTCGCCGTTTGGGCGTAGGTTGGTCGTCAGCCAATCGAGGATGGCTTGGGCTTTGGAGTCTGTCTGGTTCTTGGCTCGCTGCGCCCACTGCCTGAGTTCGTCCAGAATCTGACGCTGCTCGTCACTCAAAGGCTGTGCACGTCGAGAGGCCTCCTCGACGGCCTCGGACTGGGCATTTTCGACTTCTCGATCGTCAGCGTAATCTTCTTCCGCCTTCAGGATGGCTTTGCGTAAGATTCGCTCATCCAGGGCATCATTGCGTTTTTGCCGCGTCTCGTTCGACAATGATTGGAGGTGCTTTTCCAAGGTGGAAGCAAAGGCAGCCGGTGACGAAAACAGACGCTTTTTGAGCAACTGATTGATGAAGGTGGTGCCGAAGGCATTTCCTGACTCGCCATCTTCCCTCTCACGGCTGGCACAGTAATCGATCAACTTGCGATGTATCGCCCGCTCTTCCTCTGTATACGGGATGCTCAGCGCCTGCAATTTGCGCTGGGGATATAGAGGGTTTCCGTCGGCATCGACCAGATCACTCTTCAACCGACGGATCATCACCTGACTGAGTCGTTTTTCGTCTGGAAGGATGTTTCGCGCGAAGCGTTGGTCATCCAACAGTTCCAGGAGAGCCGTGAAAGATTCCGTATACCCGTTGTGGGGGGTTGCCGTCAGGAACAATCGGTGCTGGAAGTGAGGACCGATGGTACGAATGAAGCGTGTACGCTGACTTTCGAGAGCATAGTTGGCACCAGCGGATGGCGCGATGTTGTGAGCTTCGTCGACGATCAAAAGGTCGAATTTTCTCGGATGCCCGACATGCGGTGGTAGTACGTCTCGAATGGTTCGCAGACCTTCGCCACTCTTGGCCCAGTCCATCGAGGTGATGAGACGAGGATGGGACGTCCACGGATTGGCATGTATGCCTCGCTCACGTCTCAGGCGCTTGATGTACGCCGAATCGACCACCCGGAAATCGAGGCCGAACTTCTCCAACATTTCCACCCGCCACTTTTCTTGTAGCGACGCGGGACAAACGATCAGAGTGGTGCGGGCGCGATGCCGAAGGAGTAGTTCCTGTATGACGAGGCCAGCCTCGATGGTCTTACCCAACCCCACGTCATCGGCAATGAGTAGGTTGACACGCGCCATGTCGATGGCACGGACAAGAGGATCGAGTTGGAAGGCTTCGATACTGACGCCGCTGCGAAACGGCGCTTGAAGGAAGCCCCTGTCGGCATTCGTCGCGGCACCCCATCTCACGGCATCCAGGAAAGCATCCAGAGTCGTAGCGTCGTCCTGTCCCGTGATCTCCGGCAAGCCTGCGCGCTCGATGACCTGGGCACCGGGCTCGATCTCCCAAACGACTTCCAGCTCCTCCCCAAGTCCGTCCTCATCGATGGAAGAGAGCGTCACGACGTTCTGCGAGGCCGCGCTCGACTCCAGAGATGATGAAAGGACATCAGACACGACCCATTGACGACGCCGGACTTCTACCAGTTGCCCCGGTTCTGGCTTTGCTCGATATGCTTCGGCCTGCTGCTCATTGGAAGCTGTCATGCGACCCCTTCGGTTCCCCTTCAATTCTTCTCATGCGATGCCCGGCGCGACTTCAATACCTCCACCTCCCGCACCACGATCTCAGCCGCCACCAGAGGTGATTCATGCTCCCAGAATCTCAGCACACGCCATCCGATGCTTCGCAACCTCTCATTCGTGTCGGCATCCCTGGACCGATTGGTTTCGATCTTATGTCGCCAGAAGTCGGCGTTTCGTTTCGGCCAAGTTGCATGCTCCGGGCAGCCATGCCAGAAACAGCCATCGACGAAAACGGCCAGTCGAATACCAGGAAAGGCTATATCGGCTACGCGACGAGGCTTCTTCAACACCTCGAAAGCGACTCGATAGCGCAGCCCCATTTTGTGAAGTTCACGGCGTAGTGCGATCTCTCCACCCGTATCTTTCTGCCTGACCCTCGCCATACGTTGGCTGGTTTCTGGTGTAGTAGGCGAGATACGTGGCATCGAATATTCCTTCACCGTGTCATGTTGCGGCCACTTTGGCGAGATGCATCTTGATGCTGCGAGCGATGGCACGCCCCAGGTCGACGGGAACGGCATTGCCGATCAACCGACCCAATGCTTTGAAGCTGGGCTCTCCTCCTTTGGGAATGAATTCATAGTCACGAGGAAAACTTTGTATGATGGCCGCTTCACGTAAGGTAATCGCGCGATCTTGTTCTGGATGCCCGAATCGACCGTTCCCAAATCCATAACACTGGGTCGTCATCGTCGGTGCAGGTTTGTCCCACTCCATTCGCCCATAAACACCCGGATAGGTACGTCCACTTTCAGCGCGATGGCATTCGGCAACCAGTTCCTCTGGCCAGTCACGCCAAGTACCTCCTGGTTTCGAAGCTCTGATTCGACGCAGGTTTTTTTCCGATAGTGTGGCTGCGGTGTGGAGCTTGTCTCTGGGGGCGGACTCTCCAGCAGCCAAAGGCCGTAGGCGCTTGATCGCCTGACTCACGGTTTTCGGCTTTTTGTGCGTCGGTTCGATCATCTCGATGGTCCCGTGCTTGGAAGCCAGCAAGACCATCCGCCGCCGTGTTTGGGGAACGCCATATTGCGAACTGTCCACGACGTCGTACCAGACGTCGTATCCAGCACGTTTCAGGGCACCGACGAAATCGTGAAAAACTTTATGCTTGGCGACAGAAGGAACATTTTCCATGGTGATGACGTCGGGTTGAGCACCTTTCGCCAAGCGTGCGAATTGATACAGCAGGCCCCACTTTCCATCCTTGCCGTCCGATTCATAGCGTTGGGCATAGGTCGAAAACGGCTGACAAGGCGCGCAACCGGCAAGGATCGTCAGTCCAGCACCTCCAAACAACTCTTTCAGCTCGGCAACTTTGATTTTGCTGACGTCTCGTTCGATGAACTTGGCCTGGTTATTGGCCTCGTAGGGGTGACGGCAAGCTGGGTCCAAGTCGATCCCGGCGACGACCTGCAGCCCTTCCTTGACGAATCCATGAGTCAGCCCACCGGCGCCACAAAACAGATCAACGCAGGCGACCTGCATATCGCCACCATCCCGGTTGACAGAATTGGACAGAGTCATCGTGTCAGCTTTCCTCATTTCTTGTTCCGACCTTCGTCTTCCGCAGCTCCACCCGATTTCACCCATTCATCGACTTCCTGCGACTTGAACTTCCACAGCCGCCCTATTCGGTGGGCCGGCATGCCCCGTCCACGAATCCACGCATAGACGGTGTCCTTGCTCACCCCGAGGTACTCTGCGATCTCTTCGACCGACAGCCAACGCTCTGACATAGTCTTCCTACGTGAAGTCAAAATTCGGGCAGATTGCCAATAATGGCATGAAACATGTGGCAAGCATAGTGTATTGAGTATGATTTAGCATGAGCTGATAGGGTTTGACCTGATTCAAGCGGGCGTATTTCGAGCAACCGTCAAGCCTCACGCCCCACGCCCCACGCCCCACGCCCCACGCCCCACGCCAGTAGCAGTAGATGAAATCCGCCTCCTGAAATGAATCAGGAATCCGGTAACCCCGTCGTTCCTATTCTTTGCGGCGCAATCCGATCCCATACCCCAGCATCATGCCATTCGCCCTGCGAGGAATGGCACGATGGCATACCCCAGAAACCGCAACACTCCATGGCACCGTGCCTTCGTCGCGCTGCTGGTCTTCTCTGTTCTGGCCATCGAACCAGTACTCGCCGGGGACGGCGCCAATGAGCAGGCCCAACTGGCCGCATTGATCCGCCAGCTCGACATGATCGACCGCCTGGCCGAGCACAGTGCCAGCCTGCCTCATCCCGACGGCAGCCGTTATCACTTCGACTACGCCCGCCTGCGCGAGGACATCGAGCGTGTTCGCCAGGGCATCCGCGATTACCTGGTGCCCCAGCGTGCCCAGCCCCGCGACCCTGTTGAGCTGCTTGGTGACTACCGCCAGGCATCCGAGGAGGCGGCCCCGTGAACAGCGCCCAAATCTCCGCTTTTCAGGCCAATGCCGGTTTCTCCGCAGGGGATGTCTCCGTGGTGCTCTTGAGCCTGGTGTTCGCCGTGCTGCTGCTCTGGGGAGTCTGGGCTCTGCGCACTGCTTATGTCGGCTGGGCTGAAGAACGTCTTTCTCAACGTCAGTTTCTCGGGGTCGCGGTGCGCTTCGTCGCGATGTACCTGGTACTGGCTTTCTTTCTGCTGTCTTGACCCGATGAGGACTTCACCATGGTTTCCCGTTTCGCTCCCAACCGTCTGATTCAACGCGCCCGTCTGTCCGCCGCCGTGCTTTCGGTCAGCGCGGTGCCGCAGGTGTACGCCCAGGGGCTGCCGACACTGGAGGACCCATCGCGCGGCACCGGCAGCGGCATCATGGAGACGCTGCGCAACTATGGCTACGACATCGTGTTGCTGGTGGCTCTGCTGGTGGTGGCGTCGATGTTCATTGGCGTCTGCTACCACGCCTACAGCACCTATTCCGAGATTCATACCGGGCGCAAGACCTGGGGGCAGTTCGGCCTGACCGTGGCGGTTGGCGCGATCCTGCTAGTCGTGGGTATCTGGTTGCTGACCGAAGCCACCGGCATCCTGTAAAGGCGTCCCACGATGTCCAGCACCCCTGAACTCAACGAAGACGATACGGTGAGCTTCCTGCCACACCGGCTCAACCGCCAGCCCGTAGTGGTGCGGGGACTGACAGCGGATGAGTTGTGGATTTGCGTGGGCCTGTCGGCTCTAGCGGGATTGCTGCTCGGTCTGCCCCTGGCTTGGCTGACATCTACCATCGCGCTGATACCGTCGATGATCGTCGCCGCCATTGCGTTTGGCATCTTCGTTGGCGGGAGCGCACTGCGACGTCGGAAGCGGGGGCGACCCGACACCTGGCTCTATCGACAGTTGCAGTGGCGCATCGCGCTCAACCATCCTTGGCTCTCTCCCTGGATTCGCGGGGATTCGCTGGTGACGCGCTCTGGGTACTGGACGACCCGAAGGGGTAGCCAATGAGCCGCTTCAAGAATGAGGTCACCCACCTTCAGGCTCATATCCGAACCCTGCGCTTTGGCGTAGCCGCTCTGTTCATCCTTACGCTGGTACTGGGTTTTGGCTGGTGGCAGGCCCCGCGTGATCTAACCATCCATGTGCCCCCGGACTTGCGCTCCGGCAGTGTGCGCAAGTGGTGGGACGTGCCACCGGAGTCGGTTTATGCCTTTACCTTCTACATCTTTCAGCAGCTCAACCGCTGGCCCACCAATGGCGAGGTGGATTACGCACGCAATATCCATGCGTTGTCTGCGTACCTGACCCCAGCCTGCCAGCACTTTCTTCAGCTCGATTACGAGCAACGGCAACGTACCGGTGAACTGCGTCAGCGAGTGCGGGGAATCTATGAGATTCCGGGGCGGGGCTTCGGTGATGACCCCACCCAACGGGTGAAAGTGGTGTCTGAACGCGATTGGATCGTCACCCTGGACATCTCCGCCGACGAGTATTACGGCACCGAGCAGGTCAAGCGCGCCCTGGTGCGCTATCCCCTGAAGGTGGTGCGCCTGGACATCGACCCAGAGCGCAATCCCTTCGGTCTGGCCTTGGATTGCTACGACGGTACGCCACAGCGCATCGCTGCCGAAGCGCCATCCCCCACACCGGATACCCCGTAGAGGACTTGCCATGTTACGACCATTCCGCTTTCTGGCCTGTCTCACCCTGCTCCTCGGCTGGATTCCTATTAGCCATGCGGTGGAAATCCTCAAGTGGGAGCGCATGCCGCTGGCCGTGCCTCTGGTGGTCGGCCACGAGCGCGTGGTTTTTATCGACCGCAACGTGCGCGTCGGCGTTCCTGCATCAATCGGTGATCGCCTTCGGGTGCAAAGCGCGGGTGGAGCTATCTACCTGTTGGCGCACGACACCATCGAACCCACACGGTTGCAGTTGCAGGATGCCGACGACGGCACCTTGATCCTGATCGACATTGCCGCACAGGAAGGCGATGAGCCTCTGGAGCCAGTACGCATCGTCGAAGGTGATGCCGTTGGTCCCCGTTATGGCGGCACCAGCACACAAGCCCCTGGGGTGCCGAGCGCTGCCACCGCGAATCCCGCGCGGGAGACACCGGTGCCGGTGATACTCACGCGCTACGCAGCCCAGCACCTGTACGCACCGCTGCGTACCGTCGAACCCGTGAACGGCCTCTCGCGCGGGAACCTGCACCGCGACCTGGTGTTGGACACGTTGTTGCCCACCTTGCCGATCCGCGCCAATGCTCTGGCCTCCTGGCGGCTGGAGGATCAGTGGGTGACAGCGGTGCGCCTGACCAATACCGCCCATCGGTGGCTCACCCTGGACCCCAGGGCGCTGCAAGGCAATTTCGTGGCGGCGACGTTCCAGCATCCCGACTTGGGACCGACAGGTACGTCACACGACACCACGGTGGTGTACCTGGTGACACGAGGCCATGGTCTGGCGAAAGCGCTGCTGCCGGCCATCAGCCCCATCGATGCCACCCGCAACCTGCCGGCCGCCGCTGCCGCCGGCGACGCGGAGGGAGTGGATCATGCGCAGTAACGGTCTGCTCAAGTGGCTGATGCTCCCGGTAGTGGCGCTGCTGGTGTTCGCCGGTATCCGGCTGTTGTCCGGGGAGCGCGGCCCAGGCACCGTGCCACAGGACGCAGGGACACGCCTGTCCGCCGAGGAGAGGCGTGCCCTCGGTATCGAGGGCGATACACCCAACGATACGGTGGCCACCCTGGTGGCCCAGGTGCGACAGTTCCGGGAGCAACTGGAGACGGCGCTGTCGGACAACCGCGCCCAGCAGGCAGAGAACGACCGCCTGCGCCAGCGTGAACGCTCCATCGAGCAGCGCATCCAGACGGCGCTGGACACGGAGCGTGCACAACTCCGCCAAGATCGAGACCAGGTGGCCAGCGAACGGCAGCAGGCACAGAGTCTGTTGCAAGATTTGCAACGGCAACTCGAAGGCTTGAGTGGAGCGAACGGCCAGGCGGACCTGCCCATCGGCCTCGGGCTCGAACCCGGCGACGGTCAGGGCTTCGGCGACGGTATGCGCTGGATCGAGCCGGACGATGCCCAACCTGCCGACCCGCGCAGCGGCAATAGCAGCGGTTTTACCTTTCCCACTACTTTCGGCCCTGCCCAGGATACCATCGACGCGGCCAGCGAAACCCTGGGGCGGGCCACGGATGGGCAAGTGGGCGCTTCACCACTGAAAGCCGTCTACACCGTGCCCTCCAACGCCATCCTGATGGGGTCGGTGGCCATGACGGCACTGATCGGTCGGGTCCCCGTCGACGGCACGGTGAACGATCCCTATCCGTTCAAGGTAGTGATCGGTCCCGACAACCTCACCGCCAACGGCATCGAGATTCCCGATGTGGCCGGTGCCGTGGTCAGCGGCACGGCCTCGGGGGATTGGACGCTGTCCTGCGTGCGGGGGCAGATTCGGTCGATCACTTTCGTATTCCAGGACGGCACCATCCGCACATTGCCGGAGGAAGACGGCAGCAATACCCGCAGCAACCGAAACGATGTCGACATCCTCGATGGCCTCGGCTGGATCAGCGATCCCTACGGTATCCCCTGTGTGACCGGTGAACGGCGCAGCAATGCCCAGCAGTATCTGGGTACCCAGGCACTGATCACAGCCGCCGGTGCCGGTGCGGCTTCCCTGATCGACTCGGAGAGCGGACGTATGTCCTACGTTGGCAGTGATGGCTCCCTCGGTACGGTTGGCATCAGTGCCAATGAGGCTATGGGCCGTATTCTGGCGGGCGGCGTGCAGGAGATGTCGCAATGGGTCAACCAGCTCTACGGACAGGCCTTCGCGGCGGTCTATGTGGAACCCGGTGCCCAGGTAGCCGTGCATATCGAACAAGCTCTCAACATCGACTACGACGTCAAGGGTCGCCGGGTCGATCATCGCATTGGAGGCTCCCATGCACAGGATCTCGACTGACCTCAAACGGGCCGGATGCACGGCCCTCATGCTTGCCATGCTGGTCCTGGCTGGCTGCGCCACCAGCAAGGATGAACTGCTCACCCACGATGGTCAGACCATGCACGACATCTGGAGTCGTGAAGCCGGCAATGGCGGCCGCGCAGCCCGAGAGCTCTTGGATGCACGCCAGTCCCTGCGTCGACCACTAACCACGGAAGACGTGCAGGCAGCGCCGAGGGAACAGGCCCATTATACCCGCACGGCACACAATGAAATCCTCAGCCAGTTTAAGCGTCTGCCCAATCCGGACCTGGTCATGTACGTCTTCCCGCACCTGGCCGGTACAGACCCCGTACCGGTACCTGGCTACAGCACCGTGTTCCCCCTGTATCAGCGCGTGCAGTACGCCCTGCCGGGCGAACGGGTGGAGGATTATTGATGGCCTGGTCACTGCCTTGGTCAAGACAAGGGCTCATTCGGAATAGAGTCGGAAAAACAAAGGCCTTGCCAGCGCCACCCGATGTCTGGGCGCGTCATGTGGAAAGCCTGCACGACCACGGCATTCCCACGCCGGGTCACCATCGCGACTCTAAACGCTCCGCCGCGACGCAAGCGGACGAACAGCATCTGTATGACGTCAAGCCGTCGTTCGTCGATCTGCTGCCCTGGGTGGAGTACCTGCCGGACTCACAAAGTCTGCTGCTGGATGACGGCGAGTCAGTCGCAGCCTTCTTCGAGTTGACGCCTATCGGCACCGAGGGGCGTGAATCGCAATGGTTGTTGCAAGCTCGTGACGCCTTGGAAAACGCCCTGCAGGACAGCTTCGATGAGTTGGACGAACACCCCTGGGTGGTGCAGCTCTACGCCCAGGACGAAACCGACTGGTCCAGCTACCTGAACACCCTGCGCGACTACATCCAGCCCCGCGCCCAAGGCAGCGCCTTCAGTGAAAGTTATCGGCGTTTTCTGGCTCATCACTTGCGCGCCATCGCCAAACCCGGCGGACTTTTCGAGGACACCACCGTGACCCGACTGCCCTGGCGCGGCCAATGCCGCCGCGTGCGCCTGGTGGTCTACCGCCGTGCGCCGGGCACTGCCCGGCGTCGAAGGCAAACCCCAGAGCACGCGCTGACGACAGTGTGTGATCGCTTGCTGGGAGGGCTGGCCAATGCCGGTGTCGGCGCGCGCCGCATGCAAGCAGCGGACATCCACGCCTGGTTGCTGCGCTGGTTCAATCCGCATCCCAGCCTACTCGGGTCGACAGCGGAGGATAGGGAGCGTTTCTATCAGTTGACGGCTTACCCCAGTGAGTCGGAGCCGGGCGAAGTCGAGCTGGCCAGCGGTACCGATTTCTCGCAGCGGTTGTTCTTCGGCGAGCCACGCTCCGACATGGAGACCGGCACCTGGGTATTCGACGGCATGCCGCACCGGGTCATGGTGCTCGACCGTCTGCGTACACCTCCGGCTACCGGCCATGTCACCGGTGAGACTCGCAAGGGCGGCGATGCCTTCAATGCCCTGTTCGACCAGATGCCCGAAGACACGGTGATGTGTCTGACCCTGGTGGCCACGCCCCAGGACGTGCTCGAAGCGCACCTCAACCACCTGGATCGCAAGGCTGTCGGCGACACCCTGGCCTCCGAGCAGGCGCGTCAGGACGTACAGGAGGCGCGTTCGCTGATCGGCAGTGCCCACAAACTCTATCGCGGTGCGCTGGCGTTTTATCTGCGCGGGCACGACCAGGACGAACTGAACGCACGGGGCCTGCAACTCGCCAACGTGATGCTCAATGCCGGCCTGCAGCCGGTGCGAGAGGAGGATGAGGTCGCGCCACTCAATAGCTACTTGCGCTGGCTACCCGGCGTGTTCGATCCAGCCAAGGATCGCCGCCAGTGGTATACCCAGTTGATGTTCGCCCAGCACGCGGCCAACCTCTCGCCGCTCTGGGGCCGCAACCAGGGCACTGGCCACCCCGGCATCACTTTCTTCAATCGTGGGGGCGACACCATCACCTTCGACCCACTCAACCGGCACGACCGGCAGATGAACGCCCACCTGTTCCTGTTCGGCCCGACCGGCTCCGGCAAGTCCGCCACCCTCAACAACATCCTCAACCAGGTGGTCGCCGTCTACCGGCCACGGCTGTTCATCGTCGAGGCGGGCAACTCCTTCGGTCTGTTTGGGGATTTCGCCAAGCGCCTCGGGCTGAGTGTGCACCGGGTCAAGCTGGCCCCCGGTGCCGGTGTGAGCCTGGCACCGTTCAGCGATGCCTGGCGGTTGGTCGACACCCCCGGCGAGGTCAGCACCCTGGATGCCGATGCTCTGGATGACGACACGGAAAAGACGGCACCCACCTCAGAGGAAGACGAGCAACGTGACGTGCTGGGCGAGTTGGAGATCACCGCGCGACTGATGATCACCGGTGGGGAAGACAAGGAAGAGGCGCGCATGACCCGCGCCGACCGCAGCCTGATCCGACAGTGCATCCTGGATGCAGCCCGCCGCTGCGTCCAGGACGAGCGCACGGTGCTGACCGAGGACGTGCGCGACGCCCTGCGCGAGCACAGCATGGAGTCGACGCTGCCTGAAACCCGGCGGGCGCGCCTGCTGGAAATGGCCGATGCCATGGACATGTTCTGTCAGGGTCTGGACGGCGAGATGTTCAACCGCCCTGGCACGCCCTGGCCCGAGGCCGACATCACCATCGTCGATCTGGCGACCTTTGCCCGCGAGGGCTACAACGCCCAACTCTCCATCGCCTATATCTCCCTGATCAACACGGTCAACAACATCGCCGAACGTGACCAGTTCCTGGGTCGGCCCATCATCAATGTCACCGACGAAGGACACATCATCACCAAGAACCCTTTGCTCGCGCCCTATGTCGTCAAGATCACCAAGATGTGGCGCAAGCTGGGAGCCTGGTTCTGGCTGGCGACCCAGAACCTGGACGACCTGCCCAAGGCTGCCGAGCCCATGCTGTCGATGATCGAGTGGTGGATCTGCCTGTCCATGCCCCCGGACGAGGTGGAGAAGGTGGCGCGCTTTCGGGAACTCAACCCCGCGCAGAAGGCGCTGATGCGCTCGGCCCGCAAGGAGTCCGGCAAGTTCAGCGAAGGCGTGATCCTGTCGAAGTCGATGGAAGTATTGTTCCGCGCCGTGCCGCCAAGCCTCTATCTCGCCATGGCGATGACGGAACCCGAAGAGAAAGCCGAACGTCACCAGTTGATGCGCGAACACGGTATCAGCGAGCTGGAAGCCGCCTTCAAGGTGGCGGAGAAAATCGACCGGGCGCGAGGCATCGAGCCCTTGTCGCCGGACAGTTTCAACTGAGGTGCTCACATGGACAGGTCTTGGCATGCGAACCACAGAACACGAGCCACCATTGGGTTGATACTGGTCACAGCGGCAGTCTCCATTGCCCTTCTGATATGGGTATTCTCGTCACGCGGCCTCAGTTCGCAACACGCTAATGATCCTATCGCCGAACCGATGGGACCACCCTGGTTCTACGGCCACCTCGATGCACGGTTCACCGTGGTCTCCTACGCCGATCTGGAATGCCCGTTTTGCCAGGCCTATTTCCCAATCCTGAGACAGTGGATCGACACCCATCCCGAAGTGAACTGGCAATGGCATCACTTGCCGCTGGCGTTCCATGAACCCGCCGCCACTCAAGGCGCACGCCTGGCGGAATGCGCCGGGGAAGTGCGCGGGCACACCGCGTTCTGGCAGACCATCGCCTGGGTGTATCAGCACACACGTAGTGATGGCCAGGGCGTTCCCAGCGAGGTCCCGATACCCGGTCTGACACCTGAGTTGCAAGCGTGTCTGGATAGCACGAGGCCCGATGCCGCGATTCAGACCCAGGCCACAGAAGCGTCACAGGCTGGAGTGGTCGCCACGCCGACTCTGCGCCTGATCGACAACCATACCGGCACAGATTTGCTGTTACCGGCTGGCCCTATCGAGGGCGATGCGCTGCTGTCCGCCATCGACCTGCTCATGGCCATGGCGAGTGAGACCGCGGAGGAATCGGCCACCACAACAAGCGAAATGCCTGCCGACGTCGTCGGCGACATGCCCAGGTAGCCACGGTCTTCAAGGCTACGGCGTGGTTCCGACCACGTTGATCGACCCGTTCGCTCCGCATCCCTCGCGCGAACGTCCATCGTCTTCGATGGAGGATGCCAACGATCCGGCCCGTATTGCGGGCCTTCCACTGTCCCAGGGGGCCTTGCCCCTTGGGACAGGAGCCTCCGTTCCTATCCAGGAGGTTCCCATGACTCTGTCCAATGCCGTCACCGACGGCACCACTTGCACGCTCGTCGACTATGCGAGCATCCAGGATGACCCACTGATCCGTCAGGCCATCGGCGTCTTGGAAGAACGCCTCTTCAAGCGCGGTGCATCGCTGACCAGTCCTGCCGCCGTACGTGAGTACCTGCGGTTGAAACTTGCCGGTGAAGCACTGGAGGTCTTTGCTGCCGTCTTCCTCGACTCGCAGCATTGCGTGATCGCCTATGAACCGATGTTCCGAGGCACCATCGACGGCGCTGCGGTCTATCCACGTGCCGTGGTCAAACGTGCCATCGAGCACAACTGCGCCGCCGTGGTCTTTGCTCACAATCATCCTTCGGGGTCGACCGAACCGAGTCAGGCCGACAAGGCGATCACGACTCGATTGAAATCGGCTCTCGAACTCGTCGATGTGAGAGTGCTGGATCACTTCATCATTGGTGATGGAATCCCGTTCTCGTTCGCCGAATCGGGTTTGCTGTAATCCCTGTTCTTCATGGAGGCGTCTTCGGACGCCTCCTTTCTTCTCTCCTGCAATAAAACGGTAGGCACTCAATTCGCATTCTTCATGGCGCATGTACCCCAAGGCGATCGACGATCACCCATCATAGATACTGGGGAGCCATGACATGCCATCAGCCACTGCCCGATTCACAAATACCAGCCACCTCCTAGTCACGGCAGTCTTCATGCTGCTGGTTTCGTCCTATGTCCAGGCGGCAGATGTGCTGGTCTTCACCGATCAAAAGCATGCCGTAGTGGCACCGAACGATGTGCCGGTCATTCACCTGGATGCCCCCGCAGAGATCGAAGCGGAACTGGCATCTGAGCTGCCTGCCGATTCCCAGCGAGCAGAGGCCATCGTTCGCCAGCGCCTGGGGGATGGCGGTACTGAGCTTCAAGCCCGTCTTGCCAGCGCTTACCAAGGCGTCGTTGATGCCTGGCATCTGGGTATCACCAAACTTCCCGCCATCGTAGTCGAGAGGCGCTATGTGGTGTATGGCGATGCTGACGTGGCACGGGCCATGGCCGCCATCGAGGCCTACAAGAGGGAGCAGCAATGAGATTACCTCGCCGGAAGCTACGTGCCAGTCTCGCTGTTTGCCTGATGAGCGCAGCCATACCGGCCTTCGCTATCAACACCGTCACCATCACCAGTTCGGTGCTTTCCCCTGACTGCGTCAGCTACCGTGTGAAGGGTATCTGCTACTGGCTGCTCTGCACCTTAACCGGTTGTACCGTGAGGACTTCCGTCAAGGTAGAACACTACGTGCCCGATGCGGTGGTCTCCAGTTATTCCAACACGGGCGAGAACCCCTGGGTGGAAGTGCGGGCGATGAGCATGCCCAACCCCACCGCAGAAGGCGGCGGCGACGGCACCACCAACGAGGAACACGAGAACAACCTGGCCAAGTTCAAGAATGCCGATGTGATCGGCCATCCAGGCTCAACCCTGTTCAGCCAGTTCATCAGCCAGTGGGGGTATTCCTGTGCGGGAGCAGGCACGGCCTTTATGCCCTACCTGCTGAGCACGCTCGATACCGTGGCTTGGCGTTACAACGTGCCGGAATCCCTCTATCCCGAAGCATTGATACCGGGCAGACGTGAGATCGGCACGCGATTGGGGCTGAACCTTTGGGGCAATGTCTATCCCCGTGGCGGTTTCCTTCACCACGTCGATGACTACAAGGCCGCCGCTGTCGTGGCTCAGCGGGCGGGCGATATCGTGACCCGCCGTGGTCAGCTCCATGTCTATCAACCGTTGGTGGCCAATGCCTATGACGGCTACTGGCCAGCCGGTGCGTTGATGGAAAGCGATGCCAGCACGGGCAAGTGGCAGGAACTCACTCCCACACTCAAGAACACCTGCGCGGTCTTCCCTCACAACGAGCGCCGGGTTCAGGCACAACGAGGCGACTACGCCTGGGCACTCTGGCGACCCTATGCCTGCTGCCAGCGTCGGGGCCAGATTTTTCTTGGCAGCGTGGATTTCTATTGAGGGCAGGCCAATGAAGCGACTTATCCGACGATCACTGTTGCCCATAGGGCTTGGCATGATGCTGCTCGGTCAGCCGCTGTTGGCGCAAACCACCATCGACGATTACAACGTTCACCACCGGGGCAGCGTCATCGGTGACGACGTGCTCTACAGCATCGGCGGCGGCCGGGCCGTTTCCATGGGGCCGGTCGGCCAGATGCAGACCCTGGGGGTCGGCATCGGCTGGAACAGCAACCTGATCTGCGGCGACATGAGCCTCACTACCACGCTGCAGAACCAGCTCAACGGCATCACCAATGGCTTTCAGACGATCATGAGCAACGTGATCCAGAACGCCACGTCGGCAGTTGCCTCACTGCCAGCCCTCATCATCCAGCGTGCTGATCCTGGCCTGTACAACCTGCTCACCAACGGCATTCTGCAAGCTAGGCTGGACTTCGATCGCTCGAAGATGACCTGCCGCGCTATCGCCAACCGCATGGCGGACATGGCGGGCGGCCAACTGGGTTGGGATCAACTGGCCGAGGGCATGGTGCTCAAACAGGCGGTGGCCAGTACCGACGCGGTGTCGGCCATCGAGGAGGCGGAAGCCAGCCGTGGGAATGACGGCGTGGCCTGGGTCGGGGGCGGCAATGCCGGTGGTTCGGGGCAGGCTCCCATCCGCGTGGTCGGTGACGTGACCCGTGCTGGTTACAACCTGCTGAACGGCCGCAGCGCTACCGACAGTTCGCCCATCGACAGTGCGACCTGCGGACACCGACTGAGTTGTCAGGCCTGGCCCTCGCCGGATGCCGCTGAAGACTGGGCAACGCGGGTACTGGGTGAGCAGGAACAGCGTACCTGCGATAGTTGTGAGAAGACCCGGACGGTACCGGGCGTTGGCCTGACGCCCATGATTCAGGAGGAATATGAGACTCGCTTCGAGGCACTGCGGGATCTGGTGACCGGAGCCACACCCACCACCTTCGAGAACCTGGCAGAGGCCGGTACCGCTTCATTGCCCATCACCCGTGGCGTGATCGAGGCACTGCGCGATGAGCCAGATCAGGACATCCTCGCTCGTCGCCTGGCCTCCGAGGTCGCGCTGTCCAGCGTGCTGGAGAAAGCGTTACTGCTGCAGCGGACACTGCTCGCCGGACGCAAGGAGCCCAACGTGGCAGCCAACCAGCTCGCACAGGATGCAGTGTCACGCGAGAGTGACCTGCTGGCCCAGGAAATCGACAACCTCAAGACCGAACTGGAATTGCGTCGCGAGCTGGCGGCCAACTCCCCGATGGCAATCATCCAGCGCCACAGCAGTCGCAGCGACGTATCGCGGGGCATCTACCAGGGCGACACCGAGCGCAACCGCCTTGATGCCATCCAGCAGGCACCGAATCAAGGCAATCCACCATGAAACCCGCATGGTTGTTCAACCGTTCATTGGGGAGGGCACTGCTCTGGACAGCATTCGCCGTATTGATGGCAGTGGGCGTCAATCTGGTCGGCATCAGTATTGTTGGTGATGTATCGAACTGGAGCCTCTGGCTCGACGACCACGCTGGCTATTTCTTGGTCTGGCGACTGTGCCTGTACGGCACAATCGGCTACGGCTGGCTGCGGATGCGACGTCGGCTGTCTTGGGATAAAGACACACGCCAACGGCTGCTCCGAGCAGAGATCGGCGCGGTAGTGGCCGTCCTCCTGCTCGAAGTCAGCGTATGGCTGACCTGAGCCCGATTGCCGGAGCCCTAACATGACGCTCTACACCTCGGACTACCTGGAGTACTACCTGACCCTGGTGGCCTGGATCATCAACAACGGCATCTGGGACGTGCTCGTCGCCAGCGGTATTTTCGCTTTGCCGTTTCTGGCCATTGTCGTACAGGAATGGCTGAAGGCTCGCGCGGAAGGCGCAGATGAAGGAAACAAAGGCGTCCTCTCATCTATGCGTATCGAAAACCGCGTGTGGGTGGCCATCGTGGTCATCCTGTTTGCGGGCATCCCCTTCATTCCGGTCGATCTCGGCACACTCCAATTTGATCGCAGCCGTTCCCAGCAGTGCCAGGTCAATGTGCCGGAGCCGTCGGAGACCAACTGGTCGACCTCCTTCACCACCCTCAACAACCAGAGTGCCCACGTCCCGGTTTGGTGGTTCTTTATGCACGCCATCTCCAAAGCCGTCACCGGCGCAGCAGTGGCCGCCATCCCCTGTGGCACCGACCTGCGTCAGATGCGCATGGACATCGATAGCACACGCATCGCCGATCCGCTGTTGGCCCAGGAAGTCGCCGATTTCACCCGCGACTGCTACGGCCCTGCGCGCGCAAAACTGTTCACGAACCGCCCCACACTGAGCAACGCGGAAATGCATGACGTCACCTGGGTCGGTTCGCGTTTCTTCCTGAATACGACCGGTTTTTACGACACTTACCGCTCCCAATCGCCCCGAGATGCCTGGCCCTACAACGACAGTCGCGACGCTGGCTTGGCCGAAGTCGCCAGTGGCGGCGGTTACCCGAATTGCCGACAGTGGTGGTTGGACAGCGGCGACGGTTTGCGCGACCGCCTGCTTGCACAGGTCGATCCCGATCTGCTGACCCGGCTTGGGCAATGGGCAGGCTTTCTCAGCCAAACCGAAGTGGATGACTCGGTGATCCGCGCCATTGCCTCACCTCAGCACCAAGTGATGAACCAGGGACATGTCTACACCGACTACGGTGGCCAGATCGGAGTGACACTTCCCAACGTCACGACCCGCGTTGCATCCGACCTCGGCCTGACAGTAGGCTCACTCGGCTTCTTCCCAGCCATGGACGTGGTGCGTCAGGCACTGCCGATGGTGCTCTCCTTCCTGAAGATGGCCATGGTCATCTGCATTCCGCTGCTGCTCATCTTCGGTACCTATAACCTGCAAACGGTGGTGACGATGACTGCCGTGCAGTTTGCCCTGTTCTTCGTTGATTTCTGGTTCCAGCTAGCCCGTTGGGTGGACTCCACCATCCTCAATGCGCTCTACGGTTGGCAGTCCCCGCACGTCAACTTCAATCCACTGTTTGGGCTCAACAACGCCTTCGGCGACATGCTGTTGAACTTTGTGATGGCAATGATGT
Organism: Haliea atlantica; assembly: GCF_054779855.1. Classification (NCBI taxonomy): domain Bacteria; kingdom Pseudomonadati; phylum Pseudomonadota; class Gammaproteobacteria; order Cellvibrionales; family Halieaceae; genus Haliea; species Haliea atlantica. The sequence goes on along the minus strand of NZ_BAAGXL010000019.1, from coordinate 287,801 downwards.
TCATCGTCCTTCCGGGCTTTTGGGTCATTGCACTTTCTTGGGCAGGTATCAGGGTTGGTAATGTTCTTGGAGGGTTAACCTTAGCCACTGGTGATGCAAAATCTGCAGGAGGGAGTGGAGCTGGAATTGCCATGAAGGCTGCAACAAAAGGCGCTAAGTAAGAAGGTTCTCTGCCGACATTACGAGGTCACGATGGATCGTCGGGATCACCCATATCGCGACGCCATTCATTTTTATCATACAGACCAAAACCGGAATGACCTTCACGCCATTCAAGTTTTTCCTCATCGTTCAAGTCCGAGTTTTTCAAAATCCAAGCCCCGGCGACACCGAACAAGAGCAACAAGGCAAACCAGAATGCGGCATATAGCAGCAGACCTAATAGGAACAGCTTTACAACCCAAAAAAACACCCGCCCAACCCGTGTGGGAATCCCTTGTGTCGCCAACCAATCAATCGCTCGCACTTCACGATGAGCAACACCACGCCAACCGCGCCCCAGCCAGCGGCCAGTGCGCTCACTTAATTTGACTTTAGGTGCTGCTTTCATCGCTTTACCTCCTCCGGAGGACTATCGTTTCTCCTTCTTCGACCAGTCGGATCGGCTGGCTGCCACCAAGCTTTCCCAATCATCTGGCGGGTTGCCTTTCTTGAGCATCTTCACGAACACCGCGTAGGGATCAGACTTGCTACCGGATGACCGCAGCGTCTGCTCGTCATTGACCCAGGCGAACACGATGGTCTTCGACCTGGAGTCGTAGCGGAAGAACAGCCGAAAACGCCTTCCGATCTTGGCCCGGCGCCAGTGCCGATGCTCCGGCCCTAGCGTATTGCCCTGGCGGTATTCGTCCCGCCCTGGATCACTGGGCACGATCTCCAAGATCAGCTGCGTCAGCGACCTGAATAACTTGACGTTGGCATTACTCTCGTAGCCTTTCGGGTCACTCCGTTGCGCTCGCTCAGTGGCGGCGTGCAGTTTCTGCAACTGTTCCACGATGCAGTCGTGGAACAGCAGTATCCATCCATGGCGCTCCATCAAATAACCACTTCACCTTCGATGTCCTCATCGAGGTCCACCGGATGTCCCAGGTTGGCAAGCATGGCTTGAGCGAGGTCATCCGGCAGGTTGCCGACGTGCTTGCCTTGGCTGATGTCTTTCTCCAGCAAATGAAGGAAGGCGCCAATAGCTGGGTCTTCGTGTTCTGCATCGGCACGGCTGACGATCACGTCGCTGCCACGCAGTTCAAATGACACTTTACCTCCTGTGGTCACACCCAGGGCCTGCCGGATCGCCTTGGGCAAGGTGATCTGCCCCTTGGACGTGAGGGTGGCTTGTTCATGGATGCTTTCATGGACACGGGACATGGTCGATCTCCTGTCGCTGATACTCATATTTACAGGGTAAGGATTATTCCTTACACTGTCAATCCCGGTGTTTCCGGCGCGGCTCTGGCTCTGCATGACCCTCTCCTGCTATCGCTGAAAGCACCGATGGTAGGCGCGACACAGCCAGCCTTCCGCAAACAATACGGAATCTGCCACACCCCATTTCTGGTAGCCCTGGTTCAGGGATTGGCCTATACCCGAGGACTTACCAAGGGCCAAAGGGCTGGGAAGGGGCAAGGGAATGGTGACAAGGGGAAAGGCTCTACCCGAAAAGGCCAAAAGGCCTCGGCCCAGCCACATTGTTCGGGGTTTCAGATGCTCTCTTTGTTCCAGCGCAAAAGCACCTGTCTGACTGCCGGAGCTGGTCAGGCTCCCGGCGCGGAAATGCCCAAAGGGCTGATGCGGCCCAAATCCGCCACAGGTCTGCTGGCGACGCCCCGCCGTCAGAAGCTACTGGAACACATCTGGCAGCGCACCTCGCTGTCCCGCCGGCAATTCAAGACTCTGTACCTGGCTCCATTGGAACGCTATGCCGAACTGGTCCAACTGTTCCCGGCCTCCGAGGGGCACCATCATGCCTATCCTGGCGGCATGTTGGATCATGGCCTGGAGATCGTTGCCTACGCCCTCAAGCTGCGCCAGTCGCACCTGCTACCCGCCGGCATGAAGCCGGAAGAACAGGCAGCACAAGCTGAAGTCTGGACCGCTGGCACGGCCTATGCCGCACTCTTGCATGACATCGGCAAGATTGCCGTCGATCTGCACGTGGAATATGCCGACGGCTCTCTCTGGCACCCCTGGCACGGCCCTTTGCAGCGGCCCTACCGATTTCGCTATCGCATGGGCAGGGAGTACCGATTGCACAGTGCTGCGACTGGACTGCTGTACACCCAACTCCTTGATCGCGGCATTCTGGACTGGCTGTGCCAGTATGCCGATCTGTGGGCTGCCCTGTTGTATGTCCTGGCCGGGCAGTATGAACATGCCGGTGCCCTAGGCGAGCTGGTGGTACAGGCGGACCAAGCCTCGGTTGCCCAGGAGCTGGGAGGTGATCCAGGCAAAGCCATCGCCGCTCCCAAACACAGCTTGCAGAGAAAACTGCTGGATGGTCTACGCTACCTGCTCAGGGAAGAGTTCAAGCTCAACCAACCCCAAGCCTCCGACGGCTGGCTAACTCAGGATGCCCTGTGGCTGGTGAGCAAGACGGTCTCCGACAAGTTACGTGCCTATCTGCTGTCCCAGGGCTTCGAGGGCATCCCATCCAACAACACCGCTCTGTTCAACATTCTGCAGGATCATGGCATTGCGCAGCCCACTCCGGACGACAAAGCCATCTGGAAGGCAACCGTGACCAGCGATGAGGGCTGGTCGCACAGTTTCACCTTTCTGAAGTTGTCTCCGGCTGTCATCTGGGAGGCGACAGAGCGACCACCGGCATTTTCAGGGAGCGTCCAGGTCGATCAGGAAGAGAGTGAGAAAGCTGCCTCCAACGAAGGCAATACCGATCACCGTGAGCCTGATTCCGAGCCTACCCAGCCGATGCCTGAGGCATCCTCCTTGCCTGTTCCGGCGAACCATGGTGTGACTGCGCTGCTCGACCTGCTGGATGACACCGACAAACCAGACTCTGACTGCCAGCCTGACACTCCGGCGGAATCAGAAACCGTTTCCACAGCCGACTCAGTGAAAGAAGATGGCCCACCATCCGGCGAGCATTTCATGGCATGGTTGCGCCAGAGTATCCAGACCCGGAAACTCATCATCAACGATGCCAAGGCGCTGGTACACACCGTGGACGGTACCGTCTACCTCATCAGCCCCGGAGTGTTCCAACGCTATGCCCAGGAACATCTGCAGGTCGCGAAGCTGGCCAAGTCGAAGGAGCTTCCTGGCTGGCAGTGGGTTCAGAAGCGCTTCGAGAAGCTGGGGTTGCACCGCAAACAGGACAATGGACTAAATATCTGGACGTGCGAAGTGAAGGGGCCACGCAAGTCACGGCGGGTGCATGGGTACTTGCTCTCAACTTCCGATGAACTATTCGACCATCCACCAAGCGACAACCCATATCTAAAGCTGTTGTGACAAAGCAGCGCTATTAGCAGGCTTTCACCGACCTGCCCTCATACGGGCAAGTTCATCCACGACCATTTGCATCGGCAGCTCAAAGAAATCGAAAAGTGCATAGAGCGGCGCCAGAAGGGGATGCACTATCTCCGGCAGGTTCGGATCAATCGCCTGAGCATCAACGTGAGTTTCCAGAGTGATCGCGTCCTGACGGGCAACACGCCCTTCCCAAACATGGCGACGGCCGTCCATGCTCACCAACGAACGCCCAGCCAACCCTTCGTAGGTGACAACCAACCTGATCGTTGTCGGCCCTTCGAAGATATTGGCTGCGAGACTACCTGCATGCAGCAGGACTTCACCGACCCTCCAGACTGGGAGGGTAATATCGAAAACAGTCGCGGGAGCTAACGGGGCATGTCCGGGCCGTTGGGCATCCATACCGTCCTCCTGATAGCCACGAAGAAGGAAGGCCAAGCCATCTGGATGGATGCGCCAAAAATCAGAGTGTGCCGCATCCCGAGCTTCCGGAGGAGTTTGGGGATCACCCCCCAACCAGCATTCGACAGCGCCATCTATTGGATAAGGCACGATCCCAGCACGCGTCGGGTACCAGAAGGGTGGCCAGCCAGTGTGCCGAACCACGCTCTCTCTGAGCACTTCAGGGAATCGTGCGGGAGCGATTTGTCGGCGTTCGCCGAGTATTTCATAGGCGACGTGAAAGCGCCCGTGGGGCAAGCGAGGCCCAACACCTTCGGGAAGTTGTTCGACGAGTCCCGTCCAGCGCTCGCAACTGGACCTTATCCATTCATTGAGCCTATCTGATTCAGGCGGCATTTCTACCTGTGGAACTGCCCCCGTGATCAAATCTCTGATCTGACCGAACATCTCGTCTCGCCGATTCCGAAGACATCGAGCCAATAGGTTGTCCCAGTCCTGCGCACTTTGGGGGGACTCGCTACGCGGCCCCGGCTTGCGAACATAGATTGCGTTGTTCTGGATCGTGTTTCCGTTTGGCCCTGCTCTGCGCGCTCGAATAGGCACCCGATGGCCGCCGGGAACGACCACGATGGGAAAGACCGCACCGGCAGGGTTTACAACGATGTGTACCGCACAGTGAAACGGCGGATCGCTGTAGTTTTGCACGATGCCGTTGATCAAGTCCTGGCTGTAACCGTCGAATGTGGCAGGGCGACCCTCGGCTTCTACAATGCCGGTATCGGTTTCAACCAAACCGAGAATGATGAATCCACCACCATGGTTGGCCAAGGCGAGCACCGCCTTTGCGAGGGTCGCCTTGTCATCGTTCGAGCCTTGCAGATCAAGCCAGTTCTTGACCTCGCAATCGAGATCTTCCCGAGGATCAACCAACAGGTCTGAGAGTCGCTCACCGGAAACCGTCATATGATCACCCTCAAACACAGCGTCCAGGCCGCAGGAATGCAGCCTAGATTTATTGGGTAAGCGGATTAAATGGTTGATCTTACCTTTGCATGAGAGTGAGACAGACCGGCATCTCATCGGATTATCTGGTTGATGCTTCACCTACTGCTGGTGCATGTTTCCTTCGCTAATTCCAGCAAGAACCCCACACGCCTCAACTTCCCGGTCATCGTTGCAACTCGCTCTCAGTGAAACGAGCTGTTTTTCAAGCGCCTGTAGAGCGGCTATCTGCGAGCGCACATGAGAGATGTGATCATCGAGCAAGGCATTGACGACGGTACAGGACTGATGAGGGTCGTCCTGATAGCGCTGCAGTTCGTGAATCTCAGCCAGTGACAGGTCCAGGATTCGGCAGCGACGAATAAAAGCCAGCCGCTCACCATGCTTCTCGTTATAAATACGGTAACCGTTCTCCTGCCGATCAGGGGGCGGCAACAAGCCCTGCCGTTCATAGAAACGGATCGTCTGTGTATCGACCCCTACCGACTGTGCCAATTGCCCAATACGCATCGGGTTCCTCCGCAACGGATTCTCTACTCTATTGACCTTATAGCAGATATATAGTTTTAAATGATAGCCCGATCACATTCAAGTGGAGTCATATCATGAGCAAAAACTGCGGAGGCCCCTGTGGCGACGATGTAAAGCCTGCGGCGGATACCGATATGCAGGCCTCCTCCGATGCGTCGGGGGAATGGGTCAGCGTTTATGCCGTGCCGAAGATGGACTGCCCATCAGAAGAGCGCATGATTCGCCTGGCCCTGAACGGCGTTGAGGGGATTCGGGCGCTGTCCTTCGACTTGTCGAACCGCCGGTTGAAGGTCGTGCATGACGGCGCGGTCGAGCCCGTCACCTCGAAACTGAAGACCTTGGGGCTAGGCGCCTCGCTTCAGGAAACCGTCGCTGCAAATCCGGAGACCATCAAGGCCGCCGAGTTTTCGGCAGCTTCTGCTAAGCAAGAATCCGGGACCCTGCGCTGGTTGCTCGGCATCAATGCACTTCTGTTCGTGGTGGAAATGACTGCCGGTCTGATCGCCCAGTCCACCGGCCTGATTGGAGAATCCCTGGACAATTTTGCCGATGCGGCGGTGTACGGGCTTGCCCTTTATGCGGTTGGACATAGCGTGAAAATGCAGGTACGTGCCGCGCATCTTGCTGGTGTACTGCAACTGATCTTGGCTGTGGGCGTGCTCGTAGAGGTGGTGAGACGCTTTGTATTCGGTAGTGAGCCTGAATCGCTGGTGATGATGGCTATCGCATTCGTCGCATTGATTGCCAATACCAGTTGTCTGCTGCTCATATCCAAACATCGGGAAGGCGGGGCGCACATGAAGGCAAGCTGGATATTCTCGGCCAACGACGTGGTGATCAACCTGGGGGTCATCACCGCCGGCGCCCTGGTCGCGTGGACCGGTTCCAATTATCCGGATCTGATTATCGGCACCATCGCGGGGGGCATTGTACTTAACGGTGCCAGACGCATTTTGGCATTGAAGGGTTAAATAATGCTCATTATTGGCAAAAAGCTCTTGGGACGCCACCACACGGCTCCAGGCAGAAGCCGCCCTGGACGAGTGGATAGCCACCATCCCGAAGGGCCAAAAGGAAGTCTGGAGCGATCTGGTCAGGGCAGTGGGAAACTGGCGCGAAGAGACCATGACCTACTTCGAGACGGACATGCCCGTCACCAACGCTTACACGGAGTCCATCAACCGACTGGCCAAGGACAAGAACCGTGAAGGGCGCGGTTACTCCTTCGAGGTGATGCGAGCACGAATGCTCTACACCACGAAGCACAAGAAGAAGGCACCGACTGCGAAGGTCTCTCCTTTCTACAAGAAAACCATCGGTTACGGACTGCCGGACTTCGCAGAGGAACTCAACTACGGAGTCGATCTATCAACCATCTGAGGGTGGTATCAGATTGATGGGGTGAAGGTGCCCCATCAACCATTAAATCCGTATACCCGATTTATTAAGATGTCCAGATTCGACAGTATCTGTTCATTCATCCTATTCGCGCTCGGTAACCCTCAACAAAGCCGTACGCCGCTCGGACAACGGACCAAAATCCTCCATCACTTTGTCCATCGAGTCACCACGAGCCAGGGCATCGAGAATGTCCGCCCAATCCTGCATGATGATCTTCCGCGATGCGATGTACTTGGTGTGATCGTAGGGGGCACGCGACGAATCTTTCTTGCGTCTAGAATGCGCCAACTGCAGATCCACCCGGTTTTCGGGATAGCTCAGCAACCCCAGGAGAGTGGTCGCCGTCGCCCGAAAACCATGCGACGAGAAGCGCCCCAGATATCCCATCCGTTCCAGCGCCTTGTTGAGCGTTGTCGCAGAAATCACCTGACCAGGCTTGCGGAAACTGGGAAACAGAAACTCACCCCCGCCTGTCAGTTTTTGCAGCTCCTCCAACAACTCAATGGCCTGCTTTGACAGAGGTACGATATGTGGCTGCCTCATCTTCATCCGCCCAGCAGGAACCGTCCAGATAGCATTCTTCAAATCAAATTCAGTCCATTTGGCCTTACGTAGCTCAGCCGTGCGAACGTATGTCAGCGCCATTAAGCGCAAGGCAATGACGGTAGCTCGATAGCCCGATTCATCCACCTTGTTCAGAAAGTCTGGAATTTCGTTCCAGGGCAGAGGGGGGTTATGCCGAACCCTGGGGCGTTTGACCGATCGCTTCAGCAACGCGGTGGGGTCTTGGTCACAGAGATCTTCGGCGGAGGCGTAAGCAAAGAGCTGGCTACACCACTGCCTGATCAAGATGGCCACTGTGGGCGCGCCACGCTCAGCAACCCCCTGGATCAGTGGCCGAAGATGCGCCGGCCTGATGGAACTGATTGGCAAGTTGCCAACCTTGGGGAATACATCCTTCTCAAGGTATTTTTTGACTTGATCCGCGTATCCCTCGCTCCATTGGACATTACTCACCATCCACCTACGAGCCACCGATTCGAACGTCGTTTCGTTCACCTCTATCTGAACGGAAACCCTGGTTCGCTTCTCCACTACGGGATGGATTCCCTGATTGACCAAATCTCGCGCACGATCCCTCTCCACCCGAGCAGCCTCAAGGGACACTTCCGGGTATTTGCCAATAGCATAGATCGCGGGTTTGCCGCCTATGCGATAACGAAATCGCCACAGCTTATTTCCGGCCGGAGTAACGTACAAAAAGAGGCTACCGCCATCCTTGAGCCAGAATGGCTGTGACTGGTGTGAGGTGGTCTCGACCTTCCTGGCCGAGAGCAGGTTCATGGCCATGTGTGTATATAGCCTCTCTCCAGGGTGGATATACACAGAAATATACACAATTGAAGAAGATTGCGCCAGAACCCACTAGAACAGCAAAGACAATATATTTATAAAAATCAAAAAGTTATGTTTATTCTATGGACTTCAATGGAACTGAGTGGACGCCAATCGTAGTTGTCGATCATGAGTATTTTTGGCATTGCTAGCCCTCAGGTCCTGGAGCCGCCGTGCCGGAGAGTCATCTGCGATGCCTTGTCACCGGTTCGGCGGCAAGGCGCGGTCACAACCGCAACGACGAGCCGCTTCCTAGGGGAAGCGCCACCACATGGAGACTGTCATCGAAGCGGAACGGGCCATGGCAGACCTTGGTCGTGTTGATAGAAGGCCCGTATTCTAACATGCAGGCCCGGTTTGTCATCCGCCGGCATCGCGCCGGCAAGCGCTTTGCGTGCAGACCGCGGACAAGACCGTCTAGACACCGGGAAAGTGCCCCGGCCGCCAGCGCTCAATCCAGCAACCCCGCGTCCGACAGGGCCCTCTCCAGCACTTCCCTCGCAGCATCATCGAACAACACAAAGCGGATTAGTGTCACCTGCCGCAGTCGCGGCAACGCGGTTTTCAATGCCGCCGCGCAGACGGCGGCAGCAGCCTCCACTGGGTAACCGAAAGCCCCCGTGGAAATCGCGGGGAAGGCGACACTGGCGATACCCCTGCCCTCGGCCAGGTCGAGAGCGTTGCGGTAGCAATCCGCGAGGAGGGTATCAGAGGGCTGGTCCTCCCCATAGACTGGCCCCAGACAGTGGATCACCCACGGGTTGGGCAGCGCGTGACCGGCGGTGATTACCGCCTCTCCCGGGCGAATGGGTGCCAGGGGCTGGCACTCCCGCGCCAGTTCCGGACCCGCCGCCCGATGGATGGCGCCCGCGACGCCGCCGCCGGGCATCAGTCGCGCGTTGGCCGCGTTGACCACGGCATCGATATCCGGCTGCCGGGTAATGTCACCGGTCACACACTCGACACGCACTGTACTCATGTTTTCACCGTCAGACCTGATGTCGCAAAATCAGCATGACATCAGCCCTTCCACTCGCTCAGGCAGGTTTTTCCAGCGCCACCACATCCTGGAAGAAGGCACCCGGCCGTTCCTTCCAGTTGCCGGGCAGCAGATCCCGGACCCGCAGGCCACAGTCCTCGACCAGATTCTGCCAGGCGTCCGAGTCAATGGCGATGGCCTGCTCGGGCACGTCGGCCCAGGCCGGACAACGCCAGCTCGAGGAGCCGTAGGCAGCCCGGTCAAATAGCCAGCGCGCCACGGGCAACCCGTGAAAGCGCGAAGCGACCCCTTCCGGCCGCGGCAGGCTGCGATGGTAGTCGTCGTCCAGCAGGAACAGGGTCACCAGGGCGCGGCCGCCCGGACGCAGGACCCGGGCGAGCTCGGCGAGGTAAAAGCGCGCCTCCTCCTCGCGAAAGTGCGTCCATACCGACAGTGCCGTCACCAGCTCGAAGCTGGCGTCATCCAGCGGCCAGGCCAGCGGCTCGGGCGCCTGCTCCGGTGCGTAGAAAGGGTTGGCGGTGTCCAGGTGCAGGAATTCGCAGGGCTGCCCGGCGTAGTGCTCCCGGCAAAACGCGATCTGGCTGGCGGAGACGTCGATGCCGGTGTAGCGACCCTTGGCGATAAAAGGCTCGCTGGCGATGGCCAGCAGGCCCGACCCGCAGCCGACATCCAGCATCCGCAGGTCCTCCCGCCAGCCACACTGCTGGCCGATGAGAGTCTGGAAAATGCCGATGACATGGGCCCACTCGGCATAGCTGACCTTGCCGCCGCGGCGATGGGGCTCCGCGGGAATCAGCCCCAGGTTGCGGCTGCGCAGGACCCGTTTGCGATCGAGAGGCAGGTAGAGCGCGTCCAGTTCGCTGTAGGGGTCGGCGCTGTCCGAAAACAGCGCCTGCAGCCGCTCCGGGAGGCTCATTCCTGCTCGAGCCCCGCGAGCACCATGGAGGCGGCCCGGAACATGGCCCGGGCCTTGTGGTGGGTCTCCTTCCACTCCAGCCGCGGGATGGAGTCCGCCACCACCCCGGCGCCGACCTGCACATAGAGTGTTTCGTTCTTGATCACCGCAGTGCGAATGGCAATTGCGGTATCCATTTCCCCCGCCCAGGACATATACCCCACAGCACCCCCGTAGACCCCGCGCTTCACCGGTTCCAGCTCGTCGATGATTTCCATGGCGCGTATTTTCGGCGCGCCACTGAGCGTGCCCGCAGGCAGGGTTGCCCGCAGTACGTCGAGGGCCGACCTGCCCGCCTGCAACTGGCCGCAGACGTTGGACACGATGTGCATGACGTGGGAGTAGCGCTCGACCGCCATCTGATCGGACACCACCACACTGCCGGTCTTCGCGATACGCCCGACGTCATTGCGCCCCAGATCGATCAGCATCAGGTGCTCGGCAATTTCCTTGGGATCCGCCAGCAACTCTTCTTCCAGTGCCCGGTCCTCGGCCTCGCTGCGACCGCGGCGCCGGGTCCCCGCCAGGGGGCGCACCGTCACCTCTCCGTGCTGGAGACGGGCCAGGATCTCCGGCGAGGAGCCGACGATATGAAAGTCCCCCAGGTCCAGGTAGTACATATACGGGGAGGGGTTCAGGTTGCGCAGGGCGCGGTAGAGATTCAGCGGTGGCGCCGCGAAGGGCACCTCGAGGCGCTGGGAGGGCACCACCTGCATCACGTCGCCCGCCAGCACGTAGGCCTTGATCCGCTCTACCATGTCGGCGAACTGGGGTTCGGTGAAATGCGAGCTGGCGGCCGCTTCCAGGGCGTCGCTGTCGGCACCGTGCAGGGCCACGTCCGGCAGCGGCGGCATCGGCTCCCGCAGATGCCGGGCCAGTTCAGCCAGGCGTGCCTGGGCCGCAGACAGCGCGTCCGGCACCTCCGGGTCGACGTTGACCACCAGGCGAATGGTCCCCGACAGGTTGTCGAAGACCAGCACCTCTTCGGAGAGCATCAACAGGATGTCCGGATTGCCCAGTTCGTCCGGCGGAGCGCCGTCGCGCAGCCGCGGCTCGACATAGCGCACGGTGTCGTAGCCGAAATAACCCACCAGCCCGCCATGGAAAACCGGCAGGTCCGGCTGCGGCGCCACCCGGTAGCGCTGCTGGAAGGCCTCGACAAAGGCCAGCGGATCCTCCTCCTCGCGCGATTCCGTGACCGTTCCGTCCACCAGCACATCCACCTGGTGGCCAGTGACGCGCAAGAGAGTCCGGCAGGGCAGGCCAATGATGGAGTAGCGGCCCCACTTCTCACCCCCCTGCACCGACTCGAAGAAATAGGAATAGGGCCCCTCGGCCAGCTTGCGATAGGTGCTAACCGGCGTTTCCAGGTCGGCCAGCACCTCGATGCTGATGGGTATGCGGTTGTAGCCCTGGGCCGCCAGGGCGTTGAAGTCGTCCGGGCTCATCGACCCACCTCGGCCAGGGCGCCGCGCATCTGCTCAATGACTGCCTGGTAATTCGGCTGGTTGAAGATGGCCGAACCGGCGACAAAAGTATCCGCGCCCGCCGCGGCGATCTCCGCGATATTCTTCGGCGATACGCCGCCGTCGATTTCCAGGCGAATGTCGTAACCGGAAGCATCGATCAGCGCGCGCGCTTCGCGCAACTTGTCCAGGGTGGCGGGAATGAAAGATTGCCCCCCGAAGCCCGGGTTCACCGACATCAGCAGGATCACGTCCACCTTGTCCATCACGTAGCGCAGGACATCCAGACCCATGTGCGGGTTGAACACCAGGCCGCTCTTGCAGCCGGCGTCCCGGATCATCTGCAGTGAACGATCGACGTGAGTCGATGCATCCGGGTGAAAGGTGATCCAGCTGGCCCCGGCCTCGGCGAAGTCGCCGATCAGCCGGTCCACCGGGTCGACCATCAGGTGCACATCAATCGGCGCGGTGACGCCGTGCTTGCGCAGGGCCTTGCAGACCATCGGCCCGATGGTCAGATTGGGCACATAGTGGTTGTCCATCACGTCGAAGTGCACCACATCGGCACCGGCAGCGAGCACGTTGTCCACTTCCTCGCCCAGGCGGGCAAAATCGGCGGACAGGATGGAGGGAGCGATCAGGTAGTCGCGCATGGCAGCCTCGAATTTCACGCTAGTCAAGGGGCGGCAGTTTACCGGAATGACCGCGTCGCGTCGCCTCCGGCCAGGGCCGCATCCAGGGCCGCCAGCCGCTCGGGGGTGCCGATATCCGCCCACTGCCCCGGGTACCGCTCGCCCTCGAGGCGCCCCTCGGCTATTGCGGCGTCCAGCAGCGGACGCAGCGGCCTCTCACCCGGCGCAAGACCGGCAAAAAAGGCGGGGGTGTACACCCCCAGCCCCGCGTAGGTAAACCCTGCCTGACTCCCGGCGCGCGCCTCGACGCGACCGGACGGGGACAAACGGAAGTCCCCCAGGGGGTGCTGGGGCGGGTTGTCCACCAGGACCAGGTGGGCGCGCCCCGGGGCAAGCCGCCGCCGGTCGCGCAGGCGTGCCAGCGGATAATCGGTCCAGACATCGCCGTTGACCACCAGAAAGGGCGCGTCGCCCAGTAGCGGCAGCGCGCGCTGGATACCACCGGCGGTTTCCAGTGGCCGCTCCTCCCGGGACCACTGGATAGCGACCCCCCAGGCACTGCCGTCACCGCAGAAGGCCTCCACCTGCTCCGCCAAATGCGAGACATTGATCACCACTTCGCGAAAGCCCGCCGCTGACAGTCGCAGGAGATGATGCTCCAGCAACGCCTTGCCCCCGGCCCGCAACAGGGGCTTGGGCGTATGCTCGGTCAGCGGTCGCATGCGCTTGCCCAACCCGGCAGCGAGGATCATCACCTTCATGCGCCGGCCTCGCACCACCAGTGCTGGCGCCGAGCTGAGGGCAGCACACGCCGGACGAACCAGTCCTGGAAGCGGGCCACCGCGGGCTCGTCACCGGCATGGGATTGCAGCACCGCTTCAATATGGCAGAGCACCCGCGGCAGATCCTCCAGGTAAGCGTGTTTGTCATCGCGCAGGGAAAGACGGGCAAAGGTGCCCAGGACCTTGAGATGGCGCTGCAGCCCCATCCAGTCCAGCCAGCGAAGCCAGGTACGGTCATCCACCTGCGGCAGCAGCCCCGCAGCAAAAAGCCGATCGCGATGCTCCAGGGCCCAGGTCGTCACCCGCGCCTCCGGCCAACGCAGGTAGCAGTCGCGCAGCAGGGACACCAGGTCATAGGTGACCGGCCCGACGACGGCGTCCTGAAAATCGATCACGGCGAGACTGTCATCCGCCAGCACCATCAGATTGCGACTGTGGAAATCCCGGTGCACGAATACCCGTGGCTGGGCCAGCGCACTGCCCACCAGCAGGCCATCCAGTTCGTGCAACAGGCGCTGCTCGGCGGGGGACAGCGTCAGGCCCAGCAGACGCTCGCAGAACCATGCAGAAAAGCGCGACAGCTCCTCCAGCAGCAGAGGGCTGCCGTAGTCGGGCAGGTCCAGACTGTCCAGCGGCAGTGCGGCGAAGTGCAGCAGCACCGACCCCGCCCGGGCATACCAGTCATCCACATTGCGCGCATCGAGGCGCGGCAGCAGCAAGCCGTCTCCCAGGTCCTCCAGCAGCAGGTAACCCCGCGACAGGTCCACCGCCTGCAGGGCGGGAACGCGGATCTCCGCATCCGCCAGAAGGCGGCGCACGGACAGGAAGTCGGCATTTTTCTGCGAGTCCGGGGGAGCATCCACCAGCATCACGGAGGCTCCGCCTTCCTGCCGCAGGCGAAAATAGCGGCGGGCACTGGCATCACCGGTCACCGCCTGCACCGCGACCCGGGAGGGCTCCGCGTCCAGATGGGCCAGGGCCCAGGACAGCAGCTCCGGTGACAGCGACGCACTCGACACAATGAACTCCCCCGACAAAAAGTCCCGGACATCGACCGGGTGATGCATTATCATCGCGATTTACGCCAGAAATTGCACCCCCGGCCCAATGACACTGGACCCACCAAGCCTGCCAAGCCCCCCTGTCCCGCCCGGTCGCGGCATGACCGCGCGATGGCGACCGCTTTGTCTCGCCGTCGGCCTCCTGGCCGCCGCACAGGGCAGCGCCCAGAATACCGCCGCGCAACTCGACTGGGTCGACGCCAGCCAACTTCCGGAAGAGAAGCAGGACGCCCGCTGCCGACAGTGCGGCGGCGCCTATGTCGACCCCCTTGCCGACAGCCCGCAGGGACCGCCAGAGGAGTCGGATATCCGTGCCCGCGCCAGCCAGTCCGAATTGCAGGGGGACGACGTCTACCTGCGCGGCAGCGTCAGCGTCGACCAGGGCTACCGTCAGTTGCGCGGAGAAGACGCCTACTTCGATCGCACGGAGCGCGAAGGCAAGGTCAGTGGCGGCATCACGCTGCGCGAGCCCGGCGTCCTGCTGCGCGGCCAGGAGGCCAACTTCTCCGCCGACACCGGTGCCGCCAGCATCCAGGACAGCGAGTTCGTCCTCCACCAGCAGCACCTGCACGGCAGCGCCGCGCAGCTGCGCCGCGACCCCGAGGGTTTGCTCAGCATCGAAGAAGGTGAGCTCTCCTACTGCGCGCCGGACGATGTCGACTGGGCCATCCGCGCGGGGCAGATCGACCTGGACCTGGAAGAGGGCCTGGGCACCGTGCGCCACGCCCGGCTGCTGGTACGCGATGTGCCGGTGCTCTACCTGCCCTGGCTGCGCTTTCCCCTGGACGACCGGCGCCGCACAGGCTTCCTGTGGCCGGATATCAGCTCGGACACCAATGGCGGGCTGGACATCGCCACACCGATCTACTTCAACCTGGCCCCCAACTACGACCTGCTCTACACCCCGCGCTTCATCCAGGAACGCGGCACCAACCACGAGCTGGAGGCGCGCTACCTGCACCCGCGCACCGGCTTCTGGAGCGTCGGCGGCAGCTACATGCCCAGTGACGACCGCTACTCCCGGGACCGACCACTGGCCAGCGACGACGAGGACCGCTGGCTGAGCCTGGTCAGGCACCACGGGCTGTTCGACGGCCGCTGGCGCTCGCGGGTCGATTACAGCCGGGTGAGCGACGTCGACTACTTCCGCGACCTGGACACCTCCAACCTGGACGCCAAGCGCCGCACCAGCCTACTGCAGCTGGGTGCGCTGGACTACCTGGGGGAGGACTGGCTGGTGGGGGTCGAATTCCAGCAATTCCAGTCCCTGGCCGACGACATCAACAACGACTATCAGAAACTGCCCCAGATCACCGCCCGCTACCGCGGCGACAACATGCCCTTCGAGGTCGATCCGATACTGTTCAGCCAGTATTCCTACTTCGACAGCGACGAGGAGCGGGTGACCGGCCAGCGGCTCTACCTCGAGGGGGGCGCCACCTACCCGATGCTGTGGCAGTACGGCTTCCTCAAGCCCACGCTGAAATACCGTTACCTGGAGTACGAACTGCAGGACCTCGAGTCCCCGCAGGACAGCGACAGCCCCTCAGCCGGCTCTGCCCTTGCCAGCCTGGACGGCGGCCTGGTCTTCGAACGCAGCACCGAACTGTTCGACCGCGGCCTGCTGCAGACCCTGGAACCCCGCTTTTACTACCTGGCCAGCGAGTACGACGAACAATCGAGCCTGCCGGATTTCGACAGCGCCGAACTGACATTTACCTACAACCAGCTGTTCCGCGAGACCCGCTTTGCCGGTCGCGACCGTCTGGATGACGCCAATCAGCTGTCCCTCGGCCTGACCACCCGCTATATCTCCGACGAGGACGGCCGCGAGCACCTGAACGCCAGCATCGGCCAGATCTTCTATTTCAAGGACCGCCGGGTGCGCCTGGACCCGCGGGACGCAGCCCTGGATCAGTCCAGCTCGGAAGTTGCCGCGGAAGTGAATTTTACGCCCAACGACCGCCTCACCCTGCGCAACAGCCTGGTCTGGGACTCGGAAAACGGCAAGATGAACTCCGGCAACCTGCTCGCCAGCTACCAGCGGGAGGACGGCGCGGTCTTCAATGCCGGCTACTCCTACCGTCGCCCCCTGACCCTGGTCAACCGGGACCTGGTGACCGAGCAGGCCCACCTCTCCACTTACTATCCCATCAACGAGCGCTGGCGTGTGTTCGCCGCCCTGAACTACAGTGTCGAGGGCTCCACCAGCGTGGAAGACATGGTGGGAATCGAATACGATACCTGCTGCTGGCGCGTACGGTTCCTGCACTTGCGGTATTTTGACACCGCCCCCGGCCAGAATCCCGATTTCAGCGATCCGGATCTGGAACGCAAATACTCCACACAGGTCCAGATAGTGCTCAAGGGCATGGGCGGCTTCGGCAGCCGCGTCACCGGCCTGATGGAAGACATGATTCGAGGTTTTGACGACCGTGACTATTAGACAGCTTCTCTTGCCCCTGCTTGCCGCAGCCACCCTGCTGCTCTCTCTGCAGAGCCGGGCACAGATGGAAATGCTCGACCAGGTGGTGGCCATTGTCGACGATGACGTGATCATGGCCAGCGAGCTGCGCGAGCGCGTGCAATCGATCACCCAGACCCTGCAGACCCGCGGCGCCGAGCTGCCGCCTGAAGATGTGCTGATCCGGGAAACCCTGGACCGCCTGATCCTGGAAAGCCTGCAGCTGCAGCTGGCCCAGCGGGTCGGCGTACGTATCTCCGACGCCCAGCTGAACGCCGCCATGGAACGGGTTGCAGCCCAGAACCGCATGAGCCTGGAGGAATTCCGCCAGGCCCTGGAGGCCCAGGGCGAATCCTTCACTGCCATGCGCGAGCAGGTGCGCCGGGAAATGCTGATCCAGCAGGTGCAGCGGGGCAACGTCAACCAGCGCATCCAGCTCTCCGAACAGGAGGTGGAAAATTTCCTCGAGTCCAGCGAAGGCCAGAAACTGGTCCAGCCGGAGTACCGGGTGCTGCACGCCCTGCTGCCCCTCGACTCGGAGGCCAGTGAGGTCGAGGTCCAGGCAGCCCGGGAACACGTGCAGAGCCTGCTGCGCCGCATCCGTGCCGGCGAGGATTTCGGCGAAGTGGTCTCCGCCAGCGGCGGCGAGTACACCTTCACCGGGGGCGACCTGGGCTGGCGCAAACTGGAAGACATGCCCAGCCTGTTCGCCGATGTTGCGCCGGAACTGGACAAGGGTGAAACCTCCGATCCCATCCGCAGCCCCTCGGGCTGGCACCTGGTGCACATGGCCGACCGACAGGGCGGCGGCGAGCAGATCGTCTCCCAGACCCGCGTCCGCCATATCCTGATCCGCCCCTCGGAGATCCTCACCCCCGAAGAAGCGCGGGAAAAAGTGGCCGAGCTCAAGTCACGCATCGAAGCCGGCGAGGATTTCGCCGAGCTGGCCCGGGAGCACTCCGAGGACATTGGCTCCGCCACCGAGGGCGGCGACCTGGGCTGGACCATGCCGGGGCAGATGGTGCCCGAGTTCGAAGCGGCGATGAATGACACCCCCGTCGGGGAACTCTCCGAGCCGGTGCGCAGCCAGTTCGGCTGGCACCTGCTGGAAGTGCTGGAGCGTCGCGAGCAGGACATGAGCCAGCAGGCCATGAAAAACCGCGCCATGGAAGTCCTGCACCAGCGCAAGTATGAAGAAGAGCTGGATGCCTGGCTGCGCAAGCTGCGCGACGAAGCCTTCGTCGACATCAAGTAAGGCCACCGCGTGAGCCTCCCGCGCATCGCCATCACCGCCGGGGAGCCCGCGGGTATCGGGCCGGAGCTGCTGGGCATGCTGGCCCAGGAGCCCTGGGAGGCCGAACTGGTGGCCATCGGCAATGCGAGGCTCCTGACCGAACGCGCCGCTGCGATCGGCCAGCCCCTGCAGCTGCGCGCCCTCGATCCGGCGTCATCGCCACGCCGGCACCAGCCCGGTCAGCTGCCCTGCCTGGATATCCCCCTCGGCGCGCCTTCGCAGGCCGGGCAGCTGGACCCCGCCAATGCCCCGCATGTATTGCACATGCTGGAGGCGGCAATCGACGGCTGTCTGGCCGGCGATTTTGCCGCCATGGTCACCGCGCCCGTGCAGAAATCCATTATCAACGAGGCCGGCGTCCCCTTCTCCGGCCACACCGAGTTCCTCGCCGAACGCACCCGCACACAGCAAGTGGTCATGCTGCTGGTAGCCGACTCGCTGCGGGTTGCCCTGGCTACCACCCACCTGCCGTTGTCCGAGGTACCCGGGGCCATCAGCGAGAGAAGCCTGGCTCGCACCCTGCACATCCTGCACCGGGACCTGGTGGGCAAGTTCGGCATTGCCGAGCCGCGCATCAGCGTGCTGGGGCTCAATCCCCACGCCGGGGAAGGCGGGCATCTGGGCCGTGAAGAGATCGAGGTCATCACCCCGGTGCTGGAAAGCCTGCGCCGGGAGGGCCTGCTGCTGCGCGGCCCCTTGCCCGCCGACACGGCCTTCAAACCGGACCTGCTGACGCAGACCGACGCCTACCTGGCCATGTTCCACGACCAGGGCCTGCCGGTGCTCAAATATGCCGGATTCGGCAATGCAGTGAATGTCACACTGGGCCTGCCAATTATCCGTACCAGCGTGGACCACGGCACCGCGCTGGAGCTGGCTGGCACCGGACAAGCCAGCATCGGCAGCCTGCGGGCAGCGGTGGACCTGGCCATCAGCCTGGCCGGGAAATCCCCGGGGCGGCCCCGGGAGGAGACTTAGGCGGTCTTTCCCGCCGGCGGCCCGGGCCGGTACTGCTCGAACACCGCTTTCGGTGTTCCCTCGGCTCGCAACTGCCCCCCCTCGATCCAGATCGCCCGGTCACAGAGCTTCTTCACCTGCGCTTCGGCATGGGAGACGAAGACCACGGTCTGGTCCCCGGAAATGCGCGCCTGCATGGCCTGCAGCGCCTTTTCACGGAAGGCAGCGTCACCGACGCTGAGCACCTCATCGATCAGCAGAATATCCACCCGCGTCATCAGTGCAGTGGTAAAGCTCAGACGCGCCCGCATACCCGACGAGTAGGTCTTGACCGGCTCATCGAAGGAATCGCCCAACTCCGAGAAAGCCTGGATCTCCGCCAGGAAGGCCCGAGCTTCCCGCTTGCTGGCCCCCTGCAGCATCGCCGACAGCAGCGCATTGTCGCGACCCGACAGGGAGTCCTGAAAGCCCAGACCGAGACTGAGCAGGGCGCAGCTGCTACCCGGGCGGCGCAACACGCGACCACTGACAGGACGGAAGATACCCGCCATCAGGCGCAACATGGTGGTTTTGCCGGCGCCATTGCGGCCGACGATGGCGAGGGTCTCGCCGCGGCGCAGCTGCAGCGACACCCGGTCCAGGATGTGGTGGACACCGTGATCGAAGCTGTCGCGCCGACTGCTGTAGTGATGGGAGACATCCTGCAATTCCAGCATGATATCGCTGTCAGCAGGCATTGCCCCTCTCTCGCTGGCCAGGCTCATGAGGTCACCACCTTCAGAGCCAGATACTCGCTACTGCGGCGCATCAGGCCAAGCATGAACAGAATGACGGCTATGCTCGCCGCGCCAATCCACAACAGGTGGCCCAGCTCCGGCGACACCCCCGCCATCAGGACCTGTCGATAGGCATCCACGATAAAGGCCAGCGGGTTGAGGGCCAGCACGGTTTCGGTCATGGCGGGGTCCGGAAGATCGCGAGGGTCCCAGAAGATGCCCGATACAAACAGCAGGAATACCATCCCCATGGAGACCAGCACATGGAAGTCGAAGACCAGACATACCAGGTAGGCGGCAATCAGGCTGCCAGCCACAATCATCAGGTAGTTAACCATCACGATCGGCAGCAGCCACGCCCAGCTGTCGGATACCGCATAGCCACTGCCCAGCACCACGACGAACAACAGCGCGAACACCGCGGCCTGCTTGTAGAGCCCCTCTTGGATCACCGCGATGGGAAACAGACTCTTGGGCACACTGATCTTGCCGATCAGGCCCTTGCCGTTGACGATGCTCCGCGAGGCCTGGGTCACCGATTTGGAAAACCAGATAAAGGTCAGCTTGCCGCACATCAGAAATACCAGAAAGTCCTCGCGACGGTTCTGCAGGATCAGCTCAAACACGACGTAGAAGACCAGCACATAGAGCAGCGGCTCGAGGATCCACCAGATGTAGCCGAAAAAATAGCGCGAGGCATCCGCCTTGAGGGAAAGGCGGGCCAGGGTGTCGACCAGGGTCAGGTAATGGCGAAGGGACATGGGAAGGACTGCGGTCGTGGCCAGTTCGGGCAGGGAGTATACCAGCTCTGTCGGCCTGAAATCGGTGCATAGCGCGGTGGACCACCGTACAATGGCGCCATGAAAACCACCCACACCCCCCGCAAGCGCTTCGGCCAGAACTTCCTCCAGGACGCCGGCGTCATAGCCGGCATCGCCAATGCCATTCACCCCCAGGCCGGTGACCACCTGGTCGAGATTGGCCCGGGGCAGGGGGCTCTGACTGCGGCACTGATCCGAGAGGATACCCGCCTGGACGCGATTGAGCTGGATCGCGACCTGCGCACGGGGCTGCTGGCAGCTTTCAGCATCTACCCCGGTTTCCACCTGCACAGCGCGGATGCCCTCAATTTCGATTTCGCCAGCCTGGCTCGGGACGGTGAGCCACTGCGAATCGTCGGCAATCTGCCCTACAACATTTCCACGCCACTGATTTTCCACCTGCTGGAATTCGCGCCGGTGGTGCGCGACATGCATTTCATGCTGCAGCTGGAAGTGGTACAGCGCCTGGCCGCCACCCCGGGCAACAAGCACTGGGGCCGCCTGGGCATCATGGCCCAGTACCATTGCGAGATCGAACACCTGCTGGATGTGCCACCCGAGGCCTTTTTCCCACCCCCCAAGGTGCAGTCGGCCGTTGTGCGCTTGACCCCCAGGCAGCACCGGCCCTGGGCGAATTGCGACGAGGCCCAGCTGGCGCGGGTGGTGCAGGCGGCCTTCGCCCAGCGCCGCAAGACACTGCGCAACAACCTCAAGGGCCTGCTTGACGAAACGCAGTTGCTGGCCATGGGGATCGATCCGGGTGCCCGGGCGGAAACTCTGGACATGCATGCTTTCATTGCCCTCGCCGGGGCACTGGAACAGGAGGAGACCTCGTCGTGAACCGCCCGGCCCCCCAGGACATCGACATACAGGTGGTCACCACCTACCTCCCGCGCCACTCGCGCCCGGATGCCGGCCAACATACCTTTGCCTACACCATTACCATTCACAACCACTGGGACCTGCCGGTACAGCTGCTGTCGCGCCACTGGGTCATTACCGATGCCGACGGCGACGTGCAGGAGGTGCGGGGCGAGGGCGTGGTGGGCGAGCAGCCGATCATCGCACCGGGCAGTTTCTTTCGCTACACCAGCGGAGCTACCCTGCCGACACCGGTTGGCTGCATGGAAGGCAGCTATACCTTCATCGTTGCCGACGACGATGACGTCGACCCGACGGCCCAGCCGGCCTTCGAGATCCCCATCCCGGCCTTTACCCTGGCCATGCCCAATGCCCTGCACTGAGCCCCCTGTGCCCGCCCCCTGTTACATCCCTTCTGCTGGCCTGGTCACCCTGACACCCGCCGGCAACACGACGAAGAGGCCGACATGACCACCTGGGCCGTGGGCGATATCCAGGGCTGCCTGCCCGCTCTGCGCTGCGTGCTCGAGAAGGTCGATTTCCAGCCAGGCCGGGACGTGCTGTGGTCGGTGGGGGACGTGGTCAACCGCGGCAGCGACTGCCTGGGGACCCTGCGTTTTCTGTACGCCATGCGCGACAGCCTGGTGATGGTCCTGGGCAACCACGACCTGCACCTGCTGGCGACTGCGGCCGGTGCACGCGCCATGTCGCCCTCGGATACTCTGCAAGTGGTCCTCGACGCACCGGATCGAGACGCACTACTCTCCTGGGTAGCCGAACGCCCCCTGTTGCACCGGGAACACGGCTACACCCTCGTACACGCCGGCATCCCGCCCCAGTGGTCGGTGCATGAGGCCGCCGCGCGGGCCCGGGAGGTGGAAGAGGCGCTGCGCAGCCCCCGGCGCGACGACTTCCTGCACAACATGTACGGGAACGAACCCGCCCTGTGGCGCGACGACCTCTCGGGAATGGCCCGCCTGCGGGTGATTACCAACTACTTCACCCGCATGCGCTTCTGCACGGCGGAGGGCGAACTGGACCTGACCAGCAAAGGGGACAGCCCCGACCCGCGCCCGCCGGGTGCGCCCGCCGTCGGCCCCTGGTTCAGCCATCCGGGCCGAAAAAGCGCGGGGGAACGGATCATTTTCGGGCACTGGGCAGCCCTGCAGGGCAAGACCGACGACCCGACACTGATCGGGCTAGACACCGGTTGCGTGTGGGGCGGCGCAATGACCCTCTACAACCTGGACACCGGCGAACGCGTCAGCTGCGACTGCTGAGCTAGCGCCTCTTCTGCTGCCGGGCGCCTGCCGCTACACTGCGCGCCATGCAAACCTATCTTGTTGGCGGCGCCGTCCGCGATACCCTGCTGGACTACCCGGTCATTGAGCGCGACTGGGTGGTGGTGGGCGCCACACCCGCCGAGCTGCTTGCACAGGGCTATACCCAGGTGGGCAAGGACTTCCCCGTGTTCCTGCACCCGGAAACGAAGGAGGAGTACGCCCTGGCCCGCACCGAGCGCAAGCGTGGCCACGGCTATACCGGCTTCGAGGTGCACTGCGACCCGGCGGTGACCCTGGAGGAGGACCTGCAGCGCCGCGACCTGACCATCAACGCCATGGCCCGGGATGAGCAGGGCCTTATCATCGACCCCTGGGGCGGGCAGCGCGACCTGGCAGAGCGCCTGCTGCGCCACGTATCCCCGGCCTTCGTGGAGGATCCGCTGCGGGTACTGCGCACCGCTCGCTTCGCCGCGCGCTACGCCCACCTGGGCTTTCGCGTGGCCCCGGAAACCCTCACCCTGATGACGGATATCGTCGCCCAGGGGGAGCTAGCCCACCTGCCCGCGGAACGCATCTGGGTGGAGATGGACAAGGCCCTCGGCGAGCGCAGCCCGGCGGTGTTCGTGCAGGTCCTGCGGGCCTGCGGGGCTCTCACGGCCCTGCTACCGGAGGTGGACGCCCTCTACGGGGTGCCTCAAAGCCCCGAACACCACCCGGAGATCGACACCGGCCTGCACACCGAACTGGTGCTGACCCAGGCCGCACGCTTGTCGCCGGACACCGACGTGCGTTTTTCCGCTCTGCTGCACGACCTCGGCAAGGCTCGCACACCGGAAGCGGAGTGGCCCCGCCATATTGCCCATGAGCGCCGCGGCGTTGCCCTGGTGCGGGAGGTCTGCGCGCGGCTGCGCTGCCCCAATGCCCACCGCGATCTGGCCCTGGCAGTCTGTGAATACCACCTGCTGGTACACCGCGCCCGGGAGCTGCGGGGCAAGACCCTGCTCAAGCTGCTGCGGGCCACCGGCGCCCTGCGCCAGCCGCAACGCTTCGAGGCCTTTTTGCTCGCCTGCGAAGCCGACGCGCGGGGCCGCACCGGCCTGGAAGCGCGCGACTACCCCCAGGGGGATTATCTGCGCGGCGCACTGGCCGAGGCTCAGACTGTCAGCGCCCGGGATTTTCTCGAGCAGGGCCTGCAGGGCAAGGCCCTGGGGCAGGCCATCGAAGCCGAGCAGGTAGGCCGGCTTGAGACCTACCGGCGCAAGCAGGTGCACGAAAAGGCAGACGGGGAGCAGACCGCGACCAATTCCGAGGACACAGCGAAATGATTCAAGCGACGCAGAACCCTGCAAGCCCTCGGCCCACGGCCCTGGTGACCGGCGGCGCCCAGCGCATTGGCGCCGCCATCGTCCGCGAGCTGCACCGGCGCGGCTTCACTATTGCCCTGCACTATCGCAGCTCTGCCGATGCCGCCGAAGCGCTGGCCGACAGCCTCAACCGGGAGCGCCCCGACTCCTGCCGCTGCTACCGCGCCGACCTAGCCAGCCTCGCAGAGATAGAAGCCCTTGCAGCCAAAGCGAGCACTCACTTAAAGACAGGCCTGCAGCTGCTGGTCAACAACGCCTCCGGCTTTGAACCCACGCCCTTCGGCGAAGCCCAGGAGGCGGACTTCGATGCCATGCTGGCAAGCAACCTCAAGGGCCCCTTCTTTCTTACCCAGGCCCTGCTGCCCCTGCTGCGCACAGCTCAGGGCAACATCGTGAACATCATCGACACTCATGTGCAGCGCCCCCTGGCGCGCTACAGCGCCTACTGCGCCGCGAAAGCGGGGCTGGAATCCCTCACCCGCAGCCTGGCCCTGGAGTTGGGGCCCGACATTCGCGTCAACGGCGTCGCTCCCGGCGCCATTCTCTGGCCCGAGGACGACGCCGCCTACGACAGCGCCACCCGCGAAAACATGCTCGCCCGCACGCCTTTGCAACGGCTGGGGGAAGCGGAGGACATTGCCCGCACGGTGGCCTTCCTGGCCACCAAAGCCCCCTTCATCACCGGCCAGGTGATCGCCGTGGATGGCGGCCGGCTGCTTGGCTGACTGACTTCACCCCGATGTCGAGCGGCTCCTGCCGCCAGCGGCCTGTCAGAGCACTTCACCCCGCCACGTCAAACTCACCCGCCGCAGGGGTTGGCTGGACTGGTCGAACGCCCCCCAGATCTCGCGGTAGGTCTGGCCGGTGACGGGGTGCCTCACCTCGGGTGCCAGTTCCGCCAGCGGACGCAACACAAAGGCGTGCTCGAGGATTTCGCCGCGAGGCAACTCCACACCATCGATCAGGCCGGCGAGACGCCCGTAGGTGAGGATGTCGATATCCAGGCGACGCGGTGAGAAGCGCACGGCGTTGGCGGCCCGACCGTGCCGGGTTTCGATCTCGCGCAGACGGGTCGCCAGCTGCGACAGGGACAATGCGGTATCGGCACCCACCACCATGTTCAGGAAAGCATCACCGCTGAAGCCCATGGCCGGCGCGTCGTAGACCGGCGACAGCTTCAGGTCTCCCAGCAGAGCCTGCAGGGCGTCCAATCCCGCTCGCAGGGACGCCTCGCGATCAATATTGCTGCCGAGGCCGAGATAGATCCGCGTCACGGGCAGATCTCGCCACGCTGGATGACCACGCCGACGGCATCGGCTTCCGGCACGGCGCCGGGCTTGGCCAGGGACAAGCGCAACCAGGGGACTCCAAACTCCTCCCGCAGCAGTGCTGCCAGCTGCTCAGCCAGCGTTTCAATCAACAGGCAGCGACTCTCGCCAACGTGCTCCAGCACCCGAGCCGAGACTGCGGCATAGTCCAGCGCACGGGCAAGGTCATCCCCGGCCGCGGCAGGTCGATTGTCCCAGGCCAGCTCCAGGTCCAGCACCAGGGTCTGCCGTACCTCTCGCTCCCAGGCATGTACGCCGATGACGGCATCGGCACGCAGGCCCCTGATAAAGACTGTATCCATGGTGTCTGTTCCCCAGCACGACAGGCAGAGTGGCCGCCGCAGGGCGCATGATACCGAGGCAGCGGGGGGCTGGGCAAAGCCGATTGCGGCTTGCGCGGGGGCGACGATTGTCCTAGCTTTTCCAGCATTGGGCATCCCGCCCCGGGGGCAGGCCATGAACGACAGCGCTTATTACCTCGAATCCGCCCAAAGCCAGGCACAACTGCCCCGGCGCATCGACCTGCGCGCCCTCCCGCTGACGCTGGGGCGCGGCGATGACTGCGGCATTCCCCTGGCCGTGCCGCGGCTGTCGCGCCTGCATGCCCGCTTCGACTGCCGCGACGGCAGCCTCTGGGTGGAAGACCTGGGCAGCACCAATGGCACCTGGGTCAATCACCAGCGCGTGGATACGGCAACCGCGATTCGACCGGGGGACATCCTGCACTTCGCCGACCACGAGTTCCGCCTGCGGCGCGCGCGCAGCGGCACTGCGCCATCGGGCGACCCCTTCAGCCCCGAAACCGAGGTCAGCCAGCAACCTTTGATGACCTCCTTTCCGGTGGAGAGCGCGGCTTTCCTCGAGGTCCTGGAGCAGGGCCTGGTAGAAGCTCACGTACAGCCCCTGGTGCGAGCGGATGGCAGCCTGTTTGGCTACGAACTGCTGGGCCGCTGCACCCACCCGACAGAGCAACTGCACCCGGGCAAACTGTTTGCCCTGGCTGCCTCCACGGGCCGCGAGGTGGAGCTCAGCCGCCTGCTGCGCCGACGATCCTTCGAGCAGGCCAGCGCGGCCGGGCTGCGCGAGCCGCTGTTCTTCAACAATCACCCGGAGGAGTGCCGGGACATGGACGCCCTGCTGGCGGAAATCAGTGACCTGCGCCAGCTGCACCCCGACCTCAAGCTGGTCTTCGAAGTGCACGAGGCAGCTGTTACCGACCTCGAGGAAATGGCCCTCGTCAGGCAGACGCTCCGGGAGCTGGGCATCCAGCTCGCCTACGACGACTTCGGCGCCGGCCAGGCCCGCCTGCTGGAACTGGCGGAGGTCCCGGCGGACTTTCTCAAGTTCGACATGGGTCTGATACAGGGCCTCAACAGCCGCGAGAGCGGCAAGTTTCGGCTGCTGAAGGCCCTGTCGGAACTGGTTCACGGCTTCGGCATCCGCACCCTGGCAGAAGGCATCGAAACGGAAGTGGAAGCCGGGCTGTGCCGCGAGCTGGGAATCCACCTTTACCAGGGGTTCCTGTTCGCCCGTCCACGCCCCATCAGCCCCGCGGGAGAGTAAGCGTTCAGGCGGCCCCGGCCAGGGCCGGCAATTCCTGCATCGGCCAGCGGGCACGCACCTGGGGCGCCTCGCCGTCACGCTCACCCGCGGCCAGGCGGCAGGCCCCGGCGTAGGCAATCATGGCGCCGTTGTCGGTACAGAACTGCGGCGCCGGGTAGTAGACCTGGGCCCCGACCTTGCCCAGGGCCTTGTGCAGGTGGGCCCGCAGGTTGCGGTTGGCACTCACGCCGCCAGCCATCACCAGGGTACTGAGCCCTTCCTGCTCCAGTGCCCGGCGGCACTTGATCACCAGGGTACCCACCACCGCTTCCTCGAAGGCGCGGGCGATGTCGCACTTGTCCTGCTCGGTCAGCCCGCTCTCCTCGCGGCAGGCCGCAACCGTCGTCAGGGTGTGCGTTTTCAGGCCGCTGAAGCTGAAATCCAGGCCCGGGCGATTGACCATGGGGCGGGGAAAGGTGAAGCGATGCGGGTCACCCGACTCGGCCAGGCGGGCGATATGGGGGCCGCCAGGGTAGGGCAGCCCAAGCATCTTGGCCGCCTTGTCAAAAGCTTCCCCGGCGGCGTCGTCCAGGGACTCCCCCAGCATGCGGTACTGGCCGATACCATCCACCCGCACCAGCTGGGTGTGGCCGCCGGAAACCAGCAGTGCAATGAAGGGAAAGGCGGGGCGCTCATCCTCGAGCATCGGCGCCAGCAGGTGGCCCTCCATGTGGTGCACCCCCAGGGCCGGAATCCCCCAGGCCCAGGCCAGGCTGCGGGCCAGGGTTGCGCCCACCATCAACGCCCCGATCAGGCCCGGCCCCGCAGTGTAGGCAATGGCGTCGATATCACTGGCCTGGCAGCCGGCCTCGGCCAGCACCTCACGCAACAGCGGCAACGCCTTGCGGATGTGGTCCCGGGATGCCAGCTCCGGCACCACCCCACCGTACTCCACGTGGATATCCACCTGGCTAAACAGGGCGTGGGCGAGCAGCCCGCGCTCGGTGTCGTATAGCGCCACCCCGGTTTCGTCGCAGGAGGTCTCCAGGCCCAGTATCAGCATGCTTTCTATCTATTCCGAGGAAAAAAGTAGGCGGCATGATACCGCAGAGCCGAGGGGCTTTGCATTGCTCCGCGGTTGGGTATAGAATGCGCGACCTTTTGCAGGCCATGCCTTAACCGAACAGACAGGTAAACGATTAATGCCGCACATCAAAGTGAAGGAAAACGAGCCCTTTGACGTCGCCCTGCGCCGCTTCAAGCGCTCCT
This sequence comes from Haliea atlantica, assembly GCF_054779855.1. Taxonomy (NCBI): domain Bacteria; kingdom Pseudomonadati; phylum Pseudomonadota; class Gammaproteobacteria; order Cellvibrionales; family Halieaceae; genus Haliea; species Haliea atlantica. The sequence continues at coordinate 259,726 of NZ_BAAGXL010000019.1, read as the reverse complement.
GCGAGAAAGCCGGCGTACTGGCAGAAGTACGCAAGCGCGAGCACTACGAAAAGCCCACCACCACCCGCAAGCGCGCTGCCGCCGCGGCCGTGAAGCGCCATCTGAAAAAGCTGGCCCGGGAAAACCGCAAGCGCACCCGCCTGTATTGAGGCGGTCCCGACCGTGAGCAGCTCTCCTCTCGTCGCCCAGATCAAGGACGCCATGAAGGCGGCCATGAAGGCCCGCGACAAGGAGCGCCTCGGCACCATCCGGCTGATCCAGTCGGAGTTCAAGCGGATTGAAGTGGACGAGCGCATCGAGATAGATGATGCGCGCGCCCTCGCCGTGCTCGACAAGATGGTCAAGCAGCGGCGCGACTCTGCCCAGCAGTATCTTGACGCCGGCCGCAACGAGCTGGCCGAGCAGGAAAACCGCGAGATCGCGGTTATCCAGGACTTTCTCCCCCAGCCCCTGAGCGACGACGAGATCGCCGCCATTGTCGACGCAGCCATCGCCAGTACCGGCGCCAGCGGCATGCAGGACATGGGTGCCGTCATGGCGGAAGTGAAGCCCCAGGCCCAGGGTCGGGCCGACATGGGCGCCGTCAGCCGCATCGTCAAGGCGCGCCTGACAGGCTGATCCCACCCGGCGGCACAAGGCCGTCACGCACAACACACCGCTCTTTACCCCGCGCTACCACCACGCCGCGGCTGACGCACGGGCACAAGCGTGGTTCAATAGCCAACCCTGGCTGGCACAACGCTGAATCCCCACATGGCCGGACGCATCCCACAACAGTTCCTCGACGACCTGCTGGATCGCATCGACATTGTCGAGGTGATCGACCGCCGGGTAAAACTGAAGAAAACCGGCAAGAATTACAGCGCCCGCTGCCCCTTCCACGAAGAAAAGACCCCCTCGTTTACCGTCAACCCCGACAAGCAGTTCTACTACTGCTTCGGCTGCGGTGCCGGCGGCAACGCCCTCGGCTTCGTGATGGACTACGAGAACATCGACTTTCCCCGCGCTGTGGATGTGCTGGCGGGTAGCCTCGGCCTGGAGGTACCCCGGGAGCAGAGCGGCCCGGGAGCGCCGCCACCCCGGCGCGAAGAGGCCTACAAGCCGCTCTACGCCATTCTGGAGGAGGCCGCGACCTTCTACCGGCGCCAGCTTCGCGAGCACGCCGGGGCCCCCAGGGCCGTGGACTACCTCAAATCCCGCGGACTGACCGGCGAAATCGCAAAGCAGTTTGACCTCGGCTTCGCGCCCCCCGGCTGGGACAACCTGCTGCAGGCCCTGGGCGGCGACGAGCGGCAACGCAAGCTGCTCCTGGACGCCGGCCTGCTGGTGGAAAACGACGCCGGGCGCACCTACGACCGCTTCCGCGACCGGGTGATCTTCCCGATCCGCGACCAGCGGGGCCGCATCATTGCCTTTGGCGGCCGGGTACTCGGCGACGACAAGCCCAAGTACCTGAACTCGCCGGAAACCCCGGTCTTCGCCAAGGGCCGCGAGCTCTACGGGCTGTATCAGGCGCGCCAGGCCAACCGGCGCCTGGAGCGGGTGGTCGTGGTGGAGGGCTACATGGACGTCATCGCCCTCGCCCAGCACGGCATCACCTGCGCCACCGCGACCCTGGGCACCGCCACCAGCCCAATTCACCTCGAGCGCCTGTTTCGCCAGACCAGCGAAGTGGTGTTCTGTTTTGACGGCGACGATGCGGGCCGGAAGGCAGCGCTGCGAGCCCTGGAATCCACCCTGCCGTCGATGCAGGACGGGCGCCAGGCGCGCTTCCTGTTCCTGCCCGAGGGGGAGGATCCCGACACCCTGGTGCGCGAACAGGGTCCGGAACATTTCCAGCAGTTGATGCGCGAAGCCGCGCCCCTCGAGCGATTTCTGTTCGAGGCCGCCGGCGAGGGGCTGGATACCGCCACCATGGAAGGACGCGCGCGCCTCAGCAAACAGGCGCTGCCCTACCTGCGCCAACTGCCCGACGGCGTGTTCCGCCAGCTGATGTTCCGCGCCCTGGCCGAACGCACCGGCCTCAGCGTGGCGGAATTGATGCAGATCGAGGCACCGCCCCTGCGGCGCCCCCCCGAGCCGGCGCCGGCGCAGCCAGACAGCCCCGCTCCGCCGGCGAGCGAGCCGACCGCCACGGATAACGCACCGCACCCCCGGCAGCGCCACGCCAGCCAGGCCGCCCGCCTCGGGCACTCCAACCTGACCCAGTCCGCCATTGCCCTGCTGCTGCACCGACCGGACATCGCGCGCCTCGCCGACCCGGGCCCGCTGGAACACTTCGAGGGGGAGGATATCAGCCTGTTGCGAGAACTCCTGCAGCTGCTGCAGCGCCGGCCGGAGTCAAACACCGCCATGCTGCTGGGCCACTGGTACGGCACCCCCCAGGGCGAACTACTGAATCGCCTGGCGGGACTGGAGCGACTGATACCCCACGAGGGCATCGAGCAGCAGTTCCTGGACACCATGGCCGCCCTGGAACAGCTGCCGGAACGCAGCAAATTGCGCGATCAGGTCGACAAACTGCGGACCACCAACTACGCTGAACTCAGCGACGCCGACAAGCAGCGCATTCGCGAGCTCATCCGGCACAAACAACGGCTGGACGAAGCCCGCAAGAAAGGGCGCTGACACGGGCACCGAAAAGTTCATTGAACCGAAAGGCTCATTGGACCGAAAGGCTCATTGAAAGGGTCGCTAGAAGGGACCGTTGCAACGACTGCCCTTGCAGTCTGGCGAAACGCCACCATATTTACCAGGGACTCAGGTAGCCACAACCCCGTGCAGCCAGCTATAATAGCCGGCTACGCTTTTTTTGTGCCGATTACAGGCCCACGAACAAAGGTATTCACTGAATGAGTAGTGTCGCCCAACAACAGTCCCGCATCAAAGAGCTGATTGCCCGGGGCAAGGACCAGGGTTATCTGACCTACGCCGAGGTCAACGACCACCTGCCGGAGGATATCTCCGATCCGGATCAGGTGGAAGACATCATTCAGATGATCAACGACATGGGCATCCAGGTCTTTGAAGTGGCCCCGGACGCCGATGAACTGCTGATGACCGAAGGCGACAGCTCCGCCGACGACATCGCCGCCGCCGAGGCCGCCGCGGCACTGGCCGCCGTGGAAACCGAGGCCGGCCGCACCACCGACCCGGTGCGCATGTACATGCGCGAGATGGGCACCGTCGAGCTGCTCACCCGCGAGGGCGAGATTGTCATCGCCAAGCGTATCGAGGAAGGCATCCGCGAGCTGATGGCTGCCATCGCCCACTACCCCGGCTCGGTCCGGCAGGTGCTGGACGAATACGACACCGTGCAGCGCGAGGAGCGCAAGCTGGCCGACGTCCTGATTGGCTACCTCGACCCCGCCGATGAAGTCCCCTCCGCCGCCGAGATCGCCGCCGCGGCCCAGCCCAGCGACAGCGACGAGGAAACCGAGTCCGGCCCCGACCCGGTGGAGGCCAAGAAGCGCTTTACCGCGCTGAAGCGCCAGTACAACAAAGCGGAAAAAGCGATCGCCGACAAGGGTCGCGGGCACAAGGAAGCGGCCCAGGAGCTGGAAAAGCTCGGCGAGCTGTTCAAGTTCCTCAAGCTGACCCCGCGCGTCTTCGACCCCCTGCTGGAACAGCCCCGCAAACTGCTGATGGCCGTGCGCGAGCCCGAGCGCGAAATCATGACCATCGCCATTCGCGACTGCCACATGCCGCGCAAGGATTTCATCACCACCTTCCAGGGCTCTGAGACCGACCTCGGCTGGGTGGAGCGGCAGACCAAGAGCAAGAAGGACTGGGCTACCCGACTCGCCGCGCGCAAGGAAGAAATCCTGCGTCTGCAGCGTCGCCTCATCGCGCTGGAGGAACAGGCCGGTCTCAGTGTGGCGGAAATCAAGGACATCAACCGCCGCATGTCCATGGGCGAGGCCCGCGCGCGCCGCGCCAAAAAGGAAATGGTCGAGGCCAACCTGCGCCTGGTGATCTCGATTGCCAAGAAGTACACCAACCGTGGCCTGCAGTTCCTGGACCTGATCCAGGAGGGCAACATCGGCCTGATGAAAGCGGTGGACAAGTTCGAATACCGCCGCGGCTACAAGTTCTCGACCTACGCCACCTGGTGGATCCGCCAGGCGATCACCCGCTCGATTGCCGACCAGGCGCGCACCATCCGGATACCGGTGCACATGATCGAGACCATCAACAAGCTCAACCGCATCTCCCGCCAGATGCTCCAGGAAATGGGCCGCGAGCCCACCCCCGAGGAGCTGGGCGAACGCATGGACATGCCGGAAGACAAGGTGCGCAAGGTTCTGAAGATCGCCAAGGAGCCGATCTCCATGGAAACCCCGATCGGTGACGACGAGGATTCCCACCTGGGCGACTTTATCGAGGACACCACCATCAGCTCGCCAGTGGACTCGGCGACCGGCCAGGGCCTGACCGAGGCCACCAAGGAAGTACTCTCCGGCCTGACGGCCCGGGAAGCCAAGGTGCTGCGCATGCGCTTCGGCATCGACATGAACACCGACCACACCCTGGAAGAGGTCGGCAAGCAGTTCGATGTCACCCGCGAGCGCATCCGCCAGATCGAAGCCAAGGCCCTGCGCAAGCTGCGCCACCCCAGCCGCTCCGAGTTCCTGCGCAGCTTCCTGGACGAGTAAATATCGCAGCCCCCTGCACCTGGCTGGCCCCACTCCGGGGCTGTGCCGGGGCCGTTTTCTTCTCTATAATCCCGAACTTCCCGGCAGACCCGCAGGTGTGCCGCCCCCTCCCGGGCCCATAGCTCAGTTGGTCAGAGCAGTCGACTCATAATCGATTGGTCGTAGGTTCAAGTCCTACTGGGCCCACCATTATCCAAAGGTGCACTCTGGTCACATAGCTTGCACCTTATTCCGGCACACCGGCCGGTGAGCCACCTCGCATCCGCCCTCATAATCGATTGCTTGGCGATTCACATCCTACTGGGCTCACGATTTTCCAATCAGCAAGCCAGCTGACAGGAGCAGTGGCGCCAACAGCGTCGCAGCTACATGCAGGCCCATGTACGGCAACAGCTGCGCGGGCTCTCGATCGTGCTGCAGGGCGCCACGAGCTGCGCACAGGGCCAGTGGCAACACCGCCAAGGCCAGGCCGGTCCAGGCCGGCAGGCGGCCCAGCAGCAAGCCAAGGAGCAAGGGTACCCAGGCCAGCACCTGCAGCCCCACAAATACGGCAGCTCCAATACGGGGGCCGCAAGCCACCAGAATATGCCGGCGCCCCACGGCGGCATCCGCCTCCCGGTCCGGGAACTGGTTGATCAGCAGCAAGTTGCTGACCAGGCACAGTGGCATCAGCGAGACCCAGGCGACCAGCCAGTGGAACTCCCCGGTCAGGGCAAAGAATCCGCCGTTGACCATCAGCAGACCAAACCCGGCGCCGGGTGCCAGCAGGCACAGCAGGGGCTGGCGGGTCAGGTAACGGGTATAGAGCAGGATAATCCCCAGGCCAGCCAGGCCCAGGGGCAGCAGGGCCGGTCCCCGGCGCCAGAGAAACCAGGCGCCGGTGAGCACCACAAACAGCAGACAGATGGCCAGCAGGCCCCGGGCGCTGGCAGCCAGCTCCGGGTGCGCGGGGAGGGTGCCGCTGCCCCCGCTGAAAGGCGTGCGGCGGGTCTGGTAATCCAGCCCGCTGGCGAAATCCTGCAGCTCATTCAGCACGTTGACCGCGGCGTGGGCCGCCAGGGCCCCGATCAGCAGCAGCCACAGGTCGACAGCGGCAACCCGGTGACCGAGAAACACAGCCAGGGACCAGGAAAGAGTGAGACAGGCGGGCACCAGCAGCAGAAAAGGCGGGCGCAGGGTCTGCAGCACCCGCCAGCCCGGCGCAGCCTGTGCCCGGCTCACCACATCAGATCATCCGGGATCTCGTAGTCCTTGTACCACTCCTGCTCCTCCTCGGTAAGAGCAGCGGCGTCGGACTCGCGGCAGTCGATAACCCGGGCGGGGTCGCGCTGGGCAATCTTGTCGGCGATCGGCGCGGGGAGCACCTCGTACTGGTCTCCCTGCTTGACGATGGCGAGCAAGCCCGAGGCCAGCTGCTTCTGCTGCAGGGCGTTGACGTAGAGCTTCTTGATCGCCTTGCCGTCGGTAAAGTTGAAGGCGATATCGCCGCGAGCGCGATCGACGCGGTGCATCTCCACCAGCTGTCGAATCTGGGCATTGATCGCCTTGCGCAGGGCCTTTTCGTTCATCGCCTGGTTCAGCGCACGGTCCTTCTCGGCTTTCTCCGCCTGGGCGCGCCGCGCCGCCTCCCGGGCCTCGTTTTCCAGAGTCACCCCGGCCCGCCGCGCCACCTTGGCGGCCTTGCGTTTTTCCTTGTCCAGCGCCTTGGCCTTGGAGGCGTCCGCCAGCCCGGCGTTGAGCAACTGGTCCTTGAGTGATCCTGCCATGGGGAAAACCTGTCCTGCTGTGGTCAATCAGCCTGCCATTGTAGCGGTGTCGGGCTCACCCGCGAAACGCCGGCGCAGGGACGGCTTGTCCACCTTGCCGGCCGCGTTCAGCGGCAGCGCATCGACGCGGAAAAAGCGGCGCGGGGTCTTGTAGCCCGCCAGATGGTTGCGACAGTGGTCGCGCAGAGCCTCTTCGCTCGCTTCCGCGTCCAGCACCACCACCCCGGTAACCGCCTCGCCCCAACGGGCATCCGGCAGGCCGATCACCGCACAGTCGCGTACCGCCGGGTGTCGTCGCAGCACGTCCTCCACCTCCCGCGAGGCGACGTTCTCGCCACCGCTGAGGACCATGTCTTTCTTGCGATCGACAATGTAGAGGTAGCCCTCTTCGTCGAAGCGGCCGATATCGCCGGTATGCAGCCAGCCATCGACGAGGGCGGCGGCGGTGGCTTCCGGCTGTCGCCAGTATTCCCGCAGGCACTGCGCTGCGCGAACCACAATCTCCCCCCGCTCTCCCGGTGGCACCGGCTGGTCACGGTCATCCAGCAGTCGCAACTCGGCGGTGGAAAGGGGGCGGCCCACCGAAGCGAGGAGGTGGGGCACCTCACGGGCCGCCCGCCGGTGATCTTCCGGGGTCAGAAAGGCCACGCTGCCGGAGAGCTCGGTCATGCCGTAGCTCTGACACAGGTCGATATCGGCCTCCCGCAGCAGGCGCTGCAGCAGGTCTGCAGGCATTGCGGAGGCGCCGTAGCCAATGCTGCGCACACTGGCCAGATCTTCGCGGCGGTAGCCGGGGTGATCCAGCAGCATGGCGATCATGGTCGGCGCCAGGGACATCGCGGTCACCTTCAACTGCCGGCAAGCGGCCAGCACCTCGCCGGCCTCAAAGCGCGGCAGCAGCACCACGCCGGCCCCCTGCCAGTGCTGCAGCAGGACATTGTGGGCCGCCACATGGAACAGCGGAAAGGGATACAGGAAACGGTCTCCGGGTTGCACCGGCCGCCCGATCAGCGCCGAACGCAGGCCAGCGAGGAAGGAGTGGTGCGTCAGCACGGCGCCCTTGGGGCGCCCCGTGGAGCCCGAGGTGTAGAGGATCCAGACGGGCTGGGTGGGATCGCAGGCGGGCAGGGCCGCCGTCGCGGCCGTGTCGAGCCAGTCATCCACGCGATCGAGGGGCAACACAACGAGCTCCGTCGGCAACACCGCCCCCTGCGCCAGCGGGGCCAGCAGCTCGCTGTCCGCAAACAGCAGGCTCACACCGGCCTCTTCAATTTGCAGCTGCAGTTCCGCCGGCGCGAGACGCGCATTCAGCGGTACCAGCACGCGACCGGCGGCGGGCACCGCGTAAATCAGCGTCAGGAACAGCGGGCAATTCCAGGCCAGCACCCCGATGCGGTCCCCGACCTGACCCGTTCCCGCCAGGGCCCCCGACAGGCGCTCGATCTGTGCCTGCAGCGCCGCATAGCTGGTCGCTTGCCCCTGCCACCAGAGCGCCGGGGCTTGGGGCTGGCGGCGCGCCTGCTCCGCTACCAGCTGCTGCAGAAGCGCCGGGGCTGCAGCCGGCACGTCAGCGACCATCGCGCTGCCCGACAGGCCCGCAGTCCAGCAGCGCCGGATCGCGTATGGAGAAGCTGCCATTGGCCTGATGCAGGAAGCCCACACTCATGCGCGTGGCATTCTCGGGAACCGCGAAACGCAGTTCCGCCGTAAACCAGTCCGTATTGCCCAGGCGCGGCTCCTGCTCCAGGCTGCTGCGATAGACCAGTCGACTGCCGCCCATGACCGGGTCCACCAGCCCCCAGATCAAGACCTGGAGTCCGCCACCGGCCTCCAGGCCCTGGCTCCAACCCTCGCTGTCGAGGTCCAGTTGCAGGTCGGCCCGGAACAGGAGTTCGCGACCCCGCAGCGCGCGTACCGGGGGAAACTGGGCATAGGTGTACCAGGGCTGGGTCGCTACGCGCTCGATGGTCAGGACGCCGTCACTGGCGGAGACATCAAAAGATGGCTCGCCCGCATGCTGAGCGCCGCGCCATGGCGCCCGGCGCTCACCTTCCGTGGGCAAAAAAGCCGGATTCCGCAAGAGGTTTTCGCCACTGTCACAGGCCGCCGCACTGTCGGGCGCGACGGCCGCCTGTCGGTCTGCGTCAGGCCCCGGGCCCTGACAGGCAGTGACAGCAAACACGGCCAGCGCGGCAAACAGCCGCCTGAAAGGCACGGCGCGATCCACCGTACTCACGCTTCACTCACCTTGACGACCAGTTTGCCGACATTACCACCGTCAAACAGCATGTTGACGGCTTCCGGTGCCTGCTCCAGGCCCTCCACAATGGTCTCACGGTGCTTGATCCTGCCTTCCATGACCCACTGGGCAAGTTGCGCCGCGGCCTCGGCGTAGCGATCCAGGAAGTCCATGACGATGAAGCCGCGCACGTCGATACGGCGCATCAGGATCGGCGAGAAGTCTCCGCGCATTGGCTCTTGCTGGTTGTAACCGGAAATCATGCCGCACAGGGGCATGCGGCTGAACAGATTCATGCGACGCATGACCGCCTCCATGATCTCGCCACCGACGTTCTCGAAGTTCACATCAATGCCGTCGGGCGTGGCCGCCGCCAACTGCTCGCGCCAGTCATCGGACTTGTAGTCCACCGCCGCATCAAAGCCAAGCTCCTCGACCAGGTAGCGGCACTTGTCGGGGCCACCGGCGATACCCACCGCCCGGCAGCCCTGGATTTTGGCGATCTGGCCGACCACCGAGCCCACGGCCCCCGCCGCGGCGGAGACCACCACGGTTTCCCCGGCTTGCGGCCGCCCCAGGTCCAGCAGCCCGAAATAGGCGGTAATTCCGGTCATGCCACAGGCGCCCAGCATGGTCGGCAGGGATACCGGCAGGCCCTCGGGCAGCACGGACATGGCATTCTCGCCCTCGTCCGCCAGGCAATAGTCCTGCCAGCCGGTGAGACCGGTCACCAGATCCCCTTCGCGGTAGCGCGATGAACGCGAGGCCTCCACGACACCGATACCTCCGCCGCGCATTACCTCGCCGATCGCCACTGGCGGCATGTACTGGTCCATGTCGCTCATCCAGATGCGATTGGTGGGATCGAGACTCAGATAGAGCACCCGCACGCGCGCCTGACCCTCGCCGGGTTCGGGGGGCGCCTCCTGGCAAAAGTCAAAATGATCCGCGCTGATGCGCCCTTCGGGACGGGATTTCAGGCGAAACTGGCGGTTGCGGGCTGGTGTCATGCTGGCTCTCCTTATGTGTCGACGCTCTGGCAGATCCGCAAGCGGTAACCGGGCTATCGCCCGCTCCACGACCGGCCTGCCTGCTGTTGGCTTCGTCGCCCATGGTAACCCAGGACTCCGGCACAGGTGCTATGCTTGCACTATCTGTCCAGCCCCCGGAGCTCTTCACCATGCGGACATTCAGCCTTGTTGCCGCCCTGCCAGCCCTGCTGCTCGCGCTGGTCGCGCACGCGGAATTCGAACCGGTTGGCACCATCAGCGCGCGGGTGGACGGCGAGGCGCGCACCTGGTTCATCCCGGGTGATGTCACCGGCGACGGCGGTTCCGGGGCGCTCTGGATGCAGGTCGAGCCCGGCATGTCCACGGTGGTGCTGGGGGGCTTTGAATCACGCGATGTACAGTTCCAGCGCAACCCCGAGACGGGGGTACCCAGCGTGAGCGGCGATGGCAGCCAGATTTCACTCTCATTCCAGTTGCCGGAGGGCGCACAGCGCCTCGAGGCCCGGCTGCCCGCGGAAGGTGAGGAAGCCGTCTCCCTCCTCCTGCTGCCGGCTGTCGGGGACTACCGCGTCATGCACGCCCTGGAGGAAGGGCGGCTTTCGGTCACCGGCCTGTCCCTCTCCCGCGAGGGCCCATCGATGATCAGCGGAGAGTTCGAGGGAAAGCTGCGGGACAGCGAGGGCAAACTGGTACATCACTTCGAGCAGGGGCGGTTCTCGGTGGACCGGGCCAGCTTTTTCGCCATTGAGGAAGCCGGGCAGCCCTGAGCGCTGTGCAGGCTGCCATTCCAGCGCGGTGTCGGGTAAAGTGGGCCGCCCGGCACACAAGCCCTGTACCATGGCCCTGAAGTCAACTGTCTACAAACTGCATCTCAATATTGCCGACCTGGACCGCCAGGTTTACGGCGACTTCCCCCTGACGCTCGCACGGCACCCCTCGGAAACAGACCTGCGCATGATGTTGCGGGTACTGGCCTTCGCCCTGCACGCCGACCCGGCACTGGCCTTCGGTCGCGGCATCAGCACGGACGACGAGCCGGACCTGTGGCAACACAGCCTGACAGGCGAGATCGAACACTGGATAGACCTGGGCACGCCGGACCCGGATCGCCTGCGCCGCGCCTGTGGCCGCGCCCGACGCGTCTGGCTGTATGGCTACGGCGACCGTGCCATGCCGGTATGGTGGGACAAGCACGGCCAGACCCTGGCCCGGCATCGTCACTTGAGTGTGCACCAGATCGCGGACCGCGAGGCGCAGGCACTGGCGCAACTGGCAAGACCCGGACTGGAGCTGCAGTGCACCATCAGCGAGGGCGAGGCTCTGTTCAATGCCGAAGGCACTGCCATCAGCTTGGCACCCAGGCTGTTGCAGGACGCATCACCATGAAGCGGCCCGCCCGCCAGCTGCTGCGACTCGGGGTCATCCTGGCCGCGCTGACCCTGTGGCAGTGGTATCAGCACGGCGAAGTCGACTGGCACCAGCGTATCCTGGCCCCGCTCATCGACCGCGAGGAGAACAGCGGCCTGCAGGTCGCGACGCGACAGGTGCAGGCCCTGGGCGACAAGCGGGAGGGCGCGCCGGCACACTTCGACCTGAGCGGCCGGGTGGTGCGCGTCGCCGACGGCGATACCCTGTCCCTGCTTGACGCAGACAATGAGCAGTATCGTGTGCGTCTCTATGGCATTGACGCCCCCGAGCGCGACCAGCACCACGGTCAACGGGCCGCAGGTGCCCTGGCGGCGCGCGTCACCAACCAGCACGTAGACGCAGTGGTCGTGGATACCGATGATTACGGCCGCAAAGTCGCCACCGTCTACCTCGACGGGGAAAACCTCAACCTCTGGCTGGTGGAGCAGGGACACGCCTGGTGGTATCGCTACCATGCCCGCCACGAGCATCGCCTGGAGTCCGCCGAGCAGGCCGCCCGGGCGGCGCAGCGCGGACTGTGGCAGGCCAGTGATCCCCAGCCCCCCTGGGACTGGCGCCGGGATGCACGGTTACCCTGAGATGGACCGGACACCCTCGCCGCCCGGCTTCCATGCGGCGGTGCATCGCGGTCTCGCCGCGCTGTGCCTGATTTTCCTCTGCGCGGTGGCGCCAGTCCCGGGCAATGCCTCGCCGGACCCGGGCGAGCTGTCCAGCGCCCTGACGCGCCTGGAACAGGCTGTTCTCGAGAACCCCTGGCGCGCCTCCCGTGAGCTCGACACCCTGCGCAGCCGACTGGCGAGCGCTCCCGCGCCCCTGCGACTGCGCTATCACTTGCTGCAGGCCAACGCCCTGGTCTGGCTCTACCACCAGGAGCGCCTGCGCGAGGCCCTGCATGCAGCACGCAAGCTGGTGCAACCCGACACACCCCGGTCAACCCAGCTGGAGCTCGCGGTACTCGAAGGTATCGCCGCTCGCCGCGACGTCGACTACGAAAAGTCGGCGCGGGTTCTGGAGCGGGCCCGGGACCGCGCCAGGCAATACGACCAGCCCGAAATGCTGGCCCTGGCTCTGACCGAGCTGGCCTTTACCCGCAGTCTCAACGGCTACCACGATACCGCGCTGACGGAGCTGCAGGAGGCCTGGACCCTGGCCAGCACCCTGAACTCACCCTTCCTGATCGCGGTGATTGAGGAAACCCTGGGGGCCGTCTATGGCTACATTGGCGAATACGACACCTCGGTGCACCACTATCAGAGAGCCCTCGCCACCTACAACGACCTCGGCTATCTCGCCTACCAGGCCGAGGCCATCAATGGCCTGGCCATCACCCATCGCTACGCGGAAAAATGGAATGCAGCGATCGCCTATTTCCAGCGCTATCGGGAGATCACCGAGAACAACCAGAGCGAGCACAACCGCTTCGTCGCCTGGTACGGTCTGGGCATGACCTACGCCGAGAAAGGCGACTGCCCCACGGCCCTGAGCGCCATCGAGAAGGCGCTTGAGGCCGGCGGCCCCGAAGACTTTCGCGCCGAGCTGTACAAGCGCCAGGCCGTCTGCCTGGCAGAGGCGGGCCGGGAAAGCGAGGCCCGGCAGGCGCTGGACCGGGCCCGGCAGATATTCGCCGCACTACCCGAACTCCGGGATACCCAGTGGGCCATCGATGTTCAGCGCGCCGAGGCGCTCACCCTGGAGCGACTGGGGGATCACGAAGCCGCCTTTGACAGGCTGCTGGCCTACCACGAGCAGAGTTCGGCGCTGCAGGCGCGGGAAAGCAGCGAGCGCCTGATGGAGCTGCGCGTCAGCATGGAGAATGCGCGCAAGGACATGGAGATTGATCTGCTGCGCCAACAGGCGCGCACCGACGCACTGGAGTTGACCCAACGGGACCAACGACTGCGGGAGCAGCGCATCCTGACGGGTGGCCTGGCGGCGCTCATCCTGATGGTGGCACTGATTGTTCTGCTCCAGTGGCGCAATGCCCGACGCCTGCATCGCCTCTCGACGCGGGACGAACTGACAGGCCTGCACAATCGTCGCCATGTGTTCTCACTGCTCGAACGCCTGGTGCAGCGCCTGCCCGTCGAGCGCGGCCAGCTGTCCATCATCCTGCTGGACGTGGACGACTTCAAACAGGTCAACGATCGCTACGGCCACCCGGTCGGCGATCGCTGGCTGAAGACCATCGCCGACCTGGCACACCCACTGCTGCGCGGCGGCGACACTATGGCCCGTCTCGGTGGTGAGGAGTTCCTGGTGGTGCTGCCGCGCGCGGACCGCCATCAGGCCCGGACCGTCGCCCAGCGACTGGTGGAGCGCATCCGCGACTTTCGGCTGCCACTCCCGGATGGTACGGCAGTGCGCGTCACGGTCAGTGTCGGCGTCGCCAGCTTCGGCGCCGACTGCGCGGACGTCCAGGCACTCTACAGCGCCGCGGACCGCGCCCTCTACGCCGCCAAGTCCCGCGGCAAGGACCAGGTCGTCATGGCGCCGCTGCCCGCCTGAGCTCCCTCAGGCCAGAAGCGCCCGATACAGCATGCGCAGAGCAACCAGCAACAAGAATCCGCCAAAAAACAGCCGCAGATGCAGCGGGCTGAGCCTATGGGCCAGCCTGACCCCCAGCGGTGCGGTGAGGACGGTCATGGGCGCGATGCACAGCAGGCCCGGCAGACTGACAAACCCAAGGCTGCCCGGCGGCAGGCGCGGGTCGCCCCAACCGGTAACCACATAGGCCAGGGCGCCCGGCAGCGCAATCAGCAATCCGAACAATGCCGAGGTGCCGACCGCCCGGTGCATGGACAGGCCCAGCAGGGACAGGGTGGGCACACTCAGCGTACCGCCACCGATCCCCATGATGCTGGAAACACCGCCGATTCCCAGCGGGAACAGCCGCCCCACGGGCCCCGGAGGGATTGCCCGGACCAGCGCCAGTGTCCCCGCGGGCAGCAGCATGCGCAATGCCATGACCGTGATCACCGCCGCAAAGACCAGCGACATGCCGGCGCTGTGCATGCGCGAGGCCAGCCAGGCGCCCACGATCGAGCCCAGCAGGATGAACAGACCCCAGTCCCGCGCCAGGGCAAAATCAACGCTGCCGCGACGGTGGTGCGAGCGGGTAGAACTGAGGGAGGTGGGGATAATGGTCGCCAGGGACGTGGCCACCGCCACGTGCATGCGGATGGCCGGCTCCACCTGCAGGGTACCGAGAACTGCATCCAGGGCCGGCACGATGACAATGCCACCGCCGACACCGAGCAGGCCCGCCAGCACACCGGCAACCGCGCCGGTGACCAGCATCGCCAGGATCAGGGGTAACAGTTCATGCAGGGCTTCCATGGCCCGGAACACTAACCGCAAACGGCCCGGCGCACAACGCCCGAGACCTGCCACAGCCGGCCACCGCGACAGCATGCCCCATCGCGGCAGTCCTTCCGGCGGCCAGGACGCTTGCCGGCACCGCCGGCGCGCCGTAGCATGGCCGCCAGGATTTCACCGGACCCGGGCATGCCTACCGTCACCTTCGCAAACCGTCAGCTCACGCCCTCGAAACTGGTCTGTGTGGGGCGCAATTATGTTGCCCACATCCACGAGCTGGGCAACGCCATAGCCGACGAAATGGTGGTTTTCCTGAAGCCCAACTCGGCCCTGTCACAGCAGCTGCGCGCCACCTGTGAGGCGGAAACCCTGCACTACGAGGGTGAAATCGCCTTCCTGGTGGAGGGTGGCCGCCTGGCCGGTGTGGGCTTTGCCCTCGACCTCACTCGCCGGGCACTGCAGTCGCAACTGAAAAGCCAGGGCTTGCCCTGGGAGCGGGCCAAGGCCTTCGACGGTGCCGCGGTGTGCAGCGACTTTGTCCCCCTCGACACGTCGATTGATGACCTGTCGCTGACCCTGCACGTCGACGGAGAACTGCGCCAGCAGGGCGATGTCGGGATGATGCTCTACCCCCCCGAAGCCATACTGGAAAGCCTGCAGCGCTGGACCACATTGGAAGATGGCGACCTGATCCTCACCGGCACCCCCGCCGGTGTCGGGCCGGTGCTCCCCGGGCAGCAATTCCGGGGCTGCGTGCTCGCCGCAGGCCGCGAATTGGTCAGCGCCAGCTGGACAGCAGGGGCATAAGCTCCGCGACCACCCGACCCCGGCCCTCGCCGACAGCTACCCGCTCACTTCTGCGCGCGCCGCGCCGCGATTGTGCCCGTCACGTTTTTGCAGTAGCTTGAGGGGCAACCACAGAGAGTGGCGCCCATGCAGCACATCCTGAAACTGGACCTGGCAGGGCAGCCGCGCGGCTGGATGACCGCCCACGAGGCCATTTCCGCCCATGTGCGGGGTGACGTGGTCTACGGCATTGGCGACCCACTGCCGCCGCTGTTTGGCGGTATACAGCGGGTCACCGGCCAGCGCTCGCGGATCGACCTGCAACCGATACTCGCCCTCTCCGGGCGGGTCAGGGCAGGCTTTACCCTGCCCTTGTGTAATCGCACCCTGTTCCGCCGCGACGACCACCGCTGTCTGTACTGCGGGCGCCAGTTCCCCAGGGCTGATCTGACCCGGGACCACGTCCTCCCCACATCGCGGGGTGGCCGCGATCGCTGGGAAAACGTGGTTGCCGCCTGCCGTCGCTGCAACTGGCAAAAGGACAACCAGACACCCGAAGAGGCGGGCATGCCTCTGCTGGCGGTACCCTTCCGGCCGAACGTCTACGAATGGCACTTCCTGGCACGCGAGCGCGTGCTCGCCGACCAGATGGACTACCTCTCCCGGCAGTTCCGCGCCGAGCGCGACTGGGCCAACTAATGGGCTGTGCGGCTAATTCGCTAACCTTCAGCCGCGAAAATAACGCTGGGGCACAAAGGGCAGGCGAGCCACGGTAACCGCCTGTGGCTTGCCTCGCACATCCACGGCCAGTGCAGTGCCCGGTTCCGCGAGGTCACGCGGCACATACGCCATGGCGATAGGCGCCCCGACGGTCGGGCCGAAGCCACCCGAGCAGACCGAGCCCACCGCATTGCCATCGGGCCCCAGCACCACCTGCCCCTCACGGACCGGCCGCTTGCCCTCCACCGCGAGACCGACCCGGCACAAAGCTGGCCGGTTCTGTATCCGCGCGAAAATAATCTCGGCGCCCGGGAAGCCCCCGGCGCGTTCGCCGCCGGGCCGGCGCACCTTGCTGACCGCCCACAATACCCCTGCCTGTACCGGGTCGATATCGGCGTTGAGTTCATGGCCGTAGAGGCACAAGCCAGCCTCCAGGCGCAGGGAGTCCCGCGCCCCCAGCCCCGCTGGCGCCACCCCGGGCACGGCCAGCAGGCGACGGGCAAGGCGCTCGGCAGCCGCCGCGGGCAGTGACAGTTCAAAGCCGTCCTCACCGGTGTAGCCGGAGCAGGTGATATAGACCGACACGCCGTCCAGCTCGGCCTCCAGACCGTGCAGGAAGGGCAGGGTGGCGACGTCGGGACACAACTGCGCGAGCACCTCCCGTGCCGCCGGGCCCTGCAGGGCAAGCAGCGCCTGACCCTCCAGGACTTCCAGCTCACAGCCGGCGAGGTGGCGGCGCAGGTGGGCGATGTCATCGTCCTTGCAGGCGGCATTGACCACCAGGAAAAAGCTGTTTTCCGCCCATCGGGTCACGATCAGGTCATCGCGTACCCCGCCGCGCTCATTGGTCAACAGGGCGTAGGTCTGGCGGTGCCGTCCCAGCCCCGCGATATCCGCGGGAATCAGACTCTCCAGCACCTGGACGGCGCCCTCACCACGGACAATCAGCTGCCCCATGTGGGAGACATCAAAGAGGCTCGCAGCAGAGCGCGTATGCTGGTGTTCGCGAATGATGCCCTCGGGATACTGCACCGGCATATCGTAACCGGCAAAGGGCACCATGCGGGCGCCCAGCTCCCGGTGCAGGGCGTCCAGGGGAGTGTGCTTGAGGGTCATGCCAACCTCGTCTGTGGGGATGCGGGGAAACAGACGCACTCTAACCAGAGCGGCCTGCGCCACGCAAGCGCGTCGCCCGGATGGCGCGTGCGACAGCATCCCGCTCGCGGCTGCGGCATAATGATGACCAGACCAATGAGGGGCCGCATGCAAAGACCACAGACCATCAGCCTGATCGGCATGCCGGGAGCGGGAAAAAGCACCGTCGGGCGCCTGCTGGCACAGCGCACCGGCCTGGAGTTTGTCGACAGCGACCAGCTGATTGAGGCCCGCGCCGGCGCCGGCTTGCAGACGATCGTCGACAGCCGCGGCTTCATGGCCCTGCGCGCCCTGGACGAACAGGTGATACTGGACCTGCCGCTGCGGGGCCGCGTGGTGGCCACCGGCGGCAGCGTCATCTACAGCAGGCGGGCACTGCAGCGCCTGTACAGCGCCGGCCCCGTCATCTGGCTGCGGGTCCCCCTGGAAACCCTGCGCGCGCGCATCGGCACTGCGCCACCTCGGGGTATCGCCAACCCTCCCGACAGCTCCTTGGAACAGATCCACGCCGAGCGCGAACCCCTGTGCGCCGAGGCCGCCGACTTCAGCGTGGATGCCGGCGGGCAGGACCCCGGGGCCGTGGTAGACGCCATTCTGGCCTGGCTGGACGCGTCACAGACGCGTCCGGGGCCCTAAGCGGACACGCCACAGCGCTCACGCCAGGCCATGCTGCAGTCCCGGCTATTCGCCGCCCCCAGCCGGATTCCCTGGAAAAACAGAGACCTGGGTGAGCTCGCTGGCAGAACCGGCAGCCCGAGCGACAAGCTGGCACGCTCCCTGCTACCACCGAAGCGAGGCCCGTGGGCGCCGGCACACGCTTACAGGGACGTGAGAGGACAGCGCAGGGACCCCCTCGGGGGCGCGGGCCGCCTTCCATAAACAAGGCCGTGCACTGGGTAAATCTTGATAAAAATTACTTGTTAATAGTGCAAGAAAATTTTGATTTACTCGCCGATATCGCTGGGTGATATTGCGCCGAAATTTGGGGCTCACACTCACCACGGAGGTGATGTATGACTGAACGCACTCAGGAATCCGCGGCCGGCGACAACATGGACGATATCTACGAGCCGGGCCTGGAGCTGTCCGAGGACGACTTCGAGGAAATGCTGCCGGTCTCCACCGAGAAGCAACGCCTGGCGGAGAAGCGCCGCCGCGCCGAACAGCGCCTTGAGCAGCGCCGTCTGCGCGAAGAGCTCGGCTTCTACGACCTGGAACTCGAAGACTTCTGATCCCCGCCACCCACGGGCTCCGATCGGGAGCCCGTGCCCACCGCGGGCGCAGAACCGCGGTTACAGCTCGACCCCCTGAAAGGCCTCCGCCACCGCCGCGATCAGACCCCGGCGGGGCGTGCTGCTGTGGTGAACCAGGTAGAGCTGACGACTGAAGGAGGGCGCATCCTTTACCGGCAGCAGGCCGGCAAGGCCCAGCTCCTCACGGTCACTGGCCGGCAGGTAGCAGGCACCGCCCTGCTGCTGCACCTGCCGCCGCGCCAGCCCAACCAGGTTGGTCTGCATGCGGGGCAGGCGCTGCTCGCCGAATCGCCGCCCGTGAAAGCGGGCAAAGCCGTCCCCCCAGTCCACCAGCACATAACCCTCCCCCAGCGCCGACTGCAGGCCGGCCTCCCCGTCACTGCTATAGAGCAGCAGCGTCAGTCGGCCCACGACACGACTCTCCAGCTCGGGTATGCCCGAAGGCTCGAAGCCGATCGCCAGATCCAGGGTGCGGTCCACCAGCTTGCGCTCCAGCTCCGCCGACTCGCGGCTCTCGACCCGCAGCGCCAGATCGGGGTCTCCTGCCTGCAGTGCGTGCAGGCGCTGCTGCATCAGCCGGCCCCATAGCCCCGTGCGCACCCCGAGGTAGAGCTGACGACTGGCCGCTTCCTGCAGGCGGACTTCCCGACGCGCCCGCTCCAGCGCCAGCAGTACGGTTTCCGCGTGGGGGACCAGGCGCTCCCCCTCGCTGCTGAGCTGGATGTTATTGCGGTTGCGGATGAACAGCGTCGCGCCGAGCAGCTCCTCCAGCTGACGGATGCGGGCACTGACCGCGGCCTGGGTGATGAAGAGGTTCTCGGCCGCGCGGCCAAAATGGCGGGTATTGCGCACTTCAAGAAACGTCCGCAGCAACTCGGTATCCACACAGGCCCCCTTCTTCTGACACGCCGCTCGCGATAGCATAGCGGCTCACATCTTCTGGAGTGGCTCATCATGCCCGAGATCAAGCGACTGGTCAGGCCCGTCGAAATCAATTACATCTGCGACGCCTGCGGCAAGGGGATGCTGGAAGCCTGCGGGGCGATGGACCCGGAGAATGGCAACATTGAACACCGCTGCCTGATTTGCGACCACCGCCAGACCTTCCAGTGGCGCAGCTACCCCCGCATCGACCACATTGGCGTGGACGAAAAGCCCTGAGCTTCAGCTGGCCGCAACAGCGCGGCCCTGGCGGCTCTCGTACTGCCACTCGAACACGTTCAGTTCGATGAAGATAAAGGCAAACAGCCACAGGGCCGCGTCCCAGAAGTCCAGGAAGTCCCCGGCGACGCCCCAGTAGGCGGCCGCCGCAAACAGCAAGCCGTAGAGCACAAACTTGAGCACCTTGTTCAGGGCCAGGGCCGCGGCGGTCAAGCCGCCGCGCAGCTGCAGGCGGACTTCCACCTCCAACACCACCACTACCAAAATCCACACCCCGGCGTTGACCACATCGGTCCAGGCCAGCCAGCGGGCCGCCTGCAGGGACTCCCCACTGGCCAGCACCTGGCTGAATTCAGTCAGGCTATACACCGGCGCCGTGATGTCGGCACAGTTGCCGGCATCCAGCAGCGCGAAATCGTCCAGATTAAGCAGGACCGACCAGCCTTGCCCCACCAGCGCGCAGGGGTCGCCCATGTAGGGCGCCAAGGCATGCAGCGGCGCCACCTCGCCGTAGTAGCCGAAAAAGGCGTAGACGATGAAGACATAGCACAGCCCACGGATACCGTGCAGGGCCCAGCGCACCCCGCCGCGAATCTGGCTGTCGTCCAGCACCGAGGTTTCCAGCTCGAACAGCAGCAGCAGAATCACCCAGGCGGCAGTGTCGATGGTCGCGGAGAAAGCCTGTACCAGCTGACCCGGCGCCAGTTCACCCAGGGCGACATGCTCCAGGGTCAGCAACTCCTCCTGCAGAAACAGCCAGATGTTGATGCCCAGCAGCAGGTAGGTGAGGTATTTGATGGCAGTGAAGACATGGTAGCGGCGGTCACTGCCAAAAAAGGTCTCCCTCACTGCCACCATGCGGACTCCTAGACCTGTAACAGCAGGTGTTCGCGCTCCCAGGAACTGATCACGCGGTTGAACTCCTCAAACTCGTCGAGCTTGACCGCGGCGTAGGCCCGCAGGAACAGCTCGCCGAAAATGTCCTGCAGCTCCGGAGTGTTATGCAGGTTGCGCAGGCCCTCTTCCAGGGTGCGCGCCACCTCCACATCCTCCTCGTTGGCAGTCCCGTGATGGGGCGGAGTCGGGGTCAGCCCCTGCTGCATGCCCAGGTAGCCGCTGGCCAGGGTCGCCGCAATCGCCAGGTAGGGATTGGCGTCCGCACCCGGGAAACGGTTCTCCACCCGGGTGGCATCGGGTTCGGCGTGGGGCACACGGAAAGCCGTGGTGCGGTTGTCGTAGCCCCAGTTGAGGTTGATTGGCGCGGCAATATCCGGCGCCAGCCTGCGGTAGGAATTTACGTTGGGCAGGTAGAGGCTGATCAGCTCGGGAGTGTAGCGCTGCAGCCCGGCGATGTAGCTCATGAAGGCGGGTGTGTGCTTGCCATCCGCATCGGCGAAAATGTTCTCGCCGGTGTCCCGGCGCACCACGCTCTGGTGGATGTGCATGGCCGAGCCCGGCTCCCGCTGCATCGGCTTGGCCATGAAGGTGGCGTACATGCCGTACTTGTGGGCGGCCTCGCGCACCGTGCGCTTGAACACGAACACCTGGTCCGCCAGGCTCATGGCATCGCCGTGGACAAAATTGATCTCCATCTGCGCGGCGCCGTTCTCGTGGATCAGGGTGTCTACCTGAAGCTTCTGTGCATCGGCGTATTCGTACATGTCCTCGACGAAGTCCTCGAACTCCGCCACGGCATCGATACTGTAGGACAGGCGCGCGGACTCCCGACGGCCGGAGCGCCCCTTGGGGGGCATCAGCTCATAGTCCGGGTCGGTATTCTTGGCCACCAGGTAGAACTCCACCTCGGGGGCAACGACCGGCTGCAGGCCCTGGGCCTCGTAGAGATCGAGCACATTGCGCAGAACATTGCGGGTCGACAGCGGGTGGCGTTCGCCATTGGCCTTGAAGCAGTCGTGGATGATCTGCGCCGTGGGCTCGCGCGCCCAGGGCACCACGCGCAAGGTGCTGCGGTCCGGCTGCAGGATCATGTCGGCGTCGGTCGGCTCGACAAACTCCCAGTGTTCATCGGAGTACTCGCCGGTAACCGTCTGCACCATGATGCTTTCCGGCAGCTTGGGATGACCCAGGGTCAGAAACTGGTGGGCGGGAATGAACTTGCCGCGGGCATTGCCGGTCATGTCGGGCACCAGGCACTCGACTTCCGAGATCCTGTGCTCCTTGAGCCATTCGAAAATCGCTCTGGTGTCGCTGGTGTCGGTATCCATGCAGATCCCCGAAACGGGAAAGCCACGAGTATCCCGACTTTGTCGGCACTGGGCAAGGGGGCCGGCCAAAGGCTTACCCCTAACGTGTTATCCTGGACAGCCCTATTCCGCCCCTATACTGACACCATGCAACCGCAGGACCACATCGATTCCTGGTACGCCGCCACCGCCCGTCCGGCGCTGCGCTTCCCGGTACTGCGCGGGCAACAGCGTGCCGACGTCTGTGTCATCGGGGGTGGCTATACCGGTTTGTCCACCGCCATCCACCTGCGCCGGCGGGGCTACAGCGTCGCCCTGCTGGAAGCCAACCGGGTGGGATGGGGCGCCTCCGGGCGCAACGGCGGGCACGTGGGAACCGGGCAGCGCGCCGATCAGGAGCAGCTGGAAAAGTGGGTGGGCCTGGAGCGCGCCAGACAACTGTGGGACCTCGGCCTCGAGTCCGTGGCCACGGTGCGCGAACTGATCGACACCCACGCCATCAACTGCGAGCTGGGCAGCGGTAATCTGCATGTCGCAGCCAAACCCGGCGACGCGGCCTGGCTGCAGGAGGAAGTTGAGCACCTGAGCACAGCCTACGGCTACGAGGGACGCCGCTGGGTACCACCGGAGGAGCTGCGCGAGATGACCTCCGGGCAGGGCTTCCACGGCGGCGTGCTCGACAGCGACGCGCGCCACCTTCACCCGCTGAACTATGCACTCGGACTGGCGGCCGCCGCCCGGGACCTGGGGGCAGAGATTTACGAGGACAGCCGGGTCACCGGCTACCGGGAGGGTCGCACGATCCGCGTGCGCACCACCCACGGTGAAGTCGAGGCCGATTACCTGGTGCTCGGCTGCAATGGCTACCTGGGGCGTCTGGAGCCGCGCACCGCCGGCTACATCATGCCCATCAACAACTACATGCTGGCGACCGAGCCTCTGCCGGAGGAAACCGCGCGACGCCTGATCCGCGACCGCGTGTCGATGTCGGACACCCTGTTCGTGATCAATTACTGGAAGCTCTCCGCCGACAACCGCCTGCTGTTTGGCGGCGGCGAATCCTACTCCCGGCGTTTCCCCCGCGACATCGCCGGCTTTGTGCGCAAGTACATGCTGCGTATCTATCCAGAGCTGGAACACACGCGCATCGACTACGGCTGGGGCGGCACACTCGCCATCACCCTCAACCGCATGCCCGACTTCGGGCGACTGTCACCGCGTATTCTCTACGCCCACGGCTATTCAGGCCACGGTGTACCCATCGCCACCCTCGCGGGCAAGTTGCTGGCGGAGGCCATTGACGGCCAGCCCGAGCGCTTCGAGCTGATGGCCGGCGTTCCCTCGCGACGTTTTCCCGGGGGCACCCTGCTGCGCTGGCCCGGCCTGGTGGCAGGCATGTTATTCTACAGCCTGCGCGACCGGCTCGGCTGAGCCGCCGCAAAGCCACTGGTCCTGATCACCAGCCCGAGATTCCGGCGGAGCGCATGTTCCAGCACTTCCTTATTACCCGTTTCAATCTGCGCCAGCCCGACTGGACCACCACCAAGTCGCACTCGCGAGTGCTTGACGACGCCTGGCTGGACCATCGCTTCGCGCTGTTTGAACGCTTTTGCCTGCCATCGGTAGCGGCGCAGCACTGCGGCGACTTCCGCTGGCTGGTTTACTTCGACACGGATACCGGCGAGGCCTGGCGGGCCCGTATCGCACGGTGTCGCGAGCACTGCCCGCAGCTGGAGCCGGTCTTCGTCGAGGGCATGGCCGCCTTTCTGCCCGATGTGCAGCAACGTCTCGCGGCCAGCACCGAGGACTGGGTTATGAGCAGCCGGCTGGACAACGACGACTGTCTGCACCCGGGTCACATCGCACTGCTGCAGCAGGCCTTCCAGGCACAGCCCTATCTGCTGCTGGACGTGGTCGATGGCTACACCCTGGAAATCCAGCCGCGCCACCGGCTGGGCCGCGCGCTGGACCCCTGCAACCCCTTCGTCACCCTGATCGAGCGCAACCAGGCGCCCCGCAGCGTGTGGCACCGCAGCCACGGCAGCTGGAAGCGCGAGCCCCGGGTACAGCGCATTCGCGGCCAGCGCAGCTGGCTCTCGGTGATCCACGCGCAGAACAAGACCAACGAATTCCAGGGTTACGGGGACGTGGCGGCCGCCGAGGTCGCGGACTTTTTCCCCGACCCGGCAGTGCAAAGCGAGGTCCTCGCCGGGCTGGAGCCCGTCGCGCGCTGGCGCTGGCGCAGCCTCGCCAACCGTGTGCAGAGCCGGTTGGGCCTGGCGGGACTGTTACTGAAACGACGGCTGGGCATCTATGGCTGACGCGCACCTTATCGCCACCACCCAGGCCCCGAGGGAGTCCTGGCGGGAGGCCATGGCCGACCTGATTAGCTCCGGTGAAGAGTTGCTGGCAAGCCTGGGCCTGGACAGTGAAGCACTGGGGCTGAGTGCCGAGGCCGCGCGCACCTTTCCCCTGCGGGTGCCGCGGGCCTTCGCCGCGCGCATGCGCCGCGGTGACCCGAACGACCCGCTATTGCGGCAGGTACTGGCAGTGCGCGAGGAAACCCTGCCAGCACCGGGCTTTGGCGCCGATCCCACGGGCGAGCAGGGCGATGCCAACCCCCGCCGCGGGGTGATCCACAAATACCATGGCCGACTGCTGCTGGTAGTAACCGGCAGCTGCGCCATTCACTGTCGCTACTGCTTCCGTCGCCACTTCCCCTACGGCGACAACCAGAACAGCCGCAAGGAGTGGGGTGAGGCACTGGATTACATCGCCGCCGACCCGGAAGTTCACGAGGTCATTCTCAGTGGCGGCGACCCCCTGGTCGCAGGTGACAGGGCCCTGGCGGAACTGGTGCAGAGCATTGCCGCGATTCCGCACGTGAAACGACTGCGGGTACATACGCGCCTTCCCGTGGTAATCCCCGAGCGCGTGACAGACGGCCTGCTGCAGGCGCTCGCCGGCACGCGCCTGCCCTGCGTTGTGGTGCTGCACAGCAACCATCACCGGGAGCTGGACGCCGCGGTTGCCGACAGTTGCAGGCAGATGGCCGCTGCCGGTATCACCCTGTTGAACCAGGCGGTACTACTCAGAGGTGTCAACGACAACCTGGACGCGCAACTACAGCTCGCCGAGCGGCTCTTCGAGCTGGGCGTACTCCCCTACTACCTGCACCTGCTGGACAAGGTCGACGGCGCCAGCCATTTCGACATTCCCGAAGCCCTGGCGCTGGAACTGCACCATGCCATGGCTGCCCGGCTGCCTGGCTACCTGCTGCCGCGCCTGGTCCGGGAGGTCGCCGGCGCCCCCGCCAAGATGGCCGTGACCGCCGGCTAGGCGGGATTGAGCGCCAGGGATTTCCCCAGTCGCGCCTCCCATTCCGCCACCGGGGCGGGGTACCCGATGCTGTAACCCTGAAAGCCCTGGCAGCCGAGCGCCTCCAGGGCCTTCAGCTGATTCACGGTTTCGACCCCCTCGGCAATCACGTCGAGCCCCAGACTGCGGCCCATCTGCAGGGTCGAGGCGACGATCACTTCGTCGTTGCGGTCAGTGATCAGGTCTCGGACAAAAGACTGGTCAATCTTCAACTGCGACAGGTGCAATCTTTTGACATAGGCCAGAGACGCGTAGCCGGTGCCAAAATCATCCAGGGAGAAACGCACACCAAGCTCATTCAGCTGTCGCATGCGCCGGGCCACATGCTCGATATCCTGGATCAGCAGGCCCTCGGTAACCTCCAGCAACAGGCTTCCCGGTGCCACCGCATGGACCTCCAGACAACGCTGCACCCGGTGCACGAAATCCGCCTGATGGAACTGCCGCGGGCTGATGTTGACCGCCAGGCTCAGGGTAGACAGCAAGGGGTGGTCGCGCCAGCTCTGCAGCAGCTCACAGGCACGCTCCAGAACCTGCTGACCCAAGGGCACAATGAGGCCGGTCGCTTCGGCCAATGGGATGAATTCCGCCGGCGAGACCCGGCCCAGGTCCGCGTGCTCCCAGCGCAGCAGGACCTCCAGAGCGGTAACACGGTAATCCTGCTGCACCTGTGGCTGCAGGTAAATTTCCAGGGCTTCGCTTTCAATCGCCTGCCGCAGGGCGCTTTCCAGGCGCAGACGGTGGTTCACGCGCTCCTGCATTTGCGGGTCGAAAAAGCTCACCTCGCCAGCGCCCCGGGAGCGGGCCTCGGCCAGAGCCAGATCGGCATTGCGCAGCACGGTCTCCAGGTCCCCGTTGAGATCGGAAAACATGGTGACACCGATATTGGCCCCCACACTCTGCACGGAACTGGCGAGCCGATACGGCTCCGAGAGGGACTGCATCAGCAGGCTGGCGCGACGCCGCGCCTCCATGATGGCGGTTTCCCGGTCCGCGCTGAGGTCTTCGAGCAGAATCACGAAGTCATCCGCACCCAGGCGCGCGGCGAGGTCGGTCTGCGAAAGACAGCGCTCGATCCTCGAAGCCGCCAGCCGCAGAACCTCGTCCCCCGCGGCGTGCCCCTGACTGTCATTGACCAGGCTGAATTCACGCAGGTCGAGAGCCAGCAGAGCTCCCTCGAAACCGGTGCGCGCGTAGCCAGCAATGGCGTGATCGAGCGACTCAAGCAACTTTGAGCGGTTGGCCAGCCCGGTCACCGGGTCGTAATACTGCGCGCGACTCAGGGCCTCCTGGATGCGCAGGTGCTCGGTCAGGTCCGTGGCGATGCCGCTCAGGGCGTAACACTCACCGTCCACGTCATACAAAGGCAACTTCACTGTAAGAAACGTCTTGCGGGTGCCGTCGCGCAGGACATTGTCTTCCTGGGCGGAGATTCTTTCGCCGCCCTCGAACACCCGCAGATCGCCCTGGCGAAGGCGATCTGCGGTCTCGTCGTCAAACAGGTCGCCGTCCGACTTGCCCAGCAGCGCGCTTTCCGGCCGGCCAAACAGCTCTGCGAAGCGGTGATTCACATACTGGTATCGGCCCGACCTATCCTTGATGAAGATACAGGCATCGACACCGTCGAGGATGGTCTCCAGCCGCAGCTCACTCAGGTCGAGACGGTTCAGGGTCTGTTGATGGCGGCGCCGCTGCAGGACGACCACCAGCAAGACGAGGATACCCCCCGCGAATGACAGACCCGCCAACCAGTACAGCGAGGTCGGCAGGGGAAACTCCTCTGCAAAAACGCCCCAGTGCTCCATGGCCCGGTACCAGGGGGAACCCGGCGTGCCCTGCCAATCCCGCAGGTACTCGTCGAGGGTCGACAGCACGCGGGGATCAAGCCCCGGGCGCGCCGCAACGTACAGCGCGGCAGGCTGAAAAATGACGGGCGTCACATGCAGCTTGAGCTCACGCGCCCGGAGGTCGCCGTAAAAGTTGTTCGCAGCCACCACATCCGCTCGGCCACTCTGCACCGCATCGAAACCGCTCTCAAAGGAACTCACCGGCAACCAGTCAACGCGCAGGGCGAAACTGTCCATGAGTTGGCTCAGGTACTGCTGTTGTACCGAATCGCGGACCACCGCGATACGCAGCCCCTCCAGGTCCAGCAGGCTGGTAATATCGTAGCGGCGATCACTGTAGAGCTGCGACCAGCTGCGCAGCACGGGGACCTTGTGGAATTGCAGTTCGCGCTCCCGCGACTGGCTCAGAGCAGTATCGGGCAAGAGGTCCAGCTCTCCCTCCGCCAGTTGCTCCAGGCATTCGTGCCAGACACAGGACACCGGCTCGAGCTGCCATCCCTCGCGCTGGGCGACTGCGTTGATGACATCGCCAAAAATACCAGACAGTCCTCCGCCGGCTTCCAGAACCTTGGGAGGGTTGTGATAGACACCGATGCGCAGCGCCAAGGGGTCCGGGCGAGCGGCGCCGATCAGCGCCGGGAGACCGACCAGGCATAGCGCAACAGCGACCCCCCCCCTGCGTCCTCGCCATCGCATCAGGACCCTGCTCCTTCGCCACCAAGCTGCGCCACCCGGCTCACCCGCGCGATGGGCACATCGTAAATGTGCATGGCCAGACGAGTCAGCCGGTCAAAACGCTCATCGGGCCCGCTATCGAGAAGCTGCAGACCGCGCAAGGTCTGCAGGCGCTGCTGCTCATTATCGGGTAGTGAAGGGGGCTGCATGCATCTCTCCTTCTGCCTTTCTGCAGTATGCACAGGAAGGCGGGATGACGACAACTACTGCCCAGCCAACAGTAGACGCCGCGGAGAAGCCTGCTGTAGGCTTCCGTAAACCCCACAGAGGAGACAATAACAATGACTGCGATTCTCGCCCCCGCCGCCGCACTTGCCGCCTGGTCCCTGGTCATGCTGATCTGGTTGGCTGCAACCCGCTTCCCCGCCATCGCGAAATCCGGCATCGACCTGAGCAAACCCATGCCAGGCGGGCGCCGTGGCGCCGATCTGGAAGGCGTTCTGCCAGACAAGGCCAACTGGCCGGCGCACAACTTTGTACACCTGCACGAGCAGCCGACGGTCTTTTACGCCATCTGCTGCATTCTTGCCATCAGCGGCGGTGCTTCTGGCCTGGATGTGCAACTGGCCTGGGGCTACGTCGGGCTGCGCGTCGTGCACAGCCTGGTACAATCCACCATCAACTACGTCCCCCTGCGCTTTCTCCTGTTCCTGACCAGCGCCATCCTGCTGGCAGTACTGGTGGCCAGCGCTCTGCGGGCGACCCTGTAAACCCAATCGGAAACCCGGCATGGATATCGACACTCTCGCTCGCGAGCTGCAAAAGCTGCAGGACATCAAGGCAATCTGCGAACTCAAATATCGCTACCTGAACGCCTGCGACGAGAAACTCCCCGAACAGGTGAGGGACTGTTTCGCATCCGGTCCCGTTGCCATCGACTTCGGCCATATCGGTCGCTTTGATAACCGCGATGACTTCGTGCAGGTGTTTGTCGAGCTGGGTTGCCACCCGCACATCATCGACATGCACCACGCCCAGAATCCGATCGTGGAGTTGATCGGCGATGACCGCGCCCGCGGCAAGATCGGACTGCGCTTCCACAGCATCAATACACAGGACAAAAGCAGCGTGCAGCTGGGCGGCGCCTACCACGACGAGTATCGCCGCATCGACGGTGAGTGGCGAATCAGCGCCAGCCAGTTCCTGATCCACTCGGTGGAAATGCGCGACTTCTCCGGTGACGCCGACCGCATTGTGTATGTCGGCAGCAGCATGCCGAACGCCGGCTAGAAACCGACGCGGAAAGCGCTTTCGCAGGCCGGGCCCCGCCCGGCTTTTTAACGCCGACAGGGAAAAATCCGAGCGCCCTCGGAATATTTGTGTTTCCTAAATAAAAACAGGCACTTGGCGATATTATTTTGTTCCGAAAACACGAGTTGCGCGGCCCGGGGCATGCGCTATGGTAAGGAACATGAATACACCCGGCCCCTTACAGGCGACTCGCCGCCAGCCCCGACAGGCACGCTCCCGCATGCTGGTAGCCTCCATAAGGCAAGCCTGCCGGCAGATCCTGCAGCAGGGCGATGCCGCCAAGTTGACCGCCCGGCATATCGCCGAAAAGGCCGGCGTCACCATTGGCTCCTTCTACCAGTATTACAGCAACAAGGAGGCGGTGCTGCTGGATGTATTGCTGGAGGATGCTCCCGGGGAAGCCGACCGTCTGGCGGCGGAAACCCGCTACCTGGGGACGCTGCGCTGGCAGTCCCTGGAGGAAACCCTGCGAGAACTGGTCCTGGTAACCTGCCGGCGCCACCAGCGCTTGCTGGAGCAGCACGGCGATATCTACCAGCGCTATCACCGTGACATCCAGTTCGACAACCTCATACAGACCAGCGTCAGCCGTTATGTATCGATCGAGTCACTGCAAGAATGGCTGCAGGAACTCCTGCTACATCACCAGCCCCGGCTCCACCACGATAGCGCCGCCCTGCGGGCCTTCACGATTGCCTCGGCCCTGACCGACATCACCGCCCGCGCCGTCGACGAGCGACCCGAGTGGCTCGCCTCGCCCGAATTCCAGAACGAATTGCAGCGCCTGCTGCTCAACCACGCCACCCTCACAACAGCACCCGATAACAAAGGAAACGTCGCACCATGACCGACTACAGCAACGACCCCAGCATCAACTGGAAAGCCCTCGCACCCCTGGCACCCAACCCGGGGCGCTACCCGATTCTGCCAGACCTGAATCCGCGCCAGGAGCTGGCACTGTTGTGCCGGGTACTGATCCAGGAGGGTTACAACGACCACATCGCCGGGCACATCACCTACCGCCAGGACGACGGCACCCTGCTGGTCAATCCCTGGGAGCTGGCCTGGGACGAAGTCTGTGCCTCCGACATCCTGACCATTGATGAAAGCGGCAAGATTCTCGATGGTCGCTGGAATATCACACCCGCCATCAATGTGCACCGGGACATGCACACGCTGCGGGAGGATGTGCGCGTGGTCATCCACAACCACCCTGAATGGGGCTCCGTATGGGCCGCCTGTAAACGTGTCCCGCCGATCTACGACCAGACCTCGGCACTGGTGGATACCGACCCGGTCGTCTTCGACGAATACCACGGCACCGTAAACGATGAAAAGGAAGGACGCGCCGCCGTGGAGGCCCTCGGCGAGCACAAATGGGCACTGCTGGCCAATCACGGTGTGTTCCTGGTGGCCCGGGACCTGCGCCAGGCCCACCTGCGCGCCATCACCCTGGAATGGCGCTGCCGGCTGGCCTGGCGGGTCGAAGCCCTCGGCGGCGGTCAGCCACTCTCGGCAGAGACCGCTTCCGGTCTGGGCCAGATGACCGATGGGAACGGCTTCCCCTTCCTCTGGGAAGCCATGGCGCGCCGGGAAATCCGCCGGGATCCGCGAGTCCTCGAGTAAGCGGGCCGCACAGGCACTTCTCGCCCACGATCACATCCGACAGAACGCCTATTGCCCATTGAGGACTACTCATGACCCTGACCGTCAAACCCCTGAAGAACATTGGTGCCGAAGTCTGCGGCTTCGACATCAACCAACCGATCGATGATGCCTTGAAGCAGGAGCTGCGCGACCTCTGGTACCAGTACGGCCTGCTGCTGTTTCGCGGCCAGGCCATCAACCCGGAGAATCAGATCGAGTTCAGCCGCGTCTTCGGCCCCCTGGAACTGCACCCCTTGAAGGTAAAGACCTCCGACCAGTATCCCGAGCTCTTCGTGCTCGAAAACGGCACCGAGAAAGACCAGCACATGCTCGCCTATTACAACGGCGAGGCGATCGTCGGACGCCTGGACTGGCACATGGACCTGCACTACACCGCCCGCCCCAATCACGGCGCCGTACTCACCGCGGTGGAGGTGCCCTCCGCGGAGGGCCTGACCGGTTTCGGCGACCTGGCCATGGCCTGGGATGCCCTGGACGAGGAGACCCAGACGCTGCTGGAAAAGCTGGAGGTTGCCTACAGCTTCAGCATGCAGCGCAAGCACATGCGCTTCGTCAATCTGGAGGGCTACCAGCCGGGTGAAAACCTGGCGAAAAAACCCTCGGACATCGGCTTCCCCGACTTCGCGGATGCGGTATACCCGGCGGTCGTCACCCACCCCGTCAGCGGCCGCAAGGTGCTGGAAATCGTCGAGCAGTTCCTGGACCGGGTGATCACCCCGCAGAAGTTCGGGCTGTCCAACGACGAATCCATCGAGCTGCTGGAGCGACTGGTGGCCCACACCCGCAAGCCCGAGTTCCACTACTTCCACCAGTGGCAGGAAGGCGACATGGTGCTCTGGGACAACTGGCGCATCATGCACTGCGCCACCGGAACCCCCCCGGGCGTACGCCGTGTAATCAACCGCACCACCATCATGGGGGAAGAGACCCTCGGGCGGGTGCTGGACGGGGAGTGAGTCCAGCCCCATCACGTGGGCATAGACTATAGCCCCTTCCATCAGCAAGTTGAGCTCGTTGGCGAGCACTTAAAGCCTACAGTGATCACGCGTGCGGAGGTAAGCCGGCAGGCTCTTCATCATTAACGGGGGACACAGAGGTGGCCGCAAAAAACCCGTATTTACAGGGACTTGAGGACACCAAGGGTGTATTGCTGGGGGGTAAAATGGTCGGTGTGAGAGGATTCGAACCTCCGACCCCTTCCTCCCGAAGGAAGTGCGCTACCAGGCTGCGCTACACACCGATAGATTTGAGGGCGGGAACTATACCAGAGAGCTGGCTGATTACCAATAGGGAGAACACCCTGGGGACCAACACCCTTTCGGCCAAGGCGGAGGGGCTCAATGGGCCCGCGGGCCCGAAGCCGACGCAGACAATGTTGCTCCACCCTCGGATGAAACACCGGGCTGGTCGCGATCGACCACGCGATCGCGACCCAGCTCCTTGGCCGCATACAGGCGCTGGTCTGCCAGGCGAATCAGCTCATCAAGCCCGTCGTCGGAACCCAGCTCGCCGCTCGCGGCGACCCCAATGCTGACGGTGATATGGGCGCCGTCACCGTCCACGGCAAAGGCCCTGGCAGCCACCTGGGCCCGGAACCGCTCCATCACCTGGGTCGCGGCAGCCGTATCGCGGTTGAGGATAATGGCCATGAACTCCTCGCCACCGTAACGACCCACGAGATCGTAAGGTCTGCAACAGGACTGCAGCAACCGGGAAAACGCCGCGAGCACCTGGTCGCCGGCCTGGTGCCCATAGGCATCATTGACCTGCTTGAAATGATCGAGATCGAGAATGGCCAGGGAAAAGGGTCGCGGTTCACGCCGGTGCTCCGCCAGCAGCTGATTCAGGCGCTCCATCAGATAGCGACGATTGTACAGCCCGGTGACGTGATCGAGAGTGCTCTGCCGGTAGAGTTCCGCCTCGGCCATTTTACGGTCGGTGATATCGATGATCAGCCCCTCGAGCGCCTCGATTTCACCCTGTGAGTCTCGGACAAAATCGCCCTGCTCAAAGACCCAGCGAACCTGCCCGTCGGCGCGCCGAATCCGGTATTCAAGACGGCAGGGCAGCCCATTCTCGCGAGCTTCATCCCAGACTTGCCAGACAGCCTCGCGATCCTCGGGCAGAATGATGTCATTCCAGGAGAGGCGCCGATTTCCCAGCAGGTGTTCGACCGGGTAGCCCGTCAGCTGATCACAGCCCTGGGAGAGAAACTCCATGGTCCAGTCAGGGTCGTAGCGGCAGCGGTAGGCAATCCCCGGCAGATTCGCGATCAACACGGCCTTGCTGCGCTCGCTTTCCTTGAGAGCAGCATTGATCTGCTGGAGCCGCCGGTTCCATACCCAGGCCAACCCACCACTCAACAGGAGGAGCAGCAAGCATATCGCCAGCAGCAACTCGAGAAGCTGTGGGGACACGCGGCAGACCCGCTGTCAGTACACCCCGTACCAGCGTGCCAGCAGCTGGCTGAACAAGCTGAACAGGGTGACAACCACCAGCAGCCCGATCAGCAGGCGCAGGGGGCGGAAGGGCTTCCGCTCGACCGAGTTGACGCCTCGCGACAGAAACTCGTCCACCCTGGACTGATCGTCCGGATTGAGGCGCTGGTCCTCGTTGACATGGGACTCTTGAGACATGGTGCGTTACCTCCAATCACACGCATATTGTGGCCCCTAACCCGGTACTTGTCACCCGCGGGACTCAGAGGGCAAACAGCGCCTCGGGCATCTGCATCAGGCTCTGCGACCCGGCGAGCACGGCATCCCGATGACTGCCGGCCCGCGGCAATAGCCGCGCGAAATAGAACTCGGCGGTCATCAGCTTGGCTTCGTAGAAGGCCTTGTCATCGCCACCCTCGGCCACTTTCTGACGGGCCAGCACCGCCATGCGCGCCCAGCACCAGGCCAGCACCACATAGCCACTGTACATCAGGTAATCCACCGCGGCGGCACCCGCCTCCTCGGGATTCTGCATAGCCAGCTCCCCGACCTTCAGGGAGAGCTCCAGCCATTCGTCCTTGTAGTGAACCAGGGGCTCGATGAAGCGGGCATCCGCCTGGTCATTGTGCTGCGTGCAGAAGTCATCGATCAGGGCGGTGAAATCGGTCAGCAGCTTGCCGCCACTACCCAGCACCTTGCGCCCGATCAGGTCCATGGCCTGGATACCGGTAGTGCCTTCGTAGAGCATGGCGATGCGGGCGTCGCGCACGATCTGCTCCATGCCCCACTCGCGGATGTAGCCGTGGCCGCCAAATACCTGCAGACCAAAATTGGCCGACTCGAAACCCGTCTCGGTCACGAAGGCCTTGGCGATGGGCGTCAACAGCGCCAGCCGGTTTTCGGCGGCCTGGGCCTCTTCCGCCTCTGCGGAATCGACAATATCCGACTGTTGCGCCAGGTAGTACAGGAAGGCCCGACTGCCCTCGACCAGGGCTTTCTGGCTCAACAGCAGACGGCGCACATCCGGGTGCACGATGATGGGATCGGCCGGTCCCTCGGGGTTTTTCGGGCCGCTCAGGCTGCGCATGGCCAGGCGTTCCCTGGCGTAGGCCAGAGAACCCTGCCAGGCCAGTTCGCCATGGGCCAGCCCCTGGATGGCAGTGCCGATGCGCGCCGTATTCATAAACGTGAACATGGCGTTCAGCCCGCGATTGGGCGGCCCGATCAGGTAGCCGGTGGCACCGTCAAAGTTCATCACGCAGGTGGCCGAGGCCTTGATGCCCATTTTCTTTTCCAGGGAAGCGCAGTGCACGGCATTACGCTCACCCACTGTGCCATCGTCCCGGGCCAGGAATTTGGGAACAATGAACAGGGAAATGCCCTTGGTACCCTCGGGCGCGTCCGGCAGACGGGCCAGCACGATATGCACAATGTTCTCCGCCATGTCGTGTTCGCCGGCACTGATGAAGATCTTGGTGCCGGTGATGGCGTAACTGCCGTCCTCTCGCGGCTCGGCCCGGGTCCGCAGCAGCCCCAGGTCACTGCCACAATGCGCCTCGGTCAGGCACATCGTGCCCGACCAGCTGCCCTCGATCAGTCGGGTCAGGTAGGTGGCCTTCTGGGCATCGTCGCCATGGGCCTCGATGGTCTTGATGGCGCCGTGACTCAGCCCCGGGTACATCAGCCATGGCCAGTTGGCAGTGCCCGCCAGCTCATTGACCACAATACCCAGCAGATTCGGCATTCCCTGCCCGCCCCATTCGGGATCCGCGGCCAGGGCGGGCCAGCCATTGGCCACGAACTGCTGATAGGCGTCGGCAAAACCGGCCGGTGTCGTCACCACACCGTCGTCCCAGTGGCAACCTTCCTCATCGCCGCTCTGGTACAGGGGCGCCAGCACGTTCTCGGCAAATTTTGCGGCCTCGCCAAGGACCGCATCCATTAGCTCGCGGCTGGCCTCCTGGTACGCGGGCAGCCGCTGGTAGAGCGACTCGGACTGCAGCAACTCGTGCAGCACAAACTGGATATCGCGCAGGGGAGCCTTGTACTCGGGCATGGGGGAACCTCTCGGTGAAGCGGCAAAGTGAACGGCGAACACATTCTGCGGGTTTTGCCGCGGATGTCAAATGACATTTCTGCGGGAGAGCGCAGCCAAGACGCCGCCGGTAGCCGGCCACATCAGCGCGACAAGCGCGCCAGGCGCAAGGTCAAGCCTGTGAAACCCCGAAAAAAAGGCGTTCTAAATCAATATGCTGGCAAGCCTGAACTGGATCAAAAGGCGGCTGGAAGGGCACTTCCCCCAACAATGGCGCAGGCAGCCAGCGCGCGAGAGTGTCCAGGTTTTCGCGGTGGCAGGCCATTTCCTGCCCCGGCTGGTTGGCCACCCACCCAGCCAGGCGCAGACCATCGCGCTGTATCGCTTCGGCAGTGAGCAGGGCGTGATTGATGCAACCCAGGCGCATGGCCACCACCAGAATCACTTCCGCCTGCAGGGTTGTGGCAATGTCGGCAAAGGTTTCGCGCGGCCCCAGCGGCACCCGCCAGCCCCCGGCACCCTCCACCAGTACCAGGTCGGCACCCAGCCCCATCACGCCCCGGCAGAGCCCCGCCAGCCGGTCGGCCTGCAGACGCCGCCCCGCCTGCTCGGCGGCGATATGCGGTGCAATCGCCGGCTGCAGGGCGACCGGGTTGACCTGGCTATAGGGCAGATCCAGTGACATCGACCGCATCAGGGCCAGCGCATCCTCATTGCGCCCCTCGCTGTCACAGCCCGCCGCCACCGGCTTGACGGCGCCGGTGGTCAGGCCGGCGCGCCTGGCGGCTTCCAATACCGCGCAGCTAATGGCGGTCTTGCCCACTTCGGTATCGGTACCGGTCACGAAATAGGTGCGGGTCATGATTGCAACTCCAGACGTGCATGGATAACTTCCCAGGTGGCCGGCAGGCCCCGGGGCTCGCGGAAGCGCTCATAGGCCCGCAGCATCGCCGCCAGCTGGCGCCGGGTAGTCAGGCCACCGGCACGGCCGCTGTTCATGTTGTGGGCTCCCAGGGTCTTCAGCTCCCGCAGCAGGTCGGCGACCGCCGCATGATGTACCACCCGGGTCTCCACCTCCGCGTGCAGGGTGACGCCGGGCAGACTTGCGGCAGCCTCCTGCAGCGCCGACAAGGGCAGGAAGCGGTTGACGTGCTGGCCGTCGTCCACTGCCGCCCAGGCCCCGCGCAACTCGTGCAGTGTCGACGGCCCCAGGGTACTGAACAGGGCACAGCTACCGGGCTTCAGCACCCGGGCCAGCTCGGCCAGCAGGCGCCGCGGGTGGTAACACCACTGTAGTGCCAGGCTGCTGAAAATCAGGTCGACACTGGCGGTTGCCAGTGGCAGGGCCTCCGCGTCACCCACGACCCAGCGGGCCTGCCCCTCACCATCCTGCTGTCGCGCCCAGGCCAGCATCCCGGCGGCAATATCCAGCCCCAAGTAAGCCGCACCCGGGTAGTGGTGCTGCAGCGCCGGGCGGAAGTACCCCGTGCCACAGCCCAGGTCGACCACCGTGTCCACGGTGTTCGCCGTCTCCGGCAGGCGCGAAAGCAAGGCATCGCCCACCTCACGCTGAACTTGCGCCACACTGTCATAGTGAGGCGCTGCGCGACTGAAGGAATTCGCAATAGCCTGCTTGGAAACCGGTTCCGGGCCCTGCGGGATGCCGGCTGCGGAGGACTCCAGCAGCGGCGCTATCGCAGCCAGGAGAGCCTCGCTGGCCTGCAGTGGCAACAAGTGACCCACCGCCGGCAGCGCAGCTACCACCGCCTCACGCTGCCCCGCCAGGAGGCTTTCAAGCGCCGGGGCCAGATCCGGGGGCACCAGCGCATCGGCCTCGCCGAGGAGGTGCCGCTGGGGCATGGGCAGCGTCGCCAGGACTTCGCGGAGGTCGAGATCGCCCAGCCAGGCGAGACCTGCCTGCAGGGCAGGCAAGGGCAGTTCGCGGCGGCACTGCTGCAGGTAGCGCAGCCAGGCGCGCGGCGCACCTCGCCCCTGCAGGGCGTCAAAGCGGCGCAGGGTCTGAACGGGATGGCGGGGCAGGCTGGCTCCCATGGCGGCCAGGTCCTCCGGCGACAGGCCCGGCCAGTCTGCGCGCGCCAGAAAGCAGGGATTACTGCACACCGTCACCAGACAATCGACCCGCGACGGCGCCCGGGCCGCCAGCGCCGCCGCCAGCTGCCCGCCCAGGGACCAGCCAAGCAGCCCGAATCGCGCGGGCAGACGATCCAGAAGGCCTTCCACGGTAGCCGCGAGACCGGTTTCGGACGGCACATCGGGGGGTGGCAGCCAGTCCACCAACACCAGGTTCGCCAGGCCTCGCAGCGGAGCCAACAGGGGCCGCCAGAGTTCGCGGCTCCCGGACCAGCCATGCAGCAGCACCAGGTGCTGCTCGCTGTCGATGGTGGCGGGCAGGTATTCGATCTGAAAGCTTGCCTCAGGCATCGGCGCTCAACTCCGCCAGAGCATCGAGGAGCTGTTCCACCTGCCCGACTGTGTGGCCGGCGGTCAGCGTGATACGCAAACGCGAGGTTTTGGCGGGTACGGTGGGGGGGCGAATGGCACTGACCAGGAAGCCCCGCGCGCGCAGCCCTTCACTGAGCTGCAGTGAACGCCCAGCCTCGCCCACCAGCAGGGGTTGAATCGGGGTCGGCGAAGGCATCAGGGGCAGATTTCGTGCGGCGGCGCCATTCCGGAAGTGGGCGATCAGGGTCTGCAGGTGCTCGCGCCGCCAATTCTCCTCCGTCGCCAGCCGCAACGCGGTCAGGCTGGCGACGGCAATCGCCGGTGGCGGCGCCGTGGTGTAGATGTACTTGCGGGTCACCTGGATCAGCGTCTCGATCAGGGTCTCGCTGCCCGCGACAAAGGCGCCGGCAGTACCCAGCGCCTTGCCCAGGGTCGCCATCAGCACCGGCACCGCTTCACTGTCCAGGCCCGCCGCCGCCACACTGCCGGCACCGCGCTCCCCCAGCACGCCGAAACCGTGGGCATCGTCGACCATCAGCCAGGCGTCGTGCTGGCGGCAGAGAGCCGCCTGCTCGACCAGGGGCGCCAGATCACCGTCCATGCTGAACACACCGTCCACCGCCACCAGGACCGGGCCCTGGCTGCTCGCCAGCTTGCGCGCCAGATCGGCACAGTCGTTGTGGGCAAAGCGCCGCAGGCGGGCGCCGCTGTGCAGGCCGCCGTCCAGCAGGGAAGCGTGGTTGAGGCGGTCCTCCAGCACGGTGTCCCCGGCTTGCAGCAGGGCCTGCAGGGCGCCGGTATTGGCGGCGTAGCCACTGCCCATCAACAGGGCCCTGGGCCGTCCCGTGGCCTCGGCGAGTGCCTCCTCGAGCTCGGCGTGGGCGCGACTGTGGCCACAAACCAGGTGGGAAGCGCCACTGCCAACCCCGTAATCCCGGGCACCGCGGCGCAAGCTCTCCACCAGGCGCGGATCGCTGGCCAGGCCCAGGTAGTCGTTGCTGCAGAAGTTGAGGTAGTCGCCCCCCTGCCAGCGCACCCGGGGGCCCTGGGGCGAGTCCAGGGTCAGGCGCTGGCGATAGAGGTCGGTGGCGCGACGCGTCTCCAGCACCTCGCGCAGGCGCCGGTCAAAAGCGGACACGGCGGGGCGGTCAGTGGGCCGCGGCGCTGCGCGTGGCGTCGTAGAACTGCGGCGAGGGCATCTCCGGCGCCTGCTCCAGCTCACGCTCCTCGGGGTGGATACCCAGGCGCTGGAACAGGGCCAGATCGCGGTTGGCCTCGGGGTTCGGAGTGGTCAGCAGCTTCTCGCCGTAGAAGATCGAGTTGGCACCGGCGAAGTAGGCGAGGGCGTGCATCTGTTCGTTCATCGATTCGCGTCCGGCGGACAGGCGCACGTGCGACGCCGGCATCAGGATCCGGGCCACGGCGATGGTGCGGATGAAATCGAAGGGGTCGAGATCCGCCTCTTCGGCCAGTGGCGTCCCCTCGACCTTGACCAGCATGTTGATGGGCACACTTTCCGGATGCTCCGGCAGGTTGGCCAGCTGCTGCAGGAGACCCGCGCGGTCCCGGGCCGACTCGCCCATGCCGACGATGCCACCGGAGCAGATTTTCATGCCCGCCTCGCGTACGTGGCCGAGGGTCTCCAGCCGGTCCTGGTAGGTGCGGGTAGTAATGATTTCGCCGTAGTACTCGGGCGAGGTATCCAGGTTGTGGTTGTAGTAGTCGAGCCCCGCCTCCGCCAGCTCCTGGGCCTGCTCGGGGCTCAGCATGCCCAGGGTCATGCAGCTTTCCAACCCCAGTTCGCGTACGCCCTTGACCATCGCCACCACGTAGGGCATGTCGCGCTTCTTCGGCGAGCGCCAGGCAGCCCCCATGCAGAAGCGCGATGCCCCACTGGCCTTGGCCGCCCGCGCCTGCTCCAGCACTTTCTCCACTTCCATCAGCTTTTCCGCTTCCAGACCGGTGTCATAGCGGTTGCTCTGGGGGCAATAGGCGCAATCCTCGGGGCAGGCGCCGGTTTTGATGGAAAGCAGTGTGCTCACCTGCACCGCATTCGGGTCAAAATAGGCCCGATGCACGCTGTGTGCCCGGAACAGCAAATCGTTGAAGGGCAGGGCAAACAGGGACTCGATTTCCTCGCGGCTCCAGTCGTGGCGCAGCTCGGGTTTGGCGGTGGCGACAGCAGTCATGGCGGGCATCTCGTGACGGGAATCAGGCGCCCATGATACGGGCTGCCCGAAAGCAGTCAACCAGGAGGGCATCGCATGGTTAACAGCCAGCTGGACACCCTGCTCGAAAAGCTCTTCCCCCGGCAGTGCCTGCTCTGTCGGCAGGCCAGCCACAACCCGCAGCCCCTGTGCCACGACTGCCGCACCAGCTTGCCGCTGAACCACTGCGCCTGTGAGCAGTGCGCGCTGCCACTACCGACGGGTGCCGCCCCCGGCGCACTCTGCGAAAGCTGCCTGGAGGGACAACGGGACTTCGACCGGGTGATCGCGCCGCTGGTTTACGGCCCGGGTATACGCCAGCTGGTGAGCGCCTGGAAATACCGGCGCCAGACCCTTCTGAGCCCCCTGCTCGCCAGCCTGTGGCTGGAGCACCTGACGCAGCTTCCGGCGTGCGACCTGCTGCTGCCGGTGCCGCTGCACTGGCGCCGACAGTTGTGGCGCGGCTTCAACCAGGCCGCCCTGCTGGGGCGGGCACTGCGACGCAGTCACCCGGCACTGGCAGGGATCCCCCTGCTGGAGGGAGGCCTGCAGCGCCGGCAGCACACGCGACACCAGGCGGGTCTCGGCGCCGGCGCCCGGGAGGCCAACCTCGCGGGCAGCTTCCGGCTGCGGGCTGAGGTGAGCGGGCTGCGGGTCGCGGTGATTGACGATGTCGTCACCACCGGCGCCACGGCCCGGGAGGTGGCGGCCGTGCTGAAGGACGGCGGCGCAGCAAGCGTGCAGATATGGAGCCTGGCTCGCACCCCCGCGCACCCTGCTACACTGGCCGGTCCAGCCAGCGGTTTGAGCGCAGAGTATGCAGCACCACAGTGAACACCCCTATGAACGCCTGACCCCGGACTGCGTGATCGATGCGGTGGAGGCCGCCGGCTACCCCTGTGACGCGCGCCTGCTGGCACTGAACAGCTACGAGAACCGTGTCTACCAGGTGGGCATGGAGGAGGGACCACCCCTGGTCGCCAAGTTCTACCGGCCGGGTCGCTGGAGCGACGAACAGATCCTCGAGGAGCACGCCTTCAGCCTCGAGCTGCAGGCGGCGGACATTTCCGTGGTCGCCCCCCTGCAATCAGCCGGCGGAGACAGCCTGCACCAGCACGAGGGCTTTCGCTTCGCCCTGTTTCCCCGCCGCGGCGGCCACCCCCCGGAACTGGACAACCTCGACAACCTGCTGGTCCTGGGCCGCACCATCGGCCGCATGCACCGGGTCGGTGCCGCGGCACCCTTCCGCACTCGCCCACACCTGACGATTGACAGCCACTTTGTCAGCAGCCGCGACTATCTGCTGGCGGAGGGCTTTATCCCCCGGGAGCTGATCGCCGCCTACGCCTCCCTTACCGACGATCTGCTGACTCGCCTGCGGGGCGCCCTGGCCAACCTGGAGGACAGTGACTGCATCCGGGTCCACGGCGACTGCCATGCCGGCAACATACTCTGGCGCGACGAGACCGCGCACTTCGTCGACCTCGACGACTGCTGCATGGCCCCGGCGATCCAGGATCTGTGGATGTGTCTGAACGGCGATCGCCAGGAGCGCCAGCTGCAGCTGGCGGAATTGATTGAAGGCTACAGCGACTTCGCCGACTTCGCGCCCCGGGAGCTGCGCTGGGTGGAAGCGCTGCGCACCCTGCGTATCGTCAACTACGCTGCCTGGCTGGCCCGGCGCTGGGGCGACCCCGCCTTTCCCAAGGCCTTCCCTTGGTTCAACAGCGAGCGCTTCTGGGGCGACCACATCCTGCAGCTGCGGGAGCAAATGTCCGCGCTGGAGGAGGAACCGCTGCGGCTGCTCTGAGGGCTCAACGCGCTTTGCCAGTCCGGCCGCGCATCGCCTCCAGGCAATCCTCGTCGTCTTCGCTGCAGGGGAAGGAGTGGTCCATTTCCAGCGCGGGTGACTGCGAGCGGGGACGCCCGACCACCTTCGCCGGCACACCCGCGACTGTGGTGTGGGGCGGCACCTCTTCCAGCACCACGCTGCCGGCACCTACCTTGGCACCGTCGCCCACCCGGATGTTGCCCAGGATCTTGGCGCCGGCGCTGATCAGCACACCGTTGCCGATCTTGGGATGCCTGTCGCCGTGCTCCTTGCCGGTGCCGCCGAGGGTGACCGACTGCAGGATAGACACGTTGTTGCCCACCACCGCGGTTTCGCCGATCACCAGCCCGGTCGCGTGGTCCAGCATGATGCCGTGGCCGAGCCTGGCGTTGGGGTGGATGTCCACCGCGAACTCGGCGGACATGCGGTTCTGGAAGAACAGCGCCAGGGAGCGGCGCCCGCGCTGCCACAACCAGTGGGATACACGGTGGGTCTGCAGGGCGTGGAAGCCCTTGAAGTACAGAAAGGGAATGTAGAGCTCCTGGCAGGCGGAGTCACGCTCCTCGACCGCAAGCAGGTCACAGCGCACCGACTTGCGCAGGCAGGCATCATCCCGAAAAGCCTCCAGGATGACCTCCCGCAGCAACAGGGAGGATGCCGTGGGACTATCCAGCTGGTAGGCAAGATGGAAGCTGAGGGCGCTTTCCAGGTCGCCGTGATTGAGAATGGTGGCGTGCAGGAAGCTGGCCAGGATCGGTTCATCCGCGGCGTGTTGCGCGGTCTCGTCCAGGATGCGTTGCCACACCGGGTCGGGCTTTTTCGGCGCCATGATCTCTCCTCTTTGTCAGCGCACCAATGTAGCACAGCCCGCAAGGGGCTGTTCAGGGGCCCTGGTATTGCCACAGGGCGTGCCCGCTGGCGCGGTACTTGGCCTCGAAGCGGGTCAGGGCCGGGCCCTCCGGCAGCTGGCACACCCGCCCCGGGCTGCCAGCCAGCAACAGGGCCACGCCAAACTCCTCGACGTAGAGCTGCCAATTACTGCGCAGCTCAATACGGCCGCCCAGCGCCACCAGATCGCTGAAGCCGGGATGCCCGTGAATGCGCCGCTGCAAGTGAGCCGCCTTGGGCCAGGGGTTGGGGTAGAGCAGGTAATGATAGTCGACCCGCCAGCCGGCCTCGCGCATCAGAAGCCATATGTCCTCGCATTCGGCCCGCAGCAAGTGATAGCAGGCCCCGCCGCCGGGGGTATCGGCGGCGCTGTGGCGCCCCAGGCGATCCGCGGAGCG
The DNA here is from genome assembly GCF_054779855.1 of Haliea atlantica. Lineage (NCBI taxonomy): Bacteria > Pseudomonadati > Pseudomonadota > Gammaproteobacteria > Cellvibrionales > Halieaceae > Haliea > Haliea atlantica. Next base: position 216,895 of record NZ_BAAGXL010000019.1, on the reverse strand, counting down.
GTCGATGCCCACCACACGGTGCTGGGGATGGCGCGCCGCGAGCAGGGCCGTGCTCATCCCGGTACCGCAGAAGGAGTCCAGCACCAGCGGTCGCGGGTCTTCCTCCTGCAATCGGGCCAGCTCGGCAAAGGCCGCGCGACTGAAATCGGGCACCGGGCGCCGGTTCGGGCTGCGCAGGTGCTTGCGCACCCGTTCGGCAAGGCGCGGGTGCAGGCCGGGCTGGTTGCTGGTGACCGGTCGCGAAGTCTGCTGCATGGCGTGTTGGTTTGCGTCGCTGTCGGGGGCTTGTCATGATACGCCGGCTGCGACCTGCGCCCAAACGGGATCCGATACCATGCAAGAGGATTTGCGCCCTTACTGGGTAAAGAAACTCTACCTGCGCCTGCGTCACGCCTGGACCGAGTGGCGCCTGCGGCCCCGCTGCGCCAGCCTGGGCCCCTGGCACAGCATCATGAAACCCTGGTACGTGCATATCTCCGGCGCCAATATCCGCATCGGCCGCAACTTCACCGCTATCGGCGAGCCGGGCAACCGGGTGGAAATCGGCGTGTGGGGGCGGGAAGCCGGGCAGGGGCGCGTCAGCATTGGCGACTGCGTGCTGATGAGCCCCGGCTCGCGCATCAGCGCCAGCGACGAAATCACCGTGGGCGATGGCACCATGTTCGCCAACGGCGCCTACGTGACCGACTCCGACTGGCACACCATCCGTGATCGCACGGTCAGGGCGGCGACGCCCACCCCGGTGCATATCGGTCGCAACGTCTGGCTCGGGGATCACGCCACCGTGCTCAAGGGCGTCACTATCGGCGACAACAGCGTGGTTGCCGCCCGGGCCGTGGTCACGCGCGATGTCCCCGCGAATGTCGTGGTCGCCGGCAATCCGGCGCGCGTCGTGCGCGAGCTGGACCCGGAGGAAGGCTTCACCACCCGCATGGACCTGTTTGCCGACCCGGCGGGTGTGGAGGCCTTTTTCGATGCGGTGGACCGGGAAGTGCTCGCCGGCAATTCCCTGTGGCGCTGGCTGCTGTCGCTGGTGTGGCCGGCAGCAGCCCTTCGCCATCACCCCTGATGATACTGGGGTGACAGCTCCTGAACCGCATCCACAAAGGCGGTGACATGATCCGGGTTCACACCGGGGGTGATCCCGTGCCCGAGGTTGAACACATGCCCGCTACCGTGACCGAAACTGGCGAGGATGGTGGCCACCTCTTCGCGAATGCGGGCCGGTGAGGCGTAGAGCATCGCCGGGTCCATGTTGCCCTGCAGGGCAACCCGGTCGCCCACCCGGGCACGGGCCTGGCCGATGTCCGTGGTCCAGTCGATACCCACCGCCTGGGCACCGCAGGCGGCAATCGCCTCCAGCCACTGGCCGCCACCTTTGGTGAAAACGATCACCGGCAGCGGCCGCCCATCGGCTTCGGTCGGCAGCTTGCTGATGACCCGCTGCATGTACTTGAGGGAAAACTCCCGGTAGCCGGCGGCACTGAGTGAACCGCCCCAGGTATCGAAGATCTGCAGCGCCTGGGCGCCCGCCGCCACCTGCTCGCTCAGGTAATCCGCGACGGCATCCGCCAGGCGTGCGAGCAGGGCGTGCATCAGCTCCGGCTGATCGTAGGCCATGCCCTTGACCCGGGCGAAGTCTTTCGAGGAGCCGCCCTCCACCATGTAGGTGGCCAGGGTCCAGGGGCTGCCGGAAAAACCGATCAGCGGCACCTGACCGTTCAGTTCGCGGCGGATGGTGCGCACGGCATTCATCACATAACCCAGGTCGTCAGCCGCCCGGATCTGGTTCAGCCCCGCGAGGTCCGCCTCGCTGCGTACCGTTTTCCGAAACTTCGGCCCTTCCCCTTCCTCGAAATAAAGCCCCAGACCCAGGGCGTCGGGGATGGTGAGGATGTCGCTGAAGAGAATCGCCGCGTCCATGGGGTAGCGCCGCAGGGGCTGCAGGGTCACTTCACAGGCCAGCTCGGCGTTCTTGCACAGATCGAGGAAGGAGCCCGCCTGGGCGCGCGTGGCGCGGTACTCGGGCAGGTAGCGCCCGGCCTGGCGCATCATCCAGATGGGCGTGCGGTCGACGGGCTGGCGCGCCAGGGCGCGGAGGAAACGGTCGTTCTTGAGATCAGTCACGGGGGAACCCTTGTACGTGCGTGAGGGGTGCTTCGTAGTCCGGTCTCGCCCGGCGTTGGTGCCGGTGAGACACGCCGTGAATACGTCCCTGTAGGCTCGAGGAGCGCATCCATGCGCTCCACGGTCTCCCCGGCACCAACGCCGGGCAAGACCTACCATCGCGGCAAACCGAAAACACAGTGGCGGGATTCTACGTGACTCCGCGGCGGCCAGCCAGCTGCGGCACGTCTCGCCCGTGACTTTGACCGACCGCACGACGGCCTAGGAGCTTCGTAGCACAGTCTTTGCCGGTGTCGAGTCAACCGGAAACGCGGCGCCTGCGGCCTGCTACGTACCAGGCCGGTTGAGCCGCGGTGCCCATCACCGACTCTCTGCGACATGGATGTCGCAGAGAAGCCCCCAAGGACGGGTTCACGGCGTGTCGGTGATGGGCTCCGCGGCTCAACCGGCCGGCGCTACGAAGCGCCAACCCAAGCCGGAATCAGACCTCCAGGAAGTCGAGAATACCCTCGGCCGCCTGCCGGCCTTCCCAGATCGCCGTGACCACCAGGTCCGAACCGCGCACCATGTCGCCACCGGCAAAGATCTTCTCGTTGGTGGTCTGGAACTTGTATTCCTGCTCCTCCGGCGCCACGATGCCGCGCCAGTCGTTGAGCTCCACGCCCTGCTCGACCAGCCACTCCGGCGGGCTGGGCTGGAAGCCGAAGGCGATGATCACCGCATCCGCTTCCAGCACTTTTTCGCTGCCGGGGATCGGTTCGGGGCGACGGCGGCCGCTGTCGTCGGGCTCGCCGAGGCGGGTCTCGACCATTTTCACGCCGCAGGCCTTGCCGTAGTACTCGACGATCTCGATCGGCTGGCGGTTGAACAGGAACTCGACACCCTCTTCACGCGCGTTGGCCACCTCGCGACGGGAGCCGGGCATGTTTTCCTCGTCCCGGCGATAGGCGCAGGTGACACTGGTGGCGCCCTGACGCACGGCGGTGCGCACGCAGTCCATGGCGGTGTCGCCACCACCGAGTACTACCACGCGCTTGCCCTTGAGGTTGACGTAGGCGTCTTCCGGCTGGGGGTAACCCAGGTTGTGGTTGACGTTGCCCACCAGGTAGGGAAGGGCCTCGTAGACACCCGGCAGCTCTTCGCCGGGGAAACCGCCGCGCATGTAGGTGTAGGTACCCATGCCCAGAAAGACGGCATCATACTCTTCCATCAGTTCCTGCATGCTGACGTCCTTGCCGACCTCGGTATTCAGGCGGAACTCGATGCCCATGCCCTCGAATACGCCCCGGCGCCGGATCATCACCGACTTCTCCAGCTTGAATTCGGGGATGCCGAAGGTCAGCAGGCCGCCGATCTCGGGGTAGCGGTCGTAGACCACCGGCTTCACGCCGGCGCGCACCAGGACATCGGCGCAGCCCAGACCGGCGGGGCCGGCGCCGATGATCGCCACCTTCTTGCCGGTGGGCACCACCTGGGACAGGTCCGGCCGCCAGCCCATGGCCAGGGCGGTGTCGGTGATGTACTTCTCGGATGAACCAATGGTTACCGCACCGAAGCCGTCATTCAGGGTACAGGCCCCCTCGCACAGACGGTCCTGGGGGCAGACCCGGCCGCACACTTCCGGCAGGGTATTGGTCTGGTGGCTGAGCTCGGCGGCCTCGAAGAGATTGCCCTCGGCCACCAGCTTGAGCCAGTTGGGAATGAAATTGTGGACCGGGCACTTCCACTCGCAGTAGGGGTTGCCACACTCGAGACAGCGGTGGGACTGCTCCTGCGCCTGGGAGGGCGTGAAAGGCTCGTAGATCTCGACGTAGGCGTGCTTGCGACGCTCCAGGGGTTTCTTGTCCGGATCGTTGCGGCCGACATCGATAAACTGGAAGTGATTGGACAGACGATTGGTCATGATGGCTTCTCCCGGTACCTAGTCGGTATTACGCAGGCGTGACAGCAGCTGGTTGAGATCCGCGGCCTTGGGTTTGACCAGCCAGAACTTGCCCAGGTGGTCCTCGAAGTTCTCGAACAGTTCGCTTCCCCAGGCGGAGCCGGTCTCCCGGGCATGCTCCCGCAGGATGCTGCGCAGGAGGGAGCGGTAGGCCTCCATGTGCTCGCCGCTGACGCGGTGGATTTCCACCAGTTCGCTGTTGTAGCGGTCGATGAAACCGCGATCCTGGTCCAGCACAAAGGCAAAACCGCCGGTCATGCCCGCGCCGAAGTTGACCCCGGTCGGGCCGAGTACAGTGACAGTCCCGCCGGTCATGTACTCACAGCAGTGATCGCCTGCACCCTCGACTACGGCGTGGGCGCCGCTGTTGCGCACGGCAAAACGCTCGCCGGCCACACCGGCGGCGTAGAGGTAGCCCCCGGTGGCGCCATAGAGGCAGGTGTTGCCGATGATCACGGTATCCTGGGAGCGGAAGCTGGATTCCCGCGGCGGGTAGACCACCAGCTTGCCACCGGCCATGCCCTTGCCCACGTAGTCGTTGGAATCACCTTCCAGGTACATGTGCAGGCCGCCAGCATTCCACACCCCGAAGCTCTGGCCCGCGGTGCCCTTGAGGCGCAGCACCACCGGGTTGCTCTCCATGCCCATGTTGCCGTGCCGCCGGGCAATCTCCCCGGACAGGCGCGCCCCCAGGGAGCGGTCGCAGTTGGTGACCTGGAATTCGAACTCGCCACCCTGGCCCGACTCGATCGCCGGCAGCGCCGCCTCGAGAATGGCCTGGGCCTTCTCGGCGCGGTCGAAGGGCGGGTTCGCTGCCACCTGGCAGAAACGCGGCTCGCCCTCGGCCTCCGGATCCTGGTAGAGGATCGGGGACAGGTCCAGCCGGGCCTGCTTGGCGGTATCGCCCGGCAGACGCTCGAGCAGGTCGGTGCGCCCGATCAGTTCCTCCAGGGAGGACACGCCCAGCTTCGCCAGCCACTCGCGCACCTCGCGGCCGATGAAGGTGAAGAAGTTCACCACCATCTCCACGGTGCCGTTGAAGTGGTCGTCCCGCAGACGCTGGTTCTGCGTGGCGACACCCGTCGCACAGTTGTTCAGGTGGCAGATGCGCAGATATTTGCAGCCCAGGGCAACCATGGGTGCGGTACCGAAACCGAAGCTCTCGGCACCGAGAATCGCCGCCTTGACCACGTCGAGACCGGTCTTCAGGCCACCGTCGGTCTGCAGACGGATCATGCCTCGCAGGCCGTTGCCGCGCAGGGTCTGCTGCACTTCCACCAGGCCCAGCTCCCAGGGCGAACCGGCGTAGCGGATCGAGGTCAGGGGACTGGCAGCGGTGCCGCCGTCGTAGCCACTGATTGTGATCAGGTCGGCGTAGGCCTTGGCCACACCCGCGGCGATGGTGCCGACACCCGGCTCGGACACCAGCTTCACCGACACCAGGGCCTCGGGATTGACCTGCTTGAGGTCGAAGATCAGCTGGGCCAGGTCCTCGATGGAGTAGATATCGTGGTGTGGCGGCGGCGAAATCAGGGTCACGCCGGGCACCGAGTAGCGCAGGCGCGCGATCAGCTCGTTGACCTTGCCTCCGGGCAGCTGGCCGCCTTCGCCGGGCTTGGCCCCCTGGGCCACCTTGATCTGCAGCACCTCGGCATTCACCAGGTACTCGGGGGTGACGCCGAAGCGGCCGGAGGCAATCTGCTTGATCTTGGAGCTGCGCTCGGTGCCGTAGCGGGCCGGGTCTTCACCGCCCTCACCGGAATTGGAGCGCGCGCCCATGCGGTTCATCGCCGCCGCCAGGGCCTCGTGGGCCTCCGGACTCAGGGCCCCCAGGGACATGCCGGCGGAGTCGAAGCGCGGCAGGATCTTCTCCAGCGGCTCGACATCGTCCAGCGACAAGGGCTGCGCCGCAAGTTTCGGCTGCAACAGGTCGCGAATCGTGGCTACGGGGCGCTCGTTGACCAGCTGGGCATAACGCTGGTAGGTGGCGTAATCGCCACTGGCCACCGCCTGTTGCAGGGTGGTCACCACGTCCGGGTTGAAGGCGTGGTATTCCTGACCGTGCACATACTTGAGCAGGCCACCCAGCTGCAGCGGCTTGCGCGAGATCCAGGCACGGCGCGCCAGTGCTTTCTGGTCGGCCTCCAGCTCCTCGAAACCGGCACCCTCGATGCGCGAGGCGACGCCGCAGAAAGCCAGATCGACCACTTCCCGGGCCAGGCCCACTGCCTCGAAGAGCTGGGCGCCGCGGTAGGAGCTGACCGACGAGATGCCCATCTTGGACATGATCTTGAGCAGACCCTTGTTGATGCCCTTGCGATAGTTCTTGTAGCAATAACCCGGCTCACCCAGCAGCTCGCCGTCGCGAATCAGATCCTCGAGCACGCTGTAGGCGAGGTAGGGATAAACCGCCGTGGCACCAAAGCCCAGCAGACAGGCAATCTGGTGGGAGTCCCGGGCGCTGCCGGTCTCGATCACCAGGTTGGCGTCGCAGCGCAGACCCTGGCGAATCAGGTGGTGGTGCACCGCGCCGGTAGCCAGCAGGCTGTGGATCGGCAGCCGGCCCGGCTCGATCTTGCGGTCCGAGAGCACCAGGATGGTCGCGCCACCGCGCACCGCGTCCTCCGCGGTCTTGACCAGGGCCTTCAGGGCGCTGTGCAGATCCGTCTGCTCGGCATCGTAGGTGCCGTCGATATCCGCGACCTCGAAGCCTGGACGATCCAGGCCGAGCATGGTGTTGAACTTACCCTGGGAGAGCACCGGGGAGGTCAGGATCACCCGGTTGGCATGCTCGGGCCCCTCGTAAAAGACATTTTTCTCGGCCCCGAGGTCGGTTTCCAGGGACATGACCACCGCTTCCCGCAGCGGGTCGATCGGCGGGTTGGTCACCTGGGCGAACTTCTGCCGGAAATAGTCGTAGAGCGGGCGCTCGTGACGCGAGAGCACCGCCATCGGGGTGTCGTCCCCCATGGAGCCGACGGCCTCGTTGCCGGACTCCGCCAGCGGGCGCAGCACCTGGTCGCGCTCTTCGAAGGTGACCTGGAAGTGTTTCTGGTAAGCCGGCAGCTGCTCGGCGTCGATACCCGGCGCCTGTTCGGTGGCGAAGGAACCCTCAATGCGCATGGCATTTTCCTTCAGCCAGCGCTTGTAGGGGTGGCGCGACTTCAGGCGCTCATCGATGTCGGCTGTCTCCAGCATTTCACCGGTCTGGGTATCCACCATGAGGATCTGGCCGGGGCCGACGCGACCCTTGGCAATCACGTCCTCGGTGCGATAGCCGTGGGTACCGACTTCGGAGGCCAGGGTAATAAAGCCGTCGCGGGTCTTCACCCAGCGGGCGGGGCGCAGACCGTTGCGGTCGAGCAGACAGACGGCATAGCGACCGTCGGTCAACACGATACCCGCGGGGCCGTCCCAGGGCTCCATATGCATGGAGTGGTATTCGTAGAAGGCGCGCAGGTCCGGGTCCATGTGCTCCATGTTGTGCCAGGCCGGCGGAATCAGCATGCGCAGGGCACGCGGCATGTCCACACCACCGGTGAGCAACAGGTCGAGCATGTTGTCCAGGCTGGAGGAGTCGGAACCGGTACGGTTCACCACCGGCGCGATGTCGGCGATATTGGGCAGCCGATCCGTCTCGAACAGCGCGGAGCGGGCCTCCGCCCAGTTGCGGTTGCCTTCGATGGTATTGATCTCGCCATTGTGGGCGAGCATGCGGAAAGGCTGGGCCAGGGGCCAACGCGGCATGGTGTTGGTGGAAAAGCGCTGGTGGAAGACACAGATGGCGGTTTCCAGGCGCGAGTCGTCGAGGTCGCGGTAGAAGCGCGGCAGGTCCACCGGCATGACCAGGCCTTTGTAGGCAATCACCCGGCCGGAGAGGCTGCAGATATAGAAATCCGGATCGTTGTCGATCGCCTTTTCCGCCTTGCGGCGCGCCACGAACAGACGGGTAGCCAGCTCGTCGGCCGTCAGCCCGGGGGCGTCGACAAAGACCTGTTCGATCCGCGGCAGGCAGGCCAGGGCAATTTCACCGCAGACGCTGCTGTCGGTGGGCACTTCCCGCCAACCCAGCACACTGAGCCCCTGGTCGCTCAAGGCCGACTGCACGGCATCCCGGGCAGCTCCGGCGAGGCCGGCGTCCTGGCTGAAGAACACCTGACCGACGGCGTACTGCTCGGACAGCGTCGCGTCAAAGTGCTCCCGCGCCAGCTCCCGAACAAACTGTTCGGGCATTTGCATCAACAGCCCGCAGCCATCCCCGGTGCGTCCATCCGCGGCGATGCCGCCGCGGTGGGTCATACAGGTCAGGGACTCAATAGCGGTCTGCAGCAAACGGTGGCTGGCCTCACCGGCGCTGTGGACGATAAGGCCAAAGCCACAATTGTCACGAAACTCTTCAGGGCGATACAGACCTGCTGCACTCATACTCGATCCAGAATGGCTGGTAAAAACAGACACGTGCTCCGAGCGCCACCCGGCGCGCTTACGCAGTGCACGGATTCAAAGGGGCAGCCATTCTACACAGCGCTCAGGACTTGACAAACACGGCGAGCGCTCTTATTTGGTGCGAATACAGCTTTATTCTGGTGCATAACGCCCTATATTGGGGCGCAAGATCACCTGGATGGGGCACCCCGCTCCGCGGTTTGCAGCAAAGTTTCCAGCTCCGCAGCAGAGACATCGTCGACGATGCAGGCCTCGCCGATGGCGCGCAACAATACCAGCCGCAGGCGACCATCGATCACCTTCTTGTCCCGCGCCATGAGCTTCGCGAAATCCCCCGGGGCCATGTCCTCGGGGATGCCGGTGGGCAGGCCCGCACCCTGCAGCAAGCCCTGCAGCTCCGACACTGCCGCCGACTCCAGCCAGCCGCGCTGGACGGAGAGGCGCAGGGCCAGGAGCATGCCGGAGGCGACCGCCTCGCCGTGCAGCCACTGACCATAGCCCTGGTGCGTCTCGATGGCGTGACCAAAGGTGTGACCGAGGTTGAGAATGGCGCGCAAGCCACCTTCCCGCTCATCGGCGGCCACGACATCCGCCTTCAGGGCACAACTGCGCTCGATGGCCTCCGCCAGGGCGCTCTCTTCGCGGGCAGCCAGTCGCTCCCGGGCGGTCTGCAGCCAGGCGTAGAACCCGCTGTCGCGAATCAGCCCATATTTAATGACTTCCGCCATCCCCGCCGCGAACTCCCGGGGCGGCAGTGTATGCAGAGTATTCAGATCGATATACACCGCCCGCGGCTGGTGGAAGGCACCGATCATGTTCTTGCCCAGGGCGTGGTTGACGCCGGTCTTGCCCCCCACCGACGAGTCGACCTGGGAGAGCAGGGTCGTCGGCACCTGGAGGAAATCCACCCCACGCTGGTAACAGGCCGCGGCAAAACCGGTCATGTCCCCGACCACGCCGCCGCCCAGTGCGATCAGAGTCGTCGTGCGATTGTGACCCTCGGCGAGCAAGCGATCAAAGATCGTTTCCAGAACAGCGAGTGTCTTGTGCGCCTCGCCGTCTGGCAACACGATCTCGGTGACCTTGTCGCGGGACCCCAAGGCGCGCCGCAGCCGTTCCATATAGAGGGGAGCCACGGTGGCATTACTGACCACGGCAACCTGCCGCCCGGCGATATGGCGATTCAGCAATTCGCCATCGGATAGCAAGTCCCGGCCGATGTAGATGGGATAGCTGCGTTCACCCAGCTCGACGTGCAGGGTGTGCATGACAACGGACACGGCTGACTCCAGACAAGGGAAAAGCCGTCATTCTAGCGGCTGGCGCCAGGACTGTCTTTAGCCCAGCACCGCTTGCAGCCGCTGGGCGACGGTGCGCGGCGAACAGCCGTCGGTGTCGATGACGTGATCGGCAATTTCGCGGTACAGCGGATCGCGCAGGGCCATCAGTTCGGCCAGGACGGTCTCCGGCTTCGCCGCTCGCAGCAGCGGACGCTTGCGATCGCGCGCAGTGCGCCGCAACTGCTCGCGCACGGTGGCATGCAGGTAGATGACGAAGCCGCGCTCGGCCAGGTGCGCCCGGTTGCTCGGGCGCATGACGACACCGCCCCCGGTGGCGAGCACGATATCGTTGAGCTGGGTCATGTCGGCGACCACCTGCTCTTCCCGGTCGCGAAAGCCCTGCTCGCCCTCCATGTCAAAAATCCACGGGATATCGGCGCCGGTACGGCGCTCAATCTCGCTGTCGGTGTCGGCAAAGGCCAGCCCCAGGTGACGGGCGAGCAACTTGCCAATGGTGGTCTTGCCGGCCCCCATGGGGCCGACCAGATAAATGCGACTGGGTGCGGACATCAGACTACAGCACACCCCTAGTCGAGAAGGGAGTCGGCCAGGATGCGCGGCGTGATGAAGATCAGCGTTTCCGTCTTGGTCCGGGAGTTGCTCTCGTTCCGGAACAGGCGCCCGACATAGGGAATGTCGCCGAAGAAGGGCACCTTGGTCACCGACTGGATGTCTTCCGTGCGGAATACACCGCCCAGCACCACGGTTTCGCCGTTGCCCACCAGCACCTGCGTGGTCAGCTCAGTGGTGTCGATGGAGGGAATGAAGCCCCCCTGGCCACTCGGCACCAGTTCACCCACCGAGTCCTGGGTAACCACCAGGTCGAGCAGAATCCGGTCATCGGGCGTGATGTTGGGAGTGACATCCAGCTGCAGGACGGCTTCCTTGAAGGAGGTGGTGTTCTGCCCACTGAGCGAACCCTCCTGGTAGGGCACTTCGGTACCCGATTTCACCGTGGCCTTCTGCTTGTCCCCGGTTATCACCTTCGGCTGGGACACCACTTCGCCCTTGCCCGCCGCTTCCAGTGCAGACAGTTCAGCGGTGAGGAACAGGTCTTCGCTGGTGAAACCCACCGCGAAGCCCCCCGCGGCGCCCGACACCCCGAGGTCCACCAGCAACGCGCCCGGGTAATTGACACTGCCCGGCGTGCCGTCGATCACCGACTGATTCAGATTGGTGACGTTCTCGGTATCCCCGGAGATGGTCACCGCATTGCCGTTGACATCGGAGTCGACGAAGCCGCCGCCCCATTCAATACCCAGCTCCTTCTCCAGGTCGGACTGCGCGATCACGATCCGCGCCTCGATCATCACCTGGCGGATAGGCGTATCCACCAGATCGATCAGCTCGCGGATTTCCGCCAGCTTGGCGGCGGTTTCCGTGACGATCAGGGAGTTGGTGCGCGGGTCGACAATCACCGAACCGCGGGAGGAGATCAGGGAGCCGCCCTCTTCGGAGCCGGCCTTGAACAGGTTGACCACATTCGCCGCGCTGGCGTAGCGGATGCGGATGAATTCCGTCTGCAGGGGCGCCAGCTCGGCGATCTGCTTGTTGGCCTCGATCTGCTGGCGCTCGCGCTCGGCGATCTCCGCCGCGGGCGCCACCATCAGAACGTTGCCCACCTGGCGCTTGTCCAGACCCTTGGTGCGCAGCACCAGGTCCAGGGCCTGATCCCAGGGCACATTCTGCAGGCGCAGGGTAATGCGGCCGGAGACCGTATCGCTGGCCACCAGGTTCAACTCGGTGAAGTCGGCGATCAGCTGCAGCACCGCGCGCACTTCAATGTCCTGGAAGTTCAGGGAGATGCGCTCGCCGACGTAGGTGAATTCGTCGCGACGCTCCTCGGCCTCCTTCTTGCTCAGGGGCTTGACCGAGATGACGTATTCCTTGTCCATCTGGTAGGCCAGGTAGTCGAACTCTCCGCTGGTGTTCAGGGTCAGGGTGGTGCCCCGCTCGCTGGTATTGACGTCGATACTCGAGACCGGCGTGGCGAAGTCGGTGACATCGTAGCGGCGCAGCAGCCGCTCCGGCACCGTGGTATCGATAAACTGTACCTTGATGTCGCCGCGCTCACTGAACACGGTGACATCCACCGAGGGGTCTTCCAGCTGCAGGGTCAGGCGCCCTTCACCCTCTGGTGTGCGCTGGAACTGCAGGTCCTCGATACTGGAACGGTCGCGACTGACCCGCTCCGTCGCGGATATCAAACGGTTGGGGTCGCTGGAGGGTTTGACGTAATCACCGCTTTCTTCCTGACCGACCACCAGGTACAGGCTGTTGCCCTCCACGCGGGTGTCATAGGGAACCAGCTTGACCAGGTTGACCACCATGCGGGTGCGATCGCCCGACTCCAGCACCACCACCCCGGTGGCGTTGCCGTAGGGGAGGGAGTAACTCTTGCGCTCCAGGGCGCTGCGCGCACCGGGAAAATCCAGGGCTATGCGGGCAGGCTTCTCAATGGTGTAGGACTGCGGCTCCGGCACCGCCCCATCAAAGTCCAGACGCACCTCAAACTTGCTGCCGGGTCGTGAAGCAAACTCGATATTGGTCACCGTCGACGCCGCCTGCACGGCCTGGGCCAGAAACAGTCCCGCCAGCAGCACCAGACTTGCCCGCAGGGCGCCCACAGCGCCGCTGCCGCCACCTCGGTAATTTTCCATGACTGTCATCCTGCCCATGCCTGCACCCATACCCCGCGTCAGATGCCGCTCAATTCAATCGTTCTGGGCCGCTCGACCCAGCCGTCTTCCGTGCCATCACTGACAATTTCCACCACCGAGACATAGGTCTCTGACAGCTCGACCACCTTGCCGTGATTGCGACCCAGGTAGTTGCCCAGGGTCACGCGGTGAACGCCGCCCTGGGGGTCCCGAACCAGGGCCCATTGTGTCCCTCCGCGCTCCAGCGTACCCACCATGGCCAGCGAGTCGAAGGTGAACTGCTCGAGAAACTCCTTCGGCCGGCTTTCATCAGGTTTCACCGCACTGATGGCTTTCAGCTGGGTCACATCGCGCACCTCGACCGGCCGGTCAAAGGGACTGCGCAGGGCCATGGCGCTGTAGGCAAAGGGGTCGTAAGCCTGAAACGTGGGAATCGGCGCGATGATCCCGCCGGGGCGCGAGCGCTTTTCATCCATGAAGGCGTCGAGATCGGAAAAGTCCTCGCTGCCACAGCCGGCGAGCAGCGAAGCCGCGAGAAACACTGTCAGCAGTCGCAAGTCCATCAGCCCTCCCCGTCCTTGTAGCGATAGGTCTTCGCGACAATGCTCAGGTTGAGCGCGGTGGTATCACTGGATCGCGCGTTGATCGAGAAATCGTGGAGGGTAACGATGCGCGGCAGCCCCGCCAACCCGCTGATGAAAGCGCCCAGGTCGTGGTAGGAGCCGGTGGCCGTGATTGCGATCGGCAACTCGACGTAGAACTCCTTGGCCTGCTCCGCCTGCAGATTGATGCTGTTGATCTCGAGGCCGTTGCTGAGCCCCTTGTTGGTAATGTCCTCCAGCAGGCCGGGCACTTCCGTGTCGCTGGGCAGCTGGCTCACCAGGGCGCCAAAGGACTCCTCCATTTCCACCATCTGCTGCTTGTAGGCTTCCAGGTTGGCCGCCTCGAAGGCTTTCTTCTCGAATTCCTGTCGCAGCTTGTTCTCTTCGGACTGCACGCGCCCGAGCTGGGCCTGCAGGTCCTTGACGTGATAGTAGTAGCCGCCCACCAGCACCAGCGCCAACAGCAGCACGCACAGGATCGCCTTGATGCCGGCAGGCCAGGAGCCAATGTTCTCGAAATCGATGTCGTTGACGTCGAATTCACGCAGGGTGCGGAGTGTGTCTTCCCAGGCCATGGCCTACTCCTCCTCACCGCTGTCGGGCAGCTGGATTTTCACCTTCAGGTTGAAGGTCGTGGCCTGGTCGCCGTACTGGGTCGCGGCACGCACGGAGTCCAGGTTGGGCTGCTTGAACCAGTCGGAGGCGTCGAGACGCCGCATCAGGCTCGACACCCGGTTGTTGGATTCGGCCACCCCAACAATGCTGATATCGTTGCCCCGGGCCTGCACGCTGGTATAGAACACCCCGTCGGGGACCGTCCGCACCAACTGGTCCAGTACCCGCACAATGATCGGCCGGTTGCCCTGCAACTCCTGGATGACCCGCATCCGGTCCAGCAACTGGTTGCGCCGGCGCTGCAGGTCCTTGATTTCAGCCACCTGGCGATCCAGCATCTTGATGTTGTCCCGCAGGTACTGGTTGCGGGCCTGCTGGTGCTCGATCTGCCCGTTGACGACGCGGTCGGCGAGCACCAGCAGCAGGACACCAAACAGTGCAACCACTGCGAGCAGGATAAAAAACTCCTTCTTGCGCTCTGCGCGTCGCTCCTCGCGCCAGGGTAGCAGGTTAATCTGGGCCATCAGTCAAAACTCCGCAGGGCCAGACCACAGGCAATCATCATCGCCGGCGCGTCGGCTGCCAGCGCCACCGCGTTGACGCGAGAGGAGATGCTCATGTCGGCAAAGGGATTGGCCACCGCGGTGGGGGTACCCAGCTTGTCCTGGACCAGCTCGGCCAGCCCGTCCATGGAGGACACACCGCCGGCCATGATGATGTAGTCGACATCGTTGAACTGGCTGGACGAAAAGAAAAACTGCAGAGAGCGGGCCACCTGCTGCACAACCGCCTCGCGGAAGGGCTCCAGCACCTCCGGCTCGTAGTCATCGGGCAGGCCGCCCTGTTTCTTTGCGAGGCCGGCTTCTTCCAGGGGGAGCCCGTAGCGGCGCATGATCTCATCCGTCAGCTGCTTGCCGCCGAACAACTGCTCGCGGGTATAGATCGTCTGCCCGTTGTTGAGCACCGACAGGGTGGTCATGGTGGCACCGATATCGACAATCGCCACCAGGCTGTCCAGATCCAGGTCCAGCTGCTTGCGAATCAGACCGAAGGAGCGCTCCATGGCATAGGCTTCGACATCCATGATCCTGGCATTGAGGTCGGCGCCCTCGATGGCGTCCAGGCGAGCATCGATGGTCTCCCGCCGACAAGCGGCGAGCAGCACTTCGACCTGATTGGCGTGCTCGGGGGAGGGGCCCTGAACCTCGAAGTCGATTGCCACCTCATCCAGTGGGTAGGGGATATACTGGTCCGCCTCGAGGGTCAGCTGGATCTCCATGTCATCGTCGCTGAGCCCGGCGGGCATATCGATGATCTTGGTAATTACGGAAGAGCCGGCGACAGCAGCGGCAACGGTTTTCAGCTTGGTGCGGGACTGGGCGACGATGGCGCGGATGGCGTTGGAAACAGCCTCGATGTCGTTGACATTCTTTTCGATGACCGCATCCACGGGAAGGGAGGTCACGGCGTAACTTTCCACCCGATAACGCCCCCCGGACTGGCTCAACTCCAGCAGCTTCACGGTCGTGGAACTGATGTCCAGCCCCAGTACCGGCGGCGTTCGCCTCTTCCCGATTATCCCCAACAAGGTAATTTCCTATGCTTTGCGAGTACTTAGACTCTTTTTATGCACCGGCACATTAACTGCACGATAAAGCATAGCCAAGTGTGCAATCAATAGCCAAAATGCACATATAATTACCACTTCCCCGTGCTGCAGCCCCCTGTCTACGGTTACAGTAATACAACTCACTCCATTGTAAAGGATTAAATGCGCCTCCTGAGCCTCGCCCTCCGCGCCGCCCTGCTGGGTACCCTCGGGTCCATCTGGCTGCTGGCCGGGGTCTACCTCTACTTCGGGCCCGACCTGCCGGACGCCCACAGCCTGCGCGACGTCAGACTCCAGACCCCCATGCAGGTCTTTACCCGCGACGGCCATCTGATCGGCCAGTTCGGCGAGCAGAAGCGCAACCCGCTGCCCTTCGAGGCCATTCCGCCTACCTTTATCGAGGCCCTGCTGGCCGCCGAGGATGACCGCTTCTTCGAGCACCGCGGCGTGGACCTGGCGGGGCTGCTGCGCGCGGTCTCGGAGCTGTTGCTGACCGGTGAAAAAGGCTCCGGCGGCAGCACGCTGACCATGCAGGTCGCGCGCAACTACTTCCTCAGCCTGGAGCGCACCTTCACGCGCAAATTCCGGGAGATCCTGCTGGCCATCGAGATCGAGCGCGCGTTGACCAAGGAGGAAATCTTCGAGCTCTACTTCAACCGGGTCTTCCTCGGCCACCGCGCCTACGGCTTCGAGGCGGCCGCTCAGGTCTATTACGGGCGCAGCATCAATGACCTCAGCGTGGCCCAGCAGGCGATGCTTGCCGGCATCCCCAAGGCGCCCTCGCGCAACAACCCCATCAGCGGTCCCGAAGGTGCCCGCGAGCGGCGCGACTGGATCCTCGGACGCATGCTGAACCTGGGCTACATCGACCGCGATACCTGGCGACTGGCGACCGCGGAGCCAGTCAGCGCCAGCCACCACGAGGCCCAGCTCAGCTTCAGCGCCCACTACGCCGCCGAGATGGCCCGCCAGGAGATGCTCGACCGCTACGGCATGGCCGCCTACAGCGACGGCCTGAAGGTCTACACCACGGTCGACAGCCGCTGGCAGCAAGCCGCACGGGAGGCACTGATCCAGGGCCTTGTCACCTACGACCAACGCCACGGCTACCGCGGCCCGGAGCAGCAACTGCCCCCGGGGCCCGAGGAAACACCCGAGGCTCTGCGCGAGCGCTGGCTGGCGGCACTCAAGGAAACACCGACCATCGCCGGCATGGCGCCCGCCGTGGTCACCGCGGTCGGCGACCGGGAGCAGGGCGTCGAGCTGCTGCTCGACGCGGACCAAATGGCCCTCCTGGCCTGGGAGCGCGGCCTGCGCCAGGCCAGCCCCTACCTGAACGAGAATGCCGTGGGCCGGGCACCGGAGTCCCCGGCGGATGTGGTCAGTGTGGGCGACCTGGTGCGTGTTCGCGCCCACCCGGAGGGCGGCTTTGCGCTCGCCCAGGTGCCAGAGGTACAGGGCGCACTGGTCTCTCTGGACCCCGATAACGGGGCCATTCGGGCCATCGTGGGCGGGATGGGCTTCGAGCACAGCAAGTTCAACCGCGCCACCCAGGCGCGCCGGCAGCCCGGGTCCGCCTTCAAGCCCTTCGTCTACGGCGCCGCACTGCACGCCGGCTACACTGCCGCAAGCATCATCAATGACGCCCCGATCGTGCTCGAAGACAGCTCCCTCGAGGACATCTGGCGGCCGGAAAATGACAGCGGACGCTTCTACGGACCCACGCGATTGCGCTGGGCGCTGACCAAATCGCGCAATCTGGTTTCGATCCGCCTGCTGCAGCAGATGGGCGTCGGTACGCTGATCGACTACCTGGCCCAACTGGGCTTCGAGACCCGCGATTTCACCCGCGACCTGTCCCTGGCCCTGGGCACCCAGGTGATGACGCCCCTCGAGCTGGCGACCGGCTATGCGGTGCTGGCGAACGGCGGCTATGCCGTCGAGCCCTGGCTGGTGGAACGGGTAGAGGACACTGCCGGCAAGGTGCTCTACCAGGCCAGCCCGGCGACTGTGTGCCGGGCCTGCGAAGATACGGGGGCAGAAACGCCGGCCCGGCGCGAACTGAGCATGGACGAAATCCTCGCCCGCGATGGCGAGCCGGAACGGCCGACGGCACCCCGGGTCATGGACGAGCGCGACAACTTCATTCTCACCAGCATGCTGCAGGACGTCATCCAGCGCGGCACCGGGCGCCGGGCCCTCGCCCTCGGCCGGGATGATCTGGCAGGCAAGACCGGCACCACCAATGGTCCCATGGATGCCTGGTTCTCCGGCTATAACCCGGACATCGTGACCACCGCCTGGGTCGGCTTCGACAACTACACCCCGCTGGGCCGCCGGGAGTTCGGTGGCACCGCCGCCCTGCCGATCTGGATCGATTTCATGCGGGTGGCACTGGAAGCGTCGGCCGAGCGCAGCCGCCCCATGCCACCCGGCGTGGTCAATGTCCGCATTGACCCCGACACCGGGCACCTGGCGCGACCCGGCCAGCCCGATGCCATCTTTGAATATTTCCGGGAGGACCGCCTGCCGCCCTCAGGCGAGCGCGGCGACGGCAACAGCGCCCCCAACGGCGAGGAGCTGCTGCGGGAGATTTTCTGAGGGAGGGGGCGCGGCGCGCCCCGATGGTGTGCGTCTTCAGCCCGGAACGGTGGGGCTGTAGTCTGCCGGGAGGGGAATCCGTGCCACGCCACTTTCCACGGCGGCGCGAGCCACGGCCGGGGCAATGCGGTGCAACAGGCGCGGGTCCATCGGTTTCGGAATGATGTAGTTGGGCCCGAAGCTGAGAGACTCGACCCCGCAGGCCTTGAGCACCGACTCGGGAACCGCTTCCCGCGCCAGCCCGGCCAGGGCGTGTACCGCCGCCACTTTCATGTCCTCGTTGATCGCTCGGGCACGGACATCCAGGGCACCCCGGAAGATGAAGGGGAAGCCGAGGACGTTGTTGACCTGGTTGGGATAATCCGAGCGGCCGGTCGCAATGATCAGGTCGTCGCGCACGCTCATTGCCAGCTCGGGACGGATTTCCGGGTCCGGATTGGAACAGGCAAAGACCACCGGGCGATCGGCCATGGACAGGAGCATCTCGGTGCTCATGAGGTCGGCGCCGGAGAGACCGACAAAAACGTCGGCGCCACGCAGGGCGTCGCTGAGACTGCGCTTCTGGGTATGGTTGGCGAACTCCTGCTTGTAGGCATTCACCCCCTCGCGGCCGGCGTAAATCACCCCGCGCCGGTCCAGCATGTAGATATTTTCTCTGCGCGCGCCCAGGCTGATCAGCAGGCGCATGCAGGCTATCGCCGCCGCACCGGCGCCGAGGCAGGTAATGATGGCATCCTCGAGGCGCTTGCCCTGGACTTCCAGCGCATTGATCATGCCCGCCGCGGTGACGATCGCAGTACCGTGCTGGTCGTCGTGGAAAATCGGGATATTGCAGCGCTCGACCAGGGCCGCCTCGATCTCGAAGCACTCCGGGGCCTTGATGTCCTCCAGGTTGATGCCACCAAAGGTGTCGGCGATATTGGCGACAGTCTCGATGAAGGACTCGCTGTCCTCGGTAGCAACCTCGATATCCACCGAATTGATCCCGGCGAAGCGCTTGAACAGCAGCGCCTTGCCCTCCATCACCGGCTTGCTCGCCAGCGACCCCAGGTTGCCCAGGCCCAGTACGGCGGTACCGTTGGAGATGACGGCCACCAGGTTGCCCTTGCCGGTGTAGCGGTAAGCGTCCGCGGGGTCCTCGGCGATCCGGCGGCAGGGTTCGGCCACCCCGGGACTGTAGGCGAGCGCCAGATGGGCCTGTGTCTCGGCCGGCTTGGTGAGCTCAACGCTGATCTTGCCGGGAATGGGCTCCGCGTGATAGTCCAGCGCGGCCTGTCTGAAGTCCTGGGTCATAGATTCACTTGCACTGCACGGGGGTAGTTATAAAAGGCATCCGAGCATATAGAAAAGCCCGAGGGGGGACAAGCCGGCACGCCCACTTCCGGCGCGGCCAGGTGACAATGCGAGAAAACAAAAACGCCGGCCCTCTTTCGAGGGCCGGCGTTTCGCGAAGACTTGCTGCGCGCCCGCTATCAGTTCGAGCGGGTGGCACCCCGTGCACCGAAGCGCTTCTTGAAGCGATCGACGCGACCGCCGCTGTCAACGATCTTCTGCTTGCCGGTAAAGAAGGGGTGGCAGGCGGAACACACGTCGATGTGGAAGTTTTCGCACACGGTGGAGCGGGTCTCGATGGTGTTGCCACAACTGCAGGTGGCAGTCACCGTCTCGTACTTGGGGTGAATTTCAGCTTTCATCTCGGGACTCCTGTTGGTGGTGCCGCCACCCGGTCACCGCCGGGCACCGCACCGAGGCGGAAAAATAGGCGCGCATATTACCAGATGGGCACAGGGACGCAAGCATTAGTGGGCTCTGCCGCCAACGGGTCGCCATGCAGTCCGCAGCCCGCTAGCAAGGATTTGCTAGACTGCGCGACTTTCCAGGCCAAATCACTCCCAAGGAGCCGGGCTGCATGAGCATACTCCGCGTGGCGGTGCCCGCACCACTGCGCCAGTTGTTTGACTACCTCCCCCCCGAGGGCACAGACACCCGCCAGATCGCCGGGCTGCGCCCCGGCGTGCGGGTGCGGGTGCCCTTCGGGCGCCGCGAGCTCACCGGCATCCTGACGGCGGTGGTTGAAGAAAGCGACTCGCCACCGGGCGCCCTCCGCGCCGCCCTCGAGGTGCTCGACCGGGAGCCCCTGCTGAATGCCGCCGCGCTCTCCCTCGGCCTGTGGGCCGCCCGCTACTATCACCACCCCCCGGGCGAAGTCCTCGCCCTGGCGCTGCCCCCCGGCCTGCGTGAAGGCGGCCAGCCACAGCCGCCGGGAACACCGGCCTGGCGCCTGACCACCCGCGGCAAGGGCCTGCCCGCCGACGCCCTGTCCCGGTCTCCACGCCAGGCCCAGGCCCTTGGCCTGCTGCAGGCCGAGGAAGCCGTCAGCGCGGCCCGGCTCAAAGCCGAGGGCATTTCGCCCGCGATCCTGCGCAACCTGGCCGACAAGCAGCTGGCGGAACGCTGCACCCTGCCCCCCGTGGAGGCCGCACCCGCCCCCGCAGCCAAAGGCCTGGCCCTGAACCCCGACCAGCAACAGGCATTCGACCAAGTGCTCTCCGAGTGGGGAAACTTTGCCTGCCACCTGCTGGAGGGGGTCACCGGCAGCGGCAAGACCGAAGTCTACCTGCAGCTGATCGCCCACTGCCTGGCACAGGGGCACCAGGCGCTGGTACTGATACCGGAAATCGGCCTGACCCCGCAGACCCTGCAGCGCTTCGAACAGCGCTTCGGCAGCGGCATCGCGGTCCTGCATTCCGGCCTCGCCGCCGGGGAGCGCCTGGCCGCCTGGGACGCCGCACGCACGGGGCGGGCCAGGATCGTGATCGGCACGCGTTCGGCGGTCTTCACGCCACTGCGCGAGCCAGGTCTGATCATCGTCGACGAGGAGCATGACAGCGCCTTCAAGCAGCAGGACGGCTTCCGCTACTCGGCGCGGGACATTGCGGTCAAGCGCGCCCAGGACGCCCGCTGCTGCGTGGTGCTGGGCAGTGCCACCCCGTCGCTGGAGACCTTGCACAACGCCCTTGAAGGACGCTACCACCACCAGCAACTGCCAGCCCGTGCGGGGGCCGGGACCGCGCCCTCGATTGCCACCATCGACGTGCGCTGCCAGCCCCTGGACGGCGGCCTCTCGCCCCCCCTGGTGGCTGCCATGACCGACTGCCTGAGCAGCGGCGGCCAGGTGCTGCTGTTTCTCAACCGGCGCGGCTATGCGCCCACCCTGCAGTGCCACGATTGCGGCTGGATGGCCCAGTGCGGGGCCTGCGACGCCAGGCTGACCGTGCACCGGCGACAGCGGCGCCTGCGCTGCCACCACTGCGGTGCCACCGCCCCCCTGGCCCGGTCGTGCCCGGAGTGCAGCAGTGCGCGACTGCTGACCAACGGCCTGGGCACCGAACAGGCCGAGGACAGCCTGCACCGCCAGTTCGCCTCGTGGCCCATACACCGCGTGGACAGCGACTCCATGCAGGGTCGCGACGCCATGCAGCAACTGGTCACGCGCCTGCACACGGGCGAGCCCTGCATCCTGATCGGCACCCAGATGCTGACCAAGGGCCACCACTTTCCGGAGGTCGGCCTGGTCGCGGTGATCGACGCCGACGCCCTGCTGTTCAGCCCCGACTTCCGCGGCGAGGAACGCATGGCGCAGCTGCTCACCCAGGTGGCCGGCCGCGCCGGGCGCGCAGACCGGCCCGGGCGTGTGTTATTGCAGACCCACTACCCCGACCACCCGGCCATGCGCGCCATGCTGGAGCAGAGTTACGGCGAGCAGGCCCGTCGCCTGCTGCGGCAGCGCCAGGAGCAGGGGCTGCCGCCCTGGAGCCAGATGCTGATGCTGCGCAGCGACTGCGCCGATCCCCGCGCCGGCGAACAGTTCCTGGCCCGGCTGCGCCGCGAGGTGGAGCCCCGCCTGCCGCCTGGCTGCAAGCTGATCGGCCCGCTACCCGCGCCACTGCAGCGGCGCGCCGGCAAATTCCGCCACCAGCTGCTGCTGAATGCCCCGGACCGGCGCAGCGCGCAGTACGCCGCCAGCCAGATGGTCGCCGCGGCCGAGTCCCTGCCGGGCCGCGGCGGTCTGAGCTGGTCGATCGACATTGACCCGCTGGACCTGAACTGACGGGGCAGCGTCGACCCGCACTGGCCATCGCCACCCCGAACGGGGATAATGCGCGCCTGCTTCAACCCACCACAGGACCAGGTACCCCGGGCCCATGAAGGAACAGCTTTCCGCGATCATCCAGCAGGCTCTCGACCAGCTCGTCGAGGCCGGCACCCTGCCCGCCGATCACGCCGCCAGCTACACGATTGAGCGCACCCGGGATCCGGCACACGGCGACCTGGCAAGCAACGTGGCTCTGGTGCTGGCCAAGGTCGCGCGCAGGAAGCCGCGGGAACTGGCCGAGCAGATCCGCGACGCGCTGCCGGATTCGTCGGTGGTCAGCCAGGTGGAAATTGCCGGGCCCGGCTTCCTCAACTTTTTCCTCTCCGACGACAGCAGTCAGGCCGTGGTCCGGCGGGTACTGGAGGAGGGCAAGCGCTTTGGCTGTTCCAGCCAGGGCCAGGGACGCCGGGTACAGGTGGAATTCGTCTCCGCCAATCCCACTGGCCCGCTGCACGTGGGCCACGGCCGCGGCGCCGCTGTGGGCGACAGCCTGTGCCGCCTGCTCGCGGCAACCGGCTGGAATGTCCACAGTGAGTTTTACTACAACGACGCCGGCGCCCAGATCACCAACCTGGCGCTATCGGTACAGGCCCGCTGCCGGGGCCTCGGTCCCGAGGATCCCGCCTGGCCGCAGGACGGCTACCGCGGGGAGTACATCCGCGACGTGGCCAGCGCCTATCTGGCCGGCGAGACCATCGACGCGGAGGACCGCCACGTCACCGGTCAGGGTGACCCCGAGGACCTGGAGGCCATCCGCGAGTTTGCCGTGGCCTACCTGCGGCGCGAGCAGGACCTGGACCTGAAAGCCTTCGGCGTGCACTTTGACGAGTACTTCCTGGAATCCGCTCTCTACGAATCCGGCGAAGTGGAAGCCACTGTCGAGCGTCTGGTCGCCGGCGGCCATACCTATGAAGAGGACGGCGCCCTGTGGTTGCGTACCACGGCCTTTGGCGATGACAAGGACCGGGTGATGCGCAAGTCGGAGGGCGGCTATACGTATTTCCTGCCCGATGTCGCCTACCACCTGAACAAGTGGCAGCGCGGCTTCGAGCGCGTGATCAACGAGCAGGGCGCCGATCACCACAGCACCGTCACCCGGGTGCGCGCGGGCCTGCAGGCCCTCGAGGCCGGCATTCCGGAGGGCTGGCCCGACTACGTGCTGCACCAGATGGTGACAGTCATGCGGGATGGCGCCGAAGTGAAGCTGTCCAAACGCGCCGGCAGCTACGTCACCCTGCGCGACCTGATCGACGAGGTGGGCCGGGATGCCACCCGCTACTTCCTGGTGGCGCGGGCACCCACATCCCAGCTCACCTTCGATATCGATCTGGCCCTGTCCCAGAGCAACGACAACCCGGTCTACTACATCCAGTATGCCCATGCCCGCGGCTGCTCCATGCTGCGCAAACTGGCGGAACAGGGCGAGGAATGGCAAACGACCCAGGGCCTGGAGAGCCTGGACAGGTTGCAGGAAGAGCACGAGCGGGCGCTGCTCAAGCGCCTGGACCAGTACCCCGAGGTGGTCGCCAGCGCGGCGCAGGCCTGCGAGCCCCACAGCGTGGCCAACTACCTGCGTGAACTGGCCGGCGAGTTCCACACCTGGTACAACGCCCACAAGGTCCTGGTCGAAGACCGCCCGCTGCGCGACGCGCGCCTGGCCCTCAGCGAAGCCGTGCGCCAGGTCATCGCCAACGGCCTCGAACTGCTCGGGGTTTCCGCCCCGGACAGCATGTAGTCCATGGCGCGGACGCCCAGCAGCAACAATCGCCGGGGAGCCGTGCGCAAGCGGCCCACAAGCGGCAACTCTGGCAGCGACCGACTCAGCCCCTGGCGCTGGTACGGCGCCGGCGTACTGACCGGGGTTTTCCTCAGCCTGCTGCTCTACCTGGGCGCCCTGCCTCCGGCGACCCCGCCCGCGGTGGAGCCCGAGGCCGCGGGCAAAGCCGACAAGAATCCCGCCCCGAGCCGTCCGCGCTTTGATTTCTACACCGTGCTGCCCGAACAGACCATCGACGTCGAGGTCGAACCGGCCACGGTCAGCCAGCCCCGGGAAAGCACCGCGCCGGCAACCTGGCTGCTGCAGGCCGGCTCCTTCCGTCAACGGGAGGATGCCGACCGCCGGCGCGCCGAACTGCTTTTACTGGGCCTGGAGCCCCGGGTCGAGGAGAGCCCAGACAGCGGCACCGGGCGCTGGTTTCGCGTCTACCTCGGCCCCTTCGACTCACGCAGCGAAGTCTCCCGCGTACGCGGGCTCACCGCCGGGCAGGATATCGACACCCTGCTGCTGAAACGCGGTCAGCCCTGAGCCGCCAGCAGCGCTTGAAATCGCGCTGGCGCACCCCATATCCCCCGTAAAGGAGTCCTTTATTGTGGAACAATTCCGCGGAACAACCATTCTCTCGGTACGCCGGGGCAACAGCGTGGTCATCGGTGGCGATGGCCAGGTATCCATGGGCAACACGGTCATGAAGGGTAACGCCCGCAAGGTGCGTCGCCTGCACAAGGACCAGGTCATCGCCGGCTTTGCCGGCGGCACCGCCGACGCCTTCACGCTGTTCGAACTGTTCGAGGCGCAGCTGGACAAGCACCAGGGGCACCTCGTGCGCGCCGCGGTAGAGCTCGCCAAGGCCTGGCGTACCGAGCGCAGCCTGCGCCAGCTGGAGGCCCTGCTGGCCGTGGCCGACAAGCAGACCTCCCTGATCATCACCGGCAACGGCGATGTCATCGAGCCCGAGGACAACCTGATCGCGATCGGTTCCGGCGGCCCCTACGCCCAGTCGGCGGCGCGCGCCCTGCTCGACAACACCGACCTGGACGCCCGCAGCATCGTCGAGAAAGGCCTGTCCATCGCCGGCGACATCTGCATCTACACCAACCATCACCACACTATCGAACAACTCGACTACCAGGCCTGACCATGTCCGACATGACCCCCCGCGAGATCGTCCACGAGCTGGACAAGCACATCATCGGGCAGCAGGAGGCCAAGCGTGCGGTCGCCATTGCCCTGCGCAACCGCTGGCGCCGCATGCAGCTGCGCGATGCCCTGCGCGCCGAAATCACCCCCAAGAACATCCTCATGATCGGGCCCACCGGGGTGGGCAAGACCGAGATCGCCCGACGCCTGGCCAAGCTGGCCAATGCGCCCTTCGTCAAGGTGGAGGCGACCAAGTTCACCGAAGTGGGCTACGTGGGCCGGGATGTCGAGTCGATCGTCCGCGACCTTGCCGACGTCGCCATCAAGCTCTACCGCGAACAGGAGATGGAGCGGGTACGCTACCGGGCAGAAGAGGCCGCCGAGGAGCGTCTGCTGGACATCCTGCTGCCTCCGGCCCGGGACAGCGAGCGCGGCGAAAGCGGCGCCGGCACCCGGCAGCTGCTGCGCAAGAAGCTGCGCGAGGGCGAACTGGATGACAAGGAAATCGAGGTGGAACTGGCCAACGCCTCACCCAGCATGGAAATCATGGCGCCCCCGGGTATGGAGGAGATGACCAACCAGCTGCAGAGCATGTTCTCCAACCTCTCCCGCCAGCAGCGCAAGACCCAGCGCATGCCGGTGAAAGCGGCCTTCAAGGCCCTGCGCGACGAGGAGGCGGCCAAACTGGTCAACGAGGACGAGCTCAAGCAGAAGGCCATCCGCGAGGCCGAACAGAACGGTATCGTCTTCATCGACGAGATCGACAAAGTCGCCAAACGCAGCGAGGGGGCCGGTGCAGACGTGTCACGGGAAGGGGTGCAGCGCGACCTGCTGCCGCTGATCGAGGGCTCCACTGTGACCACCAAGCACGGCACCATTCGCACCGACCACATCCTGTTCATCGCCTCGGGGGCTTTCCACCTGTCCAAGCCCTCGGACCTGATTCCCGAGCTGCAGGGCCGCCTGCCCATCCGGGTCGAGCTGGAAGCCCTCACGCCGGAAGATTTCGAGCGCATTCTCACGGAACCGGACGCCTCCCTGACCGAGCAGTACCAGGCCCTGCTGGCGACCGAGGGCCTGAAGGTGGAGTTCACCCCCGAGGGCATCCGCCAGATTGCCGAAACCGCCTGGGAGGTCAACGAGAAGACCGAGAACATCGGCGCCCGGCGCCTGCACACCGTGATGGAGCGCCTGCTCGAAGAAGCCTCTTTCAGCGCCGCCGACGCCGGCCTGCAGGACAGCACCCTGCGCATCGACGCCGACTATGTCGACAGTCAGCTCAAGGCCCTGTCCCAGGACGAAGACCTGTCGCGCTTCATTCTCTGACCGGGAGGTCGACCATGGCTGAACAGAGCGCAGCGCCCACCGGGGTTCACCTGCACCGCAAGTCCCGGCTCCTGGAACTGACCTGGGAAGACGGTTCGCGCTACCAGCTGCCCTGCGAGTACCTGCGGGTCTACTCCCCCTCGGCGGAGGTCAAGGGGCACGGACCGGGCCAGGAAGTGCTGCAGACCGGCAAGCTGAACGTGGCCATCACCGACATCAAGCCGGTGGGGCACTACGCGCTGCAGCTGGTCTTCGATGACGGCCACGACACCGGCCTGTATGGCTGGGACTACCTGCGACAACTGTGCCAGGAACAGGAGCAGCGCTGGGACGACTACCTGCGCCGGCTGCACGAGGCCGGCGCCAGCCGCGACCCCCAGGTGCAGGTGGTCAAATTCCAGCCCTGACCGGGGCCGTTCATCGCGCTACAATAGGCGGTCAGTCCAGCACGGCGGAGGCCGCATGAGCGACAAGCGCACCACCCACTTCGGCTATCGCGAAGTCGAGTCCGAGGCCAAGGCCGGCCTGGTGGCCAACGTGTTCCACTCCGTGGCGGCACGCTACGACCTCATGAACGATCTCATGTCCGGGGGCGTCCACCGCCTGTGGAAACGCTTCACCATCGAGTTGTCCGGCGTTCGCCCGGGCCACCGGGTACTCGACATCGCCGGCGGCACCGGTGACCTGGCGTCGAAATTCTCCCGCCTGGTCGGGGAGACCGGCAGCGTGGTCCTGGCGGACATCAACGAGTCCATGCTCCGGGTGGGCCGCGACAAGCTGATCGACCACGGGGTGCAGGGCAACCTGGAATACGTTCAGGCCGACGCCCAGGCGCTGCCCTTTCCCGACGACCATTTCGACTGTGTCAGCATTGCCTTCGGCCTGCGCAACGTCACCGACAAGGACCAGGCCCTGCGCGAAATGCTGCGGGTACTGCGGCCCGGGGGCCGCCTGCTGGTGCTGGAGTTTTCCAAGCCGGGCAACGAACTGCTGGGCAAGGCCTACGACCAGTACTCCTTCCGCGTACTCCCGCTGATGGGCAAGCTGGTGGCCGGGGACAGCGACAGCTACCAGTACCTGGCGGAATCCATCCGCATGCATCCCGACCAGGAAACCCTGCTCGGGATGCTGGAAGATGCCGGCTTCGTCAACTGCGAATACCATAACCTCACCGGGGGCGTGGTGGCCCTCCACCGGGGCTTCAAGGCCTGACCGTGAGTCAACTCGACCCCACCCTGGTGACCGCGGTGCTGGCCGGCCTCGAGCGCGCGGTCAATGCCGCCCTCGACCTCGACCCAGGGGCCGGCAAAGCCCTGGCCGGGCTGGAAGGCAAGTGCTTCGCGCTGGCCTGCACGGCACCCGCCGTCAGTGTCTATCTGCTGCCGGGCCGGGACGGTCTGAGCTTGCGCGGCTGGTACGATGGCCCGGTCACGACGCGGGTGCGCGGGGCCGCCTCGGATTTCGCCGAGCTGGCGAGCGCCGACGACCCCGCCGCGACCCTGATCAACGGCAGCCTGCAGCTCGAGGGGGACAGCGGCGCCCTGATCCAGCTGCAGCAAATCATCGCCGGGCTGGAGCTGGACTGGGAGGCCCCGCTGGTCGAGGTCCTGGGCGATGTCGCGGGCCACCAGCTGGCCGTGTTCCTGCGCGCCAGCTTCAGCACCGGCCGCGAAGCCTCCCTCAGCCTGCGGCGACAGCTCGAGGAATACCTCCACGAGGAGGGACGTCTGGCGCCCTCGCGACAGGAAGTCGAGGATTTCTACCGCGACCTGCAGGCCCTGCAGCAACGGGTGGAACGCCTGCAGTCGCGGCTGGGCCGCCTGCGCCGCCGCACCCAGCAAGGCAAGCATTCGTGATCCGCGCCCGGCGCCTGCTGCGCATCCTGCGGGTCGCCATGACCCACCGGCTGGATACCTTCCTGGATACGGCGAGCCTGCCGCTCGGGGCCCGGCTGGGACTGCGCGCCCTGGGGCTGGGTGGCAGCACCGACACACCCCGCGGGGAGCGCCTGCGCCAGGCGCTGGAAGACCTGGGCCCGGTTTTCATCAAGTTCGGCCAGCTGCTGTCCACCCGCCGCGACCTCTTGCCGCCGGACATCGCCGACAGCCTCGCCCACCTGCAGGACCGCGTGGCGCCCTTCGATGAGAGCCGCGCCGCCGCGTTGATCGAGACTGCGCTCGAGGCGCCGCTGGCGCAGGTCTTCGCCGAATTCGAGAACCGGCCACTGGCCTCCGCCTCGGTGGCCCAGGTGCACGGCGCTGTGCTGCATGACGGCAGCCGGGTGGTGGTCAAGGTCCTGCGCCCGGATATCGAAGCCGTGATTCGCCAGGACATTGGCCTGCTCTACCTGATCGCCCGCCTGGTGCGGCGCTACCTGTCCGACGGCCGCCGCCTGCGCCCAGTGGAAGTGGTGGCCGACTACGAACAGACCATCCTCGACGAGCTGGACCTGCGCCGCGAGGCGGCCAATGCCTCGCAGCTGCGGCGCAATT
Source organism: Haliea atlantica (assembly GCF_054779855.1). Lineage (NCBI taxonomy): Bacteria > Pseudomonadati > Pseudomonadota > Gammaproteobacteria > Cellvibrionales > Halieaceae > Haliea > Haliea atlantica. Next base: position 188,062 of record NZ_BAAGXL010000019.1, on the reverse strand, counting down.
TCGCCGACAGCCCGCTGGTCCACGTGCCCCAGGTGTACTGGGATTACACCCGCTCCAACGTCATGGTCAGCGAGCGCATTTCAGGTATCCCGGTGACCGATATCCCCGCCCTGCGCGCCGCGGGCACGGATCTCAAGCTGCTCGCCGAGCGCGGTGTGGAAATTTTCTTCACCCAGGTCTTCCGCGACAACTTCTTCCACGCCGACATGCACCCGGGCAATATCTTTGTCGACGCCAGCGATCCGGCCGATCCGCGCTACATCGCGGTGGACTGTGCCATTGTCGGCAGCCTGAGCGACGCCGACCAGTACTACCTGGCCCGCAATCTGCTGGCGGTCTTCCACCGCGATTACCGGCTGGTGGCCGAGCTGCATGTGGAGTGTGGCTGGGTCGCGCCGGAAACCCGGGTGCAGGATTTCGAGTCGGCCATGCGCGCGGTCTGCGAGCCGGTGTTCGAGCGCCCCCTCAGTGATATCTCCTTCGGCCAGCTGCTGATCTACCTCTTCGATACCGCCCGCCGCTTCGACATGGAGGTACAACCCTCGCTGGTCCTGCTGCAGAAGACCCTGCTCAACATCGAGGGCCTGGGGCGCGAGCTCTACCCCCAGCTCAACCTCTGGGATACCGCGCAGCCCTATCTCGAGGAGTGGATGCGCGAGCGCTATTCACCGCAGCAGGTGGCCCGCCGCCTGCTGCGGCAACTGCCCTCCTGGCTGGAACAGTTGCCCCGGGTGCCCGACGCGATACTGGACAGCCTGCAGCAGGCCGCGCATGCGCCCGTGGCCAGCGCCAACCCACGGCGACAGCTTGTCCCGGCAGGCCCCTCGCTCAGCGAGCGCCGCCGCCGTTTTCTCGCGGTCCTCGCCCTGTTGCTGGCCATGTTTCCGCTGCTGGCAGAGCCACAGGTCCTGGGGCGCCTGCCCTGGTGGAGCTGGCTGTCCCTGGCAGCCGGGCTCGCCCTGCTGTGGCCCCGGGCGCGGCCGGTGCCCGAGGACCGCGGCAGCGCGAGATAGGCCAGAAGCCGCCGCTGTGCGATAATCCAGACCATGAAACCATCACCGAACCCACTGCTGGACGCCGTCACCTGGAATGACCAGGGTCTGGTCGCGACCATTGCCCAGGACTGGCAAAGCGGTCAGGTGCTGATGCTGGCCTGGATGAACCCGGAATCTCTCGCCCTCACCCTGGCGGAAGGCCGCGCCGTGTACTGGTCGCGCTCGCGCCAGGCCCTGTGGCGCAAGGGGGAAAGCTCCGGCAACGTGCAACGCCTTCACGAGCTTCAACTGGACTGCGATGGCGATACACTCTTGCTAAAGGTGGAGCAGATCGGCGGCATTGCCTGCCATACCGGGCGCCAGCACTGTTTCTACCGGCGCTGGCAGGACGGCGACTGGCAGATCACCGAGCCGGTCATCAAATCGCCGGAAGCGCTGTACGGATCCAGTCAATGAACGATATTCTGCAACATCTCGACGCCATACTCGCCCAGCGCAAGACGGCAGCTGCGGACAGTTCCTACGTCTCGAGCCTGCATCACAAGGGCCTCAACAAGATCCTCGAGAAGGTTGGGGAAGAGGCCACCGAAGTGATCCTGGCCGCCAAGGACGCGGCTGCCAGCGGCGATCGCGAGGCCCTGGTGGGCGAAGTGGCCGACCTGTGGTTCCACACCCTGGTGATGCTGTCCCACCTCGACAGTGACGCCGCGGCAGTTCTCGGCTGCCTGGAACAGCGCATGGGCATATCGGGCCTGGAGGAAAAAGCCTCCCGGCAACAGCATTCCTGAACGGAGATCGACATGGGCATCGGCGGTATCAGTATCTGGCAGCTTCTCATCATCCTGGCCATCGTGGTCATGCTCTTCGGCACCAAGCGCTTGCGCGGCCTCGGCAGCGACCTGGGGAGCGCCATCAAGGGCTTTCGCAAGAGCATGCAGGACGACGGTGACGCCCCGGAAAAGGAAAAGGACGAGGCGGGAGACACCGCACCCGGCCAGCGCAGCGAACAGGCGGATGACGCCAGCAACGGGAGCCACCCCAAACCCTAGGCCTCCCGAACCGGGAACCCCGCATGTTTGATATCGGATTTGCCGAATTGCTGATCATCGCCGTGGTCAGCCTGCTGGTGATCGGGCCGGAACGCCTGCCGGGCACCGTACGCACGGTCATGGCCTGGGTTCACCGCCTGCGGCGCGGTTTTAACGAAATCCGCATGGAGGTCGAGCAGGAACTGCACAACGATGCCGTGATGCAGGAACTGAAGAAAACCGGCTCGGAGATCCGCAGTCAGGCGCAGGAAGCCAGCCGCGAAGTGGAAGCCGGCCTGGACAGCGTCCGACGCGACCTCGACACCACCGCCTCCGGGCAGGTCCACCCCCCCGCTGACACCGAGCCCGCCTCGCAAACGGACGCCAGCGAGGCACCCACGCCCCCGCAGGAAACTGCCCCGGATCAGAGCAGATCATGAGCGACGACACCCACGACCAGCCCATGCCGCTGGTCGCGCACCTGACCGAGTTGCGCGACCGCCTGCTGCGGGCGCTGCTGGCGATACTGGTGGTCTTCATTGCCCTGTTTCCCTTCGCCAACGAGATCTATACCTTTGTCTCGCAGCCCCTGCGGGCACTGCTGCCCCCGGGCACCAGCATGATCGCCACGGAAGTCGCCTCGCCCTTCCTGACGCCCTTCAAGCTGACCCTAGTGGCGTCGATCTTCGTCGCCATACCCTACGTCCTGTACCAGATCTGGAGTTTCATTGCGCCGGGCATGTACCGCCACGAGAAGCGCCTGGCGATTCCGTTGCTGGCCTCGTCGGTGCTGCTGTTCTACGCCGGCGCCGCCTTCGCCTATTTCGTTGTCTTCCCCCTGATCTTCGCCTTCTTCACCAGCGTGGGGCCGGAAGATGTCGCCATCATGACCGACATCAACCGCTACCTGGATTTTGTCCTCAAGCTGTTCTTTGCCTTTGGCCTGGCCTTCGAGATACCCATCGCCGCGGTCCTGCTGATCTGGGCCGGTATCACCACCCCCGAGGACCTGGCGAAGAAACGCCCCTTCATCATCGTCGGCTGCTTCATCTTCGGCATGCTGCTCACCCCGCCGGACATCATCTCCCAGTCGCTGCTGGCGATCCCCATGTGGATGCTGTTCGAGGTGGGCGTTTTCTTCGGGCGCTTCGTGCAGAAACGCGGCGAAGAAAACGGCGCGGAATGAAGCCCGGCCGCTCCCTGTCACCCCTGCTGTCGGTCTTTCGCTTTCTGCTGCCCTACCGGGCGCGCCTGCTGGGCGCGCTGGTGGCGCTGCTGTTCACTGCAGGCGCCACCCTGGCCCTCGGGCAGGGGGTGCAGCTGCTGATCGACCAGGGCCTGGCCGGTGGGACACCCGGCGACCTGCGTCGGGCCATCGGATTCATCATGGCCATCGCCGCGGCCATGGCGGTGGGTACCTTCCTGCGTTTCTACCTGGTGTCCTGGCTGGGGGAGCGGGTCAGTGCCGACCTTCGCCAGGCGGTCTTTGACAATGTCATCCATCTGCACACGGCCTACTTCGAGGACAATCGCAGCGGCGAAATCATGTCCCGTCTGACCACGGACACCAGCCTGTTGCAGACCATTATCGGCTCCTCCCTGAGCATGGCCCTGCGCAGCAGCCTGACCCTGAGCGGCGGCCTGCTCATGATGTTTGTCACCAACCCGCGACTGAGCCTGATCATCGCCGGCACGGTTCCCCTGGTACTGTTGCCGATCCTGATCTTCGGGCGCCGGGTGCGGCGCCTCTCCAGCCAGAGCCAGGCCAGCATCGCCGACGTCGGCAGTCGCGCCGGGGAAATCATTCAACAGCTACCCACGGTGCAGGCCTTCACCGCCGAGGCGGCCGAAAGCCGGGCCTTTGGCGCCGCCGTGGAGCGCGCGTTCCAGGTTGCGCGGCGGCGAATCCGTCAGCGTGCGCTGCTGGTCTGTCTGGCCATCCTGCTGTTGTTCTCCGGCATGGCAGCCATGCTCTGGAGCGGCGGCAGCGATGTTCTCAGCGGTCGCATGAGTCCGGGGGAGCTGGGGGCCTTCACGTTTTATGCCATGCTGGTAGGCATGGGCTTCGCCACCATCGCCGAAGTCTGGGGCGAATTGCAGCGGGCCGCCGGCGCCGCGGAAAGACTGCTGGAGTTGCTCGACACCCGCAGCGCGCTGATCGATGGCGAGCGCAGCGAGGCCCCGGCGAACGCCGGGCTGCGGCTCCAGGGCGTCACCTTTTCCTACCCCAGCCGTGCGGACAAACCCGCCCTGAGGGATCTGGAACTGGAGGTTCCCGAGGGCCAGAGCCTGGCCCTGGTCGGGCCTTCAGGCGCCGGCAAGTCCACCCTGTTCCAGCTGCTGCAGCGCTTCTACGACCCGGACCAGGGCCAGGTCCTGCTGGGTGGCGTCGACCTGCGGACACTGCGACTGGCTACCCTGCGGGCGCAACTGGCGATCGTGCCCCAGCAACCGGTGCTGTTCACTGCCAGTGTGCACGACAATATCGCCTACGGGCGGCCGGGTGCTAGCCGCGACCAGGTCGAGGCCGCCGCCCGCGCTGCCCACGCCCACGACTTCATCCGGCGACTGCCCCAGGGCTACGACAGCCACCTGGGCGAACTGGGGGTGCGCCTGTCCGGCGGCCAGCGCCAGCGCATTGCCCTGGCCCGGGCCATCCTGCGCAATCCGCGTATCCTGCTGCTGGACGAAGCCACCAGCGCCCTGGACAGCGAGAGCGAGCACCATGTCCAGGAGGCTCTGCGCGAGGTCATGCGCGGCCGCACGACCCTGGTGATCGCGCATCGTCTCTCTACCATCCAGCGTGTCGATCGCATCGCCGTCCTTGAAGAAGGGCGTGTGATCGCCATCGGCAGCCATCAGAGCCTGTTGCGCGACTGCCCGCTATACGCCCGCCTGGCGGAACTGCAGTTTCGCGACGGCCATGCGGCACCACACCCGACGGCTTGACGTTCAACGCCCGCCCGGTGTGGGCTCATACCATATCGGCGAGGTGTAGGCCCGCTCCTGATGGGCTCGGGCGGTACCCGATTCGAGCTCTGCCCCAAGACGCAGCACGTCGTAGTTCACCCAGCGAGGCGTGGGAATCTCCAGCACCCGCAGGTAGTAGAACGCCCGCTGCCCGGGATCAAAATCCGGGTCGCGCCAGACACCGCTGAGCTGCGCTGTACCGATACTGTTGCGGTAGGTGGCGTGCTCCAGGTCAACCGTATCACCGACTGGTGGCAAGCGGCCGTCAGCCCCAGGCTCGCGCTCACCCGACCAGGCGACATCGTAGACACGCTCGTGCAGTTCCCCGCTGTCCGGGTCATGCCAGCCCTTGACCACTTGCACGCGGTCGAGATTGGCACCTTCGGTGTCCTTCAGCGCAGCAAACAGGAAGGTCGGCGCCGCCACATCCTGATCAGCGGACAATACACCGCCCATAGGCACACCCTTGCGATAGCCCGTCAGCGCCAGATGCGGTGACAGGGCGTCATCATCCGCAAACTCCCACCCGGCAAAAAAACGAACACTCATCCGGGGGCCCGTGGTGGCATAGACTTCCCGTCGCTGCATTGCGTCGAAAATGGCCTCCCGGGTATTTTCCGTCGCCCACACCGCAGCGTAGCCCGCAGCCAGTTGCTCCCAGGTACGCATGCTCTGGTCGGGATAGGGACGCGAGGGGATCATGGGGCCTCGCGCTCGCGTGGGAGAGGGCTCCATGGTGGGACCCTTGCTCCAGAAATTGTCCTCATCCATCGCGGCCAGGGCGTTGTGGGCATCGCTGGAGCCAATCACGCCGAAGCGGTAGGGGTTGCTGCCAGTGTCTTCCTGCATGCGCAGACCCAGCTTCAAGGCCTCGCGCGTGTATTCATACTTCAGCATTTTTTCTTCGTTGAGGCGATTGCCCAGCAGGTTGAGACGGTCCCAGGTACCGTAATCGGCAAACTCGTCACCAGGGGACAGCAAGGGGTGCGCTTCACTGTCACCCTTGATCTGGGTAATCTCCACCAGCGGCTCCCAGCGGGCTCGCATCGCCGTGTACTCCGGCGTCGGCGGACTGCCGTCGTACATTGACTCGGTGAACATCAGTCCATTGCTGACATTGCTGTTGTGGGGAATCGCGAAGGCCTGGCCCCCGGTCTCCTGCTCGTAGCTGGCCAGGTAGCGCCAGAGATCCTCCGGGTTCTCGCTGTCGAAAGCCGAGTAGGGGAGCACGGCAGTGACCTTCTCTGCCCCATCGCGGAATACGACCACCCGGTGCAGGTTGTTTCCCTCACCCGGCATGGAGGTCCACTCAAAACCAGTAAAGGCCGTGAACGCGCCCGGGGTATTGGCTTCATCCACCGCGGCCGCAATATGGGCCCAGGTATCGCGCGTAATCGAGGCGTTCTCGATCAGCGGCTTTCCGCCGATAAACGACGCCGTCACCTCCTGAATCGCTTGGCTGACGTCTTCCCGGGAGCCCGACAGCATTTCCATCCAGCGCCGTGCGGTGGGACTGTCCATCATGCCCGGGTCGCCTGCACGCATGGCGGGTATCAGCCCCAGGTACTCGGCGTGGTCCGAAATCACCAGAAAATCCAGCGGCCGGGCCAGTTGTGCCTTCAGGCCACTGGGCGCGACCACCTCCTCGCCGCGGGCAAAACGCAGTGCTTCCTCGGGCCCCAGGGTGAGATTGCCGGAAAAGTTGGCATCTGCCGATAGCCGGGTATGGATGTGCGTATCACCCCACAGCAGCTGCATGGGCACAGCCTGTTGCTGGTGTGGGGAGTAAAGCACCTCGGAGGCCAGCCCGGGAGCGGCCAGTGCAAGTGCCAGCAGACCTGTCCATCTACGCTTCATCGTGAATCCTCCCTGTGGGGGTCAAAGCAGCAACGCGGCCCGCTACAGTTCCAGCACCAGGTCGACGCCGTAGCTGCGAGGCTCGCCGAAAATCGTCGTGGGCACGCCAGTCGGGAAATGGGACAGGTAATACTCCTTGTCCTCCAGGTTGCGCCCCCACAAGGCCACACGCAGCATTGCGTCACCGCCTACCGCGATATCACTGACACCCACTCGGGCATTCAGCAAACCATAGTCGTCGATGCGATAGCGGCGATCATTGGCGGCATTGCCAAATCGCTCATCACTCCAACTGTAGCCGAGACTGGCGGTCAACTCGGATCCCGCGATGAACTCAGCACTGTACTCAAGATCGACGTTCCAGGTGTGCTCGGGGCTGTCGACAAACTGGTAGTTGCGATAGAGGTTGCGACCAGCCTCATCGATAACCTTCTCGTAAACCGAGTTCACGTAGCCATAACTGGCCGTCAGCTGGAAACCCATACCAAGCAGCGCGGTCACATCGAGCTCCAGGCCTTCCACGGTGGCTTCGCCGGCATTCAGGATGTCTGCCCGGGTCACATCTACCGGGTCGGATACCGAAAGCTGAATATCATCGTAATCAGCGGTAAACAGCGCAACATTCACGCGCAGACGATTTTCGAGCAGCTGGGTCTTGGCTCCGACTTCCCAGGAGATCAGTTCTTCCTGATCGAAACCATCCTCGAAGCGCTGGATGCTGCTCGCCCGGATGTTGAAACCACCGGTCTTATAGCCAGAAACCACCTTGGCGTACAGGTTAGTGTTCTCGCCCAGGTCGTAGGCAACGATCAGGCTGGGACTGACATCGGAAAAGTCGTTGTCGCCCTGGCCAGTCAATGCGGCAATCTGCTGCCCACCGAAGAACCGGCGATCCAGCATGCGCGCTTCGCGCTCGTCCTTTGACCAGCGCAAGCCGACGGTGAATTTGAGGCGCTCATCCAGTACGTCAGGGCGCCAGCTGGCCTGCCCAAATACGGCGTAGGCCCGGTTCTCCACATTGATCGTGCGGCGAGACATGAAGTTCTGCAAAGGCACGTCGACCTGGTCACGGCTATCGGCCGACTCGTCAAAATAGTACAGACCCGCCACATACTCGAGACGCCCGTCGAGGGCATCGCCGGTGAGCTGGAACTCCTGGGTGAACTGGTCCTGCTCCTGCCACCAGGCATTGGCAAACAGGGGCAGTGGTGCGACCACACCAGTGTGGTAATTCTGGTTGTTGAAATTGTCGAGGTCGCGGTAGGCGGTAATCGACTTGAAAGTCAGATTCTCGGCAATCTCCCAGTCGACCGTAAGGTTGTGCCCCTGGGCAGTAATGTCATTGGCGAGCAGGTCTCGAACACCTGGCGAACCGGCGCTGGGCCGGCTTCCCGTCGCCGGATAGAGGGGCACGGCAGCCAGGAAGGCGGGCGTGTCCTCGATGATCGAGCGGTCGTAGGTGTACCGGACCTGCGTGCTGTCACCCACATCCCAGAGGAGAGCCGCGCGCCAGGCCTCGCGATCCTGGTCACCAAACCGTTCGACACCGGTACCGCGATTGTCAACGAATCCGTCGCGCTCCTGACGCAACCATGTCACCTCGGCCGCGGCGGTGTCACCCAGGGGCAGATTGACGCTGGTACGATGGCGCAGGAGGCTCCGGTTACCCACCGAGACATCCTGGCGCAGCCCCATCTCTCCCAGCCGGGGCGCCCGGGTATGGAAATTGACCGCACCGCCGGTGGCGTTGCGCCCGTACAGCGACCCCTGAGGTCCCCGCAGCACCTCAATACGCTCAATATCCGCGACTTCCATGGCCAGGCCCTGGCTACGCGCCACATAGACATTGTCCACATAGACCGCAACCCGCGGGTCCAGAGTGATCTGGTCGTCCGTGTTTCCGACACCGCGAATGTTGATCAGGGTGGTGGCGGCACTGTTGGGATGTGGCGAAATCTGGAAATTGGGTATCTTGTCGCGAACGCCCGTGAGGTCAGTGATGCCCTGTCGTTCCAGCTGCTGGTTGTTGAACGCTGCCATGGAGATCGGGGTATCCTGGGCGGACTCTACCCGCTTCTGGGCAGTGACGAAGACTTCTTCCAGGGCAGCAGCCGATACATGGGGCTGCATACCGATTGCACACAGAGTTGCCAGTGCAAGTGGCTGAAAACGGAGTACGGTAGAGTTCTGTTTCACGGGGTTCTGCCTCGGCTACGGTTATTGTTGCCGAAACACTACGAATTGATTGCTCCATCAGCGACCGCGCCGAACGGCACACACGTCATCGCGGGCTTTTCAGTCGATGATTTGGCGGCAAGCGCCAGATAGCACAGCACCTTCCACCGTCTCGGCGAATAACCGCTGCTATCGATACAGGAGGGGGAACAAACGAAAAGGGCGGGATAACCCGCCCTGGAGAAGATGTCGGGCCCCTGTGGGAGCCCGGAGCAGGATCAGCTGAACTCGCGGATCAGGCCGTTGAGGGTTTCCTTGGCGTCGCCGAAGATCATCCGCGTATTCTCCTTGTAGAACAGCGGGTTCTCGATACCGGCAAAGCCCGAGGCCATGGAGCGCTTGAGTACGAATACCGTGCGCGCCTTGTCCACGTTGATCACCGGCATGCCGTAGATGGGGCTGGACTCCACCTCGCGGGCAGCCGGGTTGACCACGTCGTTGGCACCGATAACGATCGCCACATCCACGGTTTCCATGCGCGGGTTGATATCGTCCATCTCCAGCAGCTGGTCGTAGGGCACATCCGCCTCGGCCAGCAGCACGTTCATGTGCCCGGGCATGCGGCCCGCCACCGGGTGGATACCGAAGTTGACCTCGGCACCGTTGGACTCCAGCAGTTCACAGAGCTCTTTCACCGCGTGCTGCGCCTGGGCTACCGCCATGCCGTAGCCGGGGATGATGGCCACGCTGGTGGCCGCTTCCAGGATGTAGAAAGCGTCGTCCACGGACAGCGGCTTGATCTCGCCCTCCACCGTGCTGGTGTCCTTGGCAGCACTGCCGAAGCCGCTGAACAGCACGTTGCTCAAGGAGCGGTTCATCGCCTTGCACATGATCTGGGTCAGGATGATGCCCGAGGCACCGACCAGGGCACCGGCCACGATCAGGATGTTGTTGTTGATCGCGAAACCCGCAGCACAGGCAGCCAGACCGGAGTAGGAGTTCAGCAGCGAAATCACCACCGGCATGTCGGCACCACCGATGGGAATTACCGCCATGATGCCAAACAGCAGCGACAGCCCCACCACCACGTACAGCCAGGTGTGATTCTCGGGCTGCAGGCAGAACATCACCGCGCTGGCCAGAATACCCAGCACAATCAGGCTGTTGACGATCTGCTGGCCGCCGAAAGTCACGGCACCACTGCCGATGGTCTCGCTGAGCTTGCCGTAGGCAATCAGCGAACCGGTAAAGGTCAGGCCACCGATCAGAATCGACAGCACGATGGTCACCAGGGTAAAGGTGTTGCCGGCACCACCGAGTGCAGCCCAGCCCACCAGCAGGCTGGCCATGCCGCCGAAGCCGTTGAACAGGGCCACCATTTCCGGCATGGCGGTCATCTGCACCAGGCGCGCCGCGGCGGCGCCAATCAGGCCGCCGACCACAAAGCCGATCAGGATCCACTGGAACTCCAGATCCTGCTGGAGCAGCGCCGCCACGATGGCCAGCAGCATGCCCACGGCGGACATCAGGTTGCCCTTGCGGGCGGTGCCCGCGGAGCCCAGCAGTTTCAGGCCGAAGATGAAGAGGATCGCCGCGACGACCCAGGTCATCTGAATAAACAAAGCATTGCCTCCCACGATCAACCCCCTCTCTTCTTGAACATGGCGAGCATGCGGTCGGTCACCATGTAACCGCCGACCACGTTGATGGTTGCCAGCGCAACGGCACCCGCGCCCAGCCACTGTGACAGATCATGCTGTCCGCTACCGGCCAGACTGATGGCACCCACCACGGTGATACCGGAAATGGCGTTGGCCCCGGACATCAGCGGTGTGTGCAGGGTCGCGGGAACCTTGTGTATCAGTTCGAAGCCCAGAAAGATGGACAACACCAGGATAAAAGTCAGGAATACGGCTTCCATGTCAGTTGCCCCCCTCAAGGATGTTCTTGATGGTTTCGTTGGTGACCTGGCCGTCGTGGGTGATCACACAGCCCGGCAGGATGTCGTGATCGAAGTCGACCTTGAAGCTGTTCGCTTCCTTGTCCCAGACATCATCCACCAGGTTGAAAACGTTGCTGGCATACATCTGGCTGGCATCCCGGCAGACCTGGTTGGGCAGGTTGCCCTGTCCGATAATGGTCACGCCGTTGACGTCCACAGTCTCGTTGGGCACCGAGCCCTCGACATTGCCCCCGGTCTCGGCAGCCATGTCCACGATAACCGAACCCGGCTGCATGCCTTCGACCATATCCCGGGTCACCAGCACCGGAGGCTTGCGACCGAACACCTGGGCCGTGGTGATGACCACGTCGGAGTTGGCAATAACCTCTTTCTGCGCCTGGCGCTGCTTCTCGATCTGCTCGGGAGTCAGCTCCTTCGCGTAGCCACCCTCGGTCTCGCCGGTTTCACCCAGATCGATCTCGAGGAAGGTGCCGCCCAGTGAGCGCACCTGTTCGGCCACCACGGGCCGGGTATCGAAGGCTGTGACCTTGGCACCCAGGCGCTTGGCCGTGGCGATTGCCTGCAGGCCGGCCACGCCGGCACCGATGATGAACACCTTGGCCGGCTTCAGGGTACCCGCCGGTGTCATCATCATCGGCAGGATACGGGGCAGGTGAGTCGCCGCCAGCAGTACCGTGACGTAACCCGCCAGGTTGGCCTGGGAACTCAGGGCATCCATTTTCTGGCTGCGAGTGGTCCGCGGGATCATCTCCATGCTGATCGCCGTCACGCCCTGTTCCTGGAGCGCGCGCACCAGGTCGTGCTCGTTGAACGGGTCCAGATAGCTGATATGGATCGCCCCGCGCTTCATCAGGGAGACTTCGTCCCGCTGAGGCTTGCGCAGTCTGAGCAACAGATCCGCATTGCGGAACAGCGCCTCGCGGTCATTGCTGACGGTGGCGCCGGCGTCGATGTACTCCTGGTCGGCAAAACCCGAACCGGCCCCCATGCCGGCTTCGAACTCCACTTCCGCGCCGAGGCGTACCAGCTTCTTGGCCACCTCCGGTGTGACGGGAACCCGGTTTTCACCCGGGTGGGTTTCCCTGGGAATGGCTATACGCATAGTGTTGGATACCCCATGTATCTTCCAGACAGAGACTGCGCTTGGGCACTCGGTGCCGGCGCTACGACCCCTCGCCCCCCAAGAGGCAAAAAGCGGCCGCGTACTGTACACGTTTCGTACAGGCCGCGGATAGTATCATCACCAGCGCGGTGCACAAACCTGGCGTTTTGGCCAGTTTTATGCTTCATAAGTGTGAAAAATGCCCCGAAAAGGGGCATTCAGAGGCCAACTCCGAGGATGCCCGAGCCTCGAAAAGCCCGGACACAAGTTGATCAACCGGGACGCAACTGCAGAAAGGGGTTCATCCAGCGGTACTTCCAGCTGGTGAAGCGCAGGGGCGCATCCAGCACCGCCAGGCAAATGCAATCCTCGGACTGCAGCGCCGTGGGGGCGTGATCATCCTCCGCATCGCGGTAGAGAAAATCGCCCACGTGATAGCTGCCATGCGCATCCGAAAAGCCGCCCTGCAGGATCAGGGTCATCTCCGAGCCGCGGTGGGTATGTTGGGGAATCCGCCCCCCCGCCTTGATGTGATAGAGGGCAAACTCAAAGGAGGGATCTCCCGTGCGCAGGTAGCTGATACGCAGCGAACCGGTGATTTTCTTCCAGCTGAGCTCGCGGAAATCCCCACGCATCAGGCGCTGCAACAGGGCCGGCAGGCGGCCCACGCCCGACTCGGGCACCCGCTGGTAACGCAGTGGCGGTGCCTCGTCGAGACGGGCCAGCACATTGTCCAGCAAGCTCTCCGCCACCGGCTGCGGCGGCAGGGAGGAAAAAAGCTCGGCACCGAGATCCTGCAGCTGAGCGGTCTGCTGCCGGCACTGGGCACAGTAATTGAGGTGAGCCGAAAGGCAGGCAGCCTGAGCCAGCGGAAGGATGCCCGCGGCGTACTCGGTCAACAAATCGACACTGGGGTGATACTTGGCCATAACGCTATTGTCTTTCCATCTGAATCTGTAGTTTCTGCAGCGCCAGGCGCACCCGTGACTTCACGGTGCCCAGCGGCAGGTCCATGTCGTTTGCCGCCTCGGCGTGGGACTTGCCTTCCATGTACACCTTGGCGAGGATCTGCGCCTGGTCGGGCGGCAGTGTGCTCATCAGGGCCTTGATGCGCTCCCGGTTGCGGCGGCTCTGCAACTGCACCAATGGCTCCTCGTCGTCCTGCTCCGGGGTAAAGTCCTCGGCCGCCAGCGGCGTATCGAATTTCTGCAGGCGCCGGAACATGTCCGTCCTGCAGTTGCGGGCGATGGTGTAGACCCAGGTACTCGCCGCCGCCTTGCGGGGGTCATAGGCCCCGGCTTTCTGCCAGATCTTCAACATGACCTCCTGTACCAGCTCGTCGGCATGGGTAGCCGACAGACTGGAACCCGCCAGGGCAAAGGCCTTGATGAGTGGGGCGAAATGTCGGAAAAGGCGGGTAAAAGCCGCCCGGTCCTGGTTGCTGCCGATCAGCACCAGACATTCACTCCACTCGTCGACGCGGCGTCCCGACGCGTCGATCGCCTGGCTGGTCCCCGCTTCCCGTGAATCCTCCACGCTTGCACCCTTCCTTTTGACTTGTGCTGAGTATACGCTGGCAACATGAGGCTGGATCAGTTACCGCGGGTTTCTCGGGACGTGTCCCGGACGGGGCCCGTCCGCTCGATGAAACGGAGCGTGATCCACGGCCGGACAAGGCGCGTAATCAGGCACAAGTCAACCAATAATGCGGCCGCGCCGCGCCCCCACCAGGAGGTCCGCCTTGGACATTGCCGTTATCGGCTCGGGAATATCCGGCCTGACCTGTGCCCACTATCTCAGCCGCGAGCACCGGGTCAGCGTTTTCGAGGCCGGCGAGCGCATCGGTGGCCACACCGCCACCGTGGACGTGAGCCTCGGCACCCGTCGCTACGCCGTGGATACCGGCTTTATCGTCTATAACGATTGGACCTATCCACACTTCATAGCCCTGCTCGACGAGCTCGGCGTACCCAGCAAACCCACGTCCATGGGCTTTAGCGTGCGCGATGAGCGCAGCGGGCTGGAGTATTCCGGCAGCAGCCTGAACACGCTGTTTGCCCAGCGTCGCAATCTGGTCTCCCCGCGTTTCCTCGGCATGATCCGGGACCTCCTGCGCTTCAATCGCGAAGCCGTCGCCGACCTGGAAGGCGGGCAACTCGCGACAGGGGAAACCCTCGGTCACTACCTCGACAGGCGCGGCTACGGCGAGCCCTTCGCCGAGCAGTATCTGGTCCCCATGGCTTCGGCCATCTGGTCCTCCGACTGTGCCAGCGTGCGGGAATTCCCGGTCGAGTTCTTTGTGCGTTTCTTTCGTAACCACGGGCTACTCTCGGTCAAGCAGCGGCCCCAATGGCGCGTCATCGAGGGCGGCTCCCGGGAATATCTGCGCCCCCTGTGCCAGCGCTTCGAGGAGCGCATTTACACACGCGCCCGCGTGAAGCACCTGCAGCGGCAAGCAGACGGCGTAGAGTTGATGCTGGAAGACGGTCGCAGCTTTCGCTTCGACCAGGTCGTGGTCGCGACCCATTCCGATCAGGCGCTGAGCCTGCTGGCCGACCCCAGCCGGGAGGAGAAACAGGTCCTCGGCGCGCTGCCCTATCAGGCCAACGACGTGATCCTGCACACGGATACGCGCCTGCTGCCGCGCAAGCGCAGCACCTGGTCGAGCTGGAATTACCGCCTGGGGGTGGACAGCGGTCGCGCCGTGGTGACCTACAACATGAACATCCTGCAGGGCCTGGATGCCCCGGAGACCTTCTGTGTCACCCTGAACGACAGGGACGCGATCAATCCCAATCGGATTCTCGGCGAGTTTCGCTACGATCACCCCGTTTTCTCCCTCGCGGGCATCGACGCCCAACAGCGCTGGGGGGAAATCAATGGTGTGCGCAACACCTGGTATTGCGGCGCCTACTGGCACAACGGTTTCCACGAAGATGGCGTGGTCAGTGCACTCCGGGTGGTCGAGGGCATCGGCGGGGCGGGCAGGGCAGCGGCGTGAAATCGAGGCTCTACCAGGGCACGCTACGGCATCGCCGCTTCCTCCCGCGGGAACACAGCTTCGCCTATCGAGTATTCATGCCCTACCTCTGCCTGGACGAGCTGCCCGAGCTGTTTGATGGCCGCTGGCTGTGGTCGGCCCGGGGCCGCGCACCCGCCTGCTTTCGCCGCAGCGACTTCCTCGGCGACCCCGACGTTCCCCTGCAGGAAGCCGTGCGACAGCGCGTGGAGGAAGCGACAGGCGAGCACCCCCGTGGCCCGATCTATCTACTCGCCAACCTGCGCTACTTCGGGCTGCAGATGAACCCGCTGGCCTGTTACTACTGCTTCAGCGAAGACGAGACTCGGCTCGAGTACCTGGTGGCCGAGGTCACCAACACCCCCTGGGCTGAACGCCACAGCTATGTGCTACCGGGGCCCGCGGCGGGCCAATGGTTGCACTCCGAGTTCGACAAATGCTTTCACGTGTCGCCCTTCAACCCCATGGCCATGCGCTACCACTGGCGCAGTAACACCCCGGGGGAGCAGCTGTCCATACACCTGGAGAACCACACTGACGAGGGGAAGGTGTTCGATGCCACCCTCGACCTGCAGGCTCAGACCCTAACGGCGGGCAGCCTGAACCGCATACTCTGGCGCTACCCCCTGATGACGGGCAAGGTAGCACTGGGCATTTACTGGCAGGCCCTGCGCCTGTTCCTGAAACGGGTGCCCTTCCACTCGCACCCCGGAACAAAGAAAAGCACTGGAGTTTGAGCAATGAGTGATGTGAGTGTCAGCGACATCCGACTGCAGGCCCGCCCCCGTCGTCGTTGGAGCAATACGGGACTGGCGCGGCGACTACTGCTGGGGGTGCTCGACAACTTTTCTGTCGGCAGCCTGACCATTCACGACGGTGACCAGGTCTTCCACGTCGGTCACACCGACTGCCCCAGTGGGCTGCACGCCGAAGTGCGCGTCCACAATCCGGCGGTCTACGCCCGGGTACTCACCCACGGCACCGTGGGTTCGGGCGAGGCCTATATCGAGGGGGAGTGGAGCAGCCCCGATCTGACTGCGGTCACCCGCCTGTTCTCCGCCAACCTCCCCACCATGGAGGCGATGGAGGCACGCCAGTCCTGGCTGCTGCGCCTGAGCCTGAAACTGGCCCACGGCATGAATCGCAACACCCGCCGCGGCTCCCAGCGCAATATTGCCGCCCACTACGACCTCGGCAACGACTTTTTCCGTCTGTTCCTCGACCCGACCATGATGTACTCCTCGGCGCTGTTCGAGGAACCCGCACAGACCCTGGAACATGCCTCGCTGGCCAAGCTGGATACCCTTTGCCAGCAGCTGGAACTGGGCCCCGATGACCACCTGCTGGAAATCGGCACGGGCTGGGGTGGCATGGCCATCCATGCCGCGCAGCACTACGGCTGCCGAGTCACCACCACCACCATTTCCCGTGAACAGTACGAGTACACCCGCGAGCGGGTCGCCGAACTGGGCCTGGAAGGGCGCGTCGAGGTGCTCTGCGAGGATTACCGCCTGCTCCAGGGGCAGTACGACAAGCTGGTCTCGGTGGAAATGATCGAGGCCGTGGGGCATCAGTTTTACGCCGACTATTTTGCCCGCTGCAGCGCACTGCTGAAGCCGGCAGGAAAGATGGCCTTGCAGGCGATCACCGTCGCCGACCAGCGCTACCGCCAGGCGCGCGACAATGTCGATTACATCAAGCGTTTCATCTTCCCCGGCGGCTGCCTGCCCTCCCTGGCGGTGATTGCCGACAACGTCGCCGAGCACACCGACCTGCAGATGGTCCACCTGCGCGACATCACCCTGGACTACGCCCGCACCCTGGCCTGCTGGCGCGAACGCTTCCTGGCCCAGCTGGACGCCGTGCGCCGCCAGGGTTTCGACGAGCGCTTCATCCGCATGTGGGAGTTCTACCTCTGCTACTGCGAAGGCGGCTTCCGCGAACGCATCATCAGCACGGTGCAACTGACCCTGGCCAAGCCCGGCTACAGACCAGCTGCCTGATCGCACGCACGGCTTCCTGGCTAGCTCCGTGCGCCGCCCGTATTGCGCGCTTTGGGACACGCTGTGAATACGTATATGTAGACCTCTTGTTGAGCAAGTCCCAAATGCTTCCGCGGTGTAAAAGGTTAACTGGGTAAAACTGCGCACGTATATCCGGCCTTTGTGCTGAGTCACTTCGGTGACTCTGGCCTCAATGAAAACCGCGCCCTTGCCGCTTATCGTCCGTACGGAGTTGGGGCTCCGTGTATTCAGCAGCATTCACAAGGGCCGGTTTAACCCGTTAACTCATTGCTCACCGTGTTTGCTTGGGGTGATTGCTCCTTTCAGCCAGTCGTATTAACCGGGCCGGTATTCGGTCTGGTGATACAACATAGCCCATAGTATGCGCGCCAGTTTGTTCGCCACAGCGACCACGGCTTTGTGTTTACCGCGGCGCTCCATGACGTTGTCGGCCCAGCGCGATAGCCGATCCGTTGATCGACTCGCGTAACGGATGACCGACCAGGCGCCCTGAATCAATAGCCGGCGCAGATAATTGTTGCCCCGTCGGGTGATGCCGCCCAGCTTTTGCCTGCCGCCACTGGAGTGCTCACTGGGCACCAGTCCCAGATTGGCAGCAAAGTGTCGTCCGCTCTTGAACGCCTTTCCCTCGCCGGCAAAACCAACCATAGCAGTTGCCGTTTTCTCGGCAACTCCTTTGACCGCCATCAGCCTGCGAGCTGGCTCCAGCTGCTTGGCTGTTCTCTTGAGCTTAGCCTCATGGGCCTGAATCTGCCGATCACTCTCCCACCATTCCTCCAGCAGGCTATGGAGTACTTCTCTGGCTGCAGGTGTCAGCCCGTTATCGGGATCTTCCAGAAGCTCAGGCAGGGCTCTGAGCAAACGCCCCTTCCCAGGACTGACAACAACGCCGTATTCGTTCAACAGCCCTCGGATCTGGTTCGTCAGCGCCGTACGCGACTTCACCTTGCGATCGATAACTTTGTGCAGCACCAGAATATCTGTCTGTTCCAGCGTTCGCGGCTGGACAAACTGCATCCTGGGCCGTCGAGCTGCTTCGGTGATCGCAAAGGCGTCGTTGCGATCGTTCTTGTTGCCCTTTACGAAGGGTTTAACGTGCTGTGGCGGAATCAAAAACACTTCAAACCCATGCTTTTGGAGTTCCCGGCCCCAGTAGTTGGACCCACTGCAAGCTTCCATAGCAATGGCAGCATCAGGAAACTGGAGAAGTTTCCCGTGCAGCCGGTTCCGGCGCACCTGATGATTGAACACAACCTTGCCTGCCTGGTTGACGCCGCAGACCTGGAGAACAGACTTTGCCAAATTAACTCCGATTAAGGTAACTTTCACTTGAACACCTCTTGTTGTTGATCTATTGATTTCGTTAATCCAATAGTGGCGCCTTGACGCCGATTTCAACAAGAGGTGTTCATCTCATCATCCTTGTAAGCTCGACGGCGACATCCCTGTCGCCGACGGTCCCAAAGCGCGCAATACGGGCACCGCACTCAGTGCCGGCGACAGCCCACACGAGCTCGCTACTGGCACTGAGTGCTGGGCCGAACATGCTCCTTGTTGGGACCGTTGCCGGCCATGGATGGCCGGCAACGAGCGTACAGGGACGTATTCACAGCGTGTCCCAACAAGGAGCATGTTCGGCCCAGCACGGACTTTCCCGGAAAGCCGTGGGCAGTCAGTCGTTGCGGATGGTGTAGTGCCAGGCGGGTGGGAGCAGCGCGCGGACCTCCCGCTGGGCGTAGCGGGTGTCGATCAACAGGGCACTGCCGCGGTCACTGCTGCTGCGAATCACGCGACCGAGTGCCTGGCTGACTTTCTGCAGACCGGGGTAAAGGTAAGCGTAACGGTAGCCGTCCATGCCCTGGTGCTGGTAATGGCTTCTGAGCTGCTCGCGCAGGGCATTTAGCTGGGGCAGGCCGAGACCGACAATAACCACGGAGCTCAGCTGGTCACCGGGAAGATCGATACCTTCACTGAAGGCGCCGCCAAGCACACAGAAGGCGGCGACATCCCGGCGCCTGTCCAGGGTAGCGAGGAGCTCGGCATGTTCTGCCGCAGGCTGGCCTGGCGCCTGTACCCACAGCTGCCGGGAGGACAGGGCCGCCTGCAGGAGCGGATCCGCGAGTGTGGCTTGCAGGTAACCGTAGGACGGGAAGAACAGCAGGCAGTTGCCGGCGTTTGTGGCCAGCCAGTCGGCCAGCAGGCTCCCGAGATCCGGCAGGCTTCCGGCTCGCGCGCGATAGCGCGTGTCGATGTGGGTCGCCAGCTCCACCGAGAGCTGCTCACTGTCAAAGGGCGAGTCCGCCGACCAGGATACCGTGTCCGGCGCCAGCCCCAGGCTGGCCAGTACCCAGTGACGCGGGGACAGTGTCGCCGAGAAAACCACCAGAGCGTGCAGCAGGCCGTGGCGCTCCGCCAGGAGGCGCGCCGGGTCGAGGCAGTGCCAGCGCAGGACCACCTGGTGAAAGCGACCCGACAGCTGTCGCGTTACCTGCAGTCGATACTCCTCACCCCAGCAGGCCTGTACCCGCAGGCACTGCAGCAGGGCGAAATACCATTCGCGCAGGGCCGGCAAACGCTGCAGCAGGAAGGCGTCCCGGGCCAGCTGCTCTGCCACCGCGTCGGACGCCCGCTGCAGGCTCTCGAGCAGATCCTCGGGAGGAGTATCCAGCCAACTCTCGCCCTGGGTGCCATCGTGCAAGGCCATCAATACGCGGTCCACGCGTCGCAGGCTGCTGCGCAAGGCGGCCGGCGCCTCCGCCAGCGCCTGACGCAGGGCGCCGCGGCTCAGCTCTGCCGCGTACATCTGGCGAGCGCGTTCAGGCAGGTTGTGAGCCTCGTCCACCAGTACCGTGCAGCGCCGGCCGCCATCCACCAGACGGTCAAGCAGTCCCGGAGTCAGGCTGTAGAGATGGTGCAGGTCGGCGACCAGCAACTCCATCCAGGGCGCCAGGTCCAGGGCCAGCTGCCAGGGACACAGGGTGTGCTCCCGGGCCAGCCTTTCCACGCCGGCGCGATCCAGCTGCCCCGCCGCCAGGGCTGCCTCCCGCGCCGCAGGCAAGCGGTCGTAGTAGCCGCGGGCATAGCGGCAGTCGTCGCCGTGACAGGCCTTGCCGGGGGAAAAGCAGATCGACTCCTTCGCGGTCAGCGTCAGGGCGCTGCCACGATAGCCCCGCTGCACAAAGTGCGCCACGGTATCCTCCACCGCGCGCCTGCCGCTGACTCTGGCGGCGGCCACGACCACGCAGTCGTGCAGCCCTCGCTCCAGGGCGCGCAGGGCGGGGTAGAGCACCGACGCGGTCTTGCCGATACCGGTGGGCGCCTCCAGCAGCAGGCGGCCGCCGCCGTGGACACATTTGTAGACCCGCTCGGCCATGGCGCGCTGTCCGGGGCGAAACTCGGAATAGGGGAAGGCAAAGCGAGCCAGACTCTCGTCGCGCCGCTGGCGCCGCGCCTCCAGCTGCGCCAGCCACTGGCGGTAGCGCTGCAGGGTGTCGTCAAGAAAATCCTCCAGTTCACCCCGGCTCAGGTCCTCCTCCAGCGGGTGCTCACTGTCGTCATCCAGCCGCAGCCAGGTGAGCTGTACCCGCAGGCCCGGCAGGTCTTCGCTGCGGGCAATGATGGCTGCGTAGAGTCGGGCCTGGGCCAGGTGCAGGCGGGTCAGCGGCACCGGCAAGCGGGCCGGATCGACACGACAGGTCTTGATCTCCTCCACCAGCCCTCGCTGGGGGTCGTAGCCATCGGCGCGACCGCGCACGCGGAGTGACAGGCCGACTGCCTCGGCGTCGACATAATCCACGGGGAACTCGGGAAGATAGCTGGCAGGGCGACGGCGGTACAGGCGCTGATGCCCGGCCGTGCCCTCCTGCCCGGTGGGCGACGGGGTAAAGCGCAGATCGATATCGCCGCTGCGATGACAGAACTGCGCCAGGAAACGCACGCTGACCGCGACTTCAGTCATCGCTCCAGCTCACACGCAGTACCTGGGCGGGAATACCCTCCCGGGCAAAAAAACGCAGCCAGCGCCGCTGACTGTCCTGCAACTGGTCGCCCGGGCCCTTGACCTCGTAGAAGCGGTATTCCCCCGGACGCTCGTCCAGGGCCAGCAGATCGGGAAAGCCGCGGCGATTCTCCGCCGGATCAAACAGCTGCCGCTCCCAGATGGCCAGCAACACCCTGGGGGGCAGGCAATCGAGGCTGCGCGCCAGCAGGTCCCGGGACAGGTAGCGCCAGGCCACCCAGCGACACTGGTAGCCTTCGCAGCGGTCCCAGGTGGCCAGCACCTGCGCGCGCAAATCGCCACTGCGCAGCTCCTCCAGTCGCCGGGCCAGAATCTCACGCCGCCGCTCGCGAAAGCCGGGCTCGTACATATCCGCGGGCACTGCCTGGAAAGCATTGTGAAATGCACCGGCCACCGGCGCGAAAATGACATCCCAGAAGGCCAGACCAAAGAGGCCGTTCAGCAACTGGTTCTCGACATAGTGTACCTCGGCCCACTCCGCTTCCAAGGCTCGCGCTGCTGCCAGCTCGACGCGCTCACCGCAGGGGGGCAGGAGCATATCGCGGGTGTTGAAGCGGTCCCGGCGCGCCGGGGGTGTGGGTCGGCCCAGCTGTCGCAACAGGCGGGGGCGCATGCGCCGGACCGCATCCAGCTCGGCTTCGTTCCAGGGGGACGCGAGCATCGCCTCGCACTCTGCCAGGGCCCCTGCCGGATCGCCACTCAGCTCCAGCGTCCGGGCCAGACGCTCCCGGGCGGGGTGGAGCTGACTGCGACGATAGAGTGTGGCGGCCAGAGGCAGCTGGCCGTGTCGCTCCAGCTCACGGGCCACGCGATTCAACAGGCGCCAGTAGCGCCGCTGGCTCGGCGCATGACGGGGCCAGTCCTCCAGCAGGAGCTCGCCGAGCCCGGCCAGACCCTCGCCATCGCCCGCCTCCCGCAACAGCCAGGCGGCGTCCGCCAGCAGGCCGAAATGCCGGTACTCGTCCAGCGCGGCGCGGCTGGCAAACAGTCGCTGCTGCCGGTCCAGGGCATAGGGGTAGTAGCGGGCCACCCCCAGGTCGCTGAGGACAAAGTCGGTCAGGCCCTGACGGCGATTGCCAAAAAACAGCAACTGCAGGACCTCGACCGCCTCGACGCCACAGGGTGCGACAATCGTCTGACTGCCCGCCAGGCGCCGCTGGAGTTCGCCGTCACCCAGGTCCAGTGTCGACACTGCCTCGAGCAGCGCCGCCTTGTTGGCCGACGCGGGTACCGCGGTCTCGTCAGCGAAGGCGCGCCGCCACTCGGGCAGGGTGAACAGCGGGCCCAGGGCATCCATATCCAGCGCATCGCCGCGCGCCAACAAGTCCTTCTCCAGCAGTTCCGCCAGGGCCGCGGGCAGGTCGGGAATCTCTGGATAATCGAGCCGATCCACGCGAAACCAGGGACCGGCCCGCGACACCAGGCGCACGTAGAGGCACTGAGCCGGCGGCGAGCAGAACCGCCAACTGTCGATCAGGCCCTGCTCATCTTCCGACAACAGGTCGGCGTACAGCGCTTCCACGCCTTCGCACAGGCGCTGGAAATTGTCGCGGTAGTAGGTGGGGGGTAGTTCAATCAGGACGAAGAGCGCTCCAGGCGGATCAATCGGGATTCGGCGGCCAGCCCGCCCTGCCGCGCCGCCCGCGGCCACCTTTCCCTGTCGAGATCTTGCATGTCACTGCCACTCCTTGGAGCTGCTTCTGTCGGGGAGCCGGGCCTGTGCTACGCTAGGCGCCGAACCACCGAGCGAGCCTGCCCCCGTGAAAGACGCTGTCGCGGAAACTGCCAAACCGGGCCTGTCCACCGGACTTGCCCTGCTGCCCATCATCTTCCTTACGACCCTGCTCGCCCTGTCGGTTTACCTGTTTGGCGCCGACTCCTCCTATGGCGCCAACCAGATAGCCCTGATACTGGCCTCCGGTGTGACTGCCCTGGTGGGCATGCGCACAGGGCTCAGCTGGGCCCAGTGCCAGGAGGGGCTGGTCGCGGGTATCAGCCTGGGACTGGGCCCCATGCTGATTCTGCTCTCAGTGGGCATGCTCATCGGCACCTGGATCCTGGGCGGGACCGTACCCGCCATGATCTACTACGGGGTGCAGATTCTCAATCCCGGGATTTTCTACGCCGCGAGCGCGGTGATCTGCGCCATCGTTGCGGTTAGCATCGGCAGCTCCTGGACCGTTGCCGGCACGCTCGGCACCGGGCTGATGGGCATCGCCGGCAGCTTCGACCTGTCACCGGCCATTGCCGCCGGTGCCATTGTCTCCGGGGCCTACTTCGGCGACAAGCTCTCGCCGCTCTCCGACACCACCAACCTGGCTGCGGCCGCCACCAGCGTCGACCTGTTTGACCATATCCGCCACATGCTGTGGACCACCGTACCCGGCTTCGCGATCGCCCTGCTGCTGTTCCTGTTGATGGGCGGCGGCGAAGCCGCCACGCCGGAGGAAATCGAAGCACTGCAGGCGAGCCTGGCACGCGAGTTTGCCATCGGCCCCCACCTGCTGCTGCCCCTGCTGGTCATGCTGGCCCTGGTCTACAAGCGGGTGGCGGCCTTTCCGGCCATCATCATCAGCTCACTGCTGGGCGCCGGTTTTGCCCTGGTCTTCCAGCCCGAGGCGGTACGCCAGCTGGCCGGGGAAGGCGGCGAACCGCTGGTCCTCCTCAAGGGTGTCTGGATCAGCCTCTTCGACGGCTATACCGCTGACAGCGGCAATACCTTCCTGGATGCCCTGCTCAGCAAGGGCGGCATGAGCAGCATGCTCAACACCGTCTGGTTGATCATCTGTGCCCTGGGTTTCGGTGGCGTGCTGGAGCGCACCGGCATCCTCGAACACCTGCTCAACCTGACCCTGCGCGGCGTGCACTCGCTGTTCGGACTGGTGGGAACAACCGTCGGCACCTGCATCGGCACCAATATCCTGGCTGCTGACCAGTTCATCAGCATTGCCCTGCCCGGGCGCATGTTCAGCAAGGCCTGGCAGCGACAGGGCCTCTCCCGGCTCAACCTTTCGCGCACCCTGGAAGATTCGGCGACCCTGACCTCGGCACTGATTCCCTGGAATACCTGCGGCGCCTACATGGCCGGGACCCTGGGCGTGGCCACCCTGAGCTATGCCCCCTATGCGTTTTTCAACCTCGCCTGCCCACTGCTGGCGCTGCTCTATGCCGCCCTGAACATCGCCTGGAAACCGCTGGAACCGGAACACGAGGTGCTGGTGTGACAGCGATGGATCCCCACAGTCTCGACTGGGATTACCCGGCGCCCTTTGTACAGTCTGTGACTGTCGCAGACACCGACATCGACGGCCTGCAGCACACCAACAACACGGTGTATGTGAAGTGGTGCGAGCGCGTTGCCTGGGCGCATTCGGTAAGCCTGGGCCTGGACCTGGACAGCTATCGCCGACTTGACCGCGCCATGGCCATTACCCGCAGCGAATGGGACTATCTGAGAGCTTCACAGGCCGGTGAAACCCTCGCGGTAGCCACCTGGATCGTCGACTGGGACCGGCGCCTGACCATGCTGCGCCGCTTTCAGATCATCCGCCCCGTCGACGGCGCCACCCTGCTGCGGGGCGCCATGCGCTTCGCCTGCATCGAGATCAGCACGGGACGACCGCGGCGCATGCCGCGGGAATTTATCGAGGGCTACGGCCCGGCGGTCCTCGACGGGGGCTCAACTACGCGCCCAGTCAAAGGCCAGGACGCTGCGGATATCTGACGCCCCGACCCGGCACATCAATAGGCGATCGACTCCCAAGGCCACGCCACTGCAATCGGGCAGGCCACTGCCCAGGGCCGCCAGCAAGTGTTCGTCCAGGGGGTATTCCGGCAAGCCCGCTTCCCGGCGACGGCAATTGTCCTCAAGGAAACGCTGGCGCTGCTCCGCAGCATCCGCCAGTTCGTGGTAGCCGTTGGCCAGTTCCAGTCCATCCACGTAAAGCTCGAAGCGCTCGCCGACCCAGTGGCCATCGCGCTCTCTCAGTTGTGCCAGAGCCGCCTGACTGGCCGGGTAGTCAGTCACGAAACAGACACCCTGCCCGGCCAGCCAGGGCTCCACCGCGTGAGTCAGCAACAGATCCAGCCAGAGGTCGCGGCCGCCCTCGAGGGAGCCGGTGTCCACCCGCTCACGGGCACAGCGCTGCAGGGTCTCCAGGCTCGCCGTGAAAGGGTCCAGACCCAGGGCAAACTGGAACAGCTCGCGATAGCTGAAGACCCGCCACGCGCGCCGCCCGAGCACCGCAACGACCAGTTCGGCCACCTCCTCGATCAGCTGTTCCAGGCTGAAGCCGGGCCGGTACCACTCCAGCAACGTGAACTCCGGGTTATGCCGACGCCCGACCTCGGCGGCCCTGAAGGCCTTGCCCAGCTGATAAATGGGACCACTTCCGGCCGCCAGCAGTCGTTTCATGGCGTATTCGGGGGAGGTCTGGAGAAAGCGGCGGGACTCGCCGGGGGGTAGGCCCCCAGTAACCAGCAGGGGTTCCAGGGACGGGTCCGTCACGCCGCAGGAGGCCAGCAGCGGCGTTTCCACCTCCAGCACGCCGCGCTCGGCAAAGAAGTGGCGGAGCAGGGCATAGAGATCCGCCCGCTGCCGCAGCGCTTCCGTCGCGGCAACGGGCTGCCAGTCAGTCACCGCGGAGCCGGCTCAGCTCTTGCTGACGCGGTTCTGGTACTCGCCAGTGCGGGTATCCACACGGATGACCTCACCGGTGGTAATGAACAGCGGGACCTTGACCACGGCGCCGGTGCTGAGTGTCGCGGGCTTGCTGCCACCCTGCGCGGTATCGCCTTTGAGGCCGGGATCGGTCTCGACAATTTCCAGCTCGACGAAATTCGGCGGAGTCACCGACAGCGGCGTGCCGTTGTACAGGGTGACTTCACAGGTTTCCTGCTCCTTGAGCCACAAGTGGGCGTCACCCACTGCCTTGGCATCCGCCTGGTGCTGTTCAAAGGTATCCGGTTCCATGAAGTGATAGAACTCACCGTCGTTGTAGAGGTACTGCATGGTGCGATCCATGACATCGGCACCCTCCAGCGACTCACCGGATTTAAAGGTGCGCTCCCAGACACGACCGGTCTTCAGGTTGCGCAGCCGCACGCGGTTGAAGGCCTGCCCCTTGCCGGGTTTGACAAACTCGTTCTCGAGAATATTGCAGGGATCGCCATCCAGCATCACCTTGAGGCCGGAGCGAAATTCATTGGTAGAAAACGTCGCCATGGGTTGTCTTTCACAAAATTTGAAATGGGGCGCAATCATACCGCAGCAGGCGGCGGGACGCAGCCCACCCGGGTTCCCGCACTTTCTTCTGGCACCCGGCAAAGAAACTGGGCTAACCTGTGAACAGATATGGGACATCCGTTGCCGGGACACGCAGACCAGCCATGAGCGAAGGCAATCCAATCAAGCTCAGAATTCCGCGCCAGGACCTGCCGGGCTTTACCGCTTTCCCGCTTTCCGCAGACGGCGCCAGGGCCTGGGTGAGCGCTCTCCCCGTGGCCAATGCCCGGGAAGTGGCCCTGCGCCTCAAGGCGGTGTTCGACGAGCTCAATCGCAGCCCCGCGGCGCCCGACCTGCGCCACCAGCTGCTGGAAATCCTGCGGCCGGCGCTGCAGGTTGCCACGCAGACGCTGTCCCGGCGCTTTCTCAACCAGCCCCTGGTGCTGCCCGAGGAGCCGCGGCAAATTGCCCAGCTCAGCGACCAGCTCTACGGTCTCGCCGCCACCGGCTATACCCTGGTCGCTCTCCACGCTATCCGCGACCGCCACAGCATCCAGGGTACCAACCCCGCCCGGCTGGCCTGTGAGGCCCTGCAGCGTGCGCTCTGCCTGGTTGGCTGCAAGCAATTGCAAGCCTTCCAGCTGTACCAGGACAGCGATAATCGCGCCTGGTTTACACTGCACCAGCTCTATACCCTGGCCGAACGACAGCAACTGACCCAGCTGCCGGTCATTGGGCGCCTGGGTGAACACACCACCATCACGGCAACCTACGCCGCTCCTCTGCTATTGGCCTGCTGCAAGCCCAACCAGCTGCGCCAGAGCGACCTGTCGGCCATACACCGTGGGCTCCGGGAATGGAGCCACAACGTCCGCGTCTTGCCCTTCCACCCCAGCAGCGGATTGTTTGCCATCGACCTGGACAGCGACCAGCCTCCAGTCTATGCCTCGACGGTAAGCGGCAGCGACAGCAAGCAGCTGCGCACACTCGACACCGAACCCCTGGTCGCCGCACTGCGCCGGCTGGCCGAGCGCGACCAGGAAGAGGGCGGCAAAGGGCTGGTATTCGATCAGGACACGCGCCTGCACAGCAATATTTTGCAGCACGTGATTGAGTCGCTCTCATCGGTCAGCATGCGCAATTTCAACCGCAGCCCCTTTCGCGGCGAGCTCTGGGTTGGGGTCGGCCTGAGCAGCGCTCACTACCACTGCGCGGGGGAGCTGACCTTCGAGCAGGTTCTGCACGGCCGGGACTACGAGCCGTCGGCCGATGCCCGGGTTGCCGGCAACCCCTTCCTCGTCGACCAGCACCGCCACGACCCCTGGGAGACCATTAATCCACGCGACATTCACCAGGGCGAAAAAACCGCCAGTCCCGACGAGGAGGCCCCCGGGGCCATCCCCATCGAGCCGCTGGTTGCCGAAGAACTGCTGGACGACGAGCCACCCCAGCTGTCAGCCAGGGAGCGCTACCCGGAGTACCGCGTACAGGCAGTCAACGCCAGCCCCGGCGGTTACTGTCTCGCCTGGGACGACGACCTGCCCGGCGATATCCGCACCGGCGATGTTCTCAGCCTGCGCGAGGAAGGCCACGGAAACTGGCTGGTCGCGGCGATACGCTGGATCAGCTCGCTCCAGGGCGCCGTCACCATGGTGGGGGTCGAGCTGCTCAGCCCGGGCGCCATTCCCTATGGCGCCCATATTCAGAACAACCAGGGTGGGGAGTCGGCCCCGATCCGGGTTCTGCTGCTACCCGAAATCAAGCTGGTCGGCCAGCCCAACACCCTGATTACGCCACGCAGCGGCTTTCGCGAAGGCCAGAAACTGCGCCTGGAACGCCACGGGGAGGAACTGCGCATCCGCCTGCAGCGCCAGCTTGCTGCCACCGCCACCTTCAGCCAGTTCGACTACCGGGTGCTGCGCGAG
Source organism: Haliea atlantica (assembly GCF_054779855.1). NCBI lineage: Bacteria > Pseudomonadati > Pseudomonadota > Gammaproteobacteria > Cellvibrionales > Halieaceae > Haliea > Haliea atlantica. The sequence goes on along the minus strand of NZ_BAAGXL010000019.1, from coordinate 159,762 downwards.
TCGCACAGGGACGAAGCCGGCGAGGCGGACCGACAGACCCTGCCTGGCTCTCCATTCAAGTCCCTGTGGACTGATATCTGATCACGCCCGACAGCCTGGGACCAGAATTCACCGCTACCCGGCCGAATCCCGGGGTGGCTGGTAGCGGTCGGAAATCCCCAGCAGATAGAGGATGGCATCCAGCCCCAGCGTGGAAATCGACTGCTCGGCGGACTGCTGCACCAGGGGCTTGGCCCTGAACGCCACACCCAGCCCGGCGATACTCAGCATGGGCAGGTCGTTGGCCCCGTCCCCCACCGCAATCACCTGCTGCAGGTCGATTCCCTCGCGTCGCGCCAGTTCCCGCAACAGGGCTGCCTTGCGCTGACCATCAACGATCTCGCCGCTCACCCTGCCGGTAACCACGCCATTTTCGATGTCCAGATCATTGGCGTGGACGTAATCGATACCCAGGCGCTCCTGCAAGCCGCGCGCAAAATAGGTAAAGCCCCCGGAGAGTATTGCCGTGCGGTAACCCAGTGCCTTCAGGGTGGCAATCAGGTGCTCGGCACCCTCGGTGATGCGCAGGCCCCGGGCAACCTCCTCGAGGGCGGTTTCGGACAGGCCGCGCAGCAGCGCCACCCGCTCGCGGAAGCTGGCCTGGAAATCCAGCTCTCCGCGCATGGCGCGTTCGGTAATTGCACTGACCTGCTCCCCCACGCCGGCGAGACGGGCCAGCTCGTCGATGACTTCCGCCTCGATCAGGGTTGAGTCCATGTCAAACGCGACCAGACGTCGATTGCGCCGGTACATGGTGTCTTCCTGAAAGGCCAGATCCACGTCCAGCTCGCTGGCAACCTCGAGCAGTTCGCGGCGAAAGGCCGTGAGGTCATGCAGCGGGCCGCGCAGTGTGAATTCGACGCAGGCCTTGCTTTGCGGCGGCAGCTCACCCACGGGCACCCGGCCGGAGAGCCGGGTGATGCCGTCGATGCCGATATCGTGCCGGGCAAACACGGCGGTGACCCGGGCCAGCTGATCGGCAGTGATTTTTCTCGCCAGCAGGGTGGTGATGTAACGCGGCCGGCCCTGAGCCTCCACCCAGCTGTTGTAGCTGTTGGCCTGGACATCCTGCCAGCGCAGCTGGAGCCCCTTGTCGGCGGCAAAGCCCTGCAGCGCCGCCACCAGCGCGGAGCGGTTGGCACCCTCCGGCAGCTCCAGCAGCAAGCCCATGGACAAGGTGGCGTGAATCACCGCCTGCCCGATGTCCAGGACATTGACCCCGTGGCTGGCGAGGATCTCGGTCACGGCGGCAGTTATTCCGGGGCGATCCTCACCGGACAGGGTGAGCAGGGTGATGGCATTCACTGTCTATAACTTTCCCGCTGACTGCAGAGGCGGCTATTCTACCTGTAGCGCCCACCCGGCGAAACGCCACCCGGCAGCGGGCATGGTTTATACTCGGGCCTTTTCTGCCCAGGGAGTCTCCAGCAGCGTGCCGCAACGTATTCGCGAGGCCAGCCTTGCCACTCAACTGGGGGTGATCGCAGCAGTCGGCTGCCTGATCATCAGCCTGGCACTGGTCTCCATGGCAGACATCTCCAACCGCCACATGCAGCAGGCCCAGCAGGCCGGATTCGGGAATGCCCTCGCACAGCAGATTTCCCGGCGCATCAGCACGGCCCTGGAAACCGGCGACCTGCTCAGCGTTGCCGCCTCCCTGCACCGATTCCAGGAATCTGCCTCCGCCGAGCAAGTCAGTCTCTATGATGTAGAGGGCCGCGCTCTGGGACAGGCCGGCGAGGTCGGCGCCGGCCCGGTGGCCTACTATCGGGCGCCGGTGCGCATCGGCGGCGATACCGCGGGCGAGATTGTCATCGCCATCAATACCGAGGGGGCCCAGACCGAACGTCTGCGCTTTCTGTTCAGCCTGCTGGGGCTGGCCGTACTGCTGTCGATGCTGACCTACGCCTTGACCCGCTACGCCGGCCAACGCTGGCTGGCGCTCCCACTGAAGCAGCATGCCGATGCACTGGCACTGGAGGACAGCCCGCTTGAGCAGCTGCCGGAGAACGAACTCGCACAGCTCGCCGGCCGGGTGGAGCGGCTGCCCCTGACCCTGCTGCGGGCCCGCGGCAGCCCGGCACCCCGGGACGAGAATTACCGGGACACCGCCGTCCTCTATCTGCATTGCACCAGCCTGCTGGACTACGTCGACACCCTGGATGAAAAAGCCCTGCATCGCTACATCCGCCGACTGCACCAGGTCTGTTACGCCGCCGCTGGTTTCTACCAGGGCCGCCTTCAGGTAGTACGGCAGTTCGGGGTGGCGGTATTTTTCAGCGGCGAGAACAAGGGCGGTAGCCCGGCCTTCCGCGCCGCTGCCTGCGCCTGGCTGATCCGCGATGTCTGTCGAAGCCTGGAACAGGAGATGTCGCTGTCACTCAATGTCGCTCTGGCGGTGGCCCACAGCGAGCTGGGTCGCGGCGACGAGGGGGACATCTACCCCGGCCTATACCTGCAGCCGACCCTGGATGAGCTGCAGGCGCTCTGCGCCAGCCAGCCTCCAAAGGTGATGCTGTCGCCCGGCGTCTGCGAGGACCTCGACATCAGCAGCCGCCTGGAGCTGGAACCCAGTGAATTGCGCGACTATGCCATTCTGGAGAGCTTTGCAGGCCCCTATCAGGACATGCTGGACCGACAGTTGCAGCTGATCCTGCGCAAGTTGCGGGACTTGTAGCAGGCAAGCTAGTTCATCCGCCGCCCTGCTGACGGGCCACCTCCGCAAACATGCTGGCGATCGCGCCGGGATCAATATACTCCCGCCAGTAGCTGATGAGGCCGTCCCGGAAGTGGAAGATCCCCAGGTACCTGTTGCGGTAGGGAACGCCAGTCTCCAGGTGCCGGGCATTGGAATCATATTCCGCGATCAGAATGTCGGGATCCAACAGCTCGTAGATGGCCTGGATACCATAATTGAGGCCGGACAGGGGCGCCTGGCCCTCCTCGAAGAACTGCCTCAGGGTCTCCCGGCCCACCATCGACTCCGGCATGGCCTCGATGGGCTTGTAGGGCCAGTCGCAGTAGACGTCCTCGGTGAGGTAGTTCAGGCCGGTCGCGAAATCCTTGATACCGCAGGCTTTGAGCATGGCCTTTAGGGTATCGATATTCTGCGCGCGGCGTACGGCATCGTTCATGATCGGGCTCCAGGAGAGGGTGGACAGGACGTCATGCCAGCCTAGCAGGCGGCGCCCGGCCACCACTCATCCGCTGAAATGAGCGGGGGCCGTCGCAGGGCTGACCAGACTAGAGGAGGCGCGCCGTGGAGTGATTCAGACGGGCGACCACCTGCGCCTGCTTGCTGGTGCCCATGCGCTCATAGATACCGCGCAAATGTGTCTTTACCGTATTCACGCTGACCCCAAGGGCCTCTGCCGATTCACTGATACTCAGGCCGCGGGCGAGAAGAGCCGCCAGCTTCGATTCACACTTGGTAAAACCGTACATGCTGCGAAGCATGACGGGATCCAGGTCGATGGAAGCCTGCAGGCTGGCATTCACATACACCACCGCCGCGGGTTTCTCCCAGGAATCGAGGACCCGATCCGACACCAGGGGCTTGACCACCACGTCCAGCACCGGGTTACCCGGGCTGGCCTCCAGGCAAACCCCCTGGCCGCGCTGGGAACGTGTCTTGTTCCGGTGCGCCGCCAAAGCCAGCTCAATTGCTTCGTTCAGGGGCCTGCCATCGATGCTGTCCGCGCAGCGCAACTTGCCATTCTGCAAATGCAGGAATTCACTGGTTTCGGTCAGCTCGCGCGCTGCCTGGTTCGCCGAGACAACACGCCCGTAACCATCCAGCAGCAGGCAGGCAATGGACATCCGCGCCATCGCCTCCTCGAAGAATTCCTGGATGTAGCTGCCGTGTGTGTACTGTTCGCGCAGGCGGATCGCTCGCTGCAGGTGAGGCACCAGCAACTCCACCAGCTGCTTCGAATCGTCGCCGAAGACACCCTGGTCATCAGTCCGCTCCAGAGACAGCTTGACCCGCATGACATCATTGCGCAGCACATCCATACCCATCAGATGCCGGATACGCAGCGGCTTGAGAAAACGCTGGTATAGCGGTGAGGTGAGGAACTGGTCGAGGGGGATCAGTTCCTCGATATTGCTGGCCCGCGGGATGGGCAACTCCTGGTACCAGTTGACCGTCATCACGTCATCGACACGCTCTCGCCCTACCGCCGCGGGGTCTTCATTGTCGGTAATCAGATAGTAGGCACCGGGTGCCGCCGGCGAGGAAATCAGCAGGGAACTGTCGTGGGCGCCAGTGACCTCGGTCAGACGGCGCATCAGCCCCTTCCAGGGCTTCGCTTCTTCGACCCCCTGGTAGGCGAGACCCACCAGATCACTGAACCCGGGCAGGGATTGCATGGTATGCATGGCGCACCTCATTCTGCTTATGTCATGGCCGCTCAGGGCATAAACAATATCCCTGCAATCGAATGACCCGGCATCACCCGATTGAATGAGCTTTGAACAAGGATAGCAGACCTGGACCGGGGCTTTCCCCGGGAAGCAGAGTGCCCCGCAAGTCGACGGAGCTTAAGTCGACAGCCTGCGCTTCAGCGCCACCGTCAGCAGCAGACCCAAGACGGCAAAACCGGACAGCAGGAGAAAGGCTGGCGCATAGCTTCCGCTGCGGTCAAAAACCAGCCCGGCGATGGGGGCAGCACCGAAATTGAAGGGTATGACCAACAGCGTCAACAGGCCCAGCATGGCACCGAAGCGCCGCGCCCCGTAAATCCGCCCGAGCAGCGCACTCAGCGCCGGATGTGCACCGCCACCGCAGAGTCCCAGCAGGACCGTCGCCAGCGCCAGCCCCGGCAGCCCCTGCTGCAGGAGCAGGAAGGGCCAGACCAGCGCCTGCAGCCCCAGGTTCACCGCCAGGGCGCCGGTGGGGCGCAGGCGATCCGCCAGCCAGCCGAACAGGGCAGCACCGGCAATCGCGGCGAGCCCATTGATGGAAAGCAGCAGCGAGGCCCGGGGCAGCGATATCCCCAGCTGCAAGGCATGCTGCACCACATGCGTCACCAGCACGATGCCCCCCGAGAACATGGCCCCACCAATCACCACCAGCAGCCACAGGCGACTGTCCGCCAGCGTTGTTTGCCACCCCTCGCCGGGCACCCGAGGGGCCGGACCGGCCACCTCCGCAGCGCCTTGTGGGTAATCGCGCAGAAGCAGCAGGAAAGGTGCCAGACACAGGCAGGTGCCGGCAAAAATCCGCAGCAGGGTTCTCCAGCCGGACATCTCCAGGATCCAGCCAAACAGCGGGGGCCCGAGCGCTACCAGGATCGGCAGGCTGACAATCCCCAGGGCCCGGCCCGTGGCCTGGGGGAACCAGTTGGCCGCCAGTTTGCCCGCGGGCAACACCCCGAACCCGGTAATACCTGCCCCCACCAGCAGCCCGTAGGCCCCGAGAAACAAGGGCAGCGACATGGCCATGGAGGCCAGCAGGAAGCCGGCCGCGGCCAACAGAACCCCCAACAACATCGTGCCCCGGATTGACCAGCGGTCCAGCAGCAGACCCAGCACCGGCGACAACAGCCCCATCACCAGTGACACCAGGGCGATCCCGAGGGACAGCTGCGAGCGCCCCGCCTCGAAGGTCACCGACAGATCGGCGATCAGCAGGCCAAAGGCGCCGAAGGTCAGGCCAATGGCCAGATTCTGTGCGGCGGTGGCGATAGCCAGCACCAGAGTGGGATGAGGCATGACGGTCGAGCGCTCCATGATGGCCGACCCGCTCAGTCTGCTGACAGCGCGTAGGCGATGATGTGGTCACTCTTGCGCCCCGGTAGCGCTACGTGTCCACCGGCCGCTATGACCAGGTACTGGCGCCCATCGGCGCCCAGGTAAGTCATGGGCGTGGCGTGACCTCCCGCCGGCAACCGCGACTCCCAGAGCAGCTCACCGGACAGCGTGTCAAAAGCCCGCAGGCGCGCATCCGTGGTCGCGGCAATGAAGGTCAGCCCGGATGCTGTCAGCAGCGAGCCACCCAGGTTGGGCGCACCGAAGGAAAGACCAAAAGGCAGGGGCACCGGTCCCACTTCCGCCGTGGTACCCAGCGTACGCTCCCAGGCCACCTCGCCGCTGGCCAGCCGGATCGCTGTCAGCTTGCCCCAGGGCGGCGGATTGCAGGGAATGCCCAGGGGTGACAGCAGTGGACGCAGGGATGCGCGATAGGGCGTACCCGCCATGTCGCCGCCGTTATCCATGCCACCCCCGGCAACCTGGCCTTGTGAGCGGGGTATCAGCTGGCTGACCACGGCCAGGCTGGAATGATTGACCAGCATCAGCCCCCGCTCCGGGTCAACCGAGACGCCGCCCCAATTGATGCCGCCCAGCATGCCGGGGAACTGAAGGCTCCCCTGCAGGCTGGGCGGCGTGTAGAGACCCTCGGCGCGCAGGCTCTCAATCTCCTCGGCACAGGCCTGGCGGTCAAAATACAGCAGGCCCCAGGAGCTGTCGGCTGTGAGCCGACTGTCGGACAAGGGCCGGGGGCGCTGCGGGAAAGGCTGTGTGGGCGAAGCCTGCTCACCCGGTACATCGGAGGCTGGCACCGGCCGCTCTTCCACCGGAAACAGGGGCCCGCCGGTGCGCCGGTCGAGAAAGAACAGCAGACCGGTCTTGGTCGCCGCCACTACGGCGGGCACGGGGCCGTCGGGGCCCGGCCAGGTGAACAATGTCGGCTGCGCGCCGACATCATAGTCCCAAAGGTCGTGGTGTACCGTCTGGAAATGCCAGACCAGCTCGCCGCTGTCTGCGCGCAGCGCCACCACCGAGCTGCCGAAGTGGTCAAAACCCTCCCGCTCGCCGCCCCAGGAATCCGGACTGGGGTTGCCGGTAGGGACAAAGACCAGCCCGGTTTCCGGGTCGTGGGAAAAGGTGCCCCAGGCATTGGGGGTGCCGCGGCGGTAATTGCCCGCCGCATCCTGCATCGGCTGCCCCGGGGGCACCGGGTTCCAGGCCCAGCGCAGCTCACCACTGCGCAGGTCGAAGGCGCGTACCACACCACTCGGCGCATCCACCTTGCGGTTGTCCGCCACCCGCGCGCCCAGCACCAGCACGCCGGACTCGGCGGCCACCGTTGGCGGCGCCGTGACATTGTATTCACCGGTCTCCAGCTCTCCCAGCCCGGCGATCAGGTCGACGACACCCTCTCGGCCAAAATCCGCGCAGAGCTTGCCAGTGGCCGCATCCAGGGCCAGCAGGCGCGCGTCGTAGGTGCCCAGGTAGACTCGTGAAGCACACGCCCCCCGGGCCTGCGGATCGCGCCACCAGGCTACACCGCGGCACGCAAAGGTCAGACCGTCCGCCTCGTCGACCCCGGGGTCATGAACCCAGCGCTCCTCGCCGGTGGTGGCATCCAGGGCGATGAGACGATTGCGGGCACTGCAGAGATACAGCGTGTCATCGACCTTGAGGGGCGTGACCGTGAGCATCTGTTTGAAACGGGCCGCCTCGGAGTCAAAAGTATCGCCAGTGCGATATTCCCACGCCACCTCCAGCTGCGACAGATTGCTGGCTTGCAGCTGTTCCAGGGGTGAGAAACGGGATCCAGCGGCATCACCGCCCCACGCAGGCCAGTCGGCGCCCGCCGAGGGGCCTCCGGCCATGGCCTCCAGACAGACCACCAGCAGGGACAGGGCGGCAAGGATGCGAACTCTGCTTATCATTTTCATGCTTCTATCCTAGCTCTGCCCCTCGTCGGCGATCTTCATCTGCCCAGATGAAAAGGTCCCAGCCAGCCTGGCGCAGGATAGCGCTGCTCGATAATCAGAAAACCGAGAGGTGCACCATGCAACACCCTTCACGAATCCGTTATCTCGCCCAACAGCTCGCCTGGCTGAGCATTCCCGCCACCCTGGGCACCACGGCACTGGCGCAAAACCCGGACCAGCGCGCCACAGCCATCGAAGAGGTGGTAGTCGCCGCCCGCCGCGTGGAAGAAAACCTGCAGGATGTTCCGGTGGCTGTCACCGCACTGACCCGCAGCGACCTGGAAGCCCTGCGCGTGGACAACATTCTCGGCGTGGGTCAGACCGTGCCCAACGTCTACATCCAGAAGCAGGGGGGCAGCACCGCGCCGCAGGTGAATATGCGCGGCGTATCCAACGGCTCCCTCAACCTACAGGTCGACTCCGGGATCGGCATGTACGTCGACGGCGTCTATCTTGGCCGCGGTGGGGCGGCAGTCTTCGAGATGGCTGACCTGGAGCGGGTCGAGGTCATGCGCGGTCCCCAGGGCACCCTGTTTGGTCGCAACTCCACGGGCGGTGCGATCAACCTGATCACGGCCAGTCCGACCGGGGAGTTCGGGGTCAAGCTGGACGCTGGTATCGGCAATTACAATGAGCGCCACTACAAGGCCACGATTGATCTGCCAGAATGGAACGGCCTGGCGACCCGGCTGACCCTCGGCAACCGCTCCTATGATGGCGATGTCGACAACCTGTCCCCGCGGCGCACATGGTTCCTGCCCGAGCCCTTTGGCAAGCAGACCACCAGCCGGCGCGGAGGCGACAGCGACAGCGACAACCTGTTCCTGGCCGCCGAGTACACAGGCATTGATCGCCTCAAGCTGGCCTACAAGTTTGACTACAGCGACTGGGAAGGTACCCAGAACTACCGGCAGATGGGCAGCTTCGGCCCCTGTGCCGACTTCGACAGCACCCCTGGCCAGTGCATTATCGGCAACGGCCTGGTCGAAGCGGTCCACCCGATCAGCGAGAGCTTTGAGTACCGGGATGAGCTGGCGGTGCCACTGGAATCTACCGCCACCAATGAGACCCTTGGTCACTCCCTGACCGTCGACTTCGAGCTGAGTGACAATATCGATCTCCGCTATATCCTCGGCTATCGGGAGTACGAGCTGGATATGGGCAGTAACCAGGTCTGGGGTGATGGCGAGTACATCGATACCCTGGGCATCATCGGCTCCCAACCAGGCGGGGTTTACGCGCCCTTGATCGCCATGCGTTACGAGGAGCACGAGCAAACTTCCCACGAATTCCAGCTGCTGGGCAACGCGGGCAATCTGGACTGGATCCTGGGCGTCTTCCACTTTACTGAAGAGGGCGAAAAGGACGGTCCCATTCTGCTGTCCCGCCCGATTTCCGACGGCGAGTTCGTACCCATCTCGGCGCAGGATTTTCACTATTTCGTGGGGCAGAAGCTCTCAACCGACAACGACTCCACCGCCGTTTACGCCCACCTGACCTGGCGACTCGACCGTCTCGAGCTGGCTGGCGGCCTGCGCTACACCGAGGACGAGCGCGAGGAGTTTGTAATCGCTGCAGGCCTGTACGGACTGGCTCTGCCAGGCAATCAGAGCTTCGAGTATGAGGGCGACAATGTCGACTATGACATCTCCGCGACCTGGCACCTGGATGACAGCATAAATATCTACGCCAAGCATGCCACGGGCTTTGTCAGCGGTGGCGTTCTGGGTGGCAGCACCTTCGAACAGGAAGACATGGAACTCTATGAGCTGGGCATGAAGGGTGACGTCTTCGATCATTCCCTGCGCTTGAACGCGGCGGTTTTCCGTCAGGAACGCTCCGACGTGCAGATTGAAGGCTTCACCGCCATCGGCTACTTCATGGGCAAGGGTCGCGATATCGTCTCCGAGGGCGTGGAGCTGGAAGCCACCTGGGTACCGACTGCAGGCCTCAAGCTGAATGCCGCCTGGGGCTATACCAATGTCGACAGTTCCGGTGACCTGCGTACCTACCAGCCGGAGCACACGCTCTACCTGGGCATGGGCTACGAGTTCGCCACAATGGCCAATGGCATTCAGCCCAGCCTGCGCATCGACGCCAACTGGCGCGATGACGTCTATCGCCTAGCCTGCCCAGCGGGCATGGATCAGGTGCCGGCCTCGGATGTGTGCGTCGGCACTGCCGACCCAGCCCTGGATGCAGCCGCTGCCATCGGCGCCACCACTCGCCTGAGTGCCCGCTTCGAGCTGGCCGAGATTCCCCTCGCTGGAGACACGCGATTCAAGGCGGCGCTGTGGGGCCGAAACCTGCTCGACGAGGACGAGATCGAGTTCAACTTCACCCTTGGCGGGCCGACCATCACGAGCACCTTCATGCGCCCGCGCACCTACGGGTTGGACCTGTCCGTGGAGTTCTGACGTACGGCCATGCCGGCGCAGCCTTCAATGTAGGCCCGCCAGCACGCCGCAAAACGAGAAAGGCCTGCCCGGGTGACCGGGCAGGCCTTTTTACTCGATGTTGCCAGCTTTTCTGTCAGGCCGCAGCGGATACCGCAGTCGCTACCGGTGCCAGGAACTCACCGGGACGGGCATCCGTGCTCTTGCTGCCGTCAAAGGTGACTTCGCCATTCACCAGGGTGGCCCGCATCGGCGCTGGGTCACGCGTCCAGCGCCAGGTAAAGCCGCCCTTGCCATCCGGCACGTCGTAGACGCGCTTCATGTCGCGCTCCTGGATCTCGTCGGCATTGAACACGGCAATATCAGCGCGCATGCCCGGGGCGATTACCCCGCGATCGGCAAAGCCAAAATGCTTCGCCAGCTTCCCGGTCTGGATGTAGACCGCCTCCTCCAGGGTGATTTCGCCATTGCGCACAAAGTCGGTGAACAGCTTGATGTTCTCGCCACCGCCACAGAGCATCTGCCCGTGGGCTCCCGCATCACTGATGTTGCCCACCGAATTGGGGTCGCGCATCAACTTGACCACCATCTCCCGATCGCGCTCGAAGGGCGGCATGGTCACCGTGGACTCCAGGCCATTGGCCAGGAGCCACTCCGCCATGGCATCGGAAGGATGCGGTGCACCGATTTGCTGCTGGTACTCACCCAGCGTAATGTGCGTCGGTCCCACGCCGTTATCGGAATTCATCAACTGCAGGTGCTCGGCGCGGCCCTTGGGAAAAGGCGAGAATTCGAAAGCCTCGTTGTCCCAGGACTGTCGGGCCCGGGCGCGCCACTCGGGGTCGCGCAGGATGGCTGCCTTGGCCTCGTCGCCTTCCGCGACCACCACTTCGTGCCAGACATAGTCGTTGGACTGGGCGAAGATCAGCGAGTTCTGCACGCTGAGGGTCGAGGTCACCGCCACGTGGGCATAGCCGGTCCAGAAGTCGCGACCCTCGCGCTTGAACTGCTCGTGAATCTCCACCAGCGGCGCCTGGATGCCCATCATGTCGCGCTGGAAGACCAGGGTCGGCAGGCCCGCCCACTGGACCCGGATCGGCAGGCCCTCGGCCAGGCGGCCGATGCGGCGCATGGTTTCGGGGGCGGTCATGTTGCGGAAGGTATCGACAATCACCTGCAACGTGGCGCCCTCGTGGCGACTGATCACTTCCATCAGCGCGCGCAGCTCGGCGTCGTCCGCCTTGAGAGAAGGCACGGGGCGGTCTTCGCCATCGTGATCGAACAGATTGGAGGACATGCCCAGTGCACCGGCACCCAGGGCCTCGTCCAGCAGGGTGCACATCTTCGACACTTCTTCAGGTGTCGCGGCACGGTCCCAGGCTTCCATGCCCATGACCGCCAGGCGCAGGGCGATATGGCCACAGAAGGCCGCGTAATTGGCCGGCAGCTTGACGTTGCGGACCATGGAGTCCTTGTACTCGGGCCAGCTGCGCCAGTCCCAAGGCAGCTCCTTGAGGAAAGGCTGCGCGGGAATATCCTCGAAGAAGGAGAAAATCCCGACCACCTCGCGGCGGGCCGCCTCGTCGTCGGAGACCGGCGCGATGGAGAAACCGCAGTTGCCCATCACCACCGTACTGACGCCATTGCCGGGCAGCGGGTCCAGGCTCTGGTCCCACCACATGGCACCATCGAAGTGGGTGTGGCTCTCGATGAAACCGGGGGTGACGTGACAGCCGCTGGCATCCACCACCTGCTCGTCGGCCTCGGGTTGCAGACCGGGCTCCACCGCGGTGATCACGCCGTCGCGAATGCGCACATCGGCGGCGAAGGCAGGGGCACCAGTGCCGTCGACGACCGTGCCGTTGCGAATTAGTGTCTTGCTCATCCTGTCGCTACCTCGTTGATTATAGTGTGGAAAAGAGGGATTGCGACCGCGCGGAAGTCAGGGCGACCGCACCCCACTGCAAGCAGTGTAGGCATTTTTAATAACATTTTCCATAATTATTTTCAGGGCTGCGAGAGCTGCCGCTCCAGGCCCATCACCAGGGACTGGAAACCCAGTTCCAGCACCTGCTCCCGGCGCACCGTGGGCAGGTAGTGGTTGAGCGCCCCGAGCCATTCGCGATGCTCGCCCACGGGGTCCAGGGAACGCGGGCCGAGGCGGCGCGCGGGCTCGGCGAACTCCTCGATGTAGATCAGCCCCATGGCCTGGCTGGTGATCCAGGCCAGCAGCAGGGCCGCTTCCTCCTCCCGCACATCCAGCGCATGCAGCATTTCCAGCAAGGGTTGCATGATCCGCTGCCAGGCAGGCGTCGTTCTGCCCTCGATGGAGACAATACGCAGGGCCACCGGGTGACGCTCGCAGTGACGTGCCAGCGCGCGAAGCCAGGTCATCAGTTCCGATTGCCAGGCTTCATCCCCCGCCATGGGCGGCAACTCGAACAGGCCAAAAGTGTGGTCGGCCACCGCCTGCAGGAGCTCCGAGATATTCGGGAAATGGTTGTACAGGGTCATCACCGATACGCCGAGGCCGGCGGCGACATCCGCCATGCTGATCTCGTCGGGGCCGACGTCCTCCAGCAGGCGCAGGGTCACGTCAATTACCCGCTCGCGACTGACCTTGGGCGGCCGACCGCGACGGCGGGGCGAGGGTACCGGCTTCTGGCTGGGCATTCGGACTCCGTGGCAGGGGTGATCAATAACGCCGCCAAGCCTAACACGCCGACCCCTGCGCTGCGCTAACCCACCGTCAGGCGCAGGCCAGGCAGGGTGCTCCGATCCAGCTTCTGCTCCATCACGCGCCGGTAGCCGGTCTTGCGAATCTTCCACCCATCGTCCAGCCGCACATATTCGTCCTGATAATAGGCAAACATCTCCTCCTGCCGCTGGTCACCCTTGTGCAGATAGAAGTGATACATCCCCCAGATGCCGCTGGCGTGGTTCTCGCCCTGGAAAGTGATCTCGGGCATGGTCACGTGCCAGTAGCCGAGCACCTCGGCATGGTTGCGGCCGTGGCTGTCGCGCAGAAAGGCGAGCAGATCAGCGCGATTGTCAAAGGTGTAGAGACCGTCGGAGTAGGCCGTCTGCACATCCTCGGTAAGCAGGCTTTCCATGCTGTCGAAGTCACCCTCGGTCATGCAGCGCACATAACGATGCTTGAGCAGGCGGATGTCCTCGAGGTCCAGCAAACGGGCAACGGCAGGGTCCGGATGGGGCTGGGTCATGGGCTTTCTCCAGTTGCGAAGATTATTGTGGCGTAGCTCTCAAGTTTGCCCATTGTCGACGGCTGGGCCGGACTGTCACCACCCCGGAGCATGAGTTACTACCCAAAAAGGTGAGGAAGCGCGAGGAAATCTGTGGGACATTGACAGGGACCTCCAATAACCCCAACCAGGTATTCGTCATGGAATTTGGACTTTCAATCGCCTTCAGCGATCCGGCGCACTACATCCCGCTGGCCCAGGCCGCCGAGGAGAATGGCTTCGGTCTGGTAACCCTGGCTGACCACCTCATCTATCCGTCAGAGTTTTCCGTGCCCTACCCCTACACGCCCGACGGTGTACCGCGCTTCGGTGAACTGGACCCCTTCCCGGACCCCTGGGTGGCCATCAGCGCGATGACTGCGGCGACCAGTCGTATCCGCTTCTCCACCAACGTCTTCGTGCTCCCCGCGCGCAACCCCTTCCACGTGGCCAAGATCCTTGGTACCGCCGCGATCTTCAGTAACTACCGCGTCGCCCTGGGCATTGGCATGGGCTGGATGCCCGAGGAGTTCGCCGCGGGCGGGCAGGACTTCCGCAATCGTGGCAAGCGCGCCGACGAGATGATCGAGGTGATGCGCAAGCTGTGGAGCGGCGAGCGCGTGGAACACCACGGGGACTTCTATGATTTCGAGCCCCTGCGCATGTGCCCCGCGCCGGAGCAGGACATCCCGATCTACGTCGGCGGCTTCTCCAAACCGGCCATGCGCCGCGCCGCCCACAACGACGGCTGGATCTCCGACCTGCACACCCTCGCCGAACTGGAAGCGCTCTGCCAGCAGGTGGACGCCGAGCGGGAGAAGGCGGGCACCCTCGACAAGCCCTTCAAGAAACTCTCCTTCGGCTGTACCGACGCCGCGGGTCTGGACGGTTTCCGCGCCATGCGGGACATGGGCATCAGCGTGACCACCACCATGCCCGCGGTAATGTACGGCAGGGACATGAAGCCGCCGCTGGAGGAAAACATCGACTGCATCAAGCGCTTTGCCGATGACGTGATTGGCAAGCTGTAGCGTGCACCTGCACCCGGACATGGCCGCGGCACTGGATACGCTCGATCCGGCGGTACGCGACTGTGGCCCGGTGCTGGAAATGCTTGCCCGGCAGGGCAGGTCTGCGCTTGGCCTGCGAACACCACTGGCAGCGCCTGACAGCCAGACTGACGAGGGTGTCGATGTCAGGACAGTGACCCTCGACAGTCGCGAAGACGGCTCGAGCCTGAGGGTGCGCCGCTACCGGCCGGAGGGTGCGGCGGTGCAGCCCGCCCTGGTCTATTTTCACGGCGGCGGTTTTGTCTTTGGCGCACCCGAGGATGAAGATCTGCGCTGCATATTTTATGCGCGCGAGGCTGCCTGTACGGTGCTGTCAGTGGACTACCGTCTCGCGCCCGAACACCCCTATCCCTCCGGGCTGGAGGACTGCATCCTTGCCTGGCAAAGCATCACGCGCCAGGCCGGTGCGCTGGGCATTGATCCCGCCCGCATGGCACTGGGAGGCGCCAGCGCCGGCGGTGGCCTGGCAGCCGCGACCGCCATCACTCTGCGTGACCTGGGATTGCCGCCTCCGCTGCTGCAACTCCTCATCTACCCGGTGCTTGATGACCGGCTGGATACGCCTTCCATGCATTCCTGCGGCGACACCCCGGTCTGGAACCGGAAAACTGCCAGGCAGTCCTGGGCAATGTACCTGGGGCAGGCGGGAAAAGGCGCTGTACCCGACACCGCCGCACCCGCCCGCGCATCCAACCTCTCGGGACTTCCTCCGGCATACCTGGCGACCGCCGAGCATGATCCGCTGCGCGACGAGGGCCTGAATTTTGGCCTGCGGCTTCTGCAGCATGGCATCCCCGTGGAACTACACAGCTATGCCGGCACGTTACACGGCTTCGACGTACTGGCCACCGGCTCGAAGCTTGCGCAGGGTGCCTTGCAGGAACAGGTCCGGGCACTGGTGGACGCCTTGCACTGACCCATTCATGCCCCACCCATCCAGCGAGGACACGGCAGGATGTCACAGCGATTTGACCTGAACACCGAGAGCCGTACGCTGCGTCGTCGACTGGTCCGCACTATGCAGCAGGGTTTGAGCGAACTCGGTCCACAGCCACTGGTAACCAATACCTCGCTCTATACCGACCCCGAGCGTCACGCCGCCGAGCACGAGTTCGTGTTTCGGCACACGCCACTTGTGGTCGGGCTATCCAGGGATGTGCCGGAACCGGGCAACACACTGCTGTTCGATGCCTATGGCCCGCCCGTGATCGTGGTGCGCCAGGAGGACGGCGGCCTGGCCGCATTCCGCAACTTCTGCCCGCATCGTGGCGGTCAATTGCAAGCTTCCCGCAGCAAACAAGGGGGGCTATTGTGCCCATTCCACGGCTGGCGATTCGACCAGAAAGGGCACCTGACGCATAGACCGCTGGGTGAAGCCTTTGACCAGACCCGGAAGACCTCGCTTGAACCGGTTGCTGTTGCGGAACGCCACGGCCTCCTCTTCATTCAGCACGAAACCACCGAAGACGAACTGGATCTGCGGGGTTTCCTGGGCGGGATAGACAGACTGCTGGAAGCGTTTCAGCTGGACCGCGCAGAACCCGTCGGCCATGACACGCTCGAAGTCGAGGCCAACTGGAAACTGGTCGTCGACATATCCTGCGAGGGCTATCATGTACCTGCGACACACCCGAAGAGCCTGTCGCCGCAGCTGGTCCCCTTCCTGACCATTCACGACCACTTCGGTCTGCATCATCGTTTTGCCAGTCCGGGCCGGGATCTCCAGCGCCTCGTAGACCTGCGGGAATGCGAATGGCCGCCTTCTGGCACAGATTACAGCGCCGTACATTACCTTTTCCCGAACACGATTCTCACGGTCTCCGCTGCCATCGACGGCGAGTTGCCGGTCATTGCCATCAACCGCTCCTTCCCTACTCGGGATATCGGCGTCACGCGGGTTGTCTACAGCAGCTACCGGCCCATGGACGCGCCGCCCGTCCCGGCTTCCGCCTACGCAAAACTGCACGCGGCGATAGTCAACATCAACCGCGATGAAGACCTGCCTACCGTCGCGGGGGCATGGCGGAATTACGCCAGTTTGCGCGAACCCGCGTCGCTGGTATTCGGACGCAACGAAATGCTGTTGCAGCGCTACCACGGGGATATCGCATACGCCTGCGGCATCCCCCTACCCATCACGGCCGCTTGAAGAACGGAGCAGAGAACATGAATCACGAAGCCCGCAGCCAGTACCTCTTCGATGTGCACTGTATCGAGCAGGTGATCAGCCACTACGTTATTGGACTGGATACACTGAACATCCCGCTCATGCGCAACTGTTTTACCGACGATGCCCACGTCGAGATCCCAGGCGCGGGGGTCCAGAGTCCCGACGAGTATGCGGCCATCTGCAAGCAGAGCCTGCCGGGCCTGGACGCCACCCATCATCAGCTGGGCCCGATCGCGGTGGAAGTGACCGGCGACACCGCCAGGGCACACTGCTACCTCACCGCACAGCATGTCCTGCACAGTGCCGGCGCTGACTGCCTGCTGACCATCGGTGCCTGGTACGACGACGAATTGGTGCGTACCCGGGAGGGCTGGAAAATCAGCAAACGGGTGGGTACGGCGGTGTGGCTCGCCGGCAACCCAGCGGTGCTCGGCATGCCGATGGAACAGGGAGCATTTCCGAAGTCGCCAGGGCGGGAGTGCCCCGCGTGGCTTCGTCGCGACTGACATTACATGTACATCGCGATCGTATACCCGCCATCCACCGCCAGCGTCTGACCCGTCACATAGGAGGCCAGTGGCGAGGTCAGGTAGAGCGCCGCACCGGCAATATCCGCCGGGGTCCCCTGCCGCTGAATCGGCAGACGCGCATACAACTTGTCGAACTGCTCGTCTGTCATATCCGCATTCATCGGCGTTTCGATATTGCCGGCAGCGATGAGGTTGCAGCGAATGCCGTGCTTCGCCCAGGACACCGCCAGGGTCTTGGTCAGCTGTACTAGCGCCCCCTTGGCTGCGCCGTAGCCCGGCACCATTTCGAAGCCGAAGAAGGAAGTCAGGGAGCCGATGCCGATCACGCTGCCGCCGCCTTCCAGTTGGCTGTGAGCCAGCTTGTCGCGGAGAGCGGTAGCAACACTGAAGTAGCTCATGAGGTTCACTTCGATGGCGTCGCGAAACCCCTCCTCCTCCCATTCATTGACACCTCGCGGGAAGGCGGCGCCGGCATTGTTGATCAGAATATCGAGACTGTCGATCTCACTGGCCAGCCGGGACGCCGCTTCCCGGTCAAAGGCGTCGTAGACGTGATAGACAAAGCGCGAAAGGTCGGCATCATAGTCATGACCACTGGGCCGGCGACCGGTGATATGAACAACGGCACCACTATCAGCATAGGCACTGGCGATTTGCAGCCCTATACCGCTGGTGCCTCCCGTGACCAATACGCTGCACCCCGAAAAATCAAAGTTCACCCTTTCCCGCTTCATGCATCAAACCTCGGTATCCGAACATGGCAGGCAGACTATGTCAGCATGGCTTGAGTGCGGCATCATCGGGACAGATGAACCTGGATGGATTGGGGGCCCTCACCGGCTCGCTTCACCGACGAGGGCCCAGGAAGCAGACACAGCAAGATCTGCTTCGTTAGGGTTGATACGACATTCGTTGAGCAGTCAGGACCAGTATGGGCGACTGGCGTCCAGCTCCGCTGGCTGCGTTAGTCTGCTACCCAGGCTCACGCCGCGAAGCTGAAACTCGACAGCTCCGGCTTCTCCATCGCTTCCGCGAAATCGTCGTAGCTCCAGGGCCAGCTGGCGGGCACGCCCTGGGCATCCAGGTACCAGCTGGAACAGCCACTACCAAAGATGGTGTTGCGGGCCGCCTCGACGCGCCGCTGCTCATAGTCCGCAAAGGCTTCCGGAAGGGTGTCCACCAGACGCGCGCCCTGGCGCAGCTGGTCAATCAGTTGATCAATGTAACCCCACTGCCGCTCGGCGATGTCGATCAGCGAGAAATTCCCCACCGGCCCGCCGGGCCCGTTGAGCATGAAGAAGTTGGGGAAGCCGGGAATGGTCATCGCGTAGTGGGCGCAGGGGCGCTCGCTCCAGGCATCGTCCAGGCAACGCCCCTGACTGCCGGTCACCACGGTCGGGCGGATAAAGCGGTCGGCGCGGAAGCCGGTGGCCAGCACCAGCACGTCCAAGGGGTGGAAGCTGCCGTCCTGCATACGCACACCCTCGGGCTCCACCGCGGCAATGCGCCCGGTTTCCACCACTGCATTGGGCTGCTGGATGTGATCGTAGTAGCACCAGCTGTAGATCAGGCGCTTGCAGGCAGCACGGTAATCCGGGCGCAGTTTTTCCCTCAGCACGGGATCTTTGACGCTCTCTTCCAGGTTGCGCAGCACCTCGGCTTCTACCGCGGCGATCTCAGGTCCATCGGGGTTGGAGATGGCGTTACAGAAGCGACGGATATTGCCGAAGTATTCATCGCTGTAGCGGACGGCGTCGATTTTTTCCGGATGGGCACGAAAGTCCGCGCGATCCTCGTCAGTGTAGGTGAAGTAGGGAACCGGCATGATCCACTGTGGCGAACGCAGGAAGTGGACTACGGTTTCGCTGCGTGGCTGCAGGGCGGAGAGAATCTGTATGCCGGTGGAACCACCACCAATGATGCCAACACGCGTGCCATCGAGTACCGCGGAGTCATCCCAGCGCGCACTGTGAAAGGCCTTGCCGGCGAAGCTGTCCAGGCCGGGAATTTCCGGCATGTTGATGTGGTGGAGAACGCCGGATGCAGCGATCACCACATCCGCCTCAAGCGCACTGCCATCACACAGGGTGAGCTGCCAGGTGGTCGACGCGTCATCGAAGCGGCAGGCAGTCACCTCGCTATTATAGCGGATCAAGGGGCTCACGCCGTAGTCGTCGGCGACTTTCTGAAAGTAGTCCCGTATCTCCGGTCCCGGCGCGTAATAGGCACTCCAATCCGGGTTCGGCGCAAAACTGTAGGTGTAGGCGTGGGCAGGCACGTCGCAGGTCAGGCCGGGATAACGGTTCTCCCGCCAGGTGCCACCGAGGGTGGCTCCCTTTTCGTAAATCGACACATGCTGCTCGCCGCGCTCCAGCAACTTGATCGCGGCGAGGATGCCCGACATGCCGGCACCAATAATGGCGTAGCGCAGTTCGCGCGGGGCTTCTACAGACGCTTGATTCATGGTTGCCTCGTACTCTTTCCGATAGATCCAGGGTTGATGCGATCAAATAATATGAAACCAGTGGCATGTGTACATCGTCGATATGGATGATTATGCATTGGAGTCGCATTCGTGCTGCACAATGGGCCTTTTTAGCTGGCTCAAAGCTCCTTTCACCGAATGAGAAAAAGAGAATTAGCATGCCCTATCCTCGAATCCTCCCATAGCGAATGGTTCCAGTCTCATGCCCCTGGAGGCTTTATGAATAAAACAGTAGAAGGCCGCTCAGACAGCGAGCTCCCAGTCCCGACCAGTGACATCAGCGATGGAAAGCGCAATCTGGACACGTTCGGGTATACAGTTCACAAGGATCTGCTGAATCCGACAGAGGTCGCCGCAATACGCGAGCGGCTGCTTGAGCAGGCGGACCTTGAGTGTGAAGAGGGAGTCGCCAGTTATCGCCTTCCAAGCCATGACTCCATCGGAGACCGGGAGCTGGGAAAGCCACCCCAGGGCGTCACTCCCGCATGGCAGGCGATACTCACCCTGCCCAACAAAGGGCGCGAGTTCATCGATCTTGCCATGCACCCCGTCGTGGCCGAATATGGACGTCACATGCTGGAGGACGTTCCCTTCTATATGGCCCAGTCAACGGGGATCATCGTGCGCAATGGCTCGGGAGGGCAGGTGCTGCACAACGATCAGATTCCTGTGCCTTTCCAGACCCCCATTCCACTGTACTTCAATGTCATGGTGGCGCTCAGTGACTTTGAAGAGGGCATGGGTGTCACTGAAGTCGTACCGGGAACCCACAGGACCCGAGCACCCAGATTTCACTATAACGAAAAGACCGGAAAAGCCGAGTCCGAAGAAAGTGTCAAATCAGTCCCGGTGACATGCACCGCGGGCTCGGCAATCTTTTTTGAAAGCCGGCTCTGGCACTTCCAGGGTCGCTCCACATCCGACAAAACGCGGATATCCATTCTGAACGGCTACTGCCTGCACTTCATGCGGGCGCAAGACAACTACGCCGCCTCGTTGCATGACCATGTATACGCCACGCTTAACGATGCAGAACGATCAATGATGGGCTTTGAGGTGGTCCAGGAGTACTGCGGCCGGATCTTCCCACGGCATCCCGATGACAACCGGTGCAATACCAACGCACGCTATCCGTATATCCCAGAACTACGGCGTGGTGGCGACCAACATGCGGCGCCATTTCCAGGTATGGGGTCCGAGGAAAGCTGAGCATAAGGCTCTGTAAATCGAAGCAGGAGACCCAGCCCTCAAGCGGGGCCTGCCAGCCTCTCAATCGTTCGCACGCAATCGCTGGATAACGTCAGTATCTTTTCCATGGGCACTCAGGTCTCCCACCAGGTCATTACCCATGCGACGCTCGACAAAGCGCCAGCGACCATCAAGCTTACGCAAGGTATCGCGGTAATCGCCGCCGA
The DNA here is from genome assembly GCF_054779855.1 of Haliea atlantica. Lineage (NCBI taxonomy): Bacteria > Pseudomonadati > Pseudomonadota > Gammaproteobacteria > Cellvibrionales > Halieaceae > Haliea > Haliea atlantica. Next base: position 138,691 of record NZ_BAAGXL010000019.1, on the reverse strand, counting down.
TAACGGGCTGGAGGGGCAGGGCATCGGTTTGCTGAAAAACCATCACGTAGGAGCGAACAACCACATCGCCATTGTCCTGGGGCTCCAGTATTACGTTCGCCAGCATGTGCCACGTGCACGGCCTGCCGTCATATAGATGCAGCCACTGCCGAAAGCCGTCGGCGTAAGCCTGCGCACTCCTGTCGGCGAGAATCGCATCACCGTTGTAGACTACGGCATCGGCGAACAGCTCACCCAGCTCATCAAAGCGTCCGGCGTCCAGCAGAAAGGGATAGCTGTGTACCGTATTCTGTATCTCAATCAGATCATCAACTGTGAGTGACATGCGCGCCTCGGCAATAACGGGATGATTGTGACTATTCATTCAGCTCGGGTACCGGCTGGACCATCACTTTGATGGCGCGCCCGTTACCCTGGGTCTGAAAGGCCTCGCTGACCTCAGCCAGGGGAAAGCGATCCGAGATCAGCCGCCGCCGGTCCACCTTGCCGCTGGCCATCAGCTCCAGTGCCTGGGTCAGTTCTTCGGCACGATAGCCCATGGAGCCCTCGATCACCGGCTGCTTGTGAATCAGGTCCATCAGTTCCAGGGTGACGGCATCCTCGAAGGCGCCAAAGCAGATGATGCGCCCGCCCACCGGCTGCAGCAGATGCAACGCCGTCTGCAGTGGCGGCGGCCCCTTCATGTGCTTGATGTAACCGGCGCAGTCGATCACGGCGGCGACCCGCGGAGGGCGCATCACCGGGTACTCCCACTCGACCACGCCGCACGCGCGGCCGCAGGCCTCGACCACATCCTCCTCGGCGGCATTCACCACGGCGGTCGCGCCGACCTGCCGCGCCATTTCCAGGCGGCTCGGGGACACATCCACCGCAACAATTTCGCCAATCTCCGGCAGCGTCGCACGGATGGCCTGGACCACGCCCAGCCCGATAATGCCAACGCCAAATACCACCACGTTTTCCCCGGGCTGCAGCGCCGCCTTACGCACCAGCTGCAGGGCATCCGCCAGCGGCTCGGTGGTTGCCGCCTCCTCGAAGCTCACACTCTCGGGAACCTTCGCCAACTGGAAGGGGTTCGCCGGCACTGGCACATACTCGGCCATGCCTCCACCGGCAGTGACACCGACTACCCGGTCGCCAACGGCATAGCTATCGACACCCTCGCCCACCGCTGCAATGACACCCGCATACTCGTGGCCGATGATGCGATTACCGTCGACATCGGTACGCAGTGTGCCACTGTGCATTTCCAGCGCGGAGGGTGAGTCGAGTCGATAGATGTGCAGATCACTGCCGCAGATGCCACAACTGGCGACCTGGACGATGACTTCACCGGGGCCGGGCTCCGGTTTCGCTATATCGGCGGTCGCGCGGATATCGCCGACGCCATGGAAAATTGCTGCCTGCATAGTGGTTCTCCCGGTATGCCGATTCAAGCGCTGCGACTGGTCGTTTGGCTACTATCGTCGCCCGCCTCTTCGCGCGCATGTTTTTCAAAGGCTTTTTGTGTTGCACCACTGATTACATCAGTGAAGTGCTGGCGATTTTCCCGAGCCCAGTCGAAGGAGCGCTGGCGGTTGACGTTGTCGCCATTGATAACCGGCAATACGTAACGCGCCAGCATCTCCAGGGAACGTTGCTTGTGCTCGGTGCTGGCCCAGTTCTTGTCCAGCAGCAGCAGGCAGCCAAAGTCAGGCACCTTCTGCTCCAGGCGGCGGATCTGTTCGATCGCATCCTGGGGAGTTCCCACGATCACCTCGTCGCGCGCAATCAGGTCCTCGATACTCAGGTGGGCCGGCGAGTCAGGCAGATGCTCTGACTGGTTGCGGATGTAGTCCAGGTAACGTTCATAGCCTTCGCCCACCTCGTCCAGTGCCTGCTGGCGCGAGGGTGCGATGTGCATGTCCGTGGCACAGCGAATGCTCGCGGGCGACATGCACTGGCCCATTTTTTCGGCGGTGGAACAGACGATCTGCCAGTTGGTGGTCAGGGCATCGAAGCCCCCGTAAAGCGTCGAAGCCAGGCACAACATGCCAGCCCCGTATTTCGCCGCAAGCTTGCCCCCATTCGGCGAGAAGGTGCTGGCCACGCAGACTTCGAGGTCGCGATTCAGGGGCAATACCTGGCAGTGCGCATCACGCAACTCGTACCAGTCACTGTGCTCGGTGACCCACTCGCCGCGCAGCAGCCGCAGTATCACGTTAAGGCCGCTATCCAGCTTGTCACGGGAGTCCCCGACATCCAGTCCGAGCATGTGGGCATCGCTGACCAGAAGCCCGGGGCCGGCACCGAACATCAGGCGCCCCTGGCTCAGGTGGTCGAGCTGGGCAATGCGGTTCGCGGTCATCAATGGGCTGTGATAAGGCAGCGACACCACCCCGGTTCCCAGACGAATCCGCCGGGTGCGCTGGGCGGCAGCGGCTATCATCAGTTCCGGCGAAGCACTGATTTCATAGCCGCCGCTGTGATGTTCGCCATACCAGAATTCGTCCAGGCCCAGCCGGTCGGCAAACTCCGCCAGCTGCAGGTCGCGCTCCAGGCACAGGGTCGGGCTCTCGTCCAGGGGGTGGAAGGGCGCCAGAAAGACGCCCAGGCGCAGGCGATTGGTCCGTACCGGTGTCATCAGCTGTTCCTCATGTCGTCGTAGGCCCAGGCCCACTCACCATCCGCGGGTGCATCCAGGATGTTCAGGTCTTCGCGCACTTCGGCGATCGTACAGTCCAGGTAATCCTCCCAGTTCACGTAGAACAGGGGCCGCCGTAACTCCCTCGCCATGCGTCGCGCCAGGGCCATGGCGTCCAGCATCAGGGGCATGGTCCGCGGATAGTGCAGGGTAGAGCGCATCAGGCCGCAGCTGATGGAAAAAGTTGGCTGCTGGGACAGCTGGGCCGCCAGCTCGGGGCCGAGGTGATCGAAATACTGCTGCGTATTCAGCATGATCAGCGCGTACTCGCCAATCGGCGTGACATCCAGGCCGGTCACCATGTGCTGAATATCGTGCCCTTGCACAAAGCGCTTCAGCCAGTACTGGAAATCGTCCTCCGGCGCCCCCTTGAACATGAAGTCGATGTCGAAGCCGCTTTCCGCCACAAAGCGGTAGATGAGCTCGCCCAGGGTACCCGGCCGGGAGTCGCGCAGACGCTCCACGGAAAAATCCGAGAGCGTGCGCGCATCCAGCCAGTCGGCAAATTCGGGATTGCGCTGTCGCTCGGCCTGGAACAGCGCAAGCACTTCTGCCGGATCGGTCACCTCGGCGAAGGCAGCCATGGTCTCTGGGATAAACCAGGCGGGGGGCAGGTCCGACCCGTACTTGCGCAGCATTTCCTGCGCCACCACGTGGCGCATGGCGGCACTGTTCAGGTACTTGGAGGAGCTGATCAGAATACTGCTGTCTGTGGTCAGGGGGACTGCGCCCCCCTTGAGGTATGCGGCTTCTCTGGCGTCCATTTATTATGACTCCTCGCGGTTGAAGGAGAGTCGAATGTATCAGTGCGACCCTATTTTTGGAATATATTTCCAATAATAGATCCCGCTCTACCCGACCCCCTCACACGCATGAATGAAGAGGAAGCCGGCTCACCCCTCACTAGAGCGCTTGAGCCAGATCAAAGCCCGCGTGGATTGCGCCATCAATGTAGCTGACACCGTTGCAGTCGCCAATACTGTGCACGGTCAAGCCCTCACCGCGGAGCCGGTCCGCCAGCGCAAGGTCGCCCTCGGCACCCGAGGTAATGATGACCTGGTCAGCGTCGATCGTGCGCTCCTGCTGGTTGGCATTGCAGTAGGTCAGCGTACTGTCGGTGATGGCCACCACCCGCGCCCGGGTGAGGAATTCCACGCCCTTGTCGCGGCAATCCGCCAGGTTGCGCCAGCGACGTACCAGCATCAGGCCCTGGCCCATGACCTCGCCTTCTTCGAGCACGGTCACCTGGCGGCCGCGCTCGGCGAGAAACTCCGCCAGTTCGACCGCAACCAGGCCACCACCGATCATGACGACGCGCTTGCCCAGGGGCATCCACACCCGCGACAGCTGGCGCATCCAGTCCGGCCGCCCGGTAATACCGGCCATGCCACCCAGGGCCATGGCGCCCCGCGCCAGTGTCGGCAGCTTCGATTCACCCTCGGACTCCCCGGTGATCATGCCGCGAATGTCATCGCCGCTGAGCACGTGGGGCAGGTCAACGCCGGGAATTTCCGGCAGCCCGCGCCGGGCACCGGTGGCCACCACCACCACATCCGGCGACTGGGCGCGCACCCACTCCGGGGTGACCTCGGTATTCAGCTGCACCTCGACCGAGGACTGCTCAATGGCACGACTCAGGTAATTCACCAGGCCGGCGTTCGGCGGATAGGACACGGCAGAAAAGAATACCGTACCACCCAGCCGCGAGGACTTGTCACACAGCGTTACGCGGTGTCCACGCAGATCCGCGACCCGCGCCGCCTCCATGCCCGCGGGGCCGGCGCCAATCACCAGCACCTTTTTCGGCGACTCGGCGGGGCTGACCAGCGTTTCGTGCTCGCGCCCGGTGCGCGCATTCACCGCGCACTTTACGGTCTTGTTGACGAAGATCTGGCTGATGCAGGTGTAGCAGTAGATGCAGGGCCGCACATCCGCCAGCCGGCCCTCGGCAATCTTGTTGGGCAGCTCCGGGTCCGCCAGCAGCTTGCGCGCCATGGTGATGAAATCCAGCTTGCCTTCGCCGATCAGCCGATTGCCGACCTCCGGCTCGATGCGCCCGGGGGCGATCACCGGGATGGATACCGCCGCCTTGATGGCACTGGCGTAGGGCACGAAGCCGCAGGGCTTGTGCACCGTATGCGCGGCGGTAAAACTGGCACCCTTGGAGGCATCTGCATAAGCACTCACGTGTATGGCGTCGGCTCCCGCTGCCTCGGCCAGCTGTGCCGTGCGAACGGCATCCGCATTGGTAATACCGCCCTCGGTCAGGAACTCTACCCCATCCAGGCGGCACCACACTGGGTAATCCCTGCCGCAACGGGCCTTGATTGCCTCAATCACCTGAACCAGCAGGCGGGCGCGATTTTCGATACTGCCACCATAGGCATCCTCCCGCTTGTTCACGGAAGGGTTCAGGAAGCTGTGAATCAGGTAGCCATGGCCAGCGTGAATTTCCACGCCATCCACCCCGGCACGCTGGGCGCGCTCGGCAGCCGCGGCGAACTCGCCAATCACCCAGTCAATGTCCTCCTGGCTCGCCACACGGTATTCCACCTTTGCAGCCGCCGCAGAGTAGGGCGTGGACATCGCTGCGATTTCCTCGGGGAACAGCGTGCCTTCCATGTCGCCGCCCTTTTCCTCGGGCAGCGAAGGCGTCAGCATGGGGCGACCGTCGCGAATGTCATTCATGGCCGTGAGGCCCGCGTGCTGCAGCTGCATGGCCAGCTTCGCGCCGTGGCTGTGCACTGCATCAGCCACCTCACGCACACCGGGGATGAAGCGATCGTCGGATATAGCCACCTGGCGGTAATTGGCCGAACCCACCGGCCAGGAAATCGACACCGAGCCCATGATTAGCAGTGCAGCACCGCCCTTCGCTCGCGTCTCGTAGTAGCGAAGCAGCCGCTCGCCACAGTAGCCCTCGGGATCTGCGGTGTTGGAGCCCATCGGGCTCATGAAAATGCGATTGCGCAGCGCCAGGGTACCAATACGACCAGGCGCCATAAGGTGGGACAGTTGCGTCATGAAAGCCTACTCCGGAAAATCAGGCGGTTTGCGCCCCGTCAATGGCAAAGCTGGCACCGCTGACATAGCGGGCCTCGTCAGAGGCCAGGTAGGCCACCGCGCCGGCAATCTCTTCCGGCCGCGCTTCCGGGTGCAAGGCAAACAGACGCCGCAGCAGGTCCATGTCGATGTCGGCGGACATGCTGTCGGCATTGACCTGGGCCATCGGCGTGTTCACCCCACCGGGGCAGATGCAATTGACCCGCACCCCTTCTTTGGAGAACTCCACGGCCAGGGAGCGAGTGAGGGAAATGACGGCCGCCTTGGAAGCCGCATAGTGGGCAAAATAGGGCGCGCCCACGCGCCCCGATGCGGAGGCCATGTTGACGATATTGCCCCTGGACTGGATCAGGTGCGGCAGTGCTGCCTGGGTAATGATGAACAAGCTGGTGGTATTGACCGCGAACATACGATCCCAATCCTCGCGCTTCAGCTCGAGGAACTTCGCCGAGCGCGACATGCCGGCAATGTTGCATAGCACATCCAGGCGGCTCAGGGTCTCGATTGTCTGCGCCACCATCCTGCGGCAGGAATCATCATCGGTCGCATTGAAGACCGCGACTTCCGCGCGCACACCATCCGGCAGACTGGCGCGGGTCTCCTCCAGGCCTTCCGCATTGATGTCCGCGAGCATCAGTGTCGCACCCTCACTGGCGAGGCGCTGGGCGGTCGCCCGCCCGATCCCACTGGCAGCGCCAGTGACCAGGCAGACCTTGTCGGCAAAACGTTGCATGGCAATGATTCCTATGGCGGTTTTAGTGTTATGAATGCTGTGCTGGGTTATTCCTGAATGCTGTAGCCCCCGTCGCTGACCAGGGTATGGCCGGTGACGAAGCTGGCCATCGAACTGGCCAGGAAGAGTATCGGGCCGGCCATTTCCGCCGGCGTGCCCCAACGGTGCAGGGGTGTCTTGTCTGCCACCATGCGGTTGACCTCGGGATCATCGGCAAAGGCGGCGGTCATCGGTGTGGGCACTGAGCCCGGTAACAGCGCATTGACGCGAATGCCCTGGGGCGCAAGGGACACCGCAAAAGTACGCGTGAGCTGTACGATGGCAGCCTTGGCAGCCCCGTAACCGGGGAACCACGGGCTACCGAAGAGCGACATCTCGGAGGCAATATTCACCACGCTGGCCCCCTGGGGCAACTGACTGGCTGCCAGTGCGCCAGTGAGACGGTCGGTCAGGTGGTACACCGCATTCAGGTTCACCGTGACAGCGGTATCAAAATCGAAGGGCTCGGCGGCACCGCCGGTACCCCCGGCGTTGTTGACCAGCACATCCAGGCGATCAAAGGCGGCGGCTACCCGCTGGATATCCTCCCGTTGCTGCAGACGGAGTTGCACATACTTCGCCCCCTTGGGAGCCTCCGGATAGGCATCGACACCTTCGCGCGTACCGGTAATAGTGACCGTGGCACCCACGTCCAGAAACGCCCTGGCGGTAGCGGCACCAATACCGCTGGTGCCCCCCGTTACCAGGACACAGGCACCTTCCAGGTTCATCTCGGGGCAGCGTGGGTCAAAGCCAGTCATTGCGTATTCTCACTCCCTTTCTTATAGCCAGGATAGGCCATTGCTATTCTTGGTTTCGGACAGCTTACCGGGATACCGACCGGCGACTTCACACATTGGAATGAATTTGCCACCGGCGGGATCGCGTTTTTTACACCAGCATTTACCTGTCGATGGATTCCAGCCCCTGCTTCAGCGCGTTGAGGAAGCGAATCACGGGGCCGCCATCCAGGGCGCGATGATCGAAGGTCACTCCGAGCCTAAGGATGGGCCTGACCTGAATGGCGAAACTGTCGTCGGGTAGACGCACCGCAACCGGCTTTTGCTGGATACCCGGCATACCGAGCAATGCCACCTGGGGCCCATTCAGGACAGCCTCGGCACGCACGACTGGCCCCAGTGCACCCGGGTTGGACACGGTAAAAGTCCCGCCGGCCAGGTCATCCCGCGAGAGGCGCCCCGCCCGTGCTAGTTGCGCAAGGGCCGCGATGCGATCAGTCATCTCCATCGCAGTCAGGAGTTGTGCGTCGCGGATCACTGGTGCGACCAGACCTCCCTCGGTATCAATGCCCACATTCAGGTTGACCGTATTCCAGAGCATCAAGTCGTGTTCACGGAAGGTGGCATTCAGGCTCTTGTGCTCAGACAAGAGACGCGCCGCCTGACTGGCCACAATGCCGAGGATTGACGGGGCCGGATGCCCCGCACGCTTGTAACGGCTGCGGAACGCCATGACTGCACTCAGATCAATATCCATGTCCGCCGTCAGATGCGGCGCCTCGCGTTTGGCCTCCGCCATGACTCTGGCAATGGTGCGCCGGCGTGAGGAATGCGGAATGGATGTTCCTGTCAGCTGTCCTTTCGACTCAGCCTGAGCAGGCTCCTGTCTGTCGCCCCACTGCGCGGCGGTGGGCTCGCGCTCCTCGCTGCTGGCCGCAACCATGGCCGCCTCGCGCAGGACATCATCGCCCGTCACGCGACCGCGTGGCCCTGTCCCTGTCACGGTGGTGATGTCCACACCATGCTCCCTCGCCAGTTTGCGAGAGCGCGGCGACGACTTCACCGGCACGGTGGCCGGCAACGCTCCCCGGGCACCCATTGCCTGGGAGGACGCAGGCTCTGGGGCTGCTTGCGCGACGGCATTGTCCGCGTCGGCTTCCTCGCTGGAACCCGCATCATGGCGCGCCAGTTCGCGCTCAATCACCTCGGCCGAGGTTCCGGCCGGAACCTGCAGCGCCACGGGGTCCCCCATGAGGAACTCCTGTCCTTCCTCGCCGAGCGCCCGGACCAGGATACCGTCTTCTTCGGCCTCGACCGTGGTCACGGTCTTGTCCGTCTCAAGCTCGTAAAGGGACTCACCCCTGGAAAAGGCGGAGCCCTCCTCGACCAGCCACTGCACCAGCCGGGCGTGCTCCACGGATCCCATCATGGGAATCGTCAGTTCAGTTAGTATCGACATGATGTCACCGGGCCACTGTTACAGGTTCATGATGTGACGCGCCGCCTCCGCGATCTCTGCCACGGAGGGAATACAGGCTTGCTCGAGCTCGACGCTCTGGGGGAGGGGGACGTCCTTGCCTGCCACGCGCAACACCGGCGTCTCAAGCTCGTAGAATGCCCGCTCCTGAATCTGCGCGGCGATCTCCGCCCCCGGCCCCGCGGTCCTGTTGGCCTCATGCACGACCATGGCACGGTGTGTCGAGGCGACGGAGTCCAGGATGAGGGGCCAGTCGATGGGGTTCAGGCTGCGCAGGTCTATGACCTCCACCGAGATGTCCTCAGACTGGAGCGCTGCAGCCGCTTCCAGCGAGCGGTTGACCATGGATCCATAGGTCAGCAGGGTGACATCCCGGCCCTCGCGGCGCACCACGCCCTTGCCGATCTCGACAACAAAGTCGGTGGCCAGCGGCACCTCGCCATTGGTGAAGCTCAGCGCCTGAATGGAGTGATACAGCACCGGATTGGGCTCGCGCAGGGCCGCCTTCATGTGGCCCTTGGCATCCGCGGGGTTTGAAGGCACGACGACCTTCAATCCCGGAAAGTGCATGCCCAGCACTTCGATCGAATTCGAGTGCTCCGGACCGGCGCCCCCCATGACACCCAGTGGCAGGATAATCACCGCGGACATCGGCACGTTGATTCCGTGCATATAGCGCCACTTGCCCAGCTTGTGATAGATCTCGTCACCGGCAATCAGCGAGAAGTCGGCAAAGCCGACGTTGATTACCGGCGTCATGCCGGCAATCGATGCGCCCGCGGCCATGCCGACCTCGAAGGCTTCGGAGATGCCACAGTCCACGACCCGCTGTTTGCCGAATTCATCGGCCAGCCCCTTCTCCGAGCCAAACCAGCCCCCCGAGGCCACCCCCTGACCGAGCACGAAGATCTCGGGGTTGATGCGCATTTCCTCCGCGATGGCAAGCCCCATCGCGGCGTTGTACAGCATGGTTTCCGACGTCTTATTGCTGGTCATAGTAGAGATCCTTGAATATCACGGACACATCGGGGGTCTGGGCCTCCATCGCGGCCTGGAACGCGACAGCCACGAGCGCGTCGGCTTCGCTGCGTATCTCTTCACTTTCCCCGGGATCCAGATGACCGCCCAATACCTCGAGCGGATCGCGGTAGTCTTTCAGGTAATCCCGCTTTTCACGGTAAAGCTGCGGGTCGCCGGCGTAATGCCCCTGGACCCGCACTGTCTTTGCCTCGATCAGGCTGGGTCCCTCGCCGTTGCGCGCACGATCTGCGGCCTCGGCCACCGCATCGCGCACCGCGAGCGCATCCTGGCCATCGACGATGACCCCGGGTATGCCATAACCGGCTGCGAAGTCGGCGATATCACCGGTGGGGCAGACATCGGTCAGGGGCGTGCCCACCAGGATATTGTTGTTCTCGCACAGGTAGATCAGCGGCAATTTCCAGGCAGCCGCATGAACCAGTGTCTCGTGGAATGTGCCCCGCGAGGCTGTACCGTCACCAAAGTTGGCCAGTGACACGCGGTCATCCCCGCGCACTCGGGAGGCAAACGCCGAGCCCGCGGCGAGGGGATAGACGCTACCCAATGTGGCACCCTCACCCATGATCCCCAGGCTGTAGTCGGCCCAGTGAGGCACACCACCACCCTTGCCACCGGTCGAACCCGTCGACTTGCCGAGCACATCACCGAAGATCGGATCCGGTGCCATGCCTTTGCCTATTGCCCAGGCACAACCTCGCCCCTGGTACCAGAGGTAATCGTCCTGTCGAAGCGCCGCAGTTGCACCAATACCCACCGCTTCCTGACCCTCCCCGGGATGCCACCAGCCCGATATCCTGGCCTTGCGCGTGTGCGCGGCAAGGGTGACTTCCATCGCCCGGGTGATACACAGCCGGCGGTACATGTCCTGTATTGAAGGGAGGTCTGTAGCCATGGGATAACCCTGTCATTCGTATTGCGGCCCGCTGGCGGGTCGACTGTTATAGACAGTGTGATTATCGAGTCACCGGGAAAAGCCGCTTTCATTGCCATGAATGAGGACATGCCCCTTGTGGCTCCCGCCGACAGCGCGGGCAGCGCCCTTCGATGCAACCATACGGGTTCCTCGCCGCCTGCCTGCAGGTGCAGTACCATCTCGTGCGCCCGGCCGCTTATCGCGACACTGACCGGCGACCTCAAACGTTGGAATGAGAATGACCTTGACCGAAACCACCGCCATCAGCCTGCTATCCCAGGGGCTGCTCCTCGCCGTGATTCTTTGGGTGCTGGAGAGCCGACAGGCAATCGCCAACCGCCTTCTGGCCTGCCTGCTACTGGCGATGACCACCCGCCTGCTGGCGCTGATCCTGAGTGAAGAGCGCTTTGTTCAGGAATGGCGCACGGAAGTCACGATCCTGCACAATACCGTTTTGCTCATCGGCCCTTTCCTGTATCTCTATGCCCGCTCGCTGGTACACCACCCCACAAGACTGCAGTCACGAGATATCTGGCACGGCTTGCCGTTCCTGCTGGCCATCACCTGGAACCTCGTTGCCAGGCAGCGTTATCTACTGCCGCTGGACGACCCGGATCTGATTCAGCTTACCGCTCAGCACGGCCTCGCCAGCAGCGTGTCGCTTCTTACCTACGGGCTGCTGACCCTGAGGCTATTACAGAGGTATCGCCTCTCCCTGCTGGACAAATACACCGCCATCGAGCGCATCAGCCTGGACTGGCTGCGCAACATCGCCGGGCTGGTGCTGTTGCTGGCGGCGAGTGGGGCAGGCTTGAACCTGCTACGCCTGGCCGCGGGCTGGCCACCCGACCCTGCCCGCTGGATTGTCCTGCCTGCCAGCGCGGCATTGTTCTACGGGGTGGCTATATTCGGCTTCCGGCAGTCCCTCGTCCTGTTCCAGCGAAGCGACCGATCTTCGGCCGAGGCTGGAGAAGAACCCGAAGGCGGCCCACAACCCTCGAACCTGGCGACTCAGGCGCCCCGCTACCAGCGCTCAGGGCTGGACCCGGATCGCGCCGCGCGGCTTTGGGATAAACTGCAGCGGCTCATGCAAACCGAACAGCTGCATCTGCAACCCGAACTACAGGTCGATACCCTCGCCGTCGCATTGGGCGTACGTCAACAGACACTTAGCGAAGTTCTGAACACCCACGCCGGCATGCGCTTTTACGACTACATCAATGGCTTGCGAGTAGAGGAGGCCCGGCGGCTGATGATTGATCCGCAGAATGCCGGGCTGAGCCTGCTGGACATCGCCATGGCCGCCGGTTTTTCCAGCAAATCGACTTTCAACAAGTACTTCAAGCAGGTGTTTGAACAAACACCGTCCGAGTACCGACGGCAGCACATGCCTTGACGCGTTCCGGGCGCACCTTCCGGCAAAATGTGCCGCCCCGCGCGTACGCGCCGTTCGGGTCGGTCGCCCCCGGTGACGGAGTCGCCAGAATAGTAGCCAGTCATACACACTGAACGACTGGAGCCTGGCATGTTCAATGTCCCCGCACACACACTAAGATTGGCTCGCCTGGCACTCTGCCTCGGCGCCCTCTGTCTTCAACCTCAGCAGACAAGCGCAGCCGGCGAGCCGCCACCACTCCCGCAACCCGACTACCATGCGCCAAAGGCACTGCTGGAACACAAGGCCGTATTCGACGATGAGGTGAAAAGAATCGCCGACACACCGGTCTGGTCGCTGATTGATCATGGCGTCAACATGGTCATGGTGGAAGGCCCGGAGGGGCTGGTCCTGTTCGACACCGGCCTGCACCAGGACTATGCCGAGAAGGCCCTGGCCCGGATTCGCGCCATCAGCGACAAGCCCGTCGTGGCAATCATCTATTCACACCACCACCCGGATCATATCAACGGCGCCGGCTTCTTGGTCGATCGCCGGGATGTCGACAGCGGTGAGGTGCCGGTCATTGCCGCTCACAACCTGATGCGCGAAATGTCTTCGGAACTGGTCATGAACACACCGATCATGGCACTGAGGTCAGCTTACATGTTCGGCTTCGGCCTGGAGGGGCAGGCGAAGAAGGACAACTATGTCGGCTGCTGTGGTGAGCTGAAAGAAAACGCGGCTGCCCCCATCCCCACCGCTTTTATCCCACCCACCGTGCTGGTGCACGACACCCTGAACCGGACGTTGGGCGGCATCGAATTCGAACTCTTCTTCACTGGCGGCGAAGCCGGCTCACACATTGCAGCCTATCTGCCCGAGCACGGTGTGCTGCTGGCCGGTGATGAAATCCAGGGGCCGACTTTCCCCAACCTGCATTCCCTGCGCGGCACCCGCATGCGCGATGCCAATGCCTGGGTCGAGGCACTGGATCGGATGCGCGAGCGGGCCCCGGAACACCTCGTCCCCAACCATGGCAACCCGATCCTTGGCCGCGAGGAAGTGGCCCGCGTTCTCACCCTGTATCGCGACGCCATCCAGTACACCCACGACCAGGCCATCCGCCATATCAACAAGGGGCTGGTGCACGAAGAGCTGGCCCACGCGCTTCCCGGCCTGCCGGAATACCTGCGGGAGGAACCCTGGACTGGCGAGCATTACGGCAACGTGCCCACCGCCGCACGCTCCTACTATGCCGGTTACATCAGCTGGTTCTCGGGTGATGCCACCGAATTGATGCCCACACCACGGGACGAATTTGCCAGCCGCATGGTCGCGCTGCTCGGGGGTCGGGAACGTGTGGCAACGCTGGCTCGCAACGCCCTGCAAGAGAGCGACCCGCAGTTCGCCGCCGAGCTGGCCACCTGGCTGATCCGCAGCGACCGCAAGGACGCGCATGCCCGCGAGATCAAGGCGACCGCTTTTCGCACCCTGGGTTATCAGCAGACCAACATGAACTGGCGCAATTTCTACCTGATGGGCGCCATGGACCTGGCAGGCAAGGTCGACCTGCGCAACTACACCGGCCAGCTAGACAATCCCGACAACCTGGCCCGCCTGCCACTGGCGGTCATGCTCGACTCACTCCGCTACCGGGTGGACGCTGGCAAAGCCGGCGACACCCGCTTGATACTTGGCCTCCACTTCCCCGATGCCGAGCCGCTCGCGGTCGAGTTACGCAACAGCATCATTCAGATACACCGGGGCACGCTGCCGAAAACAAATGCCACACTGGCGCTGAGCGCGGAAACCTTTGCCGCTCTGATGCTGGGCAATCGCAGCCCGGGGGATGCGATCGACGAGGGAAGCGTCATTGTCGAGGGCGACCAGCAGGCCGTGACGCAATTCTTCACCCTTCTGGATTACGACATCGCCCCGGGATCCCTGCTTCACTAGGCAGGTAATGTTCAGACCTTGACGGGAGCTGTTGCGCGGCCTGCGGGCCGCGCCTTTTTTCTTCCAACCCCGCAGCTGCCAGCTTTCACTCCACCCGCATCGCATCCACTTTCTGGAAACCCCGGGGCAGCTTGTTGCCGCGCCGACCGCGCTCGCCGCGGTAGTGCTCCAGCTCGCTGAACTTGAGGGTCAGGTGGCGCTTGCCGGCCAGGATGACCAGGGATTGGTTTTCCGCGAGCACCTGCGCCGACACCACGAACTCCTCGCGTGTCTTGGCACGCGCGGTAGGGATGCCAATGATCTTGTTGCCTTTGCCCCGGGCCAGCTGGGGCAGATCTTCCAGCGGGAAGACCAGCAGGCGCCCTTCATTGGACACCGCCGCCACCCAGGCACCCTCATTGCTGGCGGGCACGGGCGCCGGCTGCATCACCCGGGAACCCGCGGGCAGGTTGAGCACGGCCTTGCCGGCCCGGTTCTTGCCGTGCAGGTCGCCGAGCTGGGCGACAAAGCCATAGCCCGCATCACTGGCGAGCAGATATCGCTGGTCGGTATCGCCCAGCAAGAGCCCTTCGAAGGTGGCGCCGGAGGGCGGGCTGATGCGTCCGGTAACGGGCTCTCCCTGGCCCCTGGCCGAAGGCAGGTTGTGGGAGGGCAGGGTATAGGCGCGACCGGTGGAATCCAGAATGACCGTGGCCTGGTTGCTGCGCCCCTTCGCCTCCAGCTTGAAGCTGTCGCCGGACTTGTAGCTGAGACTGGTGGCATCGATCTCGTGGCCCTTGGCGGCGCGAATCCAGCCCTTGTCGGAGAGCACCACGGTAATCGGGTCGGCGCTCATCAGCTCCACTTCGCTGAAGGCCTTCGCCTCATCGCGCTGCGCGAGGGGTGAACGGCGAGCGTCGCCATACTGCTCGGCGGCGGCCTCCAGTTCCTTGCGAATCAGGGTCTTAAGACGGGCCTCACTGCCCAGCGTCAGCTGCAGCTGCTCGCGCTCTTTGGCCAGTTCGTCCTGCTCGCCGCGAATCTTCATTTCCTCGAGCTTGGCCAGGTTGCGCAGCTTCAGCTCGAGGATGGCTTCCGCCTGGGTATCCGACAGGCCGAAGCGCGCCATCAGCGCCGGCTTGGGCTTGTCCTCCGTACGGATGATGTGGATCACCTCGTCGATATTCAGGTAGGCAATCAGGTAGCCTTCCAGGATATGCAGGCGCCGCTCGACCCGATCCAGCCGGTACTCCAGGCGCCGGCGCACGGTGGTGGTGCGGAACTGCAGCCACTCGCGCAGGATGCCGTCGAGGGATTTCACCGCCGGGCGACCGTCGATGCCGATCATGTTCAGATTGACCCGGTAGGTTTTCTCCAGGTCGGTAGTGGCAAACAGGTGGCTCATCAACGCATCCAGGTCGACGCGATTGGAGCGCGGCACGATCACCAGGCGCGTGGGATGCTCGTGGTCAGACTCGTCCCGCAGATCCGCCACCATGGGCAATTTCTTCGCCTGCATCTGCTGGGCAATCTGCTCCAGCACCCGGGAGCCGGAGACCTGGTAGGGCAGGGCGCTGACCACGATATCGCCGTCTTCGCGCTCCCACACGGCGCGCATGCGCAGGCCCCCGCGACCGCTCTCATACAATGCGTGGATATCCTCCCGCGGGGTGATGATCTCCGCCTCGGTGGGGAAGTCGGGCCCCTGAACGTGCTCGCACAGCTCGGCGACCGTGGCCCGGGGGTGCTGCAGCAGATGAATCGCCGCGCTGACCACTTCCCGCAGGTTGTGCGGCGGGATGTCGGTGGCCATGCCCACGGCAATACCCGTGGTGCCATTGAGCAGCACATTGGGCACCTGGGCGGGGAGGACCGAAGGCTCGTCCATGGTGCCGTCGAAGTTGGGTACCCAATCCACCGTCCCCTGCCCCAGCTCGCCCAACAGCACTTCGGCATAGGCGGTGAGCCGGGATTCGGTGTAGCGCATGGCGGCGAAGGATTTGGGGTCATCGGGGGAGCCCCAGTTGCCCTGGCCGTCCACCAGGGGGTAGCGGTAGCTGAAGCTTTGCGCCATCAGCACCATGGCCTCATAGGCCGCGCTGTCACCGTGGGGGTGAAATTTGCCGATCACGTCGCCCACGGTGCGCGCGGACTTCTTGAACTTGGCGGTGGCCTTCAGGCCCAGTTCGCTCATGGCGTAGACAATCCGCCGCTGCACCGGCTTGAGACCATCGCCGATATTGGGCAGGGCGCGATCGAGAATGACGTACATGGAGTAGTCCAGGTAAGCCTTCTCGGTATATTTCTGCAACGACACCTGCTCGATGCCGTCCTGATCGATTTCCAGGATATCCGTCATGGGTTTGGAACCTTCTCTTGCAAGCTTCCCGCCGCGGCACTCGGGGCGCCGGAACGGACGGTGCGATCAACCCTGCCGAGGCGGTGTGTTGCGCAGGCTGACCAGTTGTTCGTTGAGGTTGACGATGGAATTCGCCATGTCTACCAACAGGCTGTGAATGGTAGCAGGATTGCTGCGGATGAGGTCAGTGAACTGGTCCTTGGGCACCTTCACCACCGAACAGCGGGTGTGCGCGCGCACGGTGGCGCTGCGGTTGCTGTGGGTGAGCGCAGCCATGGCACCGAATATTTCCCCCTCGCCAACCCGGCCCACGATCACATCGTCCACCAGCACGTCAGCCTGGCCCAGGGACAGGTTGTAGACAAACTCGGCATGCTCACCCTGGCGGATGATGTCTTCTCCCGGCTGGAATTCCTCGAAACCCGGCGTGGCCGGCGCATCCGCACGCAGGTGGGCCGCTGTCAGGCGCAGCATCAGTCCGGCGTAGGTGACCAGCAGACGGGTCCACAGCTTGGTGGTGGCGGGCTGGGCGAATACCCGCTGCATGAACTCCAGGCCGGAGTAGGCATAGAGGGAAGCCCCCGCTTCGCTGCCGTAGAGAACAGTCATCCCGGCGTGAGTGGTGCCCGCCACATCCGGCAGTAAGAGATCGCCCTCGTCCAGGAAGTAGACTGTACGCCCCTGGTAGCGGGCGGAGAGACTGCCCGAGTCCACCAGGTAGAGCTTGTGGCTGTCAAAGCCGCGGAAGTTGCCCTCAGGGGTCGCCTCCACTTCCATGCGGATGGGCGGCATGTTGACGTGATCAATCAGGCTGGTCACCAGGGCCTTGAACTGCTCGTTCAGACGGCTGAAATCCTGGGCCAGTTCGGCATTGGCCAGCATCGCTTTGCTCTTGTTATCCCCTGCCACCGGAGGCTGCCCGGGCACCTCCGCCCCCATCGGCACCGCGGCAGACCGCAGCCGCCGAATACCAATACGCCCGCATCTTAGCAACTTCCCGGTGCCGGGAGAACGCCCGGCAGCCATTTGCCATGATAAACTTTCCATCAAATCCGCACCCACAGAAGGCCTTCCGTGAACATCAGCAAGCACACCGTCGCCAGCTTCCACTACACCCTGCGCAATGGCGAGGGCCTGGAGCTGGAAAGCTCCCGGGGCGACCAGCCGACCGCCTATCTGCACGGCGCCAGCAACATCATCCCGGGGCTGGAAGCGGCACTGGAGGGGAAAGCAGCCGGCGACCACGTCGAGGTGACCCTCTCCGCCGAGGAGGCCTACGGGCAGCGCCGGGAAGGGGCCGTACAGCGGGTGCCGGTCAAGCACCTGATCTACCGCGGCAAACTGCGTCCGGGCACCACGGTGCAGATGAACACCCAGCACGGTGGCATTCCGGTGACCGTGATCAAGGTCGGCAGGCATACCGCGGAGGTCGATACCAATCACCCCCTTGCCGGTCAGAACCTGAGCTTCGAGATCGACATCGTCGATGTTCGCGCGGCCACTTCAGAGGAAATCTCCCACGGCCATGCCCACGGTGCCGGCGGCCATCAGCACTGAGTTGGCGCATTACTGGCACTGCAAGCCCTTTTCGGCGCTATCGGCGCAGGAACTCTACCGGCTGCTGCAGCTGCGCGAGGCGGTGTTCATCATCGAGCAGGCCTGTATCTACCCCGACCTTGACGGCCTGGACGATTGCGCCTGGCATCTGTTCTGCACCGATGCCGAGGGCCGCCACCTGGCCGGCGCGCGCTGCCTGCCCCCGGACAGCGCCTTTGCGGAAAGCTCGATCGGTCGCGTGGTCACCTCTCCGGCCATCCGCGGCAGCGGCCTGGGCCGCGAGTTGATGCAACGCGCGCTGGCCTTCAATCGCCGGCAATGGCCGGGGCAGGAGATTCTGATCGGCGCCCAGGCCCACCTGGAAGCCTTTTATGCGAGCCTGGGTTTTGTGCCAGAGGGAGCACCCTACGACGAGGACGGGATCCTGCATATCCACATGCGCTGCGCGCCGTGAGTTCAGGCCGGGCTAAACGTGCACTCTATAGCTCCAGCAGGAAGGTCACCGGGCCGTCATTGACCAGGGCCACCTGCATGTCCGCCCCGAATCGTCCGGCAGCCACCGGCGCGTGGCGCGCCTGCAGGGTCGCCAGCAGGTCGTCGTAGAGGGCTTTTGCCTCGCCCGGCGGCATGGCGCTGGAAAAACTCGGTCGCAAGCCCTTGCGGGTGTCCGCGGACAGGGTGAATTGCGAAACCAGCAGAATGCCGCCACCCGTGTCCACAACACTGCTGTTCATGCGCCCCTCGCTGTCGGCGAACATGCGCCAGCCCAGCAGCTTGTCGATCATGCGCTCCGCAACCGCCCGGTCGTCACTCCGATCCAGGCCCAGCAGCACCAGCATACCGGGGCCGATCGCCCCCACGGTCTCGCCGGCCACGCTGACGCTGGCCTGACTGACCCGCTGCAGGAGCGCTCTCACCGTAAACCTCAGCCAGCCAGACGATCCGCCCGCCGGCGCTCGTGCTCCAGCAGGAGCTTCTTGCGCAGGCGGATGCTCTCGGGAGTGACTTCCACCAGCTCGTCGTCCTCGATGAACTCCAGCGCCTGCTCCAGGCTGTGCCGGACCGGCGGGGTCAGGGTCAACGCCTCGTCGGTGCCGGAAGCGCGCACGTTGGTCAGCTGCTTGCCCTTGGTGGGGTTCACTGCGAGGTCGTTGTTGCGGCTGTGCAGACCAATAATCTGCCCCTCATAGACATCCACGTTGGGGCCGATAAACAGGCGCCCGCGATCCTGCAGGTTGAACAGGGAGTAGGCCAGGGTCTTGCCCTTGACCATGGACACCAGCACGCCGTTGGTGCGGTGCACGACATCATTCGATTTCACCGGGCCGTAGTGGTCGAACACGTGGGTCATGATGCCACTGCCGGAGGTCAGGGTGAGGAACATGCCGCGGAAGCCGATCAGGCCCCGGGCCGGCACAATAAAGGCCAGACGCACGCGGCCCTTGCCATCCGGCTCCATGTTCTCCAGCTCCGCGCGGCGGCGGCCCAGTTCTTCCATGATCGACCCCTGGTGCTGCTCCTCGCAGTCGACCACCAGCTGCTCGTAGGGTTCCTGCATCACCCCGTCGATTTCTTTCTGGATTACTTCGGGACGCGATACACCCAGCTCGAAGCCCTCGCGGCGCATGGACTCGATCAACACCGAGAGGTGCAGCTCGCCGCGACCGGAGACCTTGAACTTGTCCGGGCTGTCGCCCGGCTCGACGCGCAGGGCCACGTTGTGGATCAGCTCCCGCTCCAGTCGCTCCTTGATGTTGCGCGAGGTGACAAACTTGCCCTCGCGACCGGCGAAGGGGGAGTCGTTCACCTGGAAAGTCATGCTGACGGTGGGCTCGTCCACGGTCAGGGCCGGCAGGGCCTCCACCGCGGCGGGGTCACACAGGGTATCGGAGATGTTCAGCCCCTCGATGCCGGTGACGCAGACGATGTCGCCGGCCTCGGCTTCCGCGACTTCCACGCGCTCCAGGCCCAGGTAGCCCATCACCTGCAGGACACGGCCATTGCGGGTCTTGCCATCGCGGCCGACAACGGTCACCTGGGTATTCGGCTTCAATCGGCCGCGCTTGATGCGCCCGACGCCGATCACACCCACGTAGCTGTTGTAGTCCAGCGCACTCACCTGCAGCTGCAGGGGACCGTCGCTGTCGACGCGGGGCGGCGGCACCTTGTCCAGGATCGTCTCGAACAGGGGCTGCATGTCCGCCGCCATGTCCTCGTGGTCGAGGCCGGCAATGCCCTGGATAGCCGAGGCATAGACAATGGGGAAATCCAGCTGCTCCTCGTTGGCGCCGAGGCGATCGAACAGATCGAAGACCTGGTCCACCACCCAGTCCGGGCGGGCGCCGGGGCGATCCACCTTGTTCACGACCACGATCGGGTTGAGGCCCTTCTCGAAGGCCTTGGCGGTGACAAAACGGGTCTGGGGCATGGGCCCGTCGACCGCATCCACCAGCAGCAACACCGAATCGACCATGGAGAGCACG
Organism: Haliea atlantica; assembly: GCF_054779855.1. NCBI lineage: Bacteria > Pseudomonadati > Pseudomonadota > Gammaproteobacteria > Cellvibrionales > Halieaceae > Haliea > Haliea atlantica. Next base: position 118,290 of record NZ_BAAGXL010000019.1, on the reverse strand, counting down.
CGCTCAACCTCGCCGCCGAAATCGGCGTGCCCGGGGGTGTCCACGATATTAATGCGGTAATCGCCCCAGTTGATGGCCGTATTCTTGGCCAGGATGGTGATCCCCCTCTCCCGTTCCTGGTCGTTGGAGTCCATAATGCGCTCTGCGCCTTCGGAACGCCGGTCAAGCGTACCGGACTGCTGCAGCAGACAGTCGACGAGGGTGGTTTTGCCGTGGTCGACGTGTGCGATGATGGCAATGTTGCGAAGCTTATCGATCAAGGGGAGATCCTCGGGCGGCGGCCCGCTGAAAAAAAGGTCGCGGATTATACCGCAGTGGCCGCGACAGTTGCAGGCATCAAGCGGCGGGATTTTTACCGCTGCGCCTGTACGCTCGTCACCGGTGCGTGCTGACACCGCTACGCCCCGATTTACGGCAGCGCTGTGCCCGCAAACCGCCCACCGCAGCACCAATATGAAACACCAGCGCACCAATAAAGTGCGCTGGCGCTACACAAGAAGCCGCTTGCGGCAGCAACCGCCAATCTCAGACGGCTCTGTCACGGCACCACTGAACACATGGCACAGCTCTTGCTTTTAGATCTGTGCCTGAACACACTGGCCACCACGGTATGCGCGCTCGCTGCCGCCACACCAGTGAAACGGATTGACGCCCGACATGGCGGCAATATTGACATCCCACGGAGGAAAGACCATGTCAGAGAACACTCTGAAACTGATCAAGGACAGCGAAGCCGGCTGGGTTGACCTGCGCTTCACTGACACCAAGGGCAAGGAGCAGCACGTCACCCTGCCCGCGGCGGCCATCGACGAAGAATTCTTCGAGGAAGGCCAGATGTTCGACGGCTCCTCGATTGCCGGCTGGAAAGGCATCAACGAATCCGACATGATCCTGATGCCGGACGACAGCACCGCGACCCTGGACCCCTTCACCGACGACACCACGGTCATCCTGCGTTGCGACATCGTCGAGCCCAGCACCATGCAGGGCTATGAGCGCGACCCGCGCTCCGTGGCCCGCCGCGCCCAGGAATACCTGCAGAGCACCGGCATTGGCGACACCGCCTTCTTCGGCCCCGAGCCCGAGTTCTTCGTCTTCGACGACATCAAGTGGCACGCCGACATCTCTGGCGCCGGCTACACCATCAGCTCCTCGGAAGCTGCCTGGTCCTCCAACCTGCACCAGGAAGGCGGCAACATCGGCCACCGTCCGCGGGTCAAGGGCGGCTACTTCCCGGTTCCGCCGGTCGACTCCCTGCACGACATCCGCGCCGCCATGTGCGCCGCGATGGAGCAGATGGGTCTGGGCGTGGAAGTGCATCACCACGAAGTGGGCACGGCCGGTCAGTGCGAAATCGGCGTCAAGTTCAACACGCTGGTGAGCAAGGCTGACGAGGTGCAGATTCTCAAGTACTGCGTGCACAACGTGGCCCACGCCTACGGCAAGACCGCGACCTTCATGCCCAAGCCCCTGGTGGGTGACAACGGTTCCGGCATGCACGTTCACATGTCCATTTCCAAGGACGGCGTGAACCTGTTCGCTGGCGACGGCTACTCCGGTCTGTCCGAGACTGCCCTGTACTACATCGGCGGTGTGATCAAGCACGCCCGCGCCCTGAACGCCTTTACCAACCCGGCCACCAACTCCTACAAGCGCCTGGTACCCGGCTTCGAAGCCCCGGTCATGCTGGCCTACTCGGCCCGCAACCGCTCCGCCTCGATCCGCATCCCCTATGTCGGCAGCCCCAAGGGCAAGCGCGTGGAAGTCCGCTTCCCCGACCCGGCCGCCAACCCCTACCTGGCCTTCTCAGCGCTGCTGATGGCAGGCCTGGACGGCATCCAGAACAAGATCCACCCCGGCGATGCCGCCGACAAGGACCTCTACGACCTGCCGCCCGAAGAGGGCAAGGCCATCCCCACCGTTGCCTCCAGCCTGACCCAGGCCCTGGAAGCCCTGGATGCGGACCGCGCCTTCCTCACCGCCGGCGGCGTGTTCACCGACGACATGATCGACGGCTACATCGAACTGAAGCAGGCCGACGTCGAGCGCCTGAACATGACCACCCATCCGGTCGAGTTCGATCTGTACTACTCCGTGTAAACGGACAGCTTCTCGGTTTCCGGCCCGCCTTCGTGCGGGCCTTTTTTTTATCCGCAGGAAGCCCGGCGTGCTACAGTTGGCGCTGCCAAGCACCTCCGCACGGGGTACTCGAATGACGCGCCTGCTACTGTTGAGCCTCCTCCTGGCCGGCGTTTGCCAGGCTCAGATCTACAAATCCGTCGATCGCGACGGCAACGTCACCTTCAGCGACCGACCGCCCTCGGGCAGTGAAGAGGCCGAAGCGGTTGAACTGAAGCCCCTGAACACCGCACCCGCCCCCGAAGCGCTCCCAGAACCCTCTTCACGCCGCGAGAAGGCGGGGGACGAAGGCGCCGCAGCCGAACCCGACATACGCGTGACCAGCCCGCAAGCGGACCAGGTCGTGCCCATTGGCGATCTGGGCAACCTGACAGTCAATGTCGCAGTCGAACCACCCCTGAGTGGCGGCGAGCACCTGCAGCTCTACCTCGATGGCACCCCCCAGGGAGAGCCCCAGCGCGCCAACCAGTGGCAACTGGAGGGCCTGCCCCGCGGGGGCCACGACCTGCGCGTCGACCGACTCGGCATGCGGGGCGAAGTCCGCGCCAGCTCCGACACGATTCGCTTCTATGTGATGCGTCCGCTGAACATCCGCAACCGCCCCTCGACACCTGCACCACAATAGCGCACTCTATTGGTGCGGCACTGCCTGCCAACAGGTCCAGGCATCTGACGAGCATCCACCGGGGGTCCAATCAGGCCCTGTGTGTAAGTGAACGCTAACCTCAAAGCGCCTATAAAGCAGGTAAAAATAGAATGATTTGAGGAGCCGCATCAGATTGGCGCCATTCTTGCTTCAGATTGCCTGAAGACGAGGCAGGACGGCCGCAGCGCGGTCAAACATGGGGCACAGATGCAGACAGACGAGTCCGGGATTCTCGAGCACATCAGCACCGGGGTAATTGCCCTGGGGCCCGAATTGCAGGTGTGCGTGATGAACCCGGCTGCCGAGGTCCTGCTCGAAGTGTCGGCGGTACGCGTGATCGGCAATCACGCCAGCCAGCTCCTGTTACGCTCCCAGGAGCTGATGCAGACCTTGGACCAGGCTCGCCGCGCGCACGCCTCCCTGGCACGACGCAGCGTTCAGCTGCTGCTCTATTCCGGCCAGGAATTGCAGGCGGACCTGATTGCAACCCCCCTGGTGGATCATCCCGCAGGCTACAGCATGCTGCTGGAGATCCTGCCCATTGATCGCATGCTGCGCATGAGTCGCGACGAAAACCTGCTGCAGGCCCAGGAAACCACCCGGGCGGTCATCCGCGGCCTTGCCCACGAGATCAAGAATCCCCTCGGCGGGGTTCGCGGCGCCGCCCAGTTGCTGGCCCGGGAACTGCCCGATGAAACCCTGGCCGAGTACACCCGCATCATCATCCGCGAGGCAGACCGCCTGCGCGACCTGGTCGACCGCCTGCTGGGCCCCAACCAGCGCCCCAAGCTGCAGGCTCTCAATATCCACGAAGTTCTCGAGCATGTGCGCAACCTGATCGAAGCCGAGGCGGACAACCGGATTACCGTGGGCCGGGACTACGACCCCAGCCTGCCCCTGCTGCCGGGGGATCGCACACAGCTGATCCAGGCAGTGCTCAACATCATGCGCAACGCCCTGCAGGCCGCGGAAACCCCGGAGGACTGCAAACTGGTTCTGCGCACGCGCTCCCAGCGCCAGTTCACCATCGGCACCACACGCCACCGCCTGGTCTGCCGGGTGGACATTGTCGACAACGGCCCGGGCATCCCGGACGACCTGCAACAGGCGATCTTCGTGCCCATGGTCACCGGACGTCCGGACGGTACCGGCCTCGGCCTGTCGATTGCCCAGGCCATTATCAACCGCCACGGCGGCATGCTCGAGTGCGCCAGCGAACCGGGCAATACCCGGTTCACGATCTACCTGCCAATGGAATCCGACCATGCAGAGACACGCTAAAGTCTGGGTCGTCGACGACGACAGTTCTATCCGCTGGGTGCTGGAGCGCGCCCTGAGCCAGGCCGGCATCGACAACGAAAGCTTCGCCGATGCGGAGCACCTGCTGGAACGCATGCAGGGCGAGCCGCCGGACGTGGTCATCAGCGACATTCGCATGCCCGGTATCGACGGCCTGACCCTGCTCTCGCGCCTGAGCGAGGAGCACCCGGAACTCCCGGTGATCATCACCACCGCCCACTCGGACCTGGACAGCGCGGTGACCTCGTACCAGCGGGGCGCCTTCGAGTATCTGCCCAAGCCCTTTGACATCGACGAAGTGGTCGCCGTCACCGAGCGCGCCCTGGCCCAGGCACTGGAAAAACGCGGCGAAGTACCCGCCCAGGAGGCGCTGCCCGACACCGAGATCATCGGCGAAGCCCCGGCCATGCAGGAGGTTTTCCGCGCCATCGGCCGGCTGGCCCACAGCAACATTACGGTGCTGATTAATGGCGAATCGGGCACCGGCAAGGAACTGGTGGCCCGTGCCCTGCACCGCCACTCACCGCGCGCGCAGCAGCCCTTCATCGCCCTGAACATGGCGGCGATTCCCCGGGACCTGATGGAATCTGAGCTGTTCGGCCATGAAAAGGGTGCCTTTACCGGCGCCAACAACAAGCGGGAAGGGCGCTTTGAACAGGCCAACGGCGGCACCCTGTTCCTGGACGAGATCGGCGACATGCCGGCGGAGACCCAGACCCGGCTGCTGCGGGTGCTAGCGGACGGCGAGTTCTACCGCGTCGGCGGTCACACTCCGGTGCGGGTGGATGTGCGCATCATCGCCGCCACCCACCAGGACCTGGAGGAGCGCGTGCGCCGGGGCGAGTTCCGCGAGGACCTGTTCCATCGCCTCAACGTCATCCGCATCCACATTCCGCGCCTGTCGGAACGCCGGGAGGACATCCCCCGGCTGATGAAGTTCTTCTTCCGCAAAGCGGCGGATGAGCTCGGGGGCGAGGCCAAGGTGCTGCTGCCAGATACCGAGCGTTTCCTGGTCAATCTGCCCTGGCCCGGCAACGTGCGCCAGCTGGAAAACACCTGCCGCTGGCTCACCGTCATGGCCTCCGGTCGGGAAATTCACCTGCGCGATCTGCCCCCCGAGCTGGGCAAGGCGCCGCCCACCGTCACCAGTGAGGGCGGCAGTGCCGAGTGGCACGAACTGCTCTGCCAGTGGGCCCGCAACGAGCTGGTCCAGGGCAAGCACCACATCCTGCGTCAGGCGGTGCCACTGTTCGAACGCACCATGATCGAAGTGGCCCTGGAGCACACCCGCGGCCGCAAGCGGGATGCGGCAGAGCTGCTCGGCTGGGGTCGCAATACCCTGACACGAAAGATGAAAGACCTCGACATGCCCGGCTGATACACTGCGCGAATGTTGCACATCGCCCTCTATCAGCCGGAAATTCCGCCCAACACCGGCAATATTATTCGACTCTGCGCCAATACCGGCTGCCAACTTCACCTGGTAGAGCCCCTGGGCTTCAGCCTGGATGAAAAGCGCCTGCGACGCGCCGGCCTGGATTACCGCGAATTTGCCCGGGTGCAGGTACACAGCAGCCTGGACAGGCTGCGCGCCAGCCTGCCCGACAGCCGCTGGCTGGCCCTCAGCACGCGCGGCCGCCGCTGCTACAGCGAGCATCAGTTTCGGGAGAGCGATCTGCTGTTGTTCGGCCCGGAGACCCGGGGACTACCCGGGGAGCTGCTGGACAGCCTGCCCGAAACACAGGTATTGCGGATACCGATGCAGGCCAACAGTCGCAGCCTCAACCTGAGCAATGCCGCGGCGGTACTCTGCTATGAAGGCTTGCGGCAGCTGGGCTTTCCCGACCTGGCGTAGTCAGGGAGGGCTGCGAGTGGGACGACTGCACGACGCAGCCAGGGGAGTGGGCCGCCCGCGAGGGGCGACCGCAGGTAACGCTCAGTGGCTGGTGGCGGCCTCGGCCGCACCGTTCTGACCCTCGGACTGCGAGTTGGCCAGGGCCTGCTGGTAGAGCGCCTCGAAATTGACCGGCGCCAGCATGACCGGCGGGAAGCCGCCTTTCACACAGAGATTGTCGATAGTCTCGCGCGCATAGGGGAACAGCACGTTGGGGCAGGCGGTAGCCAGTACCTGGCGCAGGGTTTCACCCTCGAAGCCGCGCACCGTGAAAATGCCCGCCTGCTGCACCTCGACCAGGAATGCCGTTTCTTCCTCGACCTTGGTGGTCAGGGTCACGGTCACCACAACCTCGAAGTTGCCGTCCTCGTCGATGCGGTTGCTCTTGGTGTTCAGGTCGACGTTAACCTTGGGCTTCCAGGTCTTGCGGAATACCTCGGGGGTACCCGGTGACTCGAAAGACAGGTCCTTGGTGTAGATACGCTGCAGGGTAAACTGCTGGCGGGGCGGTTCCCCGGCCGCGCCTGCGGCTTGTGCTTGTTCGTCGGCCATTGCGCCGTCCTCCATGGGGTTGTTGTTAAGCGCCCGCGCCGGGCGCCCGTTGCAGAAGTTCGTCCAGGCGACCCTCGCGCTCCAGCGCCGCAAGTTCGTCAAAGCCGCCCACGTGGCAATCACCGATCCAGATCTGGGGTACCGTACGGCGGCCGCTGCGCGACTGCATCTCGGCCCGGCGTTCGGGGTCGGCATCCACCGGAATATCGTTGAACTCGACGCCCTTGCGCACCAATAGCGCCCGGGCGCGGGTGCAATAGGGGCAGAATCGGGTGGTGTACAGCACCACCTGGGGAGACAGCACGGACATGGCTATTTCACCAGTGGCAGTTGCAGGTTGTTCCACTCCAACATACCGCCCGCCATCTTGTACACCTTGGAGAAGCCAGCCGCCTTCAGCTGCTTGCTGGCCGAGCCGGCGGTCTGCCCCATCTTGCAAACGAGGATTACCGGCTGATCGCGGTACTTCTCCAGCTCGCCGATCCGGCTCTCCAGCTTGCCGGCGGGAATGTGCAGGGCGTCCGCGATATGCCCGGCCTTGTACTCGCCGGCGTCGCGCAGATCGACGAACACACCGCCCTCGGCATTGACCCGATTGATAGCCTGCTGGGGACTGAGAGCAGGACCCGCCTTGCGGGCCTCGTGCAACACCAGCATGACCAGCACCGCCAACAGGGCCGCGAACAAAACCCACTGCTGGGTCACGAATTCCAGGAATAAAGCCATAGGGCAGACGTCTTGCCGCTGTTCAAAAAGGCGCCAAGTATACAGCCTATGCCGGGGGGCGGCCAGCCATCAGCGGCCGCCAATTACCCCATGCGATGCGTGCGCCAAGCGGGTAAAATGCGCGATTCACGCCATCCACGAGCACATCCGGGAGAGCCATGAGCAGCGCCAGCCAGAAAACCCCCACCGTCCTGATCATCCTGGATGGCTGGGGTTACCGGGAAGAGACCCAGGACAACGCCATCGCCAACGCCAACACCCCCGTCTGGGACCGGCTGTGGCGGGAGGCACCGCATACCCTGGTCTCCGGCTCCGGCCTGGACGTGGGCCTGCCGGCAGGGCAGATGGGCAACTCCGAGGTCGGCCACATGAGCCTGGGTTCCGGCCGGGTGATCTACCAGAACATTACCCGCATCGACCAGGCCATCGCCGATAACAGCTTTGACGAGAACTCCACCTACACCGCCGCCATCGACAAGGCGGTGGACCGGGATGGAGCGGTCCATGTACTCGGCCTACTGTCCCCCGGCGGGGTTCACAGCCACGAGGACCAGCTGCTGGCGGCTGTTCGCCTGGCGGCCAAGCGCGGTGCCCGACGCGTCTATCTGCATGCCTTCCTGGATGGTCGCGACACCCCCCCGCGCAGCGCCGAGGCCTCCCTGGAAAAAGCCCAGGCCCTGTTTGCCGAGCTCGGCTGCGGGCGCGTCGCCAGCATTGTCGGCCGCTACTATGCCATGGACCGCGACAATCGCTGGGACCGTATCCAGCAGGCCTGGGAATTGCTGGTCGACGGCGAAGCGCCGCACCGCGCCGAAACCGCCACCGCGGGGCTCGCCGCCGCCTACGCCCGCGACGAAAACGACGAGTTTGTCCTGCCCACCCTGATCTGTCCGGACGATGAGGCGCCGGCCTGCATCCGCGACGGCGACACCGTGCTGTTCATGAATTTCCGCGCCGACCGCGCGCGCCAGCTGACCCGGGCTTTCGTCGAACCGGGCTTCGACCAGTTCCCGCGCAAGCAGGTGCCCGACCTGGCCGGTTTTGTCACCACCACCGAATACGCCGCCGATATTCCCGCGCCCTGCGCCTTTCCCCCCGAGTCCCTGGACAACGTGCTGGGCGACTACCTCGCACAGCGGGACAAGACCCAGCTGCGCCTCGCGGAAACCGAGAAATATGCCCACGTCACCTTCTTTTTCAGCGGCGGCCGCGAGGAGACCTTCCCCGGCGAGAAGCGCATCATGGTGCCCTCACCGGATGTCGCCACCTACGACCTGAAACCGGAGATGAGTGCGCCAGAGGTCACCGACGAGCTGGTGGCGGCAATCCGCTCCCGCGACTACGACCTGATCGTCTGCAACTATGCCAATGGCGACATGGTCGGCCACACCGGCGTCTACACGGCGGCCGTGAAGGCCGTGGAAACGCTGGACAGCTGCCTGGGGCGGGTTGCCGACGCCTTGGAGGAGGTCGACGGCCAGGCCCTGATCACCGCGGATCACGGCAACTGCGAGCAGATGCAGGACTACGAGTCCGGCCAACTGCACACCCAGCACACCACGGAGCGGGTGCCCCTGGTCTATGTCGGCCCCCGGCATCTGCAGCTGGACCCGAAGGGCGGCATCCTCGCGGACATCGCCCCCACCCTGCTCGACCTGATGGCGCTGCCCCAGCCCGACGAGATGAGCGGCCACAGCCTGGTGCTGTCGGAGGGCTGAGCGCATGCCCGGCCCTCGCCTGTCGGGGCCGGCTCGCGTGCTGGCTGGCCTCCTGCTGTTCTGCGCTCCGGCAGCACTGGCGGCAGATTCCCCGGAGCGCCCCGAGGAAGCCCGCGCGGCACTGGAGGCCCTGCAGGCCAGGATCACGGAGATCACCCGGGAACTGGAAGCCTCGCGGGGCGAGCTCGGCGACCTGCAGACGCAGCTGCGGGACAGCGAACAGCGGCTGGGCAGTCTCAGTCGCGAGATCAGCGAGAACCGCGAGGCCATCGCCGACACCCGGGCGGAACTCGAGCAACTGCGCGCGCGCCAGGGGGACCTGGAAGCCCGCCGCGACCAGCAGCGCCAGCGCATTGCCGAGCAGCTGCGCGCGGTCTGGCAACAGGGGCGCGAACCGGACATCAAGCTCCTCCTCAACCAGACCGATCCACAGACGGTAGCGCGCAGCCTGGCCTACCATCGCTATTTCCTTGACGTTCGCCGGGAGCAGCTGGAGGCCTTTCGCGCCACGCTCGCGGACCTGGCAGAGGTCGAGCAGAACATCGCCGCTCGCAGCCGCGAACTGGAAAGCCGACGCGACACCCTCGCCGCGCAGCAGGAAGTGGAACTCGCATTAAAGGCGGAGCGTGCCCGGGTCGTCGCCAGCCTTGACGCCGATATTGCCGACCAGAGCCGGCAGCTGGAACAACTGCAACAGGAGCGGGCGGAGCTGGAGGAACTGCTGCAAGCTCTGGAGCAGGCAGCCCTGGCGCTGACACTGCCCGAAGACGCCCGCCCCTTCGCCGAGGCCCGCGGTGAGCTGGAGTGGCCGGTACCCGGCAAGCGCGCCAACAGTTTCGGTAGCCCGCGGGGCAGTGGTGGCCTGCGCTGGCAGGGCCTCAATCTGCTCGCCGATACCGGCACACCCGTGCATGCCATCCACCACGGGCGCGTGGTCTACGCCGACTGGCTGCGCGGCCTCGGGCTGCTGCTGATCCTCGATCATGGCGACGGCTACATGAGCCTCTACGGCCACAACCAGAGCCTGCTCCGCGAGGTCGGTGACTGGGTCAATGCCGGCGCCCAGATCAGTACCGTCGGTAGCAGTGGCGGCCAGCAGTCCCCGGCGCTGTACTTCGAGATCCGCCAGCAGGGCAAGCCGGTCGACCCCGTGAGCTGGTGCCGCTGAACCCGACGAATCGGTTACACTAGGGTTTTGCGTTTTCCAGAGCGGCCCCGTGCCGCAAGACGGTACCCATGCTCATGTCCTTCTCCCGCGTTCTCGCCGCTGCTGCACTGCTAGTTGGCGCTCTGCACAGCCATGGCACGCTCGCCAACGAAGCCCACCAGAACGACCCGGCGGCGCGCCTCCCCCTGGACGAGTTGCGCACCTTTGCGGACGTCTACCACCAGATCCGCACCGGCTATGTGGAGGAACTCAGCGACAGCGAGTTGCTGGAGCTGGCAATCCAGGGCCTGCTGATGAACCTGGATCCGCACTCTGCCTACCTGACCAAGGACGCCTTTGCCGACCTGCAGAGTTCCACCAGCGGTGAATTCAGCGGCCTGGGCCTGGAGGTGGGCATGGAGGACGGCTACGTCAAAATCATTGCCCCGATTGACGGCTCGCCCGCGGCCGAGGCCGGCCTCCAGCCGGGGGACATCATTCTCAAGCTCGACGGCAGGACGGTGAAGGGCATGGGCCTGGGAGAAGCCGTCGACCTGATGCGCGGGCCCCGCGGCACCGACATCGAGCTGACCATTGGCCGTCCGGGGGAGAGCCAGCCCTTCGACCTGACCCTGACCCGGGACACCATCAAGGTGGCCAGCGTGCGCGAGCGCAGCCTGGAACCCGGGTACGGGTATATCCGTATCGCCCAGTTCCAGCACGGCACCGGGGCTGACGTTCGCAAGTCACTGCAGCGCTTGCAGAAGAAAGCCCCCCTCAAGGGCCTGGTACTCGACCTGCGCAGTAACCCGGGCGGCGTCCTGCAGGCCAGTGTCGAGGTCGCCGACCTGTTCCTGGACGGCGGGCTGGTGGTCTACACCGAAGGCCGCCTGCCCAATTCCGACGTCGAGTACGCCGCCGAACCCGGCGATGCCAGTGACGGCATACCGCTGGTGGTGCTGATCAATGGCGGCTCCGCGAGCGCCTCGGAAATCGTCGCCGGCGCGCTGCAGGACCACAGTCGCGCGGTGATCATGGGCACCGACAGCTTCGGCAAGGGCTCGGTGCAAACGGTGATGCCGATTTCCGAAGAGCGGGCGGTGAAGCTGACCACCGCGCTCTATTACACCCCGAACGGCCGCTCCATCCAGGCTGCTGGCATCGTGCCCGATATTCTGGTGGAGCGCGCCCAGGTCACCACCTTCGAGAATCCGGGCCAGATCAGCGAGGCCGACCTCAACCGGCACCTGGACAACGGCAACGGCAATGCTACGCGCCGCGAGGCGCGCAAGTCCCTGCTGACCGAGGACAACCAGCTCTACGAAGCCCTGACCCTGCTCAAGGGCGTGAATATCCTGGCACGGCAGGGGCAGCAGGCCGGAAATCCGGCCTCTCGCGCCCAGGATTGACCGTGCACCGGCGGGGGCCCCCTCGCTTCTGGCCCGAAACCCTTCAGCAGCTCAGCCTTCTGGCGCTGCTAATACTGCCCGTTTCGGTGTCGTCGACTCCCGCGCCAGACACGTCCGGTGCGGCCGCACCTCGGGCCGCCACAACGGCCCTCCAGCAACCACTCCCAGGCAAAGCCCGGCAGCCACGCCTGGTCATCATCATTGACGACATTGGCAACAGCCTGCGGCAGGGTCGCGCCATCGTCGAACTGCCCGGCAAGCTGAATATCGCGGTATTGCCCCATACCCCCCACGGCGCCAGCCTGGCTGCACAGGCCCATCGTGAGGGCAAGGAGATACTGCTACACGCGCCGATGAGCGCACGCAACGGCAAGTCACCCGGTGCGGGCGCATTGACCCCGGACATGGACCAGACGCGATTGCGGCAGACCCTGGCTGAGGCGCTGGCCAGCGTACCCCACGCGCGCGGGGTGAACAACCACATGGGCAGCGAGATGACAGCCGATGCACAGGCGATGCGCTGGCTGATGCAGTTGCTGCGCGAACAGGGGCTTTACTTCGTGGATTCACGCACCCACAAGGGCACGGTCGCCGCCCTTCAGGCGCAGGCGGCCGGGCTGCCCCACCTCTCGCGACAGGTATTCCTCGACAACCTGCGCGAGCCCGACGCCATCCTGGAGCGCCTTGAGGCAGCCATCGCGCGCGCCAGGGAAGAGGGGCTGGGAGTGGCCATCGGCCACCCCTACCCGGAAACCGCTGCCGTCTTGCGCAATCAACTGCCGACCCTGGCCCGGCGCGGGGTGAGCCTCGCACTGGTCTCCGAGGCGCTCGGGATTGGGGTTTCAGGTCCGTCCAGGCCCCCGGCGGAGCCGCCCGAGAACCATCACCCGGGGCCCCTGGACAATCCGGTCCCCTCGGCCGCGGGCACCTGTCTGCCTGCGCCCGCCCCGCGACCACCACTGCGCCGCGTTTGCAGTCGCGACTGGCAGACTTACCTGACAGGCTATTGAGAGCAGCGGCGGGCTTATAACCGGCAGCTATTCCGAGAGCACTTTATATTATTTAGTTACCAATTCTCTCTGATCTATTCTGTTTTCGTCTAACAAAGAAAGGCATGACAGTATGGACTGGCAGGGTTGGCTGGCTCTGGGAAGCGCGGGGGGCGTTCTGCTCACGCTGGGGCTGACGCGACTGCAACCACAGGTGGTAACCCTGGCGGCGCTGGCACTGTTGATGACCTCGGGCGTCCTGAGCGGCGAGGCTGCCCTGCTGGGCTTCGCCAACCCGGGTCTGGCCACCGTGGCGGCCATGTTCGTGGTAGCGGCGGGCATCCAGGCTTCAGGCGGCAGCGAGTGGATCGTCAATCGCTGGCTGGGTCGACCGGGGAATATCCGCAGCGCCCTGGGGCGCCTGTTCACACCCGTGGTGCTGCTCAGTAGCGTACTCAACAACACCCCGGTAGTGGCCACCATGATCCCCGCGGTGCACAGCTGGTCGCGCAAGACCGGGCTGTCCGCATCCCGCCTGATGATTCCCCTGAGTTATGCCTCCATCCTCGGCGGCACCCTGACCCTGATCGGCACCAGCACCAACCTGGTGGTCAACGGACAGTACCGGGCACTCACCGGGGGCGAAGGTTTTTCGCTATTTGCCATCAGCGGCGTCGGATTGGTCGTCGCCGCCAGCGGCCTGTTGTTCATGTGGCTGTTCTTCCCCCGCTGGCTGCCCGACCGCCAGCCGCGGCAGACCTTCGCCAACACCCGGGAGTTCACCCTGGAGGTCGCGGTCACCCGGGGCGGCCCGCTCGTGGGCAAGACCATCGAGGGCGCCGGCCTGCGCCACCTGCGCCGGGTCTACCTGGTGGAAATCGAACGCGACGGCACCCTGTTGACCGCAGTGGACAGCGGCGAAACCCTGCGCGGCGGCGACCGCCTGGTGTTTGCCGGCGACACACAGGCCATTACCGATCTCCTCGGCATCAAGGGTCTCGAGGCTTCACCGGAAAACGGCTTGGAGGGGCCACTGCAGCAGGAGCGCGCCGAGCGACGCCTGGTGGAGGCTGTGGTCTCGCCCCATTGCGAGGCCATCGGCCAGGCCATCCGCGATGCCCGCTTTCGCGACCGCTATGGAGCCGTTGTGCTCGCCGTCGCCCGCAACGGCGAACGTATCCGGGGCAACCTGGGGACCATTGAACTGGAGGCTGGCGACACGCTGTTGCTGGAAGCAAGACCCGCCTTCGTCACCCGGCAGCGCTACAGCCGGGACTTCCTGTTGATCAGCGAGCTCGACGCGCAGCCACCCCGCCACGAGAAGGCCTGGCTGGCCTGGATGATTCTGCTCGCCGTCATCCTCAGCGCCGGTACCGGCCTGCTGAGCATGCTCAATGCCGCCCTGATCGGTGCCCTATTGATGCTGGCGACGGGCTGCTGCTCCCTGGCCCAGGCCGAACGCAACCTGGACCTCGGCGTACTGGTAACCATCGGCGCCTCCTTCGCCCTGGGGCTGGCCCTGGAGCAGTCGGGCGCCGCCCTGTTCCTCGCGGCCAATATCATGGACCTGAGCGGAGGACGCCCCTGGCTAATGCTGGTGCTCACCTATGTTGCGGTATCCCTGCTCACCGAAACCATCACCAACAACGCGGCCGCCCTGCTGATGCTCCCGGTCGCCCTGAACCTGGCCGGCGGCGCCGGCCTGGCGCCGGAGCCCTTCCTGCTGGCCATCATGTTCGCCGCTTCCGCCAGCTTCGCCACCCCCCTGGGCTACCAGACCAACCTGATGGTCTACGGCCCGGGTGGCTACCGCTTCAGCGATTTCCTGCGGGTGGGCATCCCGATGAACCTGGTGGCAGGGACCAGCGCACTACTGGCCATTTTCTGGCTGTGGCCGCTGGAGGCAGCCGGGTGATCACTCAGTAGATCGCGCCCGCCGCGCGCTGATAGCTCTGCAGCAGCGCACGCCCCTGCTCGGCCAGCACGCCGAGGGTGACCGCAATGCCGCGTGTCTCCAGTGCCGACACCCAGTTGTCCGGCTTGGCGCCCTCGTCAAAACCGACGGCCTCGGCATCCTCGGTGGCGGCCGCGCAAACCAGCCGATGGAGGCCCGCGAACGGTATGGCACCAAAGCACATCGCGCAGGGCGCGCAGGTGGTGTACAGGCTGCAAGGACCGACACTACCCAGGTCGTGGCTCCCGATGCGCTCCTGGGCGAGCGCCATGGCCAACATTTCCGCGTGCCACAGCGAGCAGCGGGCAGGCAGCACCCGGTTCGCCGCGACTGCGAGCAACTGGCCGTCGGGACCGAGCACCACCGCTCCGAAGGGACCCCCTCCCTCGACAATATTGCGTTCAGCCGCAACCACGGCAAGCTGCATCGCGGCGGCGTCGCTATCGAAGTGGCGACGGCCACGATTGAGCGCCGCAAGCCAGTCGGGCAACAGGCCAGACAGGGACGCAAGCGGCTTGTCACCAGCACAGGCAGACATGCTCAGCGGGAACCTCCCTCGTTGCGGCGGGTGTCCGCCTTGGCGGCATACATGCCACGATCCGCATGCTGCAGCAAGGCCTCCGGGGAGATGCCGTCGCGGGGATAGAGCGCCAGACCGACACTCAGGGACGCACCGACGATCTGCCCGGCCAGCTCGAAAGGCCGGGCAAACTCCTCGCGGATTTTGATCATCAGGCCCTCGAGGGGAGCGGTACTGTTCAGGCCCTCAATGACCACCACGAATTCGTCTCCGCCCAGTCGCGCTACTGTGTCCGCCCGACGCACACAGGCCGTGAGCCGCTGTGCCGCCAGCTGCAGCAGGCGGTCGCCGGCGGCATGGCCCAGGGTGTCGTTGATCTGCTTGAAATCGTCCATGTCGACGAACAGCAGCGCCACGAGCTGGTCATGCCGCTGGGCGCTCTCCATAGACTGGATCAGGCGGTCGTTCAGCAGGGCTCGATTGGGCAGCCCGGTCAGGGCATCATACTGGGCCAGGTGTTCCAGTCGAAGCAGCATCGTCCGATGGCGAATGGCACTGGCCACCTGCTCGGAGACAAATTGCAGCAGCGTCCGCTCGCGCTCACTGAAGGCGCTCTGGGGAAGCAAGCGCTCGACAGTCAGCACGCCCATGATCCCCTGGTCGTCTACCAGGGGGATGCCCAGCCAGGAGTGGGGCAGGCTATCGGCGTCCTTTGTCCCCTGAGCCAGGATGCTCTGGCGATCCAGCAGCAAGGGACGCTGCGTCCGCATCACTTGCACGACGAAGGGTTCCAGGCGATGCCGGGACGGCACTCCCACGGGGGCTCGATTCAGCGGGGCCGCCGAACCGGCCGGGCTGTCTGGGTTCGCATGGTCAAGCACGACCTGAAAGTTGTCGCAGGGAACCAGCTCGACAATGATGCCGCGGATTTCATCCAGCAGAGCGGACAGGTCCCCGCTGCGATGGACTGATCGGGAAATCTCCAGCAGCGCTGCCTGGGCCCTCTCGGCCTGCTTGCGCCGGGTGACATCCCGGGCCACGCCGATACGCACCTGGTCCCGTTCGGACCAGCGTGCACTCCACATGATGTCGGCGACGGAACCATCCTTGCGGATGTAGCGGTTTTCGATCTGGCTGCTGCTGATGCCCGACATTACCCTCTCGGCCTGGGCCCGGGTAAGTTCCTGGTCCTCGGGATGGACCAGGTCCCATACCATCCTGCCGACCATCTCCTCGGGGGCATAGCCAAACACCTGCCGGCTGGCGGCGGAGACATAGAGGAAGCGACCGTCGCGATCCACCACACAGACCGCATCCAGGATCAGGTCGAGTACCTGATCCAGGGAGGGGGGTGGGAGTGAATTGCTCATGCTCCTCACCCCCACCGGATCAGCTGCGGACTTCGATGCCGTGCTCGGCCAGGTAAATCTTGGCCTGGGGCACGGTATACTCACCAAAGTGGAAGATGCTGGCGGCGAGCACCGCATCGGCGCCGCCGAGCAGGATGCCATCCACCAGATGTTGCAGGTTGCCCACGCCACCGGAGGCGATAACGGGGATATCCACGGCGTCGGTGATGGCGCGGGTCACGCCGAGCTCGAAGCCGTTCTTTGTCCCATCCCGGTCCATGCTGGTGAGCAGGATCTCGCCGGCGCCCAGTTCGGCCATTTTCACCGCCCAGGCCACCGCGTCGATTCCGGTGGGCTTGCGACCGCCGTGGGTAAAGATTTCCCAGCGCGGCTGGCCGTCCACATCGTCGACCCGCTTGGCGTCGATAGCGACGACGATGCACTGGGCGCCGAAGCGCTGGGAGGCACGGCGCACCAGTTCCGGCTCGTGGATGGCGGCGGTGTTGATACTGACTTTGTCGGCACCGGCGTTGAGCATGGTGCGAATATCCTCCACCGAGCGGATCCCGCCGCCCACGGTGAGGGGGATGAAGACTTCCCGGGCGATGGCCTCCACCGTGTGCACCGTGGTCTCGCGGCCCTGGTGACTGGCGGTGATGTCCAGGAAGGTGATCTCGTCGGCGCCCTGCTCGTTATAGCGACGGGCGATTTCCACCGGGTCGCCGGCGTCGCGGATATCCACGAAGTTGACGCCCTTCACCACCCGGCCGTTGTCCACGTCCAGGCAGGGGATAATGCGCTTGGCCAGCCCCATCAGGCGCCGGCTCCCGCACCGGCCTGGTCACACAGGCGCTGGGCCTCGGCGACGTCCAGGGTGCCTTCGTAGATGGCGCGACCGGTGATGGCACCGCAGATGCCCTCGTGGGCCACGGCACTCAGGGCGCGAATATCGTCGAGATTGGTGATCCCGCCCGAGGCAATCACCGGAATCGACGAGGCGCGGGCCATGCTCAGCGTGGCTTCGACATTCACCCCCTGCATCATCCCGTCCCGGGCAATGTCGGTGTAGACAATCGCCGAGACGCCGTCCGACTCGAACTGCTTCGCCAAGTCGGTCGCCTGCACAGTGGAGACCTCGGCCCATCCATCGGTGGCCACCAGGCCGTCTTTGGCATCCAGGCCGACGATCACCTTGCCCGGGAAGGCGCGGCAGGCTTCCGCCACGAAGGCCGGCTCCTTGACCGCCTTGGTGCCGATGATCACGTAGCTGACACCGGCGCGGACATAGTGCTCGATGGTTTCCAGGTTGCGGATACCGCCGCCGATCTGGATCGGCAGGTCGGGGTAAGCTGCCGCGATCGCGGTCACTACCTCACCGTTCACTGGCTCACCGGCAAAGGCGCCGTTCAGGTCCACCAGGTGCAGGCGCCGGCAGCCGACATCCACCCAGCGCCGGGCCATGGCCACCGGGTCGTCGGAGAACACGGTGCTGTCCTTCATGAGGCCCTGGCGCAAGCGCACGCACTGGCCGTCCTTGAGGTCAATGGCGGGGATGATCAACATGTGGGGTTCCACTCGATAAAATTGCGCAACAGCTGCAACCCGGCGGTGTGGCTCTTCTCCGGGTGAAACTGGGCGGCAAACAGGTTGTCTCGGGCCAGGGCGGCATCCGCCGTGACCCCGTATTCGACACTGCCGGCAACCAGGCTGCGGTCCTCGGCCGTGACGTAGTAGCTGTGCACGAAATAGAAGCGGCTGTCGTCGGGTATCCCCTGCCACAGGGCGTGGGGACGCACCTGGCGCACCCGGTTCCAGCCCATGTGTGGCACCTTGAGCCGCTGGCCCTCGGCATCCTGTAGCGGGTGGCCAAAATGCCGCACCCGGCCCGGGATAATATTCAGACAGGGCACGCCGCCGTTTTCCTCGGAGTCCGTCATCAGTGCCTGCATGCCCACGCAGATCGCCAATACGGGCTTGCGCTGTTCGGTGAGCGCCAGCTGCAACAGCTGGTCACAGTGCAGACGACGGATCTCGGCCATGCAATCGCGGATGGCGCCAACCCCCGGGAAGACCACACGGTCCGCGGCACGGATCTCCGCTGCGTCGCAGGTAACCACCACCCGTTCCGCGCCCACGTGCTCCAGGGCACTGGCAACCGAGTGCAGGTTGCCCATGCCATAGTCGATAACGGCAACGGTTCCACTCACGGCTTAGAGCACACCCTTGGTCGAGGGCATGGCATCCGCCATGCGTTCATCCCGGCCGAGGGCCATGCGCAGGGCACGACCAAAGGCCTTGTAGACGGTTTCGATCTGGTGGTGGCTGTTTTCACCGCGCAGGTTGTCGATATGCAGGGTCACCTGGGCGTGGTTGACGAAGCCCTGGAAGAATTCCTGGAACAGGTCCACGTCAAAGCCGCCAACCTGGGCGCGGGTGAAGGGAATGTTGTAGACCAGACCCGGGCGCCCGGAAAAGTCCACCACGACCCGCGACAGGGCCTCGTCCAGGGGCACGTAGGCGTGACCGTAGCGAAAAATCCCCTTCTTGTCCCCCACCGCCCGGGCAAAGGCCTGCCCGAGGGTAATGCCGATATCCTCCACCGTGTGGTGGTCGTCGATATGCAGGTCGCCCTTGGCCTGGACGTCCAGGTCAATCAGGCCATGCCGCGCGATCTGGTCCAGCATGTGCTCGAGAAAGGGCACGCCGGTGTCGAAGCGCGCCTGCCCGGTGCCGTCCAGGTTCACGGTGGCCGTGATCTGTGTTTCCAGGGTGTTGCGGGTGATGCTTGCCTTGCGCTCGGACATGCCGGCCTCCGGAAGTCGGGAGCAGTGTGACTGGGGCGCCCCAGGGCGCCGCGGAAAGCCGGCCATTATAGAAGAAAGCCCGGGGGAATTCACCGCCGGCGGACCCCGCCAGCCCGGAACAGGCGCCCGCGGGTCAGGCTTTCTCGCGCTCCCCACGGGCCGTCTCCCCAGCCACCGACAGCGGCTGCACCAGCAGGTTGTCGAAGCGCGAATCGGCGGGCTCGCGGAGGTACTCAAGGCCCAGCTCCCGCCGCTCGTGCTCGGCATAGTCCCAGTGCCGCGCGGAGCCGAAGAGATAGTCGAACCAGGGCACCAGGGAGCCGTAGTTGCTGTTAGTGAAACGGGGCTCGGAGCTGTGGTGCACCCGGTGGAAGTCCGGGGTCAGCACCAGCCAGCGCAGCCGGCGCTCGATGGCTTCGGGAATCCGCACATTACTGTGGCTGAATACGGTCGCCAGGACGGCAAACAGCCGGTAGGCAGCGGCGGCTTCCAGAGATACCCCCAGCAGAAATACCAGTGGGGCACTGATTGGCAGGGTCAGCAGGGGCTCGAGGGGATGGTGCCGATAGCTGGTGGAGACATCGACCTGGGTGTCGGAGTGATGCACGGCGTGAATGGGCCACAGCCAGGGCACCCGGTGGAAAGCCACATGCACCCAGTAGCCGAGCAGCTGCGTGGACGCCAGCAGTATCAGAAACCCGGCGACCGGGCCCCAGCCGAGCATCTGCAGAATCCCGAACTCCCGGCGATCAGTCCACGCGGCGACCCAAAGTACCAGGAGCGTGTTGGCAACCGCGGAGAGATACCAGTTCACCAGCCCGAGGGAAAAGTTGTTGCTCCAGCGCCAGGCCACACCGGCGCTGTCCGCGCGCCGGGGGGCAAACATCTCCCACAGCATGCAGAGCCCGAAGACCACGAAGGTGAAGGTATACACCAGGGTCGAGGACGAACTGACAACGATTCCACTTTCTTCCATGGCACCCCCGAACGTGAGGTCAGTCTAGCAGATCAACCGGGGCAAAATCGCACCCGGGAAATACAACAGAAAATTAAATTTGCACATGTCAAGACTTTGGGGTAGAAAAACATCAGGAAAGTCAAGATTTCTCGGGGGAGAGACGCATCATGGAGATCAAGCACACCGGCCGCCTTGCGGCCACAATCACCGCTATTGCCTTGTTCGGCGCCGCACCAGCCACTCTTGCCGGTGGACCGCAGATCATTGTCGAGTTCGGGCCGGGCTCCCTGGCCGTGCCCACCCTGGGCACAACGGCCCTGATTGCACTGGGCGGGCTGTTGGCCATCATTGCGCTGCGCGCTTTTCGCGGCGGCGCCGCCGGTCGCGCCGCAGCAGTGGCTCTCTTCTCCGCGGGCTTGATCAGCGGCGGACTGGGCGTGGAACGCAGCCTCGCCACCAGCTCCTTCAGCGTTACCTCCGCGGGGGACTGCGAGACGGGCGGTACCTACGCGATGTACGAACGGGGCGGCAACATTTTCACTAATGACTGCCCCAACCCCATGCGTATTCTCGGCTACCGCTTCCAGAACCCGGAGCAGCAGTGCACCCTCGTACCCAACGAGGGAGAAGGCGTACCCGCCTGCACCCTCAACAGCCCCGTGGCATCCGGTGGGCAGTGCGCGCTGCCCCTCTGCGCACCGGAGTAGCGCCCAGGCGTCAAACGCCGGTTAGCCAGCCTGCAAACCCGCCACCCGGCGGGTTTTTTGTTTGTAACTTCCCGCAATCCGGCGCATCGTTGGCCACGTAAGCAAAAGCTGAACGGATCAAGGATTGCCCATGCACGCCACCCTGCCACTGCTGAAGGTCAGTGACTTCCCGACGCTACAGCGTCGGACGCTGGACACCCTGCAAGTCAATCTCGGCTACCGCTGCAATCAGCGCTGCCTGCACTGCCATGTCAATGCCGGTCCGACCCGCACCGAGATGATGGACGACGACAATATCGCGCTGCTGCCCCGGGTCCTGGATGCTCGCAATATCGAGCTGCTGGACCTCACCGGCGGCGCACCGGAGATGCACCCGCGCTTTCGCGAGGTCGTCAGCATGGCCCGGGAGCGCGGCGTGCGCGTCATGGATCGCTGCAACCTGACCATTCTGCAGGAGCCGGGCTACGAGGACATCGCCGCATTTCTGGCCGCACACCAGGTGGAAGTGGTGGCTTCGCTGCCCTGTTACTCGCCGGCCAATGTCGACCGGCAGCGGGGGGACGGCGTCTTCGACAAGAGCATCGCGGCCCTGCAGGCGCTCAACCGCCTGGGCTACGGCGAGCCTGGCAGCGGGCTCGTGCTGAACCTGGTCTACAACCCCCAGGGCCCCAGCCTCCCACCGCCACAACAGGCCCTGGAAGCCGACTACAAGCGCGAGCTGCGGGAGCACTTCGGCATCGAGTTCAACACCCTGTTCACCCTGGCCAACATGCCTATCCAGCGCTTTGGCAGCACCCTGGTGTCCCGGGGCGAGTTCGCGAGCTACATGCAGCTGCTCAAGGACGCCTACCAGCCCGGCAACCTGGAGGGTGTGATGTGCCGCTCCCTGGTCAGCGTGGACTGGCGCGGCTACCTGTATGACTGCGACTTCAACCAGCAGCTGGATCTCCCCCTGCCAGGCAACGGTCCGCGCCAGCACCTGCGCGACCTGCTCCGGGAGGACCTGGTCGGCAAAGGCATCCACACCGCGGACCACTGTTATGGATGCACCGCAGGGCAAGGCAGCAGCTGCGGCGGGGCCCTGAACGCCTCGTAAGCAACCCCCAGAGGCCCGTTCGCGGCAGCCGCTGCACCCCCTACTTGAGAAACCCCACCCGGAGCAAAGCCTTGAAGAAAAGACTGTGGATTCTGCTGATCATCGCCGCCGTGGTAGCCACCTTCTATGCCCTTGGCCTGGACAGCTACCTGACCCTGGACCAGCTGAAGGCCAGTCAGTCGCGCTTTGACGACTTGCTCGAACAATACCCGGTCGCCATCCCCGCCGCCTACTTCATCATCTATGTCCTGGTGACTGCCGTGTCTCTGCCGGGCGCCACCATCATGACCCTTGCCGGCGGCGCGCTGTTCGGCCTCTGGCAGGGCCTGCTGCTGGTCTCCTTCGCCTCGAGCATCGGCGCCACCCTGGCCTTCCTGGTGGCGCGCTTCCTGCTGCGGGAAACCGTGCGGGCCCGTTTTGGCGAGCGCCTGAAAGCCATCGACCGCGGCATCCAGCGCGACGGCGCCTTCTACCTGTTCACCCTGCGCCTGGTACCCATTTTCCCCTTCTTCATCATCAACCTGGTCATGGGCCTGACCCGCTTGCGCACCTGGACCTTCTACTGGGTCAGCCAGCTGGGGATGCTGGCCGGCACCGCGGTCTATGTGAATGCCGGCACCCAGCTGGCCCAGGTGGAGCGGGTCGGCGACGTGCTCTCGCCGGAACTGCTGCTGTCCTTCGTGCTGCTCGGACTGTTCCCCTGGATCGCCCGCGCCATCGTCGCTCTGGTACAGCGTCGGCGCGTCTATCGACCCTGGCAA
Organism: Haliea atlantica; assembly: GCF_054779855.1. NCBI lineage: Bacteria > Pseudomonadati > Pseudomonadota > Gammaproteobacteria > Cellvibrionales > Halieaceae > Haliea > Haliea atlantica. The sequence continues at coordinate 95,622 of NZ_BAAGXL010000019.1, read as the reverse complement.
CGCCCACGGCAGTTTGATCGCAACCTGGTGGTCATCGGCGCCGGCGCCGGGGGGCTGGTCTCCGCCTACATCGCCGCCACCGTCAAGGCCAAGGTGACCCTGGTGGAAGCCCAGCGCATGGGCGGCGATTGCCTCAACTACGGCTGCGTACCCAGCAAGGCCCTGATCCGCAGCGCCCGACTGGCCAGCCAGATGCGCCGGGCGGACCAGTACGGCCTGCAGCCCGTGGAGCCGGACTTCAACTTCCGCGCAGTCATGGAGCGGGTACAGCGCATCGTGGCCGAGATCGAACCCCACGACAGCGTCGAGCGCTACAGCGGCCTTGGGGTAGATGTCCTTCAGGGCTACGCAAGCATTGTCGACCCCTGGACCGTGGAGATTTCCCTCAACGCCGGTGGCACCCGCCGCCTGACCACCCGGTCCATCGTGATTGCCGCAGGCGCCGCCCCCCACATCCCCGACCTGCCGGGGCTGGCGGAGGTCGATTACGTCACCAGCGATACCCTGTGGGAGCGCTTCGCCCAGCTGGACCAGGCGCCCCGGCGCCTGCTGGTCCTGGGGGGCGGCCCGATCGGCTGTGAACTGTCCCAGGCCTTTGCCCGGCTGGGCTCCCGCGTGACCGTATTGCAGCGCAATCAACACCTGCTGCCGAAAGAGGACCCCGAGGTGTCGACGATGGCCCGGCAAGCCCTGGCCGAAGATGGCGTGCGGGTGCTGGCCGGGCACACGGCACTGCGCTGCGTGCGCGAAGGCGGGGAGCAGTACCTGCTGGCGGAGGACGACGAAGGCGCGGAGGTCCGTATCGTCTTCGACCATCTGCTGCTCGCCGTGGGGCGCCGCCCTCGACTCCAGGGCTATGGCCTGGAACACCTGGGCATCCCCACCAACCATACCGTCACCACCAATGAGTACCTGGAAACCCTGTACCCGAATATCTTCGCCGCGGGCGATGTGGCCGGCGACTACCAGTACACCCACGCCGCCGCCCATATGGCCTGGTACGCCGCGGTCAACGCCCTGTTCGGGCAGTTCAAGCGCTTCAAGGTGGACTACTCGGTGATCCCCCACGTCACCTTTATCGAGCCGGAGGTGGCCCGGGTAGGGCTGTCGGAGCAGGAGGCCATCGAGCGCGGCGTCGCCCACGAAATCACCCGCTACGACCTTGCGGACCTCGACCGCGCCATCGCCGACAGCAGCGCCCGGGGATTTGTGAAGGTCCTGACCGTGCCCGGCCGCGACCGCATCCTCGGCGCCACCGTCGTCGGCCCACAGGCCGGGGAATTGCTGACAGAGTTCATCCTGGCCATGCGCCACGGCCTGGGCCTGAACAAGCTGCTGGGGACCATCCACAGCTACCCGACGCTGGCAGAGGCCAACAAGTACGCCGCCGGCGAGTGGAAAAAGGCCCACGCACCCGAACGCCTGCTGGGCTGGGTCGAGCGCTACCACCGCTGGCGGCGCGGCTGAAACGCCCGAACGCGGGCCGGCGGAGCACGACCGGCCTGCCGCTAGCGCGCCATCTGCCCGGCAGACCCCAGGGACTCGGCCAGGAAGTCATTGACCTCCGGCAGTACGCTTCCGACGGTGAGAAAGGTCAATATGTGCCCCCGCCAAGCTTGACGCTCCAGCGTTACCGGCACCGCCTCGCCGGCCAGTGCTGCGGCAAAGTCCTCCGAGTGGTCGATGGGAACCAGGCTATCCCGGGTACCGTGGAAGAGCAGGAAGGGCGGCGCACCCGGATGCACCCGGGTAACCGGGGATGCCGCGGCAAAGGTCTCCGGAATCTCGCCAATACGCCCGCCCAGGAACTGGGGCACCAGCCGACCACCGGTGAACTTGCGCAGATCGGTGGGGGCGCCGCCGGCGATCACCGCAGCGGGGCGGGTACGGGGGCCGCCCCAGGGCCGGTCCAGATCACTGCCCGTACCCGCGGCCAGGGCCATCAGGCTGACCAGGTGCGCCCCCGCCGAATAGCCGAAAGCGGCGATCCGTCCGGTATCCAGCTGCAGGCGCTCAGCCTCGCTGTGCAGCCAGTGCATCGCCTGCTGCACATCGTGCACCTGGGCGGGGTAGGTCGCCGCGGGGGCAAAGCGGTAACTGATGTTCATCACCAGATAACCGCGCCCGACGTAATAGCGCGCCAGGCGCGCCATATCCTCGCGGCTGCGCCCCTCCCAGCCCCCGCCGTGTACCAGCAGCATACCCGGGAAGGGGCCCTCACCCTGCGGCCGGTGCACATCGGCCTGCAGGGCCGCAGGCCAGTCCGGCGGTGTAAAGGTCACGGTCTCCACGGCCTCGGGCGGGCGTAACTGTCCCAGCCAGACACCGCAGCCCGCCAGGGTGACGGAGGCTGTCGTCACCATGATCGCCAGAGCTCGTTGCATTCTTCCCATGGGTCCATGTCCGTTTGATTCGCTCTACATTACACTAGCCGGATGACTTCCCCGAACGACTTCTCCCGCCGCGTCCTGGACTGGTACGACCGGCACGGCCGCAAGGATCTGCCCTGGCAGCGCGACATCAATCCCTATCGGGTCTGGGTGTCCGAGATCATGCTGCAGCAGACCCAGGTGCGTACGGTCATTCCCTATTTCGAGCGCTTCATGGCCCGCTTCCCCACGGTGGTGGCGCTGGCCGAGGCGCCGGTGGACGAGGTGCTGCACCTGTGGACCGGGCTCGGCTACTACGCCCGCGCCCGCAACCTGCACCGCGCCGCCCGGGACGTCTGCCAGCAGCACGGCGGCGAGTTCCCGGTGGGTGTCGAGGGGCTGGCTGCGCTGCCCGGTATCGGGCGCTCCACCGCCGGGGCCATCGCCAGCATCGCCCAGGGGCAAACAGCCGCGATCCTCGACGGCAACGTCAAGCGCGTGCTCGCCCGCTACCACGCCGTGGCCGGCTGGCCCGGGGAATCCCGGGTGCTGAAGACACTCTGGGCTTTCGCCGAAGACCATACGCCGGAACAGCGCACCGCCGACTACACCCAGGCAATGATGGACCTGGGCGCCACCGTCTGTACCCGCGGCAAACCGGACTGCGAGGCCTGCCCACTCTGGGCGGACTGCCTGGCCCGGGCCACGGGGGAGCAGGCCAGTTATCCCGGGCGCAAACCGCGCAAGGCCCTGCCCGTGCGCGACACCGTGTTCCTGATCCTGCGCGACGCGGACGGCCATGTCCTGCTGGAAAAGCGCCCCCCCAGCGGAATCTGGGGCGGCCTCTGGTGCTTCCCGGAATTATCCGCCAGCGATCAGGTGACCGACTGGTGCCTGGATCGCTTCGCCCGGGAACCGCTCACGCTGGAACCGGGCGCGCCCTTCCGGCACACCTTCAGCCACTACCACCTGGACATTCAGCCCCTGCAGGCCCAGCTTGGCACACGGCCCGAATCGATCATGGCCGCTGGCGAACAGCTCTGGTATAACGTGGCGCAACCGCCGCAGGTGGGCCTGGCGGCCCCCGTCGCCCGCCTGCTGAACGCCATAGACTCCGGAGCCACACCATGACGCGCACCGTGTTTTGCAAGAAGTACCAGCAGGAACTCGAGGGCCTGGACGCCCCGCCCTATCCCGGCCCCAGGGGGCAGGATATTTTCGAGAACGTCTCGAAGAAGGCCTGGGACGAGTGGCAGGCCCAGCAGACCATGCTGATCAACGAAAAGCAGCTGAGCCTGATCGACCCCGCCACCCGCAAGTACCTGCAGGAGGAAATGGACAAGTTCCTCGCCGGCGAAGAGCACGACCGCGCCGAGGGCTACGTGCCCCCCTCCGGCAACTGATCAGGCCCGGGTTTCTATCAACTGGACCCAGTAGCGCAGCACGTTGGTCTGCCCGACCGCCAGTTTCAGGCAGACCAGCAGAGGCACCGCCAGCAACACGCCCACGGCACCCCACAGCCAGCCCCAGATCACCAGCCACACCAGGATAATCAGCGGATTGAGCCGCATGTGGCGGCCCAGCACCAGGGGCGTGATCACCTGGGCTTCCAGCAGGTTGATGGTGAAATAGACCAGTGCCGGCAGCAGGGCAAAGGCCACCGCGCCGTACTGCACCACCCCGGCCAGTACCAGCAGAATCACGCCGATCAGCGGGCCAACATAGGGTGCGAAGTTGAGCATACCCACCAGCACACCCCAGAGCAGTGGGTCCTGCACCCCGAACAGCCACAGCGCGACTCCCACCGTGAGCCCCAGGCAGGCGTTGATCACACTCACCGTGAGAATGTAACGCGACAGTTCCACCTGTATGGTGCGCACCAGCTGTAGCGAGGCCCGCTTGTCGTCGATGGCCGGGAAGATCTCGACGAACGCCGCAAACAGCCGCGAGCCGAAGATCAGCAGGAACAGGATCAGCAATACCGTAGTGAGGAACTGGGCAATCACCACCGGCGCGGCACCCAGCATGGTCAGCAGCAACTCCAGGCCACCCTGCTTGAGTCGCTCACTGACGCGGCCGTCCTTGCTACCGCCACTCTCTCGCTTGTCGGCAGCGGACTCTTCCTCCCCTTCAAACAGACCAAAGAAACTGAAGCTCTCTGGCTCCGGTGGCTTCTCGGCCTCCGGTGACAGCTTGTCGGTCAGGTCATCCACCTGGTCGGTCAGCTGATCCGTCAGCCGGGGAATGGCCTCCGCCCAACGCTGGGCAGGCTCCGCCAGCTGACTACCCAGAAGCACCATCGGCCCACCAATCAAGGCCAGCATGAGCATGGCGGAGAAGGTGCGGGGAATATAGAAACGCTTGAGCAGTTTGACCAGGGGGCTGAGCAGCAGCGCAAAAAACAGCGCCACCACAATCGGGATCAACAGGGTCTGGGCAAAATACACCGTATAGAGAACGGCGAGGGCGGCGAGGATTCGCAGCGAAAATGTTCCCGGAGGGAGACGGTCAACGCTCACGGTGCCGGCTTGCCCATCAGCAGGCCAGCCGGAAAGGCACTGGAGAGGAACGGCCAGAGCCGCATACCCCGGGATACCGCCTTCGAGGCGGCTTCACTGCCGGCAAAACGGGTCACCAGCCGCTCCACCAGCACCCCCGAGACAAAGCCACCACCCGCCAGCCAGGCGGGGTGCAGGGCCCGCAGGTAACGCATGCGGGCCGTGGCATTCTCATGCAGGCTGCTGTACTGCGCCTCAAGGCGCGCTTCCACCGCGCGCAGCTCATGAATCCGATGCTTGCGCCCCACGGCCGTCCTCCGTCTCCATCATTGCGCGCCATTGTCGCCGGGTCGCCGGCAGTGCCAGGCTGCGGGAATAGCGTTTCGCCGCCAGCCCCATTACAAGCAGCGCCAGGATCTGAATCAGGGTAAAACAGGCCAGGCCGAGCGGTATGGAACCGAACGTGGAATAGGCCAACCAGGCCAGCAGCACACTGAGCCCCAACCAGGCCAGAATGACCAGTGGCACGGCTGCCAGCGCAAGGATCAGCAGTCGCGCCGAATCCCCCGCGGCCAGCTTCAGCTCCAGCAGTGCCAGCCGGGAGAACTGATTGCCGGTCTCGAAGGCCTCAACCGCCAGCGCCAGCCAACCGCGAAGCTCCTCTTCCAGTCCCGCGGCCGTTGGGGGGGACGCCCCTACCGCTTCGCTGCGCTGAGTGGCACTGGACGGCGCGTCCTGACCGCCAGCCGCGTCCACAGGCTCTCCCGGGGCAGGCTGTCCTGACACTCCGCTCAGCGCCGTGACAGCAGGCGGGAGACCAGCAGGCCGGCAAAAAAGGCGATGCCGATGGTCGCCAGGGGCTTTTCGTGGACGTAACTCTCCACCTCCTGCCCCATCTCGTCGGCCTTGCTCTTGCCCTTGAGCAGCTGCTGCATGGCGTCTTCCTTCAGATCCATGCCGGCGGCCTCTGCGGCCATGCGGAAGTGCTGCTGGGCATCCAGCAACTTCTCGTAGGCCGCCATGGCCGCTTCCTTGCCGGAATCCAGCTCCTGTTGCCGGGTCGAGGTTTTCTTGTCAGTGGACTCTGCCATGTGACTTTCCTCCTGGGTCATCGCCATTGCGTGGTTTCAGGGTAGCCCATCCGGCAAGCGGCTGCATCCACACGCTGTGCGGTCAGACGGCGGGCCGCCACAACCAAGAGAAATGCCGCCGACGCTTGACTCCCGTGCAAGGGGAAGGTTAAATACGCAGCCTTCGGCAGCAAGCCAAAAGCCCGGATAGCTCAGTTGGTAGAGCAGGGGATTGAAAATCCCCGTGTCGGCAGTTCGATTCTGTCTCCGGGCACCACCCTATCTTTCCAAGCACTCCCAAAACCTCCCAGACCCCCATAGAAATCCCGCTTTAGCAGGGATTTTTGTTGCCCACTATTCCCAGCACTTGCCTTGCCAGCCCGAAAGAATGTGAGTAGATTCGTGAGTAGACCCAGTTCGGTCTATAAATCTACTCACACACGAGAGGCGAGCTCCCCGGTGGTGCGGCCTGGAGGGGGTAATAGTTATGGCGCTGACAGACACTGCCATACGCAATGCCAGACCAAAGGCCAAACTCTACCGACTGGCCGACGCCAACGGCCTGTGCCTGGAGGTCACCACAAACGGATCCAAGCTGTGGCGGTATCGGTACCGGCATGAAGGAAAGGCGCGAATGCTGGCACTGGGAGCCTATCCGACTGTCACCCTGCTGGAAGCTCGCGCACGACGCGATGATGCCCGCAAGACTCTGGCGCAAGGGATCGACCCAAGCGAGAAGCGAAAGGCTGACAAGCAGGCACAGATCCTAGACAGCATCACCTTCAGTGCTCTGGCGGAGGAATGGTATGGGTATAACGCCCCGCGCTGGGCGGAAAGCACCCGCTACAAGGCACGCCTGTACCTGGATAACGACGTGCTACCAACGATTGGTGACAAGCCCGTAAAGGCCATCACCCGCCCTGAACTCGTAGCACTGGTGCGCAAGGTCGAGGCGAGGGGGACGCTGAACGCCGCCGGGAAAATTCGCCAATGGCTCCACCAAATATTCAGGCATGGGCTGGCGACCGGCATGGTGGACACCAACCCAGCAACTGACCTCGGAGTAGTGGCCGCACCACGCAAAGCTACCCGTCACCATCCACATGTGCCCTTTTCCGAACTTCCAGAGCTACTGGGGAAACTCGACACCACCAAGCTCCACACTCTCACTCGCCTTGCTATCCGACTGCTGGTACTGACCGCAGTACGACCCGGCGAGCTGAGAGAGGCCCCGTGGTCTGAATTCGATCTGGACACAGCCACGTGGACCATCCCGAAGACGCGCATGAAAGCCCGCCGCCCGCACATCGTTCCCCTACCTACTCAAGCAGTGGAGGTTCTACGCCAGCTTCAACGGATCAGCGGCAACTATGAACTGGCATTCCCCGGACAGCACAATGCCGCAAAGCCAATGAGCGAGAACACCATCAACAAGGCACTGCGCCTGATGGGCTACAAGGGCCGCCAGACCGGCCACGGCTTCCGCCACCTGCTGAGTACCGAGTTGAATGGGAGAGGCTATAACCGGGATTGGATTGAGCGCCAGCTCGCACACAAGGATAAGGACGAAATACGCGACACCTACAACCACGCCACCTACCTGGAGCAGCGCCGGGACATGATGCAAGCATGGGCTGACTCTATCGACGCCCTATGCACAGGAACCAATGTGGTGAGCATCAAACGACAAGCGTAGCAGTTACCGATTGAGCACAGGGCTGGCAATCACCACCTGGCCGGCCTACTCGACAAAAGCACCTTGGAGAGTGCGAGTAATGGATGACCAGAGCAATTTCCCAGACCTACAACACTGGAAACCAGTAGCAGAGTTCACCGTTGAACAGGCCGCTTTGCTGATGGCAGGCATTGACCCCTGGGAGATAGAAACAACGGAAGCCGCCAAGGAACAATCACACCCAAGGTGGAAGAAGGCCGCTACGCATTCATTGGCAATAGTGGCAGCAATCCGACAAGGGTTGATCATCCCAGTGATATGTCGTGGCTGGTACGGGGACTATGATCACGGTCCACAGTTGAGGACCATAAAACATTCAGATCGGGAATGGGAAATCTCCCCACAACATACTGTCATCACTCGAGCTTCTTTGGAGAGCTGGATAGCGAACCACGCGGTTCCTATCTTTCGTCCGCCCCGGCAGAGAATGCCAGTCTCAACTGAGAATACCCCAAAGCCAGAACCCATCACCATTGATGTCGAGCCACTGACCCTGCCATATCAAGGCCACCGTTCCGAAGGCCTGGAGTTCGTAGATGAAGCAGTAGAGCAGCTTTGGTCAACCTTCGACCCGGATGACCCTGCCACTGCCCCAACGCAGAAGGAAGTAATCGAGTTTCTCAGAAGCAAGGGAGCCACCGTAAATATGGCAGAAGCTGTGAATCTCGTACTTCGCCCAAGAAATCTGGTGAGAGGGGGAGCCAAGAAAAAGAGGTGACCACCTTCCAAAGCCAGCATTGGCGGGGCTTTGCGCACTAACCACCCACTTTGGGCAGCCACCCAAAGTGGCACCTGGACTCCATCAAGAAACCCACCTGCCGCCTGCCTAGAAGGCTTGCCGGGTACCCGCTTTGAACTGCCAACCTTGTAGCCACTGTTCCCGATAACGCCCCGGAGGGCCTGAACAATGGCGACACCAACAACCACACCACCGCGCTTTATCAAACTGGCAAAGGTGCGGGAGTACACCAGTCTTTCCACGTCCGAAATCTACCGGCGCATTGCCGCAGGAACCTTCCCGGTCCAGGTGACCCTGGGGCCAAAGTCCGTTGCATGGATCGAATCCGAGGTCGCTGAATGGTGCGAAACCATAGCCGCTAGCAGGGAGGTAGCCTGACATGAAAAAGGCGACTCGCCCCGAAGAACAAAGCCGCCAAAAAGCACCCCGTGACTTTACCACTACCGGCGACCCGGTACGCGCCTTTGTCGCCGCCATCGCCCAGGACACGGGCGCCACTGTGGACCCGATAGCAGACGGCAAGTTTCACCGCTTCGACTGCCCCGAGGGAAAGCGAGGCAACCGCGCCTGTTGGTACGTGCTGCACCCTGATGGCTGGGGAGCCTACGGGAATTGGCGCACCGGGATCGCCTACCCCTGGCGAGCTGACCGCAGCCGCGACCATGACCGGGAGCAAGGCGCCCGCATTGCCGCCGCCATCGACGCAGCACGGCGCCAGCGAGAGCGGGAGCAAGCCCAGGCCCAGGAAAACGCCGCACGCCGCGCACAACGGCTGTGGAGCGATGCCAAGCCGGCAACTACCGATCACCCCTATCTGACCCGGAAACGCATTCCTGCGCTATGCCTGCGCCAGCACGGGGACTGCCTGCTGGTGCCCCTGCGCACCGTGGCGGGCGAGCTGGTGAATGTCCAGCGCATCCACCCTGACGGCACAAAACGGTTTTTGAAGGGCGGGAGGATCACCGGCACCTTTGCCCTGTTCGGGCGCGAGCTGCCCGAGGAAGGCGAGCTGTACATTGCCGAGGGCTGGGCTACCGCCGCCACGATCGCCACCACCCTGCGCCGGCCCGTGGTCGCCGCGATGAATGCGGGCAACCTGGCAGCCGCGGCCCAGGCCATCCGGGCAGCACGTCCGGGGCTGGCGCTGACTCTGGCCGCCGATGATGACCACGGCACACCCGGCAATCCGGGTATCACCAAAGCTGCCGAGGCCGCCCGGCTGGTGCAAGGCGCGATGACGTGGCCCACCACCTGCCGGCAAGAGGGCTGCACCTGCACTGACTTCAACGATACAGCCAACTGCGGGAGGGCGCCCCAATGACGGAATCTAATCTGGCGCATGACCTGCGGCCCAAGCAACTACCCCCGGACACCCTGCCGGATTCAACTTCCAACCCCGCTGAACAAAGTGTCACACGTGTCACAGGTGTCACGCCCAGCAATGACGCGGCTTCCGCTGTGACACCACCCGTCGATGCAGGTGTTACAGGTGTCACAACCCCACCGGATGACAGCACCCGGCCATGCTTCCGGGTATTCGATACTTGGGCCGCTGGCGAGTCGCGCCGCTACCGCCCGGGAGTCTGGTGGTTCACCATGAAGGAAACCGCTGGCAATACCACGCCCGTAGATACGTGGGTTTGCGGGCCGCTGCACGTGGAAGCTGTCACCCATGATGCCCAGGACAGCAACTTTGGGCGCCTACTGAGATTCCAGACCACTACAGGCAAGTGGCGGGAATGGGCCATGCCAATGGAATTACTCGCCGCCGATGGCAGGGAGCTGCGGGCGGAGCTGCTGAGCATGGGGCTACACCTGGACCCCCAGGCCCGCAACCACCTGGCCCGCTACCTGATCGAGAAAACCCCCAAGGTGCGGATGCAGTGCGCCACACAGGTGGGGTGGTCGGGCACCTCGTTTGTGCTGCCTGACACCGTGATCGGGCCGGAGGCTGCCCGGGTGGTGTTTCAGGCTGCCGAGTACCAGGCCGACGAATACACCCGCGCCGGCACCCTGGACGGCTGGCGTGATGCCGTGGCGACCCTGGCCCGAGGTAACCCGCTGCTACTGCTGGCACTGTCTGCTGGCTTTGCCGGCCCCCTGCTGCGCCGCTGCAATGCGGAGTCGGGCGGCCTACACCTGGTGGGGGATAGCAGCACCGGGAAAACCGCCGCGATCGAGGCGGCTTGTTCAATCTGGGGTGGCCCTACCTTCAAGCGGAGCTGGCGGGCCACGTCCAACGGCATGGAAGGCGCTGCTGCCCTGTCCAATGATGGACTGCTGGCGCTGGACGAAATCAGCGAGTGCGACCCCCGGGAGGTGGGCGCGATCGTCTACGCCCTGGGCAACGGGCAGGGCAAGCAACGGGCAAGCCGTACCGGAAACGCCCGGGCCATCAAACGCTGGCGCTGCCTGATTCTCTCCAATGGCGAGCGGAGCATTGCCACCGCCATGCAGGAAGGCGGGCACAAGGCGAAGGCCGGGCAATCTGTGCGCCTGCTGGATATATCCGCCGCCCGGACTTTCGGCGCCTGGGATACGCTGCACGGCCACGCCACTGGAGCGGCCCTATCGGATGCCCTCAAGACAGCCGCAGCGACACACTACGGTCATGCGGGCCGCGCCTTCCTGGACAGGCTGACTCAGGATCATCGCGACTTGCCTGCATACCTGGAACAATTCAAGTCAGCGCCCGCCTTTGCTGTCGAGGACGGGCAGCAGCGCCGGGGAGCAGCCCGAATGGCCCTGATCGCGATGGCGGGCGAGCTAGCGACCGAATACGGCGTTACCGGCTGGGAGGAGGGTGAAGCCACCATTGCCGCTGTGCAGGCACTGCGAGCCTGGCAGGCAACCCGAGGTAGTGGCCCCTCGGAGCGGGGGCAGGTATTGGCCCAGGTCGCAGAGTTTATCGAGCGTCACGGGGATGGCCGCTTCTCGGATGCGAACGGAACAGACAGCCGGCCAGTGCAGAACCGGGCCGGCTGGTGGCGGGATACGGAAGTCGGGCGCCGGTACCTCTTCAACACCACCGCCATGCGTGAGGCGCTACGGGGTTTCGACTTCGGACGGGCACTGGATACCCTGCAAGCCGCTGGCGCACTAACTGAGGGAGGCGGGGGCAAGCGGTCGCGGACCTTCCGCATAGGCCAACAAAGCCCCCGGTTGTATGAGATCGACCCGGAGCAGCTGGGGGGCATCCATGGCGCTGGATAATGTCCTGGACCGGCTGCGGTCGGGTGAACTTGTGACACCTGTGACACCGCTACAATGGGCTGGTGTCACGCCGAAGCCCGCGCTAGCACTGGCTGTGACACCTGTGACACCACCAGAAACGAAATCCGAAACAGAAACCGAGGAACCCGCCCCCATCACCCGGGAGCACTTCAGCAGTCTGGGGGTACAGCTGCTGGCCGATGACCTGGCTTTCCTGCGCTGGCACCTGCCCAGGGCAAACGCTGCCCGCAATGCCGCCGTGCGCGAGTATATGCGCCGCTGGCATGAAGCGATGGATGAGGAGCCGATCGAATACCGGAAAGATAACGCTGGCAGACGGTCTGCGAATTCTTGGCTGCGATTGCGCCTGTAGAACGCCTATCTGTAGTAAAATAGCATGAGCGTTGTGCCTCTAACTGCCAAGTTGGAAACTAGGCCATCTGGAAATACAGACAAGACTAGGACTTGATTTTTGATCAGCGCTCAATGATCTCGATTTCACCAATAATTTCAGAACTCTTTACAGTGTAAGTTACTCCTTTATATGGAACTTCCTCTGAAAGACGCCAAATAAAGTCTGAAAAATTCCTCATTACACTTGTTGCATAGGTTAATATATCCTGAGAATTAGCCGCATCATTAGAGTCCCCAACGAAATCTCTTAGACGCTTTTCGAACTTGTAAAACTCTCCTGGAGTATTACGCTCCAGTTTTATCGTAGCTGGATTCTTGGGGATTGGAGCTAAGACCTTCGGAATCACCTTGTCTCCCACCAGACTCAACCCTTCAATTCTAATCCACAGCTGACTATCGGCCATAAACATAGGGCACGCATGCGTCACCAAGTCACGATAAGAGCCCACAATATGAAGCCAGCCACCCTCATCACAAGACCTTCTATAATACTCTCTAAAATCAGTTGGCTGTGGCCGCCCCTTAAAATATTTCTTAAAAATTTTTGAAGTCATGGACATATGCTTCCCCTCACCCCTCTCGTCTTCACTTAAAATAAAGTAAAAAACGAACTCCGAAAGATAGTCTCTTAAAACACAGGCATCGAACAAAAAATGCTGAAAGGTATCGTATATGTTGCTAGAAAACCCATCCTGAAACCTAGCGCCCAACTTGACAGAATCTTCCTTTGATCGGGCGTAAAGCTGTCTTCGGTAAGCTATAGAAAGAGTCCGCAGCGAGTAAATCAAAGTGTTTAACTGATGTGATATTCTTTTAGAAATATCCCAAAGAAAAGCATCTCTTATTATGTATCCTTGATAAGATATCCTTGACCATTTCCAGACCGCCTCTGTACAAGACCATGGCATTGAGTTGTGCGAAACATGAATCCGCCACTCGGGAGGTGACTCACCATCTATTTGAGATCCATCCGTATAGAAGTCTGTCCCAACTCTTTCTTTCAGGCCGATCATCTTCAGCCCTTCGTACAAAGAATTGTAGGCAAAAATTTCTACATCTATCGATTTTTTATCAAGAGTTACAGGGTAAATAGAAACTCTGTTCTGAGCAGGCAAGTTGATGGCATAAATTCCGCCAATAAAATGCACATCTCTACCAACCTCTGGCCAATCATTCGACATTTTTTTCCCAACACTGAAATTCAATCACGGCAGCAGGACTCTTTTTACCGCAGCTTCGGCTAGCTCACAGCGGGTTTCACTAACCTGTTTCAACCGCACCTTGAGCTTGCCACAGAGCATCATAAGCTCATCGACTTTTTTGACGATTCGAGTTTGTTCTGCCCTTGGTGGCAGAGGAACTGCAAGAGCCTGAATTTGCGCTCGGGAGACATTCTTCATGGAACTGCTTGTTCCTCCCGCGACCGAAAGGTAGTAGCTCCGTGCAAAAGAGCTGTTGTTGAAAAGATTTACATACAAAGGGTCAATCTGGTTGCTGAAAACGAAGCGGATGATCTTGTCACTCATCATCAACTTTGTGGGTGTTCCCTTGGGCACAACGACCGAACGCGCAACGAGGTCTGATGTATTAGCCCGTGAAATCAGAAAGTCGGAGGGGTGCACTTCGTACTCTGGCCTGGGTGTCAGATTGGATGGCAGCGCTTTGTTCTCCCCTGGACGGAATTCTCCCCAAGTCACCGCGCTGACCTTTAAGACTGCCCAACCCTGATTATCTCTTGGTGCATCATGACATTTCGGGCTCCAGCCTGCCTCGGAATGAAGTGCTAGCCTTCCGAGCCTGACCCATTGCCAAGTACCTGGAGTTTCGAAGAATTTATCATTGTTCGAAATTTCAGGAGTGGGCTTTGGCTTTTTGATTTGCCCTCGCTTTACCAGTGATGTGATTTCCTGGTCGATTTTGGTGACCATGCTTTCAGCTGGCTCATCCCCCGCATCCTGATCCACCAACCGCCCCATCACCGCCAGTTGCAGGATGGTCTGCTTGAGCTTGTCGATGCTCTGTTCGGTGATGAACAGGGTGTCGAAGTGGGCGGAGAGGCGGGCCCAGTTGTCGGCCAGTTCGGTGGCGCTTTCGGATTGGGTGAGAATGCCGAGCAAGGTTTCTACGAGGGTTTCGTGGGCTTCGAGCTGGTCGCTGGTTTGCTGTTCCAGCCGGTCGCAGAGGGCCATGAGTTCATCGACTTTTTGGACGATGCGGTGTTGTTCTTCCTCAGGAGGTAGGGGCAGAGGTGTTTCCGAAAAATAACCTTTAGGAACACGCTTTTGGCCAGCGGAGCCGGTCATTACTTTCTCGCCCTCTGTTAGAAATTTTGGCGATTTCAGAAACAGAAGCAGGAAGTACGGATCTATGGCAGGTGAGAGTGGCCGCGCCACATGTAATTCGGTTGTGCCTGCACCTATGCCATTTCTAAGATGCCGGAAAACAGCGGCCTTGCTGTTCTCAAAGCAAGGCGTGATTTTCGCCAGCCCGACATCCCCGTTTGCAAAATGGCTGTAGCCTTTCTTTATGTCGCCCCACTTGCGAGGCTCATCGCCATGCTCGCCATGATATGAGGTTGTTACCAAAGGCATCGGAATGAAGGAGGCCTCAAGCGTATCGTCCCCTAAGTTACGCGGATTGATTTCCGCGATGGAGCCCAGTCGTGTCCAAACCCAACCGACAGGGAGCTCTGACGGGGCTTCATCCGGTGTTACTGGTGGCAGCGGCTTCGAGTTTTTGATTTTCTTCGAGGAAATTAGCTCGTTCCGACGCTCTGCAATGCGTTCAAGAAGTTGGTCGGCGGGAGTGTCAGCGGGATATTGCTCTACGAGCTTTCCATGGACGGCTAGCTCCAGAATCAGCTCCCGAAGCTTCTTAACCCCAGTCAGCTCAACCTTGCCATTACTCCCCCGGCCACTGCTGGACTTCTTCGTCACCGCCCCGGTCCACAAATCCAGACGCTCGGTAATCAGCTCCCGCGCACTCACGCCGCACTTCCGCCGCTGTTCTCATCGGCGTTATGGGAGAGCGCATCAGCCAGGATGTCCCGCAGCTGATGGCGGATTTCCTGGATTTCGGCCTGCTGCTGTTCGTACCTGGCCAGCAGTTCGTCGGGGTCGTGGCTGATCTGTTCGCCCTGGTGAGGGTTCTTTATATCCAGGTTGTAGTTGCGGGCCTTGATGTCGTCGATGGAGACTTTCCAAGCCTGCTCGGTCTCCTCTCGGCTGGCGAAGCCGTCCGCCTCTTTGCCCCACCAGTCGATTTCGGTCTGGAACTCCGCGAACTTCATGGGCCTGGTTTTGCTGTAGCTCTTGTAGCCTTCCGGGTAGGGGTGCTCGTAGTACCACACAGTTTCCGTGGGTTTGCCCTTGGTGAAGAACAGCAGGTTGGTCTTGATGCCGGTGTAGGGGTTAAACACGCCGTTGGGCAGGCGCACGATGGTGTGCAGGTTGCACTCGTCCAGCAGTTTTTCCTTGAGGCGGGTTTTCATGCCCTCGCCGAACAGGAAGCCGTCTGGCAGCACCACGGCGGCGCGGCCACCCTCGCGCAGCAGGTGGATGAACAGGGTCATGAACAGGTCGGCGGTTTCCCGGGTGCGGAAGGCGCTGGGGAAGTTGGTTTCAATGCCGTCCTCTTCCATGCCGCCGAAGGGCGGGTTGGCCACGATCACGTCCACCCGCTCCTTCGGGCCCCAGCTGATCAGCGGGCGGGCCAGGGTGTTGTCGTGCTTGATTTGGTCCGGCACCTCAATGCCGTGGAGGATCATGTTGGTGGTGGCCAGCAGGTGCGGCAGGGGCTTCTTCTCCACCCCGTGGATGCTGGCCTGGAGGATGCGCTCATCCTCGGGAGTTTTCACGTAATGCTTGCGCTTGTGCTCGATGGTGCAGGTGAGAAAGCCGCCGGTGCCGCAGGCGGGGTCCATCACCTTCTCCGCCAGCTGCGGGTCCACCCGATCCACCATGAACTCGGTAACCGCCCGCGGGGTGTAGAACTCCCCCGCGTTGCCGGCGCTCTGTAGATCCTTGAGCAGCTGCTCGTACATGCCGCCGAACTCGTGGCGCTCCTGGGCCTTGTTGAAGTCCACCCCTTCCTGGATCTTGTTGATGACTTGACGCAGCAACTGGCCGGACTTCATGTAGTTGTAGGCGTCCTCAAAGACGTTGCGCACAACAAAGGCGGTCGGGGTCTGGCTGTGCTTTTCAAGATTCTGCAGGCCCGGGAACAGCTCATTGTCGATGAAGGCCTTCAGCTCATCGCCGGTCATGCCCTCGGGGTCCGCCGCCCAGGTGCGCCAGCGCAGCCGCTGGGGAATCGGCGAACGGTAATCATCGTCCAGCAACTCCCACTCCAGCTCCCGATCATCGAATATCTTCAGGAACAGCATCCAGACCAGCTGGCCGATACGCTGGGCGTCGCCATCCACGCCGACGTCCTTGCGCATGATGTCCTGAATGGATTTGATGGTGGTGCTGATTGACATGCGGGCTTCCAGTTCCAGATTTCAGTGGGTGCTTGAATGCAGAATTCTAACCCGTCCGCGGCCCTGGGACGGAGGACAGGCAGTGTGTCATGTGTTGATTGCGGCGCCGCTCACCCCTCGTTGGCGCTGGCGTAGAGCGCAGTTTCCAGGTCATGCACGGCCTGCTGATACTGGGCCTTGTCACCGAAGGCCTGGACCAGCTCCAGCGGGGCGCCGAGCTGGCTGAAGGGATCTAGCTGCAAGATTTTGATATCTTCAATGGACTCGATGCCGGTGTCGGCGTACTTGTCCAGAAGGGCCTCCAGCACCTGGCGGGCCACGCCTTCATAGCGGGCAAAGTAGTTGCGCTTCTTTACCTGCTCGGCCCGCTCCCGGCGGGACAGCGGCGGCTGGTCGAAGGCCACGTGGCAGATCAGGTCGAAGGGATCGAGGGGCTTCTTGAGCCTCTTCTCCACCTCCTCTGCCAGCGGCTCCCACAGCACGCCCTGGTTGGCCAGCTCCTCGATGATTGCCTGCTTCTGCTCGGCACTGCTCCAGCGGCGCAGAAAGTCGTCCAGGGAGGCGAACTGCTTGCGCACGCATTGGCGCGTGTAGTCGCGCAGGGTCTCGGTGATCAGCTTTCCGTCGGGTCCGTAGTACTGCACACGCTCGGCAATGATCCGCACCGGCACATTGTTGACCACATAGCGAGTGCGCCCACCTTCCTCTCCCGTATCTTCGCCGGGTGGCTCCGGGTACTCTGGCCAGTCCTCACCGGGCTCACCGGGGGTGTCACCACCCTCACCGTCCAGGCCTGGCTCATCCGGGGGCACCGGTGATTCCTCGCCACGAGGGCAGTAGATCTGCACCGGGTCGCCATCGAAGGCCGGATCGGCGAACAGCTCGGTGGCCTTCTTGAAATCCATGATGGTGAACCAGAACTTGCCGTAGTCCTCGTTGATACGGGTGCCGCGACCGATGATCTGCTTGAATTCGGTCATCGACTGGATGTGCTGGTCCAGCACGATCAGCTTGCAGGTCTGGGCATCCACGCCGGTGCTCATCAGCTTGCTGGTGGTGGCGATCACCGGATAGCGCGACTCCGGGTCAATGAAGTTGTCCAGCTCCGCCTTGCCTTCCTGCTCGTCGCCGGTGATGCGCATCACGTACTTGCGGTTCTCTTTCACCCGCTCCGCATTCAGGTTGACCAGGGCGGAGCGCATGCGCTCGGCGTGGTTGATGTCGTCGCAGAAAACGATGGTCTTCTGGAAGGGGTCGGTGGCCTTCAGATAGTCGGTGATCTTCTGTGCCACCGCCTCGGTGCGTGCCTCGATCACCAGCTGACGGTCCATATCTTTGAGGTTGTAGACCCTGTCCTCGATCAGCTCGCCGAACTTGTCGCGCATGCCTTTCGAGGGGCGCCAGCCCTGCAGATCCTTGTCGAAGTCAATGCGCACCACCTTGTAGGGGGCCAGAAAACCGTCGTCGATGCCCTGCTTCAAACTGTAGCTGTACACCGGCTCGCCAAAGTAGTGAATGCTGGAAACCTCCCGGGTTTCCTTGGGAGTGGCGGTCAGGCCGATGTGGGTGGCGGCGGAGAAATAGTCCAGGATTTCGCGCCAGGCAGAATCCTCGGCGGCACTGCCCCGGTGGCATTCGTCGATCACCACCAGGTCGAAGAAATCCGGGGAGAACTGCTTGTAGATGTTCTTCTCTTCCTCGCTGCCGGTCACCGCCTGATAGAGAGACAGGTAGACCTCGTAGGAAGTGTCGATCTGGCGCTTGCTGATCTTGGTCATCGCCTGACCAAAGGGCTTGAAGTCGTTGTTTTTGGTCTGGTCCACCAGAATATTGCGGTCGGCCAGAAACAGAATGCGCCGCTTCTGCCGGGACTTCCACAGCCGCCAGATGATCTGGAAGGCGGTATAGGTTTTGCCGGTGCCGGTGGCCATCACCAGCAGAATGCGGTCCTGCCCGCGAGCCACGGCCTCCACGGTGCGGTTGATGGCCACAGCCTGGTAGTAGCGCGGCGCCCGGCCACTGCCATCGTCGTAGTAGGGCTGCTCCACCACCGGCCGAGCCGGGACGGGTATACCCTTGTACTGGCAGTAACGCTCCCACAGGCTCTCCGGGGAGGGAAACTCGTCCAGACTCAGGGTGGTTTCGGTGGCGGGCCCCAGGCCGGTACGGTCGTGGAAGAGGAAGCCGTCGCCGTTGCTGCTGAAGACGAAGGGGACATCCAGGGCATCGCTATAGGCCAGGGCCTGCTGCATGCCATCGCCTAGGGTGTGACTGTTGTCCTTGGCCTCGATTACCGCGATGGGCTGGTTCTGCTGGTAGCTCAAGACATAGTCAGCGCGGCGCTGCTGGCCGCGGGAGTGCAGACGGCCACGGACGATGATGCGCCCGGCGGTGAAGGTGACCTCTTCTCGGATCTGGGTCTGGAGGTTCCAGCCCGCCTGAACCAACGCCGGCGTGATGAACTTGCTGCAAATATCCCTTTCGCTAAGCTGTTTCTTATCCATGCCCCGGCCGGCTCGCCCACGTTTTGTCAGTGTTTGCTTGCTCCGGCTGGACTATAGCACCTCAGCTTCGCGGATCGTAGGCAGCCCGTGCGGCCTGAAAAAACCATAGGTTTTCCATAGGTTCCAAGCCCTTACTGATCACAGCCAGCGCCGGCGTTTTTTCGCCTTTTTTTCGCTAATAGACTGGTGGGGATGTATCAGGCTACGCGGGATGCGCTCGAAATCCATCGGTTCTGCGGATGCATCCGTGACACAAGCCCTCTCCTCTCCCAACCGGCTACGACGGACTCGCCTCATGCAGTAAACGGCCACCCCGATGAAGCAACAGGCTAGGCCCAGATAGGCTACCGTGGTCAACATGGTTCACTCCTCACCCCGGCTGGCAAAGCCTCCGGACGTAACGTTAGACTGCTTTCGATTTTCCCACTGCTGTCAGGTGAATGCCATGTGCGGCCGCTTCAACATCACCGATATGCCCGGCCTCCAGGGTCTGCTAGACCAACTCGGCATTGACTTGAGACTGCCGGATCCGCGCTACAACATCGCTCCAACCGAGGATATCCTCCTGCTGCGCGAGGGGCGTGGTGATCCCGCCCGGTGGTGGCTGGTGCCGTCCTGGGCCAGGGAAGTGAGCACCAAATACAGCATGTTCAATGCCCGGACCGAGTCTCTGGAGAAAAGTCCGGCATTTCGGGGGCCATTCAGGCGTCAGCGCGGCGTGGTACCGATGTCCAGCTTCATTGAATGGCGCCAGGAGGGCCAGCGGAAGCAACCCTGGGTGATCACCAACGAGGAGCAGATTCTGGCTGTGGCCGCCCTGTGGGACGTCTGGGAGGGGAGTGACGCACCACTGCTGTCCTGCACGCTGGTTACCACCGAGGCTGCTCCGCGGTTCCGGCCCTGGCACCATCGCATGCCGGTCATGCTGACTCGCGAGGAGTGCCTGCGCTGGCTCGACAACCGCCAGGCCATCGACCCTGGCGATTTGATGCTGGCGCCGATGCTCAAGCAATGCTTGAAGCTATATCCTGTAGACCGCACTGTGGGCAATGCGTCAAACCGTGACCCTGAGCTGTTCCGGCCATTATCCGAGCCAATCGTCCTCTCGGCGGAGCGATGAGGCAAGCCCCAGGGGAGGCTACAACCATGACCAGGATTCCAATCAGCACCTTGATCGAAGAAGGCGATCCCCTGACCCCAAGCGATTGGGATGAGGAGAAGGAGCGACAGATGCTCGAACGGTTGGAGCAAGTCAGGCAGCGGTGCGCCCGGGAATATTCTGAAAGCCCCCTATGGCGGGCCAGGGTGGAGCTGAACCCTGACTATTGGAAGACTTTCTCGCCAGGCCGTACCAAGTAGCCTGCTGCGGCAGGATCATCAGCGAACACATCAAAGAGCAACCCCGCTGTCAGACCTTAGCATTTACTAACCACTCGGCGTGCCGAGGTGCAATCTGTCCGTCCCACACTCCCATGAAAGCGTGCCAGCGAGAAAAAATGTGAGTAGATATGTGAGTATGGCAAATAAATCGCACCAAATATTACAATCATTAACAATGACTTAATACAAAAGTTCGATTCTGTCTCCGGCACCATATTCCCCACGACCAGTCAGGCACATTGCCCCGCTAGAGCAGCCGCTCAAGCTGCCCCCGCCATTGGCCGCGATCCTCTTCTTCGCCACAGTAGCGCCAGAAGACATCGAAGTCATCGCGTTGCGCCGTTTCGAATTCAATGCGCAGATGGCCCCAGTGTTCGCGACCGTCTTTCTTCGAGTCGCAGCGCTTGCGGGAATCGTCCTCGACCCAGTACCCCTCGAAAACCGTCTCGCTGACAAAGTCTCCCAGCACGGCGCCGTTGTCCAGGCTGTAATCACCCTCTATCTGCCCGTTCACGCGGCGAAGCTCCATGACACCGTGCTCGCCGGCATTCCAGACACCGACAATCTCGACCTGCCGGGTGGCCCCTTTTTCCGTGGGCGCGGTGCGCACCGTCAATTCCACGCGCCGGTTACTCGCGCGACCGCGAGCGGTGTCGTTGCTGGCAACCGGCCGCGACTCGCCAAAGGCACGGATCGTGACTGCATCCTCGGCAAAGGTCTCAGATAGATCGAGGAAATCCGCCACCGCCCGGGCGCGCCGTTCCGACAGCGCCCTGTTGCTGGATTCCGAGCCGACGTTGTCGGTATGGCCCGCCACCTCAATGCGCGTGCTGCCAGGGTTGTCGATAGCGGCGATCACGTCTTCCAGCGCGGCGTGGGCGCCGGCTTTCAGTTGGTGCTCTCCGGAGTCGAACAGCACCTCACTGTCGAGCGCAATCTTCGTCGCCGAACCTATGGCGCCAATCGCATCGACATCGGCGCCGGGCGTCCGGCTGTCGCAGGCCTGCTTGAGATCGAGCAGACGGACATACCGATACGCCGTACCCGCATCGACATAGGGGGCGATATCCACTGCCGCCTTGCCACCCGCGATACGGCCAACCCGGACCCAGTTTTCCCCATCCTCGGAGATGGCCAGCGCGGTGGCCTCGGTGTCCGGGCCGATCTCGAAGACATAGAGGTCCGGGCCGGGAATGTCGATCAGGCTGTTGTCGGACATGCTGACAACCAGGTCCCCCATGCAACCCAAGGTCAGTGCCTCCTCACCCCCTCCGTCGTCCCAATCCGGCACACCAAGCACCGCCTCCGGACTGGACGATGCATCACCGCCGTCCGGCTCTCCGGCAGTAAACGAAACCACCTCGTCGGCAAAGGAGCGGTCACCCATGGGGAAGTACACTTCACCCCCGTGACCATCGGGATACGAACGGCCACCACCCTCGGCCGACTGTGCCGCGGTACCGGTCGCTGCGACGGCAATCAGGAGCGGGAGCATGACTGTCGAGATCGCACGCATGGGAAAATCCTTGTTTGCAGTTTCCAGGCTACCTGGCCGTCAGGAGCGGAGCACATCCCGTCAACCAGAACGATTGCCCACCTCTAGCACGCCACTCGACCTTGTTTCAACAGGACGGCCTGCCCCCGCGCCACCTCAAACGCGACCCGGGCATTGCGTATCTGCCTTCATCAGCTAGGCTTTCCCTCACCCCTGATCACCAGCCGCCTTTATCCTGAAGGTGGCTCACCGGGAGCTGACAGGCATGACGGATAAACCGATGGTGAGGCTGCCCACGGACGTGGAAGTGTCTACCTTCCGGGAGGACGGTGTTGTCTGCCTGCGCGGCGTGCTGGATCCCGCCTTCGTGCTCGGCATGGCACCGGCGGTTGACCGACTGGTGCGGGAGGCGGTCGGTGCCAGCATGTACGACATGTCCGCCATGGGCGAGGAAATCGCCAGCACCGGGGGCAACGTGCTGACCGGCGGGCGACGGGGCGCGGGGCGCTTTGTCTCGGGAACCGATCACTGGCGTGACGATGCGGACTGCCGCGCCTTTGCCATGAACCCCGCGATCGCCCGGATCGTGGCCAAGCTGCTGGGCTCGAGCAAGGTGAACCTGTGGGAGGACAGTGTGCTGGTCAAGGAGCCGGATACCACCGAACGCACCGCCTGGCACCAGGACCTGGCCTACTTCCATGTGCAGGGCGAGCAGGTCTGCACCACCTGGATCCCGCTGGACCCGGCCACGGCCGAGACCGGGGCCATGAGCTTCGTGCAGGGCTCCCACCGCTGGCAGGGGCAGTTCCGGCCCAACTGGTTTGTTTCCGACCTGCCCATGCCCGGTACCGAGGGCGAGGTGATTCCCGATATCGACGCACTGGCTGCCGCGGGCGAGGTAAAACTGCTGCAGTTCGATCTCGGCCCGGGGGACATGACGGTCCACCACGCGCGCACCTTGCACGCGGCGGGGGGCAACCTGAGCCGCACCCAACGGCGGCGCGCCATCAGCCTGCGCTACTGCGGGGACGATGTGGTCTACCACTTCCGCCCGGGGGCCCCGCGCAAGGCCCACCACGAGTTTGTCCGGGAAGGGGATCGGCTAGACAGCCCCGACTGTCCGGTTGTCTGGCGCGCCTGAGTCGGCACTGCGGCCGGCCCCGCCCCGGGAGTCCTCACCGGCCGCCACGAGTTTGCGGACGTTGACCGGCAGCCCACTCATGCGCGGCATGGCATTGATCGGCTGCCGTTCCTGCAGGCTACTGGTCAGCAGATTCACCGAGACCCCGTCGCGCCGGGGATCAGTGCGACCCGGCACGCCGCCGAAGCCGTGGGTGATCGAAATGACACCGCGCCGCAGGTTCGCATCCTCCCTGGCCACGGTCTCCAGCTCGCCCCAGGGGGACTCGACGGCAATCCGGTCGCCGTTCTGCAGGCCTTCCGCCTGCATGTCCTCCGGGTTCATCCAGGCCGGGTTGTCCGGCAGGCGCCGGCGAATGGCGGGCAGATCCCGACAGGCCGAGTTGAGGGCATCCCGCTCCCGGCGTGCCGCAAGCCGGTAGGCATAGGCCGCGGCAAGTTCGCTGCCTTCCAGGACGGCGGCGAGCTCCGCCGCCACGTCGGCCGGCATGGTGGTGAAGCGATTGGGCGAATCGGGATCCCCCGGCTCCACCAGCACCGGCGGCCCCTCCACGACCAGGCCGTGGGGATGCCGGGCAATCTCCTCCAGCGAGTGCGGGCAATGCTGCGCGGCAATGCGCAGCAGATCCTCGGTGGTGGGCGCGGTGACCATGTCCAGCGGCTGCCCCCAGTACTCGAGCTGAAGCCCCAGGCGCTTGCCCAGGCCCCAGAAGTAGTACCAGTCATCCTTCAGTTCCGAGCCCGGTGGCTGCGCGGCGATCGCCGGCGTATAGCGCGTGAAGGGCTCGGGAAACAGCAGCGGTTCGTAGATGAACATCGGCAGGTCCGGCCGCTCGTACTGCAGGGTCGGCGGCAAGATGTAGTCGGACAGCTCGGCGGTGGCGGTCATGCGGTGGTCAATGGTCACCAGCAGCTCCAGGCTCTCCAGGGCCCGGGCCGTGCGCGGTAGGTCCGGCATGGCCAGCGCCGGATTGCCGCCGTGCACGATCAGGGCCCGCAACTGGTCCGGCGCCGGCTCAAGAATTTCATCCAGCAGCGAGCCGGTGGGCAGCTCGCCGTCCAGCAGGCCGTAGTCGAAGCGGCTGCGGTAGCCCTGCTCCCACCAGCGCGGCGCCGGCATCACCTCGGCCTTGCGCGGCCAGCGGGGCAGCAGCGCACCGGGGTTGGGTACCTCCTCGCCGGCGCGGATAAAGCGGCCGCAGACGACATTCAACAGCTCCACCAGGTGTTCAGCGAGGTTGGAGTGGGGCGACATGTCGGGCCCGGTGGCACTGGTGGCGGCACCGCGTCGGCTCTGGTGGGCAAACAGCTCGGTAGCCGCGACAATCTGCTCCGCGGGCACCCCCGTGCGTTGGGCAACCAGGTCGAGGGTGAAGGGCTGCAGCTGCTCCCGGAGGGTGTCCAGATCGCCCACGTGCTGTGCGCAGAAGTCGCGGTCGTGCCAGCCGCGCTCGAGGATCAGGCGCAGCATGCCGGCCAGCAAGACCGCGTCCTCCCCCGGCAGCGGCTGCAGGAAGACATCGGCGGCGCGGGCGGTCTCGGTGCGCCGGGGGTCGATCACGATCAGTTTCATGCCCCGCGCCTGGGCCTGGCGCAGCCGCTTGGCCGGGTTGCGGGTATCGAAACCTACGGTGGAGACCGAGACCAGTGGATTGCCGCCCACGATCATGAACACGTCGCCCCGGTGGAAGGGGTCGCGGCCGGCGGGCCAGACACCCAGGCGCCCGGCGGTCACGTACTTGGCGGACTGGTCGATGGTGACAGTGGAGAAGGCCTTGGGCGAGCCCAGGGCACGCAGCCAGTCGTTCAGCATCATCAGCGACGAGGAGGTGAAGAAGGCGCCTCCGCCCTTGTAGCCCCCAATGGCGACGGGGCCTTTGCGCTGGCGGATGGCGTCCAGGCGCTCGGCGATCTCGTCCAGGGCCTGCTCAATGCCGATGGGCTCGAAGCTGCCATCCGGCAGGCGCTTCAGCGGCCGCAGGATGCGCTCGGGGCTGTTGTGAGCCTCCGCCACCTGCATGCCCTTGAAACAGGCGTAACCCAGGGTGAATGGGTCCTCCCGGTCGGGCTCAACGGCAGTGATGCGGCCTGCGTCGTCACGGCTTACCTTGACGCCACAGTGACCCATGCAGAGACGGCAAAAGGAGGTATGGGTGCTTGCGCTCATGGGTTAACAGCCTCTTCTTATGTTTACCGCCCGGAGGCGGTCAGTGCTGCTTTGCTAACGCGCCATGCCGCTCAGGCTGGCGTGGCTTAGAAGGGGATATCCTCGTCACTGTAGCCCGGGTCACCGGCCTGGCTGGCGGGCATGCCCTGGCTCTGGTAATCATCGTAGTCCGGCGGCGGCGCCGAGGAGGCCTCGTCCGTGGTGACTCTCCAACCCTGCAAGTTGTTGAAATAACGCCCGTTGTACTCACGGCCGCGGATGTCGAAGGTGACCGTGACTTCCTGTCCCGGCTGCAGACCATCCAGCAGGGCGATCTTGTCCTGCACGAACTCCAGGCTAATGTCCTGGGGGTACTTGCCGTCCTCGACAGTGACCACCATCTCGCGCTTGGTGAAGCCACTCTTGAAGGTCTGAGGTTCCTGGATGAGCTTGATCTTGCCGGTGAGGTCGTAGGCCACGCCACGGGTCTCCTTGATGGGTCAGTTGGCGCGTATTGTCCCAACCTGGCCCCGCATCGTCTACTGCGCCTGCTGGGAGAAGTAGGGATCGAGCTCAACACCTTCAGGAGGATTGAAATAGGTGCGCACGTGGCAGATCTTGCCGCTGTCGTTCACCGTGTAGATCTCGATGCCCTCCAGTGACACGGGCTGCCCGTTGAAGAAGCCGGTGGAGCGCACCACCAGGGCCGCCTGATCCAGGCAGACCTGCTTGAGCAGGCACTCCAGGGTCCAGACGTCACCGTTCTTGAAGGTGTTCTCCCAGCTGTGCCGAATGGCCTCGCGCCCCTGCTTCTGCGGCCCCCCGTAGGGATCCTCGAAAACCACATCGTCGGCGAAATTGGCTGACCAGCGCGCCTGGTCCTGGGCATTCCAGGCATCGAAGTGCTCGTTGATGGCGTGGTCGACCTGTTGTCTGGTGGGCATGTGGCGCTCCTTGTTATTGGTATTCGGTACTGTAGCACCACTTAAAAGCTACCGATCCTGGAGATCGCCAGCCTCACCGCCCCTTCCAGAAATACAGTTCGCTAGTATGTGACCAGCCCCGAGCTCGAACCTACCCACCCTGCGCACAAAACTCCCAGATAGCCATGAG
Source organism: Haliea atlantica (assembly GCF_054779855.1). Lineage (NCBI taxonomy): Bacteria > Pseudomonadati > Pseudomonadota > Gammaproteobacteria > Cellvibrionales > Halieaceae > Haliea > Haliea atlantica. The sequence goes on along the minus strand of NZ_BAAGXL010000019.1, from coordinate 69,326 downwards.
CATTGCCGACACATCAGTTCTCGCTGCGATCTTCGACCAAAACCTCAAACGGATTTGAGCGATCACCGGCACTCAGTGGTGGGCAAGGCGCAGGGTCGCAGGCATGGACAATCACGCGGAATCGAAGTTGATCACAGGCCAGCAGCAATTCCTCCGTCAGGATGGTATGCATCGCGCCACCTCCACCCGGTTTGCCCACGGCTTCCACCGAGGGCAGCTGTTCACGGATACCCTCGGTACATGCGATAACCATCCAGCTGTCGTCTTCTCGTTTCATTTCTGTTTCGAGCTCCAGCGACAACTCCACAGGCTGGATATCTTCGGGATAGGCAATGTCATGGCGCACAAAGCACTCCTCGGCACCGCGTGGCTCGCCGACAACATCGAATGAGATACCGGTCGCCGTCGGTGGAGTGGATACCTGTGGTGCCGAATCCTTCGGCAAGGGGATACCAGCGCAGCCAAACATAGCCAGCAGGGAAAACAAGGTCATGCATCGAAAGATAGTCATTTATGAGGTTTCCTTGCAAAAGTTGAATCAAGGGCACGGTCTGCGCGGCCAGGCCCATCGATGCACCTTCCGCTGCTCAAAAATATAGATGCACTGGAAGGGTTTGCAAGAGCTATTCGGGCTCAAACATCGGCCCCGCTCCGGGCCAGGTAAAGGGTCGCTCCCGCTACCCATGCGGGAAGTTTTGCCAGACTGCACTGAGCAGAACCAGGTCAAAGCGGTGGCTGCGAGCCAGTTAAGCTCGCGATCGAATCCGCTGCGGAAGCGCCAGACACACCGGAACGGCCTGTAGAGTTGATAGCGGGGTCACGACTGTCAATATTTGTGAGCTTCATCGCTGCTAACGCCAACGGGCGTCCACCCACTCCTACTGCCTACTCACAACCTCCTAACCCCCACATCCCCCACATGCATAAACCGCCCGGGCGTGCAGCTCAGCAATACCACCTGGGCATCCCCGCCAGCCGCGGCAATCGCCGCCCCCATACTTTGCAGGCGCGCGGGATCGGAGAAGCCCAGCGCGTCGTCGATGATTACCGGTACACCGCCATCATCCGCGACGATGCGGGCGGCGGCCAGGCGGGTGAGGATGCCCAGCTGCTCCTTGGCGCCAATACTGAGGGAGTCGAAGGGCACGGTCTGGCCATTGCGGGTGACGTCGAGAATGGTCCAGTCTTCCGCCAGGGTGACGTCGAAGTCGCTGCCGAAGACGATCTTGCCGAGGCTCTGGATACCGTCCCGCAGGGGTCGCACATAGGCCTGGCGGGAGGCGTCGCGATGCTGGTTGAGGGTTTCCCACAGCAGTTTCGCAGCGGCCGCCCGACGCTCGGTGGCGGTCAGGGTGTCCTCGGCCTCTTCCAGGGCCTGCTCGGCGTGCTCCAGCTCCTCGAACAGGCCGTTGGCCTGGGCGCGGTCGAGGCGGCTTTTCAGTACCGCCTGCTCCTGCTCCAGCTCGATGATGTCGCGCTCCGCCCGCTGGAAAGCCTTGGTTGCGTTGTCGAGTTGCAGCCGGGCGCTTTCGGGGTCCGCTGCCTTGAGTTCGTCGCGCAGCTGGTCCAGCTCCCCGGCAATCGCGTCGAGCCTGTTCTGCTGTTCCGTAACGGCCTGCTCCAGGATCGCGTCGGGCCGAGCCTCGGATTCCCGCTTCAGACTGGCGCGTTTCTCGTCCAGCACGCTCGCCAGGGCATTGGCCTCGGTGTTCGCCTGTTGCTGGTCCGCCTGGGCCCGAGCCAACTCGCCGCGCTGCTGTTCCAGCCCGCCGGTTTTGCGCTCCAGGTCCGCCTCACACAATTCCAGCGCCTTGCTGGCCTCCTCGAGCCGCGCTCGGGCCTCCTGCGCACTGGCGGGAAGGGGCAGGGCGCTATCGCGTTGTGCCAGTGCGTCATCACAGGCCTGTTGCAGGCGCCGGTACTCTGCCTGCAGGCTGTCTTCATCGCTGCCCTGGAGGATGTCGTCGATGCGACCGCGCGCTGCCTGCATGGCCTGCTCGGTATCCACCCGCCGCTCATCCTGGGTGATGGCCTGCTCCACGCTGCCAACCTGGTAGCGCGCCAGCAGATCGTCCAGCTCTTGCTGCCGCGACTCCACCTCCTCCGCCAGATCCCCGGCGGAGGCAGCGGGGGAGACCCGCAAGCGCGCCAGCCCGGGCATATCCACCTGCAGGGCAGAGGCCACCTGACGCTCGAGTGAATCACCGGCAGACAGCTCCAGCGACTCACCGTCGAGCTGCAGTTCCAACCCCTGCAGGGCCTCGATTTCCAACCGGGTGGCGGCGTTGTCGCGGGTTCGGCGGGCCACCTCCAGGGCACTGGCGGCCGCCTGGATAGCCTTGCGCCCCTCGGCGGTGATGTGAATGCCGGCCAGGGTTTCTCGCAGCTTCTCCACCTCGTCACGTTGGGCCTGGACCCGCTCCCGCAACTGCTGCAGGCGCGAAAGTTCGGCAACGTCCTGCAGGCAGCGGGCATCCTGCTCGGCCTGGACTCGAGCCTGCTGCAACTGGCGGCGCCGGTCGCGAAGGCCACGCAGCCCACTTTCAGCGGCCTTCACAGCGCGCTCCAACGCTTCGGCCTGCTCGGCCAATGGCTGCAGCGCGGTCCTCTTCTCTTCCAGCTCTGCGCTGCGGCGGACAACCTCCGCTCCGGCCAGCTGCCGCTGCTCCCACTGACTGCGGGCGTGATCCAGCAGCTGTTCCAGCGGCTTGAACTCCTCCTCTCGCGCCGCCAGGCGATGCTGCAGGCTGTCCACCGCCGCCCAGCGTTCGGCGTGTTGATCACGAGCCGACTTGAGCTCGGGCAGGGCGCGCTGCAGGCGGACAATCTCCGCGGAAACGCCCTCGAAGCGGCGCAGGTCCTCCTCCAGCTCCTGCCCCTGCGTGCGCAGGTTGTCGACCTTCGCGGTATAGTCCGCCACCCGCTGCTGCTCATCAGCAAAGCGCGGCTTGCCGCTTTTCAGGGTGAAGTAGCGCTCGTACTCCGCCTGTACCGCCCCGAAGAGGGCGCTCTCCTCGCCGCTGACGCCGCTACCGCCGGCGGCGTTGTCCAGCGCCCGGGCCAGGCCGTCGGAGTCGGAGAGTTTCACGCCACCGATTTCCTTGCCCTGTTCCACCAGCAGCGAATCCCACAACGCGGTGTCGATGTGGCTGCTGAGAATTTCCCAGGCGCGGTTGTGAGCGTCGTCGCCGGTGAGCTGTTCCGCCCGCGGCGCCAGGATGCGCAGCTCGGTGCCGTGCTTGCGGTTGTAGGTCTTGGCATAGGTAAAGTGGTATTCACCGCAGCGCACCTCCGCGGAAACGCTACTGCCCACGTCTTCGCCCACCGGCTGCACCGCCTGCACCTGCTGCTTCTTCGAGCCGGACTTTTCCCGGAATAGCATGCGCAGGGCTTCCACCAGGGAGGACTTGCCGACTTCGTTGGGGCCCTCGATCAGGGTGACGCCGTCGTCAAAATCAATCTGGCTGTGACTGACGCCGCGCCAGTTGTCCAGGGTCAGGCTGATCAACTTCATGCGCCTCGCCCCCCGTGCGTACCCGCGGCGCCGCCTGCCAACCGGTACATCAAACGCAGGGCGTCGCTGGCGGTTTCATCCACAGCGGATTGCGCCAGCAATGCCTTCCAGGTGGCCTCGGCGTAACCGCTGAGGGCAATGGCGTTGTCGTCCAGTTCGTCGGGCACCACCGCGAGGTCGGTGGTGCGCTCCCGGCGTTTGAGGCTGGCAAACAGGTGTGACTGGTCTTCCAGCAGGGCATCCAGCTCCGCCGCCAGCGCCAGGTTAATACTGCCGGTAAAACCGACCTTGAGTACGCTGCACTCCTTGCCGCGGATGTCCTCCAGCCACTGGGCGAAGGCGGCCAGATCATCGGGGCCGTTGATATGTCGCTGTTCGGCCAGGAACACCCAAATGCCGGTATCCAGGGTCGTCAGGTGGCAGTTGTCCCCCTCCAGGTCAACCAGCAACGCCTGGTTGGGGGCCACCTCGTCAAAATCCGTGACCAGCGGTGTCCCGGAGTAGCACAGGCGCCCGCTGTTGCCGACCTCCGTCAGGGAATGCCGGTCGCCCAGCGCGACGTAGTGGACCCGGCGCTCCGCCAGGGCCTGCTCCAGTACAGCCTGGCTGACCACGCCGGGCTGTCCCTGGTCAGGTGCCAGGGAATCCACCTGGCCGTGGCCGAGCAGGATACGCGTCACCCCCGGTGCGGGCTCGAGGGTTTTCAGGGCCTGGGTGCAGAGGTCCGTCGCCGGCCGCTTGCTGAACCAGGGTGCGCCGACCACCTCCACGTTGACCAGGCCCGGTACCGGGATGGGGTTGCTATCACTGACCACAATGAGGTGACCGCGGGCTTGCTCGCGAAAGGTCTTGCTGCGAAAAATCGATGAAGCATCCAGGGGGTCGTGGTTGCCCGGCAGCAAAAACACCGGCACCGGCACACTGTTCAGCGCGTCCAGGCAACGGCTCAGGGTCTGCGCCGACAGCTGGTTTGACTCGAACACGTCACCGGCCACCACCATGAACTGCGCGCCGTGCTCCCGCGCCAGCTGCCCCAGGTGTCGAATGGCATCGATGCGCGCCTGGCTGTAGCGGGCCGCGGCTTCCTGGCTGAGGAAGGCGCGGGTCATGCCGATCTGCCAGTCGGATGTATGGATGAACTTCACGCGGCGTTATTCCCCCTGAATTTTTCAGTATGGGCGAAGCAAGCGAATCTGCCCACACAGGCCCTGTTTGACTTTGACGGGGGTCACATTACTGGCGCACGCCGGGACTGGCCATAGTGGATGGGCATACATGTCGTGTTTTCGGGCAGATAATGGCAAGCGTGCTGAACGAGGACTATGCTGAATCCCAGGCAGACGTACAGGCAGAGCTGATGGCGGAAGCATTCGGGTTCTACGCGGACAACATTGTCACCAGGGATTACCTGAATGCCACTCTGCGCGCAGCCATGACCGAGCTGGAAGCCAGACTGGAAGCCAAACTGGACGCCCGCCTGAACCAGCAGGACGTCAAGCTGGCAGCGATAGAGGCAACCATGCAGGGTAACTTCCGGGTGCTGTCGGCGCTGATGGGCGTGACCCTGCTGGCAGTGGCGGTGCCAGCCATTCAGAGTGCCCTGTAGTACGGCAAGAGTGCAGCAAGGACCTGCTGACGTCGACGCGCATAGCCAAGCGGAACAGTAGACCACCACGGACCTGTCATCCACGCTGGGGCTACAAGCGTAAAGCATGGGGTAGACGTCGCCCATGTTGAGCCGCCGCGCTCACACAGCCCCCGCAAGGAATCCTGCATCATGCCACTGCAAACCTTTCGTCAACGCGCGTCATTATGCAGCCTGCTCCCCGCCCTGATGATTGCCGCCCCCGGCTCCCAGGCAGAGGATATTCATCAGGCCCCCGCCAGCGCCTCCGCCAGCGATTTCATCCAAGTCTTTGAAAAGCTGAGTGGTACCCACCCGGGCGTGCGCAAGGGCCACGCCCGCGGGGTCTGCGCCGAGGGCCACTTCACCCCTGGCAATGACGCTCGCGAGCGCTTCGACACACCGCTGTTTGACCAGATCACGCCGGTGGTGGTGCGCTTTTCCATGGGGGGTGGCAACCCGGACGCCGACGAGCGCACCCGGGCACCGCGCGGGATTGGCGTGAAATTTCTGCTCGAGGGCGAATCGCCCCACCACATCGCCGGTCTCACCACTCCGGTGTTCGCCGGGAAGAACCCGCAGCAGTTCCTCGGCCTGTTGCGCCTGAACCACCTGATTCAGCAGGGCGAGGCAAGCGCCGAGGACCGCGAACGCTACCTGGAAGAGAATCCGGAAGCGGCCCGCCAGGGCCGCTGGCTGCAGGCGCACCCGCCGGCTGCGGAGTACACGGCGGCCACCTATTTCGGCATTCACAGCTTCCTGGCAGATCGCAGCGACGGCCAAATGCAGGCCTTCCGCTGGCAACTGGTGCCGGCTGCGGGCGAACAATTGCTCACCGAGGAGGAGCGCGCCACCCTTCCAGCGGCCTTTCTGGAGGATCGGCTGAACAAGCGTCTGGCGGAAGCGGGCAGCATCGACCTGCACTGGCAGTGGGTGCTCGCAGATCCGGAAGACCCGATCAATGATCCCTCCCTGCAATGGCCCAATGACCGGGAGACTATCAGTGTCGGCACACTGACCCTGAGCGGCGCCGGCGGTGTGGCCTGCGAGCCGGTCAACTTCGACCCCAACCAGCTGACCCGCGGCATCAGCCCCAGCGATGACCCGGTGCTGGCCCTGCGCTCCGCGGCCTACGCCATTTCCTTTGGCAAACGGCTGTCAGGCCAATAAAGGGTTTGAAGCACACCGCCTGCCGCTAGCGCTGCAGGCGCACCGGCATCTGCTTGAAGCCGTGGATATTGTTGGAGCGGATGTACACCGGCTCGCCGGTGGGCTCTATGCCGTTGAAGGCGCGGAAGAACTCCTCGAAAAATATCCGCGCCTCCATACGCGCCAGGTTGGCACCCAGGCAAAGGTGGATACCGTGGCCAAAGGCCAGGTGCGGGTTGGGGTCGCGGGTGATGTCAAAACGCATTGGGTCGGTGAAAACCTCATCATCGAAATTCCCCGAGCTGTAGAGCATCACCACCCGCTCGCCCGCGGCAATGGTCTGGCCGCGGATTTCGGTGTCGCAGGTGGCCGTGCGACGGAAATAGTGCAGCGGGCAGGTCCAGCGCAACATTTCCTCCACCGCCAGGGGCAGATTGCCAGCATCCGCTTCCAGCGCCCGGTAGAGGTCGGGCTGGTTCAGCAGCTGGTACATGCCCGAGCTGATCAGGCCGCGGGTGGTTTCGTTGCCCGCCACCGCCAGCTGTACGAAGAGGGAGGCAAACTCCATCTCCGAGACCCGGTGGCCGTCGATCTCCTGGTTCACCAGCAGGGATACCAGGTCCTCTCCATCACCCTCGCGGCGCTCGCTGGCCAGGCTGTAACCGTAGCTGCCCATCTCCACCGAGGCCTGGGTCACTTCCTCCGGCGTCCCGCCCAGGTCGGGATCCGAGCCGGAGGTCTGCAGATCTGACCAGCGCCGGATCTGCGCCCACATCGATTCGGGAATATCCAGCAGCGAGCAGATCACCGCGGTGGGCAGGTCGCCGGCCAGGTCGTCGACGAAGTTGATCTCCTCGCCCACCGGGGCCCGTGCCATCACTGACCGCGCGATCTCCCGCACCCGGGGTTCCAGTGCCGCCAGGCGCCGCGAGGTAAAGCGGCTGATCACCGCGCGGCGAATCGGACCGTGGTTGGGCGGGTCCATCCCCAGCAACTGGTTCTGCGCCATTTCCAGGATGTCCGGCGGCAGGTCGTCGACCATGACGAAACCCTGCTGCGCGGAGAAGGTCCGAAAATCCCGGGATACCGCGACAATGTCCGCATGCTTGCTCAGGATCCAGTAGCCCCCACCGTCGGGATGCGCGTGCCAGTAGACCGGTGCGTGTTCACGCAACCAGGCAAACTGCTCGTGGGGGATACCCCGGGTATAGCTGTCCGGGCTGTAGACATCAATCTGCATGTTCACGCCACACCGTAACGGTCGAAATTGCCAAAGAAGCAGTACTCGAACAGGCCGTAACCCACCTCGCCGGAGCTGAGCTCGAAGCGGGCCGAATTGTCCACCAGGCCGAACATGCGCTCCTTGTCCTGCTCCACATCCAGGCTGAAGTGTTCCACCACTTCCTTGCCCTTGTACATGCCGTGCTTCCAGTCCGGCTCCAGCCCGTAACCGGTACCCACCATCACCCAGACATGGGTGAGCGGGGTTACCGCGACTTCCAGCGGCCCGCCGGGTGCATCCGGGAAGCGGATCACCGAACGGTCGATAAAAGACTGATAGGGTTTCGCCACCACCAGGTGGTGCTCGTGTTCCGGACGCCCCAGCCACTCGGTCTCGCGCGCCGGATCCTTCCACACCCGCACCGCGTCCTCGAGTACCCGCTGGCCGTCGTTGTGCTCGTTGACGATGTAGAGGATGGAAAAGTCGTCAAACTGCATCGGCGCGTAGTTCCACATGCCCTCCATGATCGGGGTACCGGCGTGCACACCGGGCGGCTCGAACTCGCCCACCGGGCGAATGCCCCAGGAGCGGTCGCGGCTGCCCTTCCAGCGGTCCGGGGTCACCTCGAAAGTCTCCTCGCCGATGCGCAGGCTGCCACTCCAGCAGCCGGTCTGGGCGAAGCGCATGCTGTCGAACAGCACGCGGCCGTGCTTGCGAATGTAGTGCCGCGGCTCCTGGTAGGCGGGAATCGCGCCCTCCCAGGTGATGTCCATGGCCAGCGGCTGCCCGGGGCGCTCCTCGACGATGAAGCGCACGCGTTCCAGGCCCTTGATCACCTCGATGCGGATTGGGCCTACTGAGGTGTCCATGCGGTCGTGGCCCAGCTCCCGGGAGCCGCGCACCACGTGGTGCTTGTCACCCCGGCGCACCACCACGAAGGCATCCTGGACATCCAGGGTCGGGTACTGGCCCATGCCCATGACCATGAACAGGTCGTCACTGGAGGCGTGCAGGTTGAAGTAGTAGCGGTCATAGAAATTGCGGTCGGAGGTGCCGACAAAACGCATCAGGTCGGCGATCTGGTGTAGCGGGTAGTCGTCCATTTGTGACAGCATGGGGCACTCCAGACTAATTATTATTAGTCCAGCATAACGCACCCTGCGCCAATGCGACAGATACCCCGGGAGACACCGCAGTGACAATAAAAATCGACGGACCCTTCTATGCCCAGCTGGGCGACGCCGCCGCGGAAGCGCGACGGCTGGCGGCGATCGGCTACGACGGGCTGTACACCCTGGAGGGCAGCTCAGATCCCTTCCTGCCGCTGGTGCTGGCGGCGGAGCACGCCCCGGGGCTGGACATCGCCACCGGTATCGCCGTGGCCTTCCCGCGCAACCCGCTGCACCTGGCCTACCAGGCCTGGGACCTGCAGCGCTACAGCGGCGGCCATTTCCTCCTCGGGATCGGTTCCCAGGTGAAGGCGCATATCGAGAAACGCTTCGGGGAGGACTTCGACCCGCCCGCGCCCCGCATGCGCGACTATATCCTCGCGCTCAAAGCCATTTTCACCTGCTGGCAGGAGGGCACACCCCTGGACTACCGGGGCCGCTTCTACCGGCATACACTGATGACACCGATGTTCAACCCCGGCCCCAACCCCCATGGCGTGCCGCCGGTCATGCTCGGCGCCCTCGGCCCGCGCATGACCGAGGTGGCCGGCGAGGTTGCGGACGGCCTGATCGTGCACCCCTTCAACAACGAGCGCTTCCTGCGGGAGCAGGCCCTGCCGGCCGTGGAGCGAGGCCTGGCGCGGGGCGGGCGAGAGCGCGGGGACTTCACCCTGCAGGTGAACGCCATCGTGGTGACCGGGGAGGACGCGGCGGCACGGCAGGCCGCCGACGCCAGCGTGCGCGGACTGCTGGGCTTCTACGCCTCCACCCCCGCCTACCTGCCGCCCATGGCCGCGATCGGTTACGCCGACCTGCAGCCGGAGCTGAACCGGCTCACCAAGCAGGGCCAGTGGGAGGAGCTGGGGCGCCGCATCGACGACGAGTTTGTTGACGCCTTCGCGGTCAGCGGACACCCCGGGGATATCGCCGCGGGCCTGCTGGCCCGTTACGGCGACTGCGCCGACCGGCTGGCCATCTACGCCCCCTATGCGGCCCCCGACTCGATGTGGGGGGAGATCCTCCAGGATCTGCGGCGTCTGCAAGGCGCGGGGTGACAGCACCCACGCGCAGGCACACCGTGCGAAGCGGGATGCGCCTGCGGTTTCAGCGGTTGGATGTCTCCATCAGTTTCCAGAGCAACCCCGGCGCCAGGCGCCGAATCCAGCTCAGCACGGCAGCCTCGCCCGGCCGCACCACCCACTTGCCCTTCTCCAGCGCCTGCTCGATGGCGTCGAGAATCTTCTCTGGTGCCGACAGGCGACCCGCCTCGCGAGACTGTCTGAGGCTTTTTGGTCCCCCCTCCAGGGCCTGGTTGACCAGCGGCGTGTTGACCGCCGGCGGACAGACCAGCAGGAAGCGGATGCCGCTGTCCTTGTTTTCGCGGTAGAGAATCTCGGCGTAGGTATTGGTGGCGGACTTGGTGGCGCTGTAGGCACCGAGGTTGTGGGTCAGGACATCCCCGGCCATGGAGCCGAAGAGGATCATGTCGCCGCTGCCGCGCTCCAGCATGCCGGGCAGCACCGCCTTGCTGACGTTGACCGTGCCCCCGTAATTGATCGCCATCATCCGGTTGATGCGCTCGCTGGGCATGTCGACCAAGGCACCGCCGGGCATGATCGCAGCCGCGTGGGTCAGGCGATCGATGGGGCCCAGCTGCTCCCGCACCGCTGCCACCATCGCCTCGACCTGCTGTCCATCGCTAACATCGCAGGTAAAGGTGGTGATGTTGGGCGACCGGGATGCAGTCTCTTTCAGGCCCTCCTCGTTGAGGTCCACCGCCGCCACCCGCACGCCCTGTTCCGCCAGGCGCGTGGCGGAAAGCTGGCCCATGCCACTGGCGGCCCCCGTCACCAGCGCCACCTTGCCGTAAAATGCCATCCGCCGCTCCCTTCCCCTTCAATGAGTGATGACCGACCCGCAACAGGTCGTTACGCTGTCTTCTCGCCGATCAATTCTTCCAGCAGGGCCCGGTGCTGGAACAGGTCCTCCACCTGGTCGGGCCTTTCGATTTCGCCAAAGTGGACCTGGCGGGCCCCGGTACGCATGAACACGCAGCCCCAGAGTACCGCGCAATAGGCCTGGAACCAGCTGAGGTCACCCAGCTCCACACCGGTCTGCTCCGTGTAGCTGGCCCGCACATCTTCCTCGCGCAGTATGTGCGGCATGCCGGGCATCTCGAACAGGGTGGTGATGCTCTGGAATACCCGGTGCGCGAAGATCATCCAGGCAACATCCAGCTCGCGCGGACCCAATGCGGTCATTTCCCAGTCGAGCACCGCCACCGGCTGGAAGTCGCGGTAGAGGGTATTGCCGAAGCGGGCATCGCCCCAGAGCAGGACCGGCTCGGCGGCGTCCGCCTCGGCGGGCCAGTTGGCCTCCAGCCAGTCGAAGGCGCGGTCGAGGAGGGCGGAGCGGCCGATATCCGGCACCGCAAACTCGTACCACTCCCGGCACCAGTTGACGTTGCGCCGCAGCGCCGTGCTGCCCTCGCGCCCTTCATCGAGAAAGGCGAAGGTCTCGGCTGCCTTGGGAATGGAGTGCAGCCTCGCCAGGACACTGACAGAGGCGTCCTGAAGCTCGCGCTGGCGTTCCACGGGCGCGTCGTAGAACCAGTTGTCACCAAAGGTGTAGGGCAGCACGTCCGGGGGCACGATGCCCTCGACATGGTCCATCAGGAAGAAGGGCGTGCCCAGTACCTCGCCGGTGGGCTCCATCCAGCGCACACGGGGCACCGGGATGTCGGTCAGCTCGGCCACCCGTCGCATTACCTCGCGCTGGTGGTCCAGGCGGTAACTGGGAAACACCGGCACGTCCTCGTGGGCGGGCGCCACCCGGGCAACCCAGCGCTCGCGCCGGGCTTCGCCGTTGGCCTGCCACTCGGCGGCCAGCACCAGGGTTTCGGAAGACATGCCATTGGCGTCGATGCCGCTTTCCAGGCTCACCTGCGGCGAGGCACCAGCGGGCAATACGGTCGACAGCCACGCGGCCAGCCGGTCGGAAAGTGTGGAAATGTCACGGCTGGAACGCTGGAGCCGGTTTTCGGGAGGAGTCTGTGCAGTGGCCATGGTGCCTCTTCCAGGCTTGTCTGCATTCACCAGCGTGCAGCACAGCCTGCGCTATTATTGTTGCAACCATAAAAGCAGAGTCGCGCAACGATCACAAGCCCCGGCACGACCTGGCCGGATCCGTCATCTGTGCTGGCCCCGCGCACCCCAATCGGGCCATCATGGCCGCTCACAACCCGGGAAGTTGGCAAGGAAGCATGCACACTCTGTTCTGGCGCTCGATCGCTGTCACCGCGCTACTGCTCGCGGCGGTGGGGCTGTTACTGCCGGTCATGCCCACGGTGCCCTTCCTGCTGCTGGCAGCCTGGGCCGCCTCCCGGGGCTGGCCGGAGCTCGAGGAATGGTTGCTGAACCATCCGGAGTACGGACCGCACATCAGTGCCTGGCGTGAAAATGGTGCTGTTTCCCGGCGCGCCAAGTGGCTGGCCACGGCCATGTGTGGTGGCAGCGCAACCTTTCTCTGGCTTTCCGGCGCACCGCTGGCTTTTGCTGCGGGCGTCACGACAGTCTTCGTCGTGGTGCTCACCTGGCTGTGGTGGCGGCCCGAACCGTGAGTGATGCCAGCGATACTTCACCGCGCTCGCGCCTGCTGCGTCTGGGTCAGCGCCTGATCCAATCGCGGCACGCACTCTGGGGGCTGACCCTGGCGTCTTTTCTCGAATCCACCGTCGTTCCCATTCCCCTGGAGGCCCTGCTGATCCCGATGATGCAGGCCCGGCGCCGGCAGATGTTCCTGTTTGCCCTGCTGGCCCTGCTCGGCTGCCTGGCGGGTGCCGCCCTGGGCTATGCCGCGGGACTGTGGCTTTTCGATGTCGCGGGCGATCAGCTGATTGCCTGGTTCAGCACGCCGGAACAGTTCGAGCGGGCAAGGCAGGCGATGGAGAGCCGGGGCTTCTGGTTCGTCCTCAGCGTCGGTGTCACCCCCGTGCCCTTCCAGACTGCCATGCTGGTCTCCGGTGCCACCGGCTTTTCCTTCGGGCTGTTCATGCTCGCCTCGGCGCTGGCACGCGGACTGCGCTACTTCGGCCTGGCCCTGCTGGTGTACTGGGCCGGCGATCAGGCGGAAGCCCTGTTCCGGCGTCATACCCGCTGGGTGTCGGCGGTGTTGTTGGTGGCCTTCGTTCTGGTTCTGTGGCTCAGCTAGGCAGGGCGGTTGGCCGACCTGTGCCGCTGGTTTAAGCTCTGCGGCAACTCCTGAATCGAAATGGATGTCCCATGCGCATTGATTACCAGGCCACCCGCCGCAGCCTCGAACTGTCCCACGGTACCCTCAACTACCACGAGGTGGGCAGCGGCCCCTGCCTGCTGATGATCCACGGCTCCGGACCCGGGGTGACCGGCTGGGCCAACTTCTCCGGCAACCTCGGCTGGTTCTCGCAGCGCTTTCGCTGCCTGGTGGTGGACCTGCCCGGCTACGGGGGCAGCCAGCCACTGGCAGGCGACCCCATCGCCGGAGCCGTGACCGCCTGCGTAGAGTTTCTGGATGCACTGGATGTGCCCGAAGCCCACGTGATCGGCAACTCCCTGGGTGGCATGGTCGGCTCGCATATCGCCGCGGCCCACCCGGCGCGGGTCATCAGCCTCACCTGTATCGGCGGCATCGGTCTCAACCTGTTTGCGCCCTTCCCCGCCGAGGGGGTCAACCTGCTCACCGCCTTTGCCGAGGAGCCGAGCCGCGAGCGCCTGGAGGCCTGGCTACGTTCCATGGTGCACGACCAGAGCCTGGTTACCCCGGAATTGATCGATGCCCGCTGGGAGCAGGCCATGGAGCCCAACACCCTGGCCGCCACCCGGCAGATCTATTCCCGCGAGGGCATCGGCCAGATCGCTGCCATGCGCGAACAGTCTCCCACCCGCGCCATCGAACACCTGGCCAGCATCCAGGCGCCCACACTGCTCACCTGGGGTCGCGACGACCGGGTGACGCCCCTGGATGCCGCGCTGCTGCCGATGCGCCTGATCCCCCTGTGCGAGCTGCACACCTTCCCCCGCTGCGGCCACTGGGCGATGATCGAGTGCAAGCAGGCTTTTGAAACCCTGGTAATGAGCTTCCTCTGCCGCCAGGAACCGGAGGGTCCTGCGGGGTGAAGAGCAGCCTGCAGGAGAAGATCGAGCTGGAGCACGATGCCGCCCGCATCTTCATGCGTCTGTACGAGCAGCGCAGCGGCCAGCCGATGCGACACATCTGGCACAACGAGCCCAGCAAGCCCGATGTCTCCTGCTACCTGAACGGCGACCGCATGGATCTCGAGGTCGCGCACATCTACGGCAGCGAAACCGAGGCCATGCTGATACTCGGCCGCGAGGCGAATATCCGCACCCTGGAGGCCCTGCATCGGCTGACGGAAGTCCCGCTCGGGGAGCGCCTGCTTGCCGCGCTCAACGCCGTGCTGGCAAGCAAGGCGGGCAAGCACTACGACAGCGAACGGGTCTGGCTGGTGATCCGCAACGCCAACCCCCTGTGGTCGGCGGAGGAGCTGCGGGCCTGCCGCGAGCGCATCACCCTGCCTGGGCAACATCCCTTTGAGCAGATCTGGGTCATCGGGGACATGGCGGGGGAGTCGGGTATCCTGCAGCTCTATCCCGCCGACTCACCCAGTAAACACCCATCTGCACCGCGCCAGTAGGCCGGCTATACTCTTACCCCGGTACAGCTTCGTCCGGCCTGACGCGCAGCAGGTGAGCTGCGACACGTATGCCCGGACAGACACCGACACTGGCATCAGGAGGTGAGACCGGCCTGTGACAGGAACCATCCCATTCTCCGGCAACCACCGGCGGCAGACGGCATGAGCGACACCCTGCGCTTTGGTTGCTGGCAGCTCGACCCCGCCCTCGGCGAGCTGAGCGGCGACGACGGCACACGGGTCGCCCTGGAGCCTCAGACCACCCGGTTGCTGGCCTGCTTTCTGGCCCACGACGGCGAGCTGCTCAGCCACGACCAGCTGGTCGCGACAGTCTGGGATGGGCGGGTGGTGTCGGATGATGCTGTCCGTCGGGGCGTATCCAACCTGCGCCATGTACTTGCGGATTGCGGCCTGCCCCGGTGCATCCGCACGGTGCACCGACGCGGTTATGTCGCCACGTTCCCGCAGCCGGTGGCAGCTGAGCCACACGAGACAGCGCCCAGCGCGCGTCGCTGGCCCCGCTGGCCACTGCTGAGCGGCGCGCTCGCCCTGGTGCTGATCGCCGGGCTGCTACTGCTGCGCGAAGCGCCCGCTCCCTCGTCGCAGCTCGAGGTGGAGCACCACATCGCGGTACTGCCATTTATCGACCTCAACCCCGGCGAGGACACCTTCTTCGCCGACGGCCTGGCAGAGGAGCTACTCGGTCTGCTGTCCCGCCATCCTGCCTTCCGGGTAACCTCCCGCGGCTCGTCCTTTCGTTTCCGCTCCAGCGAAGCGGACCCGAAGGCCGTGGGAGAGGCGCTGGGAGTCGACTACCTGATCGAAGGCAGCGTGCGGCGCGAGAATGAGAGCCTGCGCATTGGCGTACAGCTGGTCGACACGAGCAATGGCCAGCAACTCTGGTCGGGGCGCTACGACCGCAGCTTTGCCGAGCTGCTGCGGGTGCAGGACGATATTGCCCGCAATGTCGCCCGCGCCCTCCAGGTGGTGCTGGTCCAGGGTGCAGAGGCAGAAGAGGCACCCGCGCTTGGCCGGGAAGTGCACACGGACTATTTGCGAGCGCGGCGGCTGGCGGCTGGCGGCAGCACCCGGGAACTGGAGCAGGCCATCGATTTGCTGCAAGGCATCACCAGCAGCCGGCCGGACTTTGCCCCGGCCTGGGCCGCGCTGGCGGAGACAGTCCTGCTCAACACGCGAAGCCAGAGCCCGGATACATTCCAGTCGATCGGGGCCGTGATCGAGCCCCTGCTGGAACGCGCGCTCTCCCTGGATCCCGACCTCGGGGACGCCTACGTGACCCGCGCCCGCCTCAAGCGGAATGACCCCCAGGGCATGCTCGCGGACCTGGAGCGCGCCCTGTCACTCAACCCCAGCCACGCTGCCGGCCACGCGCTACTGGCAGAGCTCTATCACATGCAGTTGAACCGATCCGATCTGGCCCTGCAAGAGATCCGCCAGGCCCGCGCGCTCAACCCCCTGGAGCCACGCAATCACTACGCCGAGGCCTATCTGAAGCTGGACCAATGCGACTTCAGCGGCGCGCGCACACTGGCACAGCGGGCACTGGCAGTGGATGCGGACTACATTCCCGCCATTGCCATGCTGAGCCACGTCGATGCCCTCGAAGGCCAGCTGGCCCGCTCCCATCAGCGCCTGCTGAAGGCCTATCGGGAAGACCCCCGCAATCAGTGGCTGCGCAACATGCTGGTTATCAGCCACCTGAACCTGGGTGACCCGGCCGCCGCCCGCCAACTGAATCAGCCACCGTTCCGGGTCTCAAGCCTCTACCTTCAGCGCTACAGTGGGTCAATCGACAGCCTGGCCCGCCAGATGTTCGCCGCAACGGGTGATGATCTGATGTTCCTGGGGCGTTACCACCAGGCGGACTACGCCCTGGCCCACAGCATCCATTCGGGCGACCCGGACCCGGCCCGGGATTTCCTCCAGCAGGTACATGGTTTCGATGGCACCCTTCCCGCGAACCTGCCCGTCTCGAAATTGCGCGAAACCCTGGTCATGCTGCTCGCCTGGCACGCCCCAGCCCCCTCTCCGGAAGGCAGGCAATCCATCGAGCAAGCACGCACGCGGCTGTCGCAGGAGATGATGTCCCTCCCTGCGTGCAAGATCGCACCGCACGCCCTGTCGCTGGCATTGGCCGCAGCGGTACTGGGCGATCGCGAAGAAGCCCTGGCCCAGCTGGAAATCACCACGCGCCAGACCATGGTGGAGCCCTGGATCTGGTGGTCGGTGCGCAGCTCACCGGCCTTTGCCGACCTGCGGGGGATGCCCGGTTATGCGGCGGTCATGGAGCGCCTGGTAGCCCCGGTTCAAAGCCAGCGGGCTGTACTGGCCGCCCGCTCACTCCCAGCGACCACTGCGGAGACGCTGGCCGCTGCCGACGCGGTGCATCCAGTAGACCCAGCCGGCGACCACACCGCGATCGGTCTGCACCGGAACCAGGCTACGCTGGTAGAGTGAGCGGCGGCCAGGGCGAAAAGCCTCCAGCCGGTCCACTGCAGGCAGGTCGCGACGGGGGTTGACCAGCGTCACCAGTTCCCCGTGAACCAGGTCCCAATCCCCCTCGGGCCGGGCAAATTCCAGCGGGGAGGCTGTGCGCTGCTGCTGCAGATCTGATTCCGGATCCCCACTACCGTTGAGCAGAACCTGCTGCGGGGCAATTTCCAGGGCGGGGAAGCCATATTTGAGCCCATAGAGCCGCCCCCACACCCGCGCATCCTCGATACGCGCGGGCGAGGGGACGTAGTTCGCGTGATTGTGAAAGCCGCGTTTCAGGCTACCGTACACAAACAGCTGCAACATCGCTTCAGCGCCGGCCCTCACGCTCGCGAAGGCGCTGCTCGGTGATCGGACGCATCAGCTGACTGTTGCGGTCCCAGTCGGGCAGCGCCCGGGGGCGGAGCGGCGGGTGAGGCGGGCGCGGCGGATGGCGAAAAGGGTAGTAGACCGGCGGCAAGTAGACACCCTGCCGTATCTCGCCGGGCCCATCGTCGGCAGGTGCCGGGCTTGGCGGCGCCAGAACCACGACGGGGGAGCGCTGGGCTTCCCGCGCGCTGCGCTCGGCCACCAGCCGGTCGGTGGTTTCCCGCAGGGCCTCGAGATCGGCACGCACCTGCGCCGGGTCCACCGGCTGAATCGGCGCAATCTCCAGCTGCCTGACTGCCACCCCTTCGGCGGGCGGCGTATCGGAGAATTCCACCACGCCCTGCTCGTTGACCGTGCGGTAGACACGCGTCGTCCCCTCCTGCCCCCTGGCCGGGAAGGAAGCCAGAACCACCAGACTGCAACTCAGAATGACGCGCCACATGCCGACAGTATAGACCCTTGCCGCGGCCGTAACGGACATGCCTCGACAGCCAATAACAGGCTGAAATTCTGAACTCGCCCGCTACGGCCCCCCTTCGCCACCCCGCGAGCCCACCAAGGGTTGATCTGGATCAAGCCACTTTCACTTGGCCCGTCCTATAACGCAATTGAGGTATGAGCCGGAACCGCCGAAAGCAGGATATTGCACCCAACGGCAATCACGGCCTCACAAGGAGAATCGCCATGACCGCACAACAACTGACAGATCGCGAGCGCCTCTACACCGCTGCCCGCCAGATGGTCCCCGCCCTGCGCGAGCGCCAGAAAGAAGCCGCCAGCCTCGGCCACCTGCCGGAGAGCACGGTGCGCGACATGCAGGAAGCCGGCTTTTTCCGCATCATGCAGCCCAAGCGCTACGGCGGTTACGAGATGGAGCCGGAAGTATTCTTCCGGGTGCAGATGACCCTTGCCGAGGGCTGCATGTCCACCGCATGGGTACTCGGCGTCGTGGCGATTCACAACTGGCAGCTGGCCCTGTTTGACGATCGCGCCCAGCAGGATGTCTGGGGCGAGGACACCAGCGTGCTGATCTCCTCCTCCTACATGCCGGTGGGCAAGGTCACCCGGGTCGAGGGCGGCTACAAACTGAGCGGGCACTGGGGCTTTTCCTCCGGTTCCAAGCACTGTGGCTGGGCCTTCCTCGGCGCCATGGTCCCCCCGGAGAAGGAAGGCGAGGCACCCGACTACCGCACCTTCCTGGTCCCCCGCAGCGACTACCAGATTGTCGACAACTGGGACGTCAGCGGTCTCGAGGGAACCGGCAGCCACGACATCGTGGTGGAAGACGCCTTTGTGCCGGAATACCGCACCCACCGCTCGGTACACGGCTTCGAGTGCAACAGCCCGGGCAACGCGGTCAACACCCACCCGATCTTCCGTCTGCCCTTCGGCCAGATCTTCGTGCGCGCAGTCTGCAGCTCGGCTATCGGCTGCCTGCGCGGGGTTAACGACAGCTATATCCAGGTCAACAAGAACCGTGTCGGCCTGAACGACGGCAACAAGATTGCCACCGACCCTGACGCACAGATGGCCCTGGCCAACGCCATTGCCACGGTGGACGAGTGCGAAACCATCATGTTCCGCAACTTCGACCTCATGCTGGCGGCGGCCGAAAAGGGCGAAACCCTGCCCATGGAGCAGCGCATCAAGATGCGCTACGACGCGGCGCGGGTGGGCGCCAAGTGCGCCGATGCCATCAACGCCATGTTCATCGCCTGCGGCGCCCAGGGCATCCACCGCGGTCACCCGCTGAACCGGGCCTGGCTGGACATCAATGCCGGTCGCACCCACGTCGCCAACAACCCCTTCAAGTTTGGTCGCAACCTCGGCGGCACCTTGATGGGCCGGGAAAACACGGACTTCTTCCTGTAAGCGGGTAAGGATATGGATATCAAGGCACTGGCCTATGTACGCATCGAGTCCACCGCGCCGTCGCGCTGGGAGACCTTCGCCACGGAGGTGATGGGCATGGTGGTCGCCCCCCAGCATCGCTGGGGCGACAACCTCTATCTGAAACTCGACGACTACGCCTACCGCTACTGCATCGTACCGGGGCAGCAGGACCAGTTCCTCTGCGCCGGCTGGGAACTCGGCGGCCCGGAAGCCTGGGAGCAGGCACTGGCGGAACTGGACGCTGCCGGTGTCGACTACCGCCGCGGCAGCGACGAGGAAGCCCAGGAGCGCAATGTCACTGCCTTTGTCAGTCTGCGCGACCCCGGCGGCCAACTGCTGGAACTGTGCCTGCAACCGCGGCTGGACTACCTGCCCCTGCTGCCGAAGGTGCCGGTGTCCGGTTTTGTCACCGGCTACCACGGCGACATGGGCCTGGGCCATATCGCCATGGCCACCCCCTGCCTGGCGGAGACGCGCAGTTTCTATGTCGACCTGCTGGGCTTTGGCCAGACCGACTACCTGACGGTACCGATTCCGGGCGAGGAAAGGCCCCACGGGCTGCACTTCCTGCACTGCGCCAACCCGCGCCATCACAGCCTGGCCCTCTACGAGGACAGCCAGCCGCACCCGGGCAATCTGGTGCACCTGATGGCCGAGGTACAGAGCATGGACGACCTGGGGCGTTTCACCGATCGCGTGCACGAGACCGGCACCCGGGTGATTACCGGCATGGGGCGGCACACCAACGATCAGATGGTCTCGATGTATGTCGAGACCCCGGCGGGCTTTGCCCTGGAATACGGCTTCGACGGCGTGCAGATCGACTGGCGCCACTACACACCCACGGAAAGTACCACTACCAGCCACTGGGGCCACCGCTGGGGCCAGGGCTGAACGACACAGTCACGATAATTTGAGGGAAATACCATGACCGCAGAACAGAAAGTACAACCCTATCAGATCAAGGCCGAACCCGTTCCCGAGCGCTTCGCCCGAGGCTGGTATGTGGTCGGCAACAGCGCCAGCATCACCACCAAGCCGCGCATGCTGAAGGTCTTCGGCAGCAAGCTGGTGGCCTATCGCGGTGAAGACGATGGCGAGGTACACATTCTCGACGGCTATTGCCCGCACATGGGCGGCGACCTCAGTGGTGGCGAGGTCAAGGGTAATTCCGTGGTCTGCCCCTTCCACCTGTGGAGCTGGGGTTCCGATGGCGCCTGCGACCACATCCCCTATGCCAAGAAGATTCCCGCGAAGGCGGTGATCAAGTCCTGGCCGACGCTGGAAAAGAACGGCCTGGTATTCATCTGGCAGGACCCGGAAAACAATCCACCGATTCCCGAGCAGGAGCCCGAGGCCAACGCCGACTGGTATTCCGGCGAGTGGACCGACTGGGAGATGCGCGCCATTCCCATCGCCTCCCAGGGCCGCGAGCTGGTGGACAACATGGCCGACATGGCCCACTTCGGCCCGGTGCACTACTCGACGGTGAAATCCTTCCGCAATGAAATGCAGGGCCACAAGTTTATCCAGTACATGGTCGGCGGGCACCAGATCCTGACCGAAGGCGAGGGCGGCCTGATTACCAGTGTGGCCACCTACGAGGGCCCCGCCTACATGACCACCACCATGACCGGCAGCATGGACGGACACCCCATGCGGGTGCACCTGCTGGTCAGCCATATACCGGTGGACAAGGACAACTTCATCATCAACTTCGGTGTGATGATGAAGAAGGATCCGAGCCTGAGCCCGGAAGAAAACCAGGCCATGCTGGACGAGTACACCGAGAAGAACATCGAGTCCTTCCACCAGGATGTGGCCATCTGGAACAACAAGTGTGTCATCGACAACCCCTTGATGTGCGACGGTGATGGCCCCATTCACATGGTACGCAAGTGGTACAGCCAGTTCATGACCGACGTGGCGGAAATCCGCGAAGATCAGATCAAGCATCGCCAGCACGTCACCATTGACGGTCCTACTGTGGAGGAGGTCCTGGCCGCTCAGGGCCAGTAATTTCCGCCCAGGTCCTCTGGCGCCGGGCCCTTCTGCGGGGGTTCGGCGCTTTTTTATGCGCTACACTGTCCCCGGATTCGCTGGGAAAAGGTGCATGCAGGTCACCATCATCAATATGCTCGTGGTCGCTGCGGCGGTCGTCATCCACTACGAGTTTCTGCACTGGCTGACTCGCCTGTTACCGCGCCTGCGCGTCATGCACAGGGCCCGGATCGTCTGTGGCGTGGGGGGCGCACTGGTAGCTCACGCCATTGAGGTCTGGGTCTTCGGCATTGCCTACTACAGCATGATCAACACACCGGGTTGGGGTAGTCTGCACGGGGAATTCTTCCACGGCACCCTGCTCGATTGTGTGTATTTTTCCTTTACTGTTTTCACCACCCTGGGGTTTGGCGATGTCTATCCCGAGGGCAACCTGCGCTACCTGATCGGGGTGGAATCCCTCACCGGTCTGGTGCTGATCACCTGGACAGCCTCCTTCCTCTACTACGAGATGCAGCGCAACTGGAGCGGCGACTAGTCCGGCGGTGTCTCCGCACGCCACTCTTGGCTACAATGCCGCCTTTTGTCACACGAGGCGCGCCTGCCCATGGACCCCAAGCTGTTCCTGACCATCTTCGCCGCCGTCTTCGTGGCGGAACTCGGCGACAAGACCCAGCTCGCGACGATGCTGTTCGCCGCCGATCGCGAGGTGAGCAAGTGGACGGTATTTTTTGCCGCCTCCGCGGCGCTGATTGTGGCCTCAGCCATCGGTGTCCTCGCCGGCAGCCTGCTCTCGGCCTGGATCAGCGAAAAAGTACTGGCCTACGTGGCAGGGACCGGTTTTATCCTGATTGGTGCCTGGACGCTCTACCAGGCCTGAACCCGGAGAAACGCCCGTGAGCCAACTGCACATCCGCCCAGTTCGTCCCACCGACTGCCCACTGATCCTGCGCTTTATCCGCGACCTCGCCGAGTACGAGCGAGCCCTGGAAGAGGTCGAGGCGACCGAGGCGCAACTGCAGCAGCTGCTCTTCGGCGACAACCCGAAGGTGCACGGACTGATCTGCGAGAGCGACGGCGAGGCCGTGGGCTTCGCCCTGTACTTTTACAATTTCTCCTCCTGGCTCGGCCGCCTGGGTATCTTCCTGGAGGACCTTTACGTCGACCCGGCACACCGCGGCAAGGGCGCCGGCAAAGCCCTGCTCCAGCACCTGGCCAGGCAGGCGGTCACCGAGGGCTGCGGCCGCTTCGAGTGGAACGTGCTGGACTGGAACGAGCCGGCCATCCGCTTCTACGAGTCCTTTGGCGCCCGCCCCCAGTCGGAGTGGGTGGGCTACCGCCTGACTGGCGAGGCCCTGGAGCGCTTCGCCGGCGAATAACACGGCAAAGGGCACCGCCCGGACTGCCGCCAGCCCCGATCACCACAACCGCCGACGCGATCCTGCCGTCGGCGACGCACCTGCGACAGAACGCGGCTACGCCGCGACGAGGTGCGCTGCCTGCAGCGAAAAAGCCCCGTATACTGGCGCCATGCAATTCCAGCAGCTGCTACAGGACAAACGTTACCTGTTCTGGCTGCTCCAGCTAGCCGGCTGGAGCAGCTGGGGCTTTTCCTATTACCTGGGCATTCTGGTCTGGGGCGACCCGCCGGACAACTATTTCTGGTACCTGCCGGTGGTCAGTGCCATCGGCATCCTGATCACCCTGGCCCTGCGCCTCGCCTATCGTGCGACCTGGGAGGCATCCATCCCCGTCCGGGCACTGGTGGTGCTGCTGGGTTCCTACCTCGCGGCCGCCACCTGGATGCTGATTCGCGCCAGCATCTTTTTCTCCTTCTGGCCCGACCAGCTGAAAAGCCGCGGCGAAGACCCCATGCCCTGGTACGGCTACCTGGACGGAACGGTCTCCGCCTTCTGGGTGATGCTGGCCTGGAGTGCCCTGTACATCGGTATCAAGTATTACCTGCTGATGCAGGAAGAGAAGCAGCGCGGACTCGCCGCCATGGCGATGGCCCACGAGGCGCAGCTGAAAATGCTCCGCTATCAACTCAACCCGCACTTTCTGTTCAATACCCTCAACGCCCTTTCCACCCTGATTCTGGAACAGGAGACCCGCCAGGCCAACGACATGGTCACCCGACTGAGTCGCTTCCTGCGCTACTCCCTCGACAACGATCCCAAGCTGAAAGTGACGGTGGCCGAGGAAATCAAGGCCCTGCAGCTCTACCTGGACATCGAGAAGGTGCGCTTTGGCGAGCGCCTGCAGCTCTACTTCGATGTCACCCCCGACGCCAGCCATGCGCTGATGCCCTCACTGTTGCTGCAACCGCTGGTCGAGAACGCCATCAAGTACGCCATTGCCACCCGCCTGGAAGGCGGCAGCATCGCCGTCAGCGCCCGGGTGGCCGGCGATGAGCTGTTGCTCTCGGTGGCCGACGACGGTCCGGGCCTGGACCTGCGCAACGGCCGCACGCCCAAGGGCGGCGGCGTCGGTATCACCAACTGCCGTGAGCGCCTGCGCGCCCTCTACGGCGAGGCGCAGTCCTTCCGCCTGACGGCTACCGAGCCCCACGGGCTGACCATCAGCATTCGCCTGCCACTGGAGACGGAGAGCACCACGTCATGAGCCCCCTGCGCACCCTGATCGTCGACGATGAGCAACTGGCCCGCCGCGGCCTGGCCCTGCGCCTCAAGGCCTTCCCCGAGGTTCAGGTGGTGGGGGAATGCAGCGACGGCCAACAGGCCCTGCTGGCCATCGCCGAGCACGAGCCGGAGCTGGTGTTCCTGGACATCCAGATGCCCGGCATGAACGGCTTCGACGTCATCGCCCACCTGCAGGGGGACACCCTACCGATGATCGTCTTCGTCACCGCCTACGACACCTACGCGGTGGAGGCTTTCAAGGTGCACGCCGTCGACTACGTGCTCAAGCCGGTCGAGGAGGAGCGCCTGCAGGAAGCCATCAGCCGCGCCCTGGAACATCGGGAGCAGCGCGAGTCGGCACGCAGCAAGGAGCGCCTGGTGGAGCTGGTGATGGGGCTGACCGGCGCCAGCGCGCGCTCGGTGGAGGACATGGCCGCTGGCGATGACAGGTCGCGACAATGGCCGGAGAAAATCAGCATCCGCGACGGCAACGACATCCACCTGGTGCGCGTGGACGACATCCGCTGGATCGACGCCGCGGGCGATTACATGTGTCTGCATACGCCTGCCGGCACCCATATCATGCGCAGCACCATGAAGCAGCTGGAATCGATGCTGGACCCGGAGCGCTTTGTGCGGGTGCACCGCAGCACCATCGTCAACGCCCGGGACGTGGTCGGCGCCCATACCCTGGAAAGCGGCGACATGCTCCTGCACCTGGAAGGTGGCGCACGGGTCAAGGTCAGCCGCGGCTGCCGTGAGCGCGCCCGGGAGCTGCTGGAAGCGTAGCGGCCGAGGCACCGTTCAGGCTCTGCCCGGCGCTTGCCGGCCTGCCTCCGTTTCCCAGCGGTCGTCTACTTCAGCGCGAAGTCGCAGCCGGGTGTCGCCGGCGCCAGCACTCTCTTCGTCACTGCAGACCTCGCCGATCACCGCCGCCTGGCGATAGCCCTCGTCCTGCAGCTGCCTCAACAGGTCATCCGCTGCCGCCGGTGGCGCCCCGAGCAGAAGGCCTCCGCAGGTCTGGGGGTCACAGAGCAGTTGGCGCCGCGTGCTGTCCGCTCCGGGGGGCAGTTCCGCCAGCACCTCGTTGTCAGCCTGGGCAGTACTCAGGATCCCGTTTTCCAGGCAGTGCAGTGCGCCAGGCAACACCGGCAGTGCCGCGAGATCCAGGCTCGCCGACTGGCCCGGCAAGAGCATTTCCCGCAGGTGTCCGGCGAGGCCAAAACCGGTGATGTCAGTCGCAGCGCTGACGCCAGCCGCCACCGCCAGTCGCGCGGCCGACGCATTGGAAAGCAGCATGCTCTCCAGGGCCGCGGCAATATCGCGCCCGTCCGCCCGCGCCTGCATGTGCGCGGCGAACAGGGTGCCGGTCCCCAGGGGCTTGCAGAGAATCAGGCGGTCGCCCGCAACCAGCCCCCGTTTCGGCAGCAGGTGGCCATCGACGGCCATCGGTTCGCCCTGCACTGCGAAACCCAGGGCCAGTTCGTGCCCCTGCAGGCTGTGACCGCCCAGCAGTTTGCAGTCGGCGGCGGCGAACTCGTGCAAGGCCCCGGCCAGTAGCTGTTCCAGCTCGCGCTCCTGCAGGTCCGGGCTGGCAAAAGGCAGGGTCAGGGCCGCCAGGGCGGACAGGGGTCGCGCACCACAGGCATGCAGGTCGGACAGGGCGTGCAGGGCGGCCAGGCGCCCCATCAGCCAGGGGTCCTCCACCAGGCCGCGCAGCAGGTCGAGACTCTGCACCTGGCGCCCGCTGGCCGGCAGGGGCATGGCGACCGCGTCATCCGCTTCCGCCGGGCAGTGCTCGGGATAGTCCCGCCGCAGGCGCGCAAGGGCATTCCCCAGGGCACTACCGCCCACCTTGGCACCGCAACCGCCACAGAAAGCCTGCGCCCGGGGCTGTGCCTCGGGCAGCCTCTCCGGAGTGGTGGTCGGCATGGCCTCGGGCAGGTCGGAGAAGCGCGCCATGAAGCGCCGGTCGATGCGGTCCTTCCAGCGCCAGACCCAGGCACCGCTGGCAGTGAGCAGGCCGCGATCCGCCACCGCTCGCCGCTCGCCGAGGGAGAGCAGCGAGAGAAAGTGCCGCTGGGGCCGATGCTGACGCAGGGGCCGACCCAGCAGCTGGGCGCGCAAATTGTGCGCCAGCACAGGTGCCTGACGCACCGCATAGACACCAGCCTTGGGCCGTGGATGGCGGGTCTGGGTGGCCACATCCCCGGCGGCAAAAATCGCCGCCTCGCCCTCGACCCGCAGGGTATCGTCCACCGCCAAAAACCCCCGGGCATCGGTGGCCAGACCACTCTCCTGGAGCCAGGGAACGGGGGCCGCGGCGGTACACCAGAACAAGGCGTCCTGGGCCAGTTCCCGGCCATCGTCCAGCTCGATCCGGTCCCGCTCGACAGTGCTTACCCGGGCACCGCAGTAGGCGGTGACACCGGCTTGTGCCAGTGCCCGCGCCACCGCGCGTCGCGCCGCGGGCCGATAGCCGGGCAGCAGCTCCGGGGTTCCGCAGATCAGGTAGAGCGTGACCGGTGCATCGCGCAGACGATGGGCCATGGCGAGCACCAGCTCCACCGAGCCGGCACCGCCGCCAACCACAGCGATCCGGCGGGGACGGCCGTCGGCGAGCTCACTGGCGAGTGCCAGCCAGCGCGACCACAGCTGCGTCACCGGCTTGACCGGAATGGCGAACGCCCGCGCACCGGGCACGCTGTCCAGCTCCGGTTGGGAACCGATATCGATGCTGAGCAGGTCGTAGCCCAGGGACGGGCGACCGGCCAGGTGGACCCGTCGCCGTAGGGCGTCGACCCCGGTGGCCTCGGCGGTGACAAAGCGCACGTCGGCCCACTGGCAGAGCCGCGCCAGGTCGATGTGGGTATCCTCGAAGCGGTAGTGGCCGGCTATCAGGCCCGGCAACATGCCCGAGTAGGGGGTGTGGCTGGCCGGAGACACCAGGGTGATACGCAGGCCCTCGACGGGCCGCATGGCGAGCATGCGCAGGGCGAGGGCGTGGGCGTGGCCACCGCCCAGCAGCAGCAGATCCCGGCGCCGGATCACCGGACTCAACAAGCCGCCAGCTCCCGGGCGAAGTCGATCACGGCCTGGCGCGAACCGCGAAACAGAATCTCGCCCTGACGCTGGTCCAGCTGGTAACGATACATCGGATCGTAGTAGTCGCGGAGCAGGGCGTCGATCCAGGCGCGGTGCGCGTCGATACCGCGCCCAGCCACCTGGGCAGCAAAAGCCGCCTCCATCAGGGCGCGAAGACGCTGGTGGCGGGCGCCGCCGAGGCGCTTGCGGATGCGGTCGAGACCGTCCAGCAGGCGCTGGCGGTGCAGGGCATCACCGGCCTCAGCGCCCAGGCGTGCGCGATAGCGCTCACCCAGGTCGAGAATGTAATCCTCCAGCACCACCTGGGTCCGCGCCTCCACCGGCTCCTCCACCAGCACCAGCGGGGCCTCGTGCATACGCTGGCGCAGGCTTTCCGGCAGCGCGATGCGGCCGATCAGGCGCCCCTCGTCCTCGAGAAAAAGCGGACGGGATGATGCGGCTTCACCTGCGGCGGCCAGGCGCCGCAGCAAGGCGATACTCAGGGCGTTCTCGAAATCGATCTGGCTCGGCTGGGGCTCGGGAAGGTGGCCAAAGCTGGAGCCGCGATGGTGGGCCAGGCCCTCCAGGTCAATCGATTGATCCAGCGCCTCGACGACCCGGGTCTTGCCACAGCCAGTGGCCCCGGCGACCAGCACCAGGCGTGCCTGCGCCAGGCCGTGTTCCAATTCGTCGATCAGGAAGCGGCGCAGGGCCTTGTAGCCACCGCGAACCCGCGGCACCACCACACCGGCTTCCGCCAGCCAGGCCTGCACCGTCTGCGAGCGCAGCCCCCCGCGCCAGCAATAGAGCACGCCTCCCGGATGATCCCGTGCCCAGTCCAGCCAGTCGGTCATGCGCGCTTCGCGCACGGCGCCGGAAACCAGCCGGTGGCCCAGCTCGATCGCCGCGGCCTGACCCTGGCGCTTGTAGCAGGTGCCGACCTGCGCGCGCTCGTCGTCAGTCATCAGGGGCCGGCTGCTGGCCGCGGGGAAACTGCCCCGCTGGAACTCGCCGGGAGAGCGCAGGTCGAGAAACGGCACACGCCCCAAGAAGAGGGCGCGGTAATCGTCTATCAGGGGCAGGTCGACCATGTCATCGTTCCGGTACCAACCTATTCCGCCTCGCCGCCGAACAGCGCCATCACACGTTCCTGCAGGCCGGTGATGGCACTGGACATCAGGGCGAAGTCCGCGTCCAGTCGCACCGCGAGGTCGTCTTCCGCAACGTCGTCGTTTTGACCGACCAGCTCTTCGGAAAACTTCAAGCGGCGCAAGCAAAGGTCCTCGGCCAGAACCAGGTTGACCCGCTCTTCCCAGTTCAGGGCCAGCTTGACCACCTGGCGCCCGGCGTTTAGATGAGTCTCCACCTCTTCCCCCAGAAGATCAACGCCCTTGCAGCGGACCACGCCACCCTCGTCGCCCGGTTCGCGCAGCTCGCACTCCTCGCCCAGGGCAAAATCCGCCGGCAGGCTCTGGTGGGCCAGCCAGCCGGTCATGGTCGCGGTCGGTGCCTCGTTGACCTGGGGCAGCAGCACCGGGAAGCTGCCGATGCACTCCCGCAGCGTATTCAGCAATTCCTCGGCGCGGGTCGCGCTGGATGCATCCACGAAGATCCAGTTGGCGCGGGTGTCGATATAGGCATAGAGGCTATTGGAGCGCGTGAAGGCCCGGGGCAGGCAGTCGAGGACAATCTCGTCCTGGAGTGTGAGCCGCTCCTTGCGATAGACCTTGCGCGCCTGCTCTTCCTCGATAGCCGCCACTTTTTCCTGCAGCATTTCCTTGACCACGGCCGGTGGCAGGATGCGCTCCTCGCGTTTCATCCGCAGCAGCAGACGGCCATCCACCGGGTGCACCAGGGCGGTGGTTTCACCCCCCAGGGCAGGGACCCAGCCGAGGGAGGACGGCTGGGTGGCGCCGCAGTGCTGGAAGGCGCGCTCGGCCAGCAGCTCCTCGAGCTGCTCCGCAGAGAGAGTAAACGGACTGGTGAGCCGGTAGGCCCGGACATTCTTGAACCACATGGAGGGAACCCCAAACCTGCAAAAGGGCCGCATTGTACCGCAGGCCGCTCGCCACCCCCATCCACCCCGAACGCCCATCGACGGGCCGATGCCGCCAACGGGCTGAAACTGAGACAGCGGGACGGGAGAAACCCCCGCGGCGTTCAACAATTTGCGCCGCAATGTTTGTCAGCCGGCCCCCGCGGGGCTTAAATGCCAGCTCTTTTTTGCACACGCTTGACAGGAGCCCGCCATGACCAGCCCCCAGCGCACCAGCCCGCAGCACCCCCGCAGGCTGCGGGACATCCAGGAGTGGCACCTGGAGACCGACGTGGCCATCGTCGGCTTCGGTGGTGCCGGTGGCTGTGCAGCCATTTCCGCGGCGGATGCCGGCGCCGAGGCCATGATCTTCGAGCTGGCCAGCGCCAGCGGCGGCTCCACGGCCCTGTCCAGTGCCGAGATCTACATGGGTGGCAGCGGCGGCACCCGGGTGCAGAAGGCCTGTGGCTTTGAAGACAGCACCGAGGACATGTACACCTACATGATGGCCGCCGCCGGCCCCCAGGCGGACGCCGAGAAGATTCGCAATTACTGCGAACGCAGCGTGGAGCACTTCGACTGGCTGGTTAACAACCTGGGCGTACCCTTCAAGGACAGTTTCCACGCCGAACGCGCGATCATGTGCCTGACCGATGACGGCCTACTCTTTACCGGCAGCGAGAAAGCCTGGCCTTTCCGCGAACAGGCCAAGCCGGCGCCCCGGGGCCACAACCTCTACATCGAGGGCGACAACGGCGGCCCGCTGTTCATGAAGATCGTCACCGAAAACGTCGAAAAGCGCGAACGCATTCAGGTGCACTATGAAACCCGTGCCCTCACTCTGATTGTGGATGAGGATGGCCGCGTCAGTGGCCTGGTGGTGCGCCAGAACCAGCAGGAACTCAACGTGCGCGCCCGCAAGGGGGTAATCCTCTGCGCCGGTGGCTTCTGCATGAACGAGGAGATGGTGCGCAGGCACGCCCCGATGCTGACCCGCGGCACCCAGCCGATCGGCAACCCCGGCGATACCGGCAGTGGCATCCAGATGGGCATGGCCGTGGGCGGCGAAGCGGTCAACATGCACGAAGGCTTCATCAGCCTGCCCTTCTACCCCCCGGCCAGCATGACCTACGGCATTGCCATCAACGACAAGGGCCAGCGCTTCATCAACGAGGATGTCTACCACGGCCGCCTCGGCGCCTACGCCCTGCAGCAGCCCTCCGAGCGCCTGTACATGGTGCTCACCGTAGAGCAATACGGCGAATACGAGAAGGTCAGCTACCTCGGCGCCCCGGTAGCGGGCACCGGAGAAACCGTCGCCGAACTGGAGGAAGAACTGGGCCTGCGCGCCGGCAGCCTTGAAAACACCCTGCGCATCTACAACGAAGACTGCGCCCAGGGCGAGGACAGCCAGTTCCACAAGGCCGCGGAGTGGCTGCAGCCCCTGGAGCCGCCGCTGGTGGCCCTGGACCTGACCCCGGGCCGCGGCGCTTTCGTGCCCTTCTTTACCCTCGGCGGCCTGGACACCCTGCCCACTGGTGAAGTAGTAAACAGCGCCCGGGAGCCCATCCCCGGGCTCTACGCGGCGGGCCGCACCGCCTGCGGTATTGTGCGTCGCGCCGAGGGCTACAGCAGTGGCATGTCGGTGGGGGATGCGACCTTCTCCGGGCGCCTCGCCGGGGAACAGGCAGCCAAATCCGCCGACTGATTGCCCCGACCAAGGCACCGTCGAAGCAGCCGCCCGGCGGTATGCGTCGCCACTAGCCTGCCCGACACCCCGGGGCTTGTTCCCCGGGGCCAGGCTTTCTACCATGGCGAGTTCACTCACACGAGGATCCCGCCATGCGTTTCCTGCACACCATGGTCCGCGCCCGTGACCTGGACGAAACCCTGGACTTCTACTGCAACAAGCTGGGGCTGACGGAAATCCGTCGCCACGATTCGGAAAAAGGCCGC
This sequence comes from Haliea atlantica, assembly GCF_054779855.1. NCBI lineage: Bacteria > Pseudomonadati > Pseudomonadota > Gammaproteobacteria > Cellvibrionales > Halieaceae > Haliea > Haliea atlantica. The sequence goes on along the minus strand of NZ_BAAGXL010000019.1, from coordinate 38,462 downwards.
TTCACCCTGGTCTATCTCGCCGCGCCCGATGACCGGGAGCGCGCCGAGGCGGAGAAAAGCCCGGAACTGGAGATCACCTGGAACTGGGACCCGGAGACCTACACCGGCGGCCGCAACTTCGGCCACCTGGCCTACGAGGTGGAGGACATCTACGCCGCCTGCCAGCGCCTGATGGATGCCGGGGTCACCATCAACCGCCCGCCCCGCGATGGGCACATGGCCTTTGTCCGCTCCCCGGACGGCATCTCCATCGAGCTGCTGCAAAAGGGCAAGGCGCTGCCAGAGCAGGAGCCCTGGGCTTCCATGCCCAATACCGGCACCTGGTAGGCCGCCCTGGGGACGCCGGCCCGCCATCGCCCGGCCGGCCCTTCCGCAACAGGGAGACTGGGCCTGCCTGCGGCGGGCACCTCAACTGCGCAGAAAACGCAGAATCCAGTGACCGATGCGCTCCGACTCCGGCACCTGTTGCAGTGAGGCCACGCCCTGCTGGTAGACCGCCTCGCCGATGGCCTCGCGCCGGTAGTCCAGCAACTCGCGGCTGTAACCGGGCACGAACTCGGGGTGCCCCTGGAAAGTCAGTATGTGCTCACCAACCTGACACACCGCATTCTCGCAGAACTCGCTGCCGGCCAGCACGACGGTGCCGGGGGCCGGCTGCACCACCTGGTCCTGGTGACTGACGATGACCGAAAAGGCCTCGGAACCGCCGTCGTGCCAGCCGGGCTGCGTGCGGAAACGGTGGGAGTGCAGGCCCACGCCCCAGCCCTTGGCGGACTTTTCCGTGCGTCCACCCAGGGCGTGCGCCACCAGCTGATGGCCAAAGCAGATCCCAACCAGCTTCTTGCGCCGGCGGTCCAGTTCGCGCACAAAATCCATCAGCCGGGCAATCCAGGGCTTGTCCTCGTAGACGCTGCTCTTGCTGCCGGTGATCAGGTAGGCGTCCACCTCGTCGATATCCTCCGGGTACTCGCACTCCTCGACGTCGTAGACCCGGAACTCCAGTGAGGGGTCAAGGCGCCCCAGGAGGGCCATGAACATGTCCGGGTATTCCCCGTAGTCCGGCACCCATTCGGGGCGTACCGCGTCCGTCTTCAGAATGCCGATTTTCATGCCTGACTCCTGAGAAACGCACGGCGCGACGCCGCGCGGGCCTGCGTCGCCGTCTCGTGCCAATGGAAACCCCGTATTCTGTCCACCCGTTACGGGGCTGTCCATACCACTTCCGGGCAGGTGGCCCTGCGGCGGGCTCGCATTGTCACCAAACTGTCACGCAAGTGTCATCGAGCTGCCATGCACAGCCGCAACACTGGGCTCATGAAAATGCTCACCGCCATACACCAGATCGACCTGCGCCTGCTGGCGGGGATCTTCCGCCAGGGTGAGCGGCGCGCGGTGCGGCCACTGGCCCGGGCGATCTCGCGCTCCGGGGACGGTTACTTGCATGTGCTCCTGCCAGCCCTGCTCTGGCTGGCACAGGTCGAACAGTGGCTGACCTTCGTGCAGTTATTGGGTTTGGCACTGCTGGTGGAACGCTGCCTGTACTGGAGCCTGAAGAACAGCCTGCGCCGGCCGCGGCCACAGGCCTCGGTCCCGGGCTTTCGCAGCCTGGTCACGGCGGCGGACCAGTTCAGCTTTCCCTCGGGCCACAGTTCCGCGGCCTTCCTGCTGGCCACCTGCGTGGTCATCATCTGGGGCGGCCCCCTGCTGGCGCTCTACGCCTGGGCCGCAATGGTGGCCTTGTCCCGCGTGCTGCTCGGGGTGCACTTTCCCGGCGACACCGTGGCGGGCGCGCTGATGGGTACTGCGATTGCCCTGGCCAGCGCCAGCACCCTGGGGCTGGCGTGAAGCTGCTCTACGGCGTACAGGGAACCGGTCAGGGGCACATCAGTCGCGCCCGGGCCATGGCCGCCGCCCTGCGCCACTACGATGTCGAGGTCACCTGGCTGTTTTCGGGCCGCCCCCGGGAACAGCTGCGGGACATGCAGCCCTTCGGCGACTTCCTCTACCGCCGCGGTCTGACCTTTGTCACCCGCGCCGGCCGCTTGCGCTATCTGCCCACGCTGCTCAACAATCACCTGCCACAGTTCCTCCGCGACGTGCGGACACTGGACCTGGGCGCCTATGATGCCGTCGTGACGGACTTCGAGCCGGTCACCGCCTGGGCCGCGCGGCGCGCTGGCATCCCGGCCATCGGCATCGGCCACCAATACGCTTTTACCGGCGAGACGCCGACAGTCGCCGGGCACTGGCTGGCGCGGCTGGTCCTGCAACAGTTTGCCCCGGTAAGCCAGGCCATCGGCCTGCACTGGCACCCCTGGGCCGGCAACATACTGCCACCGATTCTGGACCTCCCGGCAAGGCCGGCCGTCAAGCGCAACAGCGCCGCCCCGGTCATTGTCTACCTGCCCTTCGAGGACCAGGCGGCAGTAACCCGCCTGCTGCAACAGTTCCCGGCACAGCGCTTCCACCAGTATGCCCCGGCCCTGACCGAGGCACAGTGCGACAACGTTGCCCGCCGGGCCACCAGTGCCACGCGATTCAAGCGCGACCTGGCAGGCTGCGCGGGCGTGATCTGCAACAGCGGCTTCGAACTCATCAGTGAGTGCCTGCAGTGGGGCATTCCGGTACTCACCCGCCCGCTTGCCGGGCAGATGGAGCAGCAATCCAACGCTCTCGCCCTGCGAGAGCTGGGTTACGCCCGGGTCGTGCCCACGCTCGAACCGTCGCACCTCCAGGACTGGCTTGAGCGGCGTCAGCCGCCACCGGCGCTGCATTTCCCCGATGTCGCGGGACGACTCGCCCGCTGGCTCGCCGAGGGAGCGCATACCCCGGCCGGGAACCTCGCTCGCCAGCTCTGGCAGGACAGTCAAGTGTCGGCGGGCCCGCCCCCGGAGACCCGGACGCCGGAAGCCCGGACGCCGGAAGCCCGGACGCCGGAAGCCCGGACGCCGGAAGCCCCGACGCCGGATGGCCGCACGCCCACAGCCCGCCAGTTGGGCCAGGCCGCCGGATCGGTTAGCCTGACGCCTCTTTTTGGCGGTGGGCAGGCATGGGTAGACAATCAATTCCGAGAATAGCCGCACTGCTGTGCTGGCTGACGACTGGTACAGGAAGCGCGCTCGCCGCACCGCAGATGCCGCCCGAAGCCGCTGCGCCGACAAACGCGGCAGCTGAAGCCGGGGGACGCTCAAGCCCAGCACATCCCGGCTATGTCGGGAGCGACAGCTGTCGGAGCTGTCACAGCGACGCCTATCAGGCCTGGCAGGGCTCTCACCACGACCTCGCGATGCAGCCGGCGACAGCCGACAGCGTGCTGGGTGACTTCGACAACGCCCGCTTCACGCACCGCGGCGTGACCACCACCTTCCGCCGGGAGGGTCAAAACTTTATCGTGCACACCGCCGGAGAAGACGGTCGCATGGCCGACTTTCCGGTGCGCTATGTATTCGGGGTCGAGCCCCTGCAGCAGCTGTTGCTGCCCCTGTCCCGGGGTCGCCTGCAGGCCTTCGATATCGCCTGGGACAGCCGGCCGGCAGCGGTGGGGGGCCAGCGCTGGTTCCACCTCAACCCGGAGGAGGTGGGTGACCACAGTGACCCGCTGCACTGGACCGGCCCCTACATGAACTGGAACACCCAGTGCGCCGAGTGCCACAGCACCGACCTGGAAAAACGCTACGATCCGGACAGTCGCACCTACGACAGCCGCTACGCCGAGGTCGACGTCGCCTGCGAAGCCTGCCACGGGCCGGGGGCACAGCACATCGCACAGGTGCGTGGCGAGAGCGACAGGGAGCTGCCACACGTCGGCTTTCCTGTAGACCTGTCCCAGCGGGGCAACTGGGCCTTCGCCGACGGGGAGCCAGTGGCCCGGCGCCAGAGTGAACTGGCGCACCCCGGGCAGGTGGATACCTGCGGCCGCTGCCACGCCCGGCGCGGCACCCTCGGCGACTACCATCACGGCCAGCCTCTGCTGGATACCCACCGCCTCAGCCTGCCGCGGCCACCGCTCTATCATTTTGACGGCCAGATTCGCGACGAAGTCTACGTCTACGGCTCCTTCCTGCAGAGCCGCATGCACCGGGAGGGGGTGGTCTGCAGCAACTGCCACGAGCCCCACAGCCTCAAGCTCCGCGCCGAGGGCAATGGCGTCTGCGCCCAATGCCACCGCCCGGAACGCTACGACACTCCGCAACACCATCATCACCCGGTCACCAGCAGCGGCGCCGCCTGCGCCAACTGCCACATGCCCGAGACCACCTACATGGTGGTCGACCCGCGCCGGGACCACAGCCTGCGCATTCCGCGACCAGACCTCAGCGTGGTCATGGGCACACCCAACGCCTGTAACCAGTGCCACCGAGAACAGTCCCCGGAATGGGCCCTGCAGGCCCTGCGCGACTGGGGGCAGGCACCGGAGGGTACCGCGGACCATCCCGCCCGCGCCCTGCAGCAGCTGGCCGCGGGCAACCGCAGTGTCGTGCCAGGGCTGCTCGATCTCGCGCAGGGGGACAGCGAAGCGCCGATACAGCGGGCGGCGATACTGGAAGCCCTGGGCGAAGCGGGCGTGGCCGCCGAACCCCTGACACCCCTGCTGCGTCACGATGACCCCATCCTGCGCCTGGGGGCGGTACAAAACGCCGCCAGCCTGCCGCCCCGGGAGCGCTATGCCCTGCTGCGGGAGCGCATCGCCGACCCGGTTGCCAGCGTACGCCTGGCGGCGGCCGAAGCCCTCGCCGACATTCCCCTGGCGGCACTTCCCGACACCGAAGCGCAGGCCCTGGAAACACTGTTCCGGGAGTACCGGAAAACCTACCGGGCCCACACCGACATGCCCGGCGTTCAGTTGCAGCTGGCAATCTTCCTCAGCCAGCGCGGCGACCGGGTGGCGGCAGAAGCCGCCTACCGCGCGGCACTGGCCAGTAATCCGCAGCTACTGGCGGGCTGGCTGAACCTGGCCGACCTGCTGCGGGCCGAAGGGCGTGAAGCGGACGCCCGGGACGCCCTGGAGCAGGCACTCGAGCTGGCCCCGGACAGCGGCCAGGCCCTGCATGCCATGGGTCTGCTGGAAGTCCGCGCCGGGAACCGTGAAAGCGCCCTGGACTACCTGCGCCGGGCCGCCGAGCAGGAAGACACCGGCACCCGCTACCGCTATGTCTACGCGGTGGCCCTGCACGACAGCGGCGCGGAGAAACTGGCGCTGCAGCAGCTGCGCGCCCTGAACAGCGCGGCGCCAGGCCAGGAGGAGATTCTGCTGGCGCTGGTCAGCTACAGTGAACGGGCGGGAGAAGCCGCCGCTGCGCTGATTTACGCGCGGGAATTGCAGTCCTGGTTTCCGGACAATCCGGACTACCGGCAACTGGTCTGGCGCCTGCAGCGCCTGACCGGGGAGTAGTCGAGGTCGCCACGCCAGGGCCTGGCGACCTGTGAGCTCACTCAGCCACGGCCGCGTTGAACACCAGGTGGAAGGTCACGGGGACCGCCGTGGCAATGCTGTCGAGGCCCGCCACTTCGCGCAGGGCCTGGACGCCACTGGCGAGACCAAAGTCGCCGGCGTTGACCAGCACCGGACGGGTACTCAGGACCCGCAGACCCTCGCCCTGTTCACTGAAGACGGTCACGGGCACTTTCAGGTCCGCGCTCTCGCCATGGAGCTCCAGGGTCACCTGGATGTCCGTGGTGACCACACCACCGGCGGCCACCTCCGAGAGAACACCCGGGTCCACCTGGGTGGACACCGTGGCCGTGGCGAAGTCGGCGGTCTGGAACAGCAATTCCCGCATCCGCTCATTGCGGATGGGGATCAGGGTTTCCACGCTGTCCAGCTCGATGGTGACCTGGACCGTGCCATCCTCGCCCAGGTAGCCCACCAGGGAGGAAAAGTGGTGGCTCTCCGCCACGCTGCCGTTTTTGATCGAGATGAAATCGACGCTGGAGTGGCTGTTGTCCAGCTCCCACTGGGCCTGGGCCAGGCTCGCGACCCCCAGCAGCACACAGGCACCGGTGATAGTTCTCAGGATCTTGCGCATGGACAAACCTCCGCGGGTGGACAATGGGAAAAGAGACCTCATTGTAGCGAGCCGTGCGGCTTTCACAAATGCGCGGGCAGGCGGCGGTCCACGAAGGCGCGAATGTCGCGCCAGGCGGTCCGCGCCTCGGGCACCCCGGCATTGAGCAGGCCGTGCCAGCCCTGGGGCATCCCTGGCCAGCCGCTCATCTCCACCGGCACCCCGGCAAGGGTGGCGCGACGCGCCAGCTCCAGTGCCCCGGGGGCGACGGTGTCGTACTGCCCGACCTGCAGATACAGCGGCGGCAGCCCCGCCAGGGCCTCCGGTGCTGCCAGCGCCGGGGAGACCCGCGGATCGTCCAAGGCGACGGCCCCCGCGGTGTAATCTCGCCCGCGATTGCGCACCCAGTCCACGCTCAGGAAAGGGTCCGGTCCGTCGACAGCCCCGCGCATGGACAGGTCGAACCAGCCGGTGAGGGAGACAAAACCCGCGGGCATCGGCAGGCCCTCGTCCCGGGCCCGCAGCAGGGCACCCAGGGCGAGACCACCGCCGCAGGACTCACCGAGCACCACCACCTCACCGGGCTCAACGCCCGTTTCCAGCAGGCCGCGGTAGGCGGCCAGGCAGTCATCGCCCGCCGCCGGCCAGGGGTGCTCCGGTGCCAGCCGGTAGTCGGGCAGGATCACTGTGCGGTCCAGGGCCGAGAGAATCATCTCACCGTAGAAGTGATACACCGCAAGGGGACAGGAGACAAACGCACCCCCGTGTACATGCAGCAGGTAACCGGGCCCGGTACCGCGCCCGCGGTGGCGATAGCGCCCGCAGGGCACCCCGCCGAGTTCGAGCATGTCGACGTCGGTCTGATCGCTGACCGGCTGGTCGTGGAAGGGTGCCATCGTCGCACGTACCGCGCGGTAGTCGGCGGCGGGGTCGGCGAAATCCGCGGGCACCGCGGCGAGAATGGCCTGCAACTCGGGGCTGGTCATGAGCGGCCTCAATCCAGGGGCGACCAGGTGCGCTCGGGGTATAGCGTCACCGCGGGGCGGTAGAGCCACTCGTCGCGCCAGGCCTTGCGCGCCAGGTACTGCACCAGGGGCTCGTCGGCCAGCTGGCGACCCTCGATGGCCGCCACCAGGCGCGCCAGCGACTGTGCGTAGTCCACCGGCTGCGCACCCAGCAGACGGGCAATCTCCCGGCTCTCGGTATCCCGCAGCCAGTCGCCCCAGCGGGCCTCCCGCACGGCGCACTGGAACAGCACCTCGGCATCGCGCAGGCGGGAACGGGCAATCGGGGTGTCCAGCGCCGGTGCCACATCGCTGGCCAGGGTGGCCAGCGCGCTGTCCTCCAGCGGCAGTTCACTGGCCGGGGCCTCCTCCGGAAGTGCCGGGCGCTCCAGGGCAATGCCCATGGCATCGGCCAGGGCCTCGCAGGTGGAGCGGTCGCCGACATAGCGGTAGCAGATATACCAGGCCAGGGGCTCGCCGGGCCGCGGGTGGCGGCAAACCGCATGGATCGGGATCATGCCGCGCACGTTCTGCTGGATGCGGTAATACTGGGCGGCGCGGCGGGTATAGGGAATGCCCGACTGGGCCTCGTAACGCTGGAACAGACCGTTCAGGCCGCCGCTGGGGTTCCAGAACTCCCGCACACAGATATTGCCGAGGTCCTCCATCGGGTCGCCCCAGTGCCCCCACTCCCAGTCCACCACGGCAGTGACCTGCCTGTCGGCGAAGAGGAAATTCACTGGCCCGGTGTCTCCCTGCACCAGGGACACCCGGGCCACGTTGTCGGGCGCATGCCGGCGCAGCCAGTCCACCCCGTAACTGAGCAGCGGGTCGCGGTAATCCTTGAGGAAGCCGGCGAACTGCCGCAGCTGGGCATCCACGTCGTTGAGGGCGCACTCGGCGGCGGTGGTCGGCAAGGGGCCGAGCACCTCGTCCAGGCCCAGCGCAGCGGGCTCCAGTTGGTGCAGGCGGGCGATGACATCGATGAAATCCTCCATCACCGCGCGCTGCTCGGCGACATCCGCCAGTCCCGGCAGGTCGGCACTGCCGGGCTCGCGGGAAAACAGCGCGGCGTGGTGCTCCTCGCTCCAGCCGAGCAGGGCGGGCGCCGGAATCTCCGTCTCCATCAGCGCTTCGCAGATGCGCGCCTCACGACGCAGGGACACGGTACCGCCCTCCACCGGCTGGCGATCCAGGCGCAGAAAGCCCTCGACACAGCCGCCGTCCGGCCGCTGCAGGTCCACCACCCAGGCTTCCCGGCGCGCCACGTGCCGCTGCAGCCGGGTCAGCTGTCCCCCCGCCAGGCCCTGCAACCAGTCGATTAGTCCGTCGGGCAGGTCGTGGCGGGGCAGGCTCATGGGCGGTCCTCAGCGCTGTTGCGGACGGATGAAGCGGTCGGCAAAACGCTCCATCGCTTCCAGTTTGGCCTCCAGGGGATGGAAGGCGGGGTCGTCCACGGTCCAGGCCATGGCCACGGTGCCGTCGATCCCCCAGTCCTCCAGCTGATGGTAGACCCCCGGCTCCGGTTCGGCCATCGGCATGACGAAACGGCCAAAGGGCGAGGGGCCCTGCTCGTCCTCTACCTTGCGGCGCTCGGCGTTGAGCTTGTCCAGCAACTCGCGGATCTCTTCCATGGGGTAACTCATGCCCATCCAGCCGTCGGAGCGCGCGGCCCGGCGCAGGGCGGCAGGGGATTTGCCGCCGATCCACACCGGCACCTTGCCCGGCACCGGGAACTGGCCAGTGGGCGGGAAGCGGTAGAAGTCGTTGTCCGCCTCGGCCATGCCGTCGTCCCAGAAATCGCGCATCACTTCCAGCATGGCGTCCATGCGCTTGCCGCGGTTGCGGGGGTTGTGCCCGAGCAGGGCAATCTCGTCCTCGCACCAGCCGGCACCGATGCCGAAGACGAAGCGGTTGTCGGTCTGCATCGCCAGGGTCGCCGCCTGCTTGGCGGCGCTGAAGGGCTCGCGCATGGTCAGCACATAGACATAGGTCATGAAGCGCAGCTGCTCGGTGACCGCCGCCATGCTGGCAATGGTGATCATCGGATCGGGAAAGCGGGTGTGGGCGTGAATGTGGCGTTGGCCCGAGGGATGCACGGAGGTGTAGTCCCGGGGGATCGCCACGTGGTCGGATACCGCAATCCCGGCGTAGCCCATCTGCTCGGCGGCCCGCGCCACCTCCTTCACCTGGTCGTTGCCCTCGTGGAACCAGGCCAGCCAATACTCCATTGTCTCTCCTCGACATTGCCCAAACAAAACCGGAGCGGGCACCATAGCAGTCCGCCTTCAGCGCTGCCCGCCAACCGGGCAAAAACCCGCGACCGGTCGATATATCCATCCCCCGGAGTCTGCTAAGGTGAGCGGCCCGGAAAACCGGCCCACGGAGACGAGAGGTAGCGGTGTCGCAGGACGGCCCCCTGAGTGATGAAGAGCTGACATTCATGGACGACCAGCTGCTGGAATACGGCAGCGAAGCGGGCATTCTCGGCCTGTCGGAACTGGATGGTTTTCTCACCGCGCTGGCCTCGGCCCCGGACCTGGTCCCGGCCAGCCTGTGGCTGCCGGAGCTCTGGGGCCACCGGCAAGAGGGTCTGCCCTGGCCCGGGGAGACGCCCCTGCAGGACCTGATGACCCTGATTTTTCGTCACCTGAACGACATCGTCGATCGACTGGCGCGGGAAAACGTCGAAATTCAGCCGATCTTCCAGCAGGCCGAGGACGAGCAGGGCGACTACCTGGTGGTCGAGGACTGGTGCTATGGCTACCTGCGCGGCGTGGACCTGGGCCAGTGGCCAACCCTGCCCACGCAGGAACAGGGGCACCTGGACCTGATACGGCTGTTCGGCTCCGAGGAGGGCGCGGAGCGCATCCAGGCCATGAGCGAGGAGCACTATCTGCTGGCCGTGGAGGATATTGCCCCCGCCGCCGTCGCGCTCTACCGACACTTCCACGGCGCCCGCTCCACGGCCAATCCGGAGCGACCACCGGGACCGGGGACCGCCACCGCCGAACCCGGCAGCGGCGAGCTGGACCGGCCCTGCCCCTGCGGCAGTGGCAAACCCTTTCGCAAGTGCTGCCTGCACTGAAGGGGCGAGAGGTGAATGAACGATTTGTCATCTCCCGGGTTTGCACAAATGTGCAACAGTCGTGCATGCTTCCTGTCATAACAACAGTCAGGGAGTACGCCCACCATGCAATCACTGATTCACGCCGATCTTTCCCCCGCGCCCATGTCCCGCCGCACCCCGGACCAGGGCTTCCCCAAGGGCTGGTATCGGGTTGCCGACAGCGGTGAACTGGAGGCCGGCAAGCTGGCGTCACTGAGCTGCCTGGACGAGGAACTGATTGCCTTCCGCGGCGCCGACGGGGAGGCGCGGGTCGCCGATGCCTACTGCCCCCACCTGGGTGCCCACCTGGCCTCCCACGACGGTGCGATCGAAGACGGCCGCATCATCTGCCCCTTCCACAAGTGGAACTTCGACGCCGCCAGTGGCCAGTGCGTGCACATTCCCTACTCGGATCTGCCGCCCAGCCCGGTGGGTCTCAAGGTCTACGAGACCCGGGAAATCGATGGCATGGTCCTGATCTGGTACCACCCCGAGGGCAAGCCGGCGGAGTTCGAGCCCTTTGCCTCGGACATCCGCGACGATCCGGGCGCATGGACCCTGTTTACCACCATGAGCGGGGTGTCCACGGCCCCCTTCCGGGACATGCTGGAAAACCTCTTCGACACCGCGCATATCGAGCAGCTGCACCGCTCCGCCAGCGTACCCGAGGTCACCGGCGTGGAGCGCACCCCCTACGGCATGCGCGTCAACTACCGCACGGACCCGGAGAATACTGACGTCGCCATGACCTCGATGGAGATGCACTTCACCGGTATTTCCCTGCTCGCACAGCGCTTCGTCGGGGAGGCCTTCGATACCCGCTTCCTGCACTCCTACACGCCGATTGACCGCGAGCGTTTCTTCAAGCACAGCTACCTCTATGTGCGCGAAACCGGCTCCGCAGAGATGACCCAGGCCATCGGCAAAGCCTTCGCGGAGCGCTTCGTATTTGAAAGCGAGCAGGATTACCGGGTACTGAACTACAAGAAGCACATCGAGCAACCCCGACTCTGCGCGGGCGACGGGCCGATCAATCAGTTTCGCAAGTACGCTCGGGAGTTTTACTGCTGAAATCCTGCCCCGAGAGCACCTCGGCCAGGATCGACTGCTCGATGTAGCCGCGCTCGCCGGCGCGGGCCGGCAGGCGCACGATCAGGTGCACTTCACCGGCCGTGGGCACCTGCAGGGTGACCCGCGGCTCCACCGACGGGGTTTCCAGACCGCTTTTCACATTGACCCGCTGCATGTGCCGGCGGGCCTGGTCCAGGTAGCCGGCACAGTGTCGCTGGGCCGAGGCCAGGAAGGCTTCGCTGGCGGCCTGCCAGTCGTCCTCACGTTTGAAGGGCACGGTGAACACGTGGTAGACGAATTCGTGGGTAAAGCTCTCATTGATTACCGGTTCTGCGACGAACAGGGCGTTGGGAATCACGATCTTGCGGCCGGTGCGCTGGTGGGTCAGCTTGCCAGGCCCCACCTCCAGGATTGTGGTCACCAGCAGGTGCTGATCGATCACATCGCCGCGGAAGTCCTTGATCTGAATGCGATCACCCAGACTGAAGGCGCCGGACCCGGTCTTGAGCGCCGAGCCAATTACGCAGAGGATCAGCTCTTTGGTGGCCACCACGAAGGCCACTGCGATGGCGACAATCGACAGGGCCAGGGCGCGCAATTCGTCGGCCCAGATCATCACCAGGCCCAGCAACAGCAGCAACAGTAACCCGTTGCGGGAATTCACCAGCCAGCGGCGACGCAGCTCGTGGGACGCCACGGTGCGGGTAATGAAGCGCGCCGTGGCAGCACGCAGCAGGCTCACCGCAACGAAGAGCACCAGAGTATTGATCATCAGGCGCAACAGGGTATCGGAGGACAGCATGGAGCCCGCGTCCTGACGGATCTCCTCCAGCAGCGCCGCCGCACCGCTGCCGGCTGCCAGGCCATCCTGGGCCAGAACCGGTACAGACAGGACGAGCGTCAGCAAGCACAGCAGGCGCGAGAACATCGACATGGCGGCACCCAATCTCCGGCAGGGCTTCAGAAGCGGGAGCCCGGTTGCTCGAGGAAGGCCAGCTCCTCGGGCGTCGACTCCCGGCCCAGAATAGCATTGCGGTGGGGATAGCGGCCAAAACGGTCGATGATTTCCTTGTGGCGCAGCTCGAAACGGTAATTCTCCTCGAGGCCATTGTCACGGAACAGCACTTCGGCGCGCTGGTGGATCAACGGGCTTTCACTGTGCATGTAGGGCATGTAGAGAAAGCTGCGCTGAACCGGCGAGAGATGCTCAGGCGCGCCCGCCCGGATTGCCTCCTGGGCCAGCACCAGGGCCATCGGGTCCTGGGCAAAGGCCGCGGGGGTGTCGCGGTGAATATTGCGGGAGAACTGGTCCAGCACAAGGATTTCCGCCAGCCGACCCCGGGCCGTGTCGCGCCAGTCGCACAGTTCACCACGCACACCCCGCGCCAGAGTATCGCCAAAGCGCCGGGCCATGGCAGCGTCCAGATCGGGGTCCTTGCGCCACCACATCGCCGGCTCCAGCTCCTCGAACCAGAAGCCCAGAACCTCCTGCTGCATATGTGGTCCTCCTGTGCCGGTGTCAAACGGGGTGCCTGCGGCCTTGACGCCCCCGGCGCCGTGCGTCGCACACAGACCTGCACTATAGTGTGCCTGCAGGTCAACGGCAGCGTACGGACACCCGGGAGCACCCATGGATTTCGGCATCATACCCCACTGCGACCGGCGCATGACCACTGACCCGACCTGGGCGAAGGCTTGCGTGCAACTGCTGGAAGCCGAGGACGTGGAATCGGTGTGGATGCCGGAACACGTGGTCATGGCGGAGGACTACGAACCCCGCTACGACTATTCCGATGACGGCCGAGCGCCCATCGCCCCCACCACCCAGATGCCCGACCCGCTGCACTGGCTGAGTTTCGCCGCGGCCTGGACCGAACAGCTGCGCCTGGGGACCGGCGTGTTGATCGGCCCACAGCACAGTGCCGCAGTGCTGGCCAAGCGTCTGGCCACACTGGATGCCCTCTCCGGCGGGCGGCTGATCGCCGGCATCGGCATTGGCTGGCAAAAAGAGGAATACGAGGCGGTGGGCGTGCCCTACCGCGACCGGGGTCGCCGGCTGGACGAGCTGCTGGATGCCATGCGCTGCCTGTGGCGGGATGATCCAGCCACCTTCCGGGGGGAGTTCGTCAGCTTTGAAAAGGTGTATTGCGACACCAAGCCCGCACAGGCGGATGGCGTACCCCTGTTGATCGGCGGCAGCTCCGAGGCCGCCGCCCGACGCGCCGGGGCGCGCGGCGACGGTTTCTATCCCTACGTGATTTCCCCGGATGACCTGGCCCGGCGCATGCAGACCCTGCACCAGAGCGCCCGCGACGCCGGCAGGACACTGCCCAACCCTTTCCCCGTCACCATCTGGCCCGGCAGTTATGACCCGCAGGGCACCTTTGATCTGGGGCTGATCCGCGCCTACCGCGACGCCGGTGCCACGCGCCTGATTGCTGCCAGCTTCGAGTCCGGCGGCGAGGACCTGGACAGTCTGCGTCGCTTCCTGCGGGAGTACCGGGAGCGGGTGCTGGCGGTATTGTAGGCGGTATCTGGCCGCGTCAGATCACCGCCAGATCCGCCAGGTTGCCCTTGCTCTCCAGCCAGGCCTTGCGGTCACCGGCACGCTTCTTGGCCAGGAGCATGTCCATCATGCTGTGGGTGCTGTCGCCAGCATCCAGCACCAGGCGCACCAGGCGGCGGGTATCCGGGTCCATGGTGGTCTCGCGCAGCTGCAGGGGGTTCATCTCCCCCAGGCCCTTGAAGCGCTGCACGTTGACCTTGCCCTTCTTCTTCTCCGCCTCGATGCGGTCCAGCACCCCCTGCTTCTCGCTCTCGTCGAGGGCGTAATAGACCTCCTTGCCAACATCGATACGGTAGAGCGGGGGCATGGCCACATACACATGCCCCGCCGACACCAGGGGGCCGAAGTGGCGCACGAAGAGGGCGCAGATCAGGGTGGCAATGTGCAGACCGTCGGAGTCGGCATCCGCCAGGATGCAGACCTTGTGATAGCGCAGGCCGCTCAGGTCGTCGCTGCCGGGGTCCACGCCGAGGGCCACGGAGATGTTGTGCACCTCCTGGCTGGCGAGGATTTCCTGGGAGTCCACCTCCCAGGTATTCAGGATCTTCCCGCGCAGGGGCAGGATGGCCTGGAACTCCCGGTCCCGGGCCTGCTTGGCGGAGCCGCCGGCGGAGTCGCCCTCCACCAGGAACAGCTCACCCCGCGTTGGGTCTGTGCCCGAACAGTCCGCCAGCTTCCCGGGCAGTGCCGGGCCGGCGGTGACCTTCTTGCGGGTCACCGTGCGCGCCGAACGCAGCCGGCTCTGGGCACGGCTGATACACAGCTCGGCGATACGCTCGGCTTCTTCGGTGTGCTGGTTCAGCCACAGGCTGAAGGCATCCTTGGCCACCCCGGAAACAAACGAGGCGGCCTCCCGTGAGGACAATCGCTCCTTGGTCTGCCCGGAGAACTGCGGATCCTCCAGCTTCACCGAGAGCACGTAGGCGCAGCGGTCCCAGATGTCCTCCGGGGTCAGCTTGACCCCCCTGGGCAACAGGCTGCGCAGCTCGCAGAACTCGCGCAGGGCCTCCAGCAGCCCGGTGCGCAGGCCGTTGACGTGGGTGCCACCCTGGGCGGTGGGAATCAGGTTGACGTAGGACTCGGCCAGCACCTCGCCGCCCTCGGGCAGCCACTGCAGCGCCCAGTCCACCGCGGCATTCTTGCTGCTGAAACTGCCGGTGAAGGGCTGCTCGGGCACGCAGGGGAAGTCGATGGTGGCATCCATCAGGTAGTCGGTCAGGCCGTCCTGGTAGTGCCACTCCCGACTCTCGCCCTTTTTCTCGTCGAGAAAGGTGACCCGCAGGCCGGGGCAGAGCACCGCTTTCGCCCGCAACACATGTTCCAGGCGCGGCACCGAGAAGTTCACCGAATCGAAATACTGCGGGTCGGGCAGGAACTTGAGGGAGGTGCCGGTATTGCGCTTGCCGCAGCTGTCGATGACCTCCAGGTCACTGGTCTTGTTGCCCCCCGAGAAGGTCATGCGGTAGACACTGCCATCGCGGCGGATGGTGATTTCCAGCGCCAGGGAAAGCGCGTTGACCACCGACACGCCCACCCCGTGCAGACCACCGGAGAACTGGTAGTTCTTGCTGGAGAACTTGCCGCCCGCGTGCAGGGTACTCAGGATCACCTCCACCCCGGGCTTGCCCTGCTGCGGGTGGATGTCGACCGGCATACCGCGGCCATCGTCAGTGACCGTGATGGCGCCGTCCCGGTGCAACACCACGTCGATGCGCGACGCGTGGCCGGCCAGGGCTTCGTCGACACTGTTGTCGATCACTTCCTGGGCCAGGTGGTTGGGCCGGCTGGTATCGGTGTACATGCCGGGGCGCTTGCGTACCGGCTCCAGGCCGGTGAGGACTTCGATGTCTTCCGCGGTGTACAGGCTCATGCGCTGTCTGGATTTCCTGCTGGATGGATGAACCCCGGGATTGTAACCCAGTGCGCGGGGGCGCTGCAGGAATCCATTCCAGCCCGAAGGGTTCGGGAGAGCAGGCCCTAGAGATAACCCTTCTGCTGCAGATCGACCGAAAAATGCACGCCGTGTACCCGCTCCACGGCAGTCTCCAGCCGCCCGTCGTCGTAGAGATGCAGCCAGCGATAGCCCGGCGGCAGTGTGTCCGCCTGGAAGTTCGGACTCCCCGGGGCAAACTGCACGCAGGTGGAGGGCGTGGCCAGCAGCCGCAATCGGCGGTAGTCGCGATCCAGGGGCTGGTGAACATGGCCCCAAAGCAGGGCCCGGGCCAGGGGGAACCCGGCCAGCAGGGCGAACAGGGCATCGGCATCGCTGACCTGCTGCTGATCCAGCCAGTCACAGCCGATGGGCACCGGGTGGTGGTGCAGACAGATCAATGCGTGAAGGTCCTCGCGCCGGCCGGCTTCCAGCGCCCGCCGCAGCAGGTCCAGCTGCGCCTCTCCCAGCTGCCCGCCGATTTCTCCCGGGACCTGGGAATCCAGCAGAATCACCTGCCAGCGGCCCAGGCGCAGATCATTCACCATCAGCTCACCGGCGGGGTCCACGGAAGCCATCAGGGCACGGTCATCGTGATTGCCGGGCAGCCAGAAGTGGGGCACGCCGGTGGGATCCAGGTATTCCCGGAGGCGACGGTAGGCAGGCAGGCTGCCGTGGTCGGCCAGATCGCCGGTGGCCAGGAGAGCATCCAGTCCCGTGTGAGCGGCCAGTGACTGCTCGAGCACGGCCCGCAGGGAGCGATCGGTATCCACCCCTAGCAGGGGGGTTCCGGGGCGCTCGCCCAGGTGGGTATCGGTGATCTGCAACAGGCGCGCCGGGTGCCCCGACGGAGTGACTCGATGAATGCGATGCTCCACACCGGGCATGCGCTACAGGCTCAAGCCAGGGAAAAGCCGACGCCCGTCGCGGGCGTCCGTCCGTTGGCCAGACAGTGCTCCAGCCACTCGGCGAGGAACAGGTTCTGCTGGAGTTTTTCGTCCTCCTGGAACATCTCCGCGTTGGGATAGGGATAGCGGCCGCGCACGCTGCGGCGGGACTGGAAGCGATTCACCTCCAGCATGCGCGCATCGTGATAGGCGCGCAGCTCGACATCCAGGCTGCCCAGCCAGCGGGCCTCGCCGTGGGACTGCAGCAGGCGGAAGAAGGTGGTGTAGCGGTTGCGCTCGAGAACCTCCAGCCGCACCCTGGCTCCGGAGACCTCAAATTCGCGCTGATTGCACTGCTGATAGTCGGGGAACAGGCGCAGCAGACGCGCGTAGTTTGCCTCGCACAGGGCGTGCAAGCGCACCAGGTCTATCGTGTGGGGGCGTCTGGCAGCCCGGGATACCACCATCTGTCGTTACCTGTATCTGCATCTGCAAAAATCTGGCGGATGACCGCGCAGAACCGCCGAGTGTATCACCCCGCTTTGCATTTTCCGCGGTTAAATTACACTATTGGTCTGGCATCATGCATGCGCAACCCCCGTCCGGGCTGCTAAACTCGACGCCGTCCCGCATTTGAGGAAAACCGATGAAACGCATTCGCGTCACGCTGCTTGCGCTGGCCCTGGCCAGTACTGTGGCCACCTCACACGCCGCGTCACTGCGCGATATCTACGAACTGGCCCTGACCAACGACGCCCAGCTCAAGGCGGAACAGGCCCAGTACAAGGCCAACCTGGAGACTGAAAAACTGAGCCGGGCGGCCCTGTTGCCCCAGGTCAATGCCACCTGGGACTACACCGACACCGACCAGGATGTGACCGGGGAAAGTTTCGCGGTGGAGGAGGACATCACCGCCATCCAGACCCGCACCAACACCGACACCACCCGGGACGGCTATCAGATCTCGCTGAACCAGGCCCTGTTCGACCTGCCGGCCTGGTTCACTTTCCAGTCCGGCAAGGAATTCAGCAAGCAGGCGGAAGCGACCTTCGCCGCCAACCAGCAGAACCTGATCCTGCGCGTCGTTGAGGCCTACCTGGCCGTACTGAGGGCCCAGGAAATTCTCTCCGCTTCCCAGGCGCAGGAGCGCGCCCTGGAACGCCAGCTGGAGCAGACCCGCCAGCGTTTTGAGGTGGGCCTGATCGCCATCACCGATGTCTACGAGGCTCAGGCCGCCTACGACCTGGCCCAGGTCAACCGGATCACCGACGAAAACAGCGTTTCCGTCGCCCTCGAGCGCCTCTCGGTGCTGACCGGGCAGGAGCACAGCAACCTCGACGTGCTGCAGGATGACTTCGAGGTCAAGCTGCCAGCGCCCAATGACCGCGCCGCCTGGGTCGAGTTTGCCCTGGAAAACAATTTCAATCTGCAGGCCGCCCGCCACGCCGAGGAAGTTTCCCGCCAGCTGGCCCAGGCCAACCGCATGGAGCACGCTCCCAGGGTCAGCGGCAGCGTGTCGATGTCCGACTACGACACCGAGGGTACCCTGACCCGTCGTCCGGCCACTGCCTTCGACACCGTCCCCGACAACACCACCGAGCAGGACCAGTGGCAGATCCGCGTGGATATTCCCCTGTTCAGCGGCGGTGCGGTCAGCGCCAACCGGCGCAAGGCGGCCCAGGAATTCATCGCGGCGCGGGAAAACCGCATCAACCTGACCCGCAATACCGTCACCAACACCCGCTCACTGCACATGACCGTGGTCTCGGACGTTTCACGGGTCGCGGCCCGTGAACAGGCGATTGTCTCCTCGAAGAGCGCCCTGGATGCCACCCAGGCCGGCTATGAAGTCGGCACCCGCAACGTGGTGGACGTACTGAATGCCCAGAACACCCTGTTCGCGGCGCGCCGGGACTATGCCAACGCGCGCTACGACTACATCACCAATACCCTGCGCCTGAAGGAGCAGGCGGGCCTGCTCAGCCCCGAGGACGTCTACCGCCTCGACGAGTCCCTGGAAGCGCCGGAGCCACCCTCGGCCAGCGAGGAGGAGTAAACAGCGGTGCCGGGTTCTGTGCCGGCGGAGCTGCCCGCCTGGATCGGCGGGGTCCGCGGCTTCCTGGAGGACCACGAAGCTGCCGCGCTCTACACCGCGGCGCGCGAGGCCTGCCATCTCGGCCCGATCCTCGAAGTGGGCAGCTACTGTGGCAAGTCCACCCTCTACCTGGGCCTGGCAGTGCGGGAGCAGGGCGGCACGGTGTTTGCTCTCGACCATCACCGCGGCTCCGAGGAGCACCAGCGCGGCGAGCTGTTTCACGACCCCGCGCTCTACGACCCCGAGCTCGACGGCATCGACAGCTTCCGGGAGTTCCGCGACAACATGCGCCGTGCCGGCCTGGAAGAGACAGTGGTCCCGGTGGTCAGCCAGTCGGCCGTCGCCGCCCGCCACTGGCAGACGCCCCTGGGCATGCTATTCATCGACGGCGGCCACAGCCTGGATGCCGCCCTCACCGACTACCGCTGCTGGGTGGGTCACCTGCGCTGCGGCAGCCTGCTGGCCATTCACGACGTCTACCCGGACGCTGCCGCCGGCGGGCAGGCACCGCGGGCGGTACTGCGCCTGGCACTGGCCTCGGGCCTGTTTCGTCAGCGGGATCAGGTAGGCAGCCTGGCACTGCTGGAGCGCCTCTGAAGCGACGCGCAAGTGGGCGACTGCAGGCCGGGAGCCCGGCGACGCCAACGCGAGTACGCCGGCTTGCCGCCGCGCCTCAGGCGGGGTCGCCGCGGCTGCGCTGGACGGGATCCGCGGCGCCCGGTTCCAGCAGGGTAACCCGGGTGAACAGACTCGACGCCGCGGTGTGACTGGTCAGGGCATCCGCGGCCAGGAGAACTGCCCCCGCGGTCCAGGTGGGCTTTTCCTCCGGCCACAGCAGATCTTCGACAAACTGGTAGCCGGTCCAGTAGGCGCCGTCACTGTCGCGCCACTGGTGCAGCCAGCTGTACAGTTCCACCGCGCGGGCGTGGTCGCCGGCGGCCAGCAGGGCCATCACCAGCTCACAGGATTCGGCGATGGTGACCCAGGGCTGGTCGGCAACACAGCGGCAGCCCATGCCGGGCCGCACGAACTCCGACCAGCGCGCCGCCAGGCGCTCCCGCGCGGGACGCCCCTGGAGCACCCCCGTCAGCACCGGGTAGAACCAGTCCATGGAGTAGCGCGCCTTGCTCTCCCAGGTGCGATCAAAGCGCTCGGGGCGACTGCGCAGAGCCTGCCCCAGCTGCTGGCGCGCCTGCAACCACTCGGGGCGCGGCTCCCCCAGGGCAACAGCGATGTTGTGGGCGCACTCCAGGCTCTTGAAAATGGAACTACAGCCGGTCACCAGGGCATCTTCCAGCGGCCTGCCCGCGGTATCCACCGCCCAACCGATCTCGCCGCGGGGGCCCTGCAGGCGCAGGACAAATTCCACCGCGCGCTCCACCACCGGCCACAGTTCGGCGAGGAAGTCGCGATTGCCGCTGACCAGGTAGTGGTGCCAGACTCCCGTGGCAATATAAGCGACGAAATTGGTTTCTCGCCGGTGATTGTTGTCGACCGTCTGCCCACGATAGGAAGCCCACCAGCTGCCATCCGCCAGTTGCAGCCCGGCGAGCCAGTGGTAGGCGCGCTCGGCGGCCTCCAGCTCGCCACCAATCGACAGGCCCATGGCCGCCTCGACGTGGTCCCAGGGGTCGGTGTAGCCCCCCTCGAACCAGGGAATCTCACCGTCCGCACGCTGGGTCTCGAGAAGAAACTCCACCGTGGGTCGCAGAAACTCCTGGGGGAACAGACCCCGGCTCAGATACAGACCGCTCACGTCTCGCCCCCCTCCCGGTAATACAGCACCACGCTCTTGCCCAACAGCGGGTTCAGCAAGCGCTCGAGAACCCGGGTCACACGCGGCGCACTGAGCATGTCCCAGACCAGCATGCGGTGGTAGAGGCGAACCAGCGGGTTGCTTTCACGGGTGCGCCAGAACAGGCAGCACAACCACCAGTAGGGACTGTGCAGGGCATGCGCACCGTGGCGGCGATAGCCGGTAAAGCCCACCCCCTCGACCTCGGCGTGCAGCCTGTCGATATCGAAGATGCGCACATGGCCACCGGGAACCTCGTGGTACTCCCGGCTCAGCCACCAGCAGATGCGCTCCGGCCAGGCCCGCGGCACGCTGATACAGAGCAGCCCACCGGGCTTCAGCACCCGGCGCATTTCCGCCAGAGCACCCCGGTAGTCGGGCAGGTGCTCCAGCACCTCGGAACAGATCACCCGGTCAAAACTGGCATCGGGAAAGGGCAGCGACAGGGCACTGCCCTGGACAAAACCGAGCTCCCGGCCGTCCGCCGCCGGGGTGAACTCCGCCGCACGCTGCCGGGCCGTGCACAGGTCCGGCAGGCTGAGATCGAGGCCCACGGCATGCACCTGGCCCTGGAGCCAGGTGCCGATGCTGTGGCGCCCCTCCCCGCAGCCCAGGTCGAGAACGCGGTCGCCCGGGCGCAGGGGCAGGAAGCGAAAATCAACGGTCTGCATGTTGGATCACACGCCGGTACAGCGCCTCCATGTCCCGGGCACACACGCTCCAGCTGAAGCGCTCGACAATTCTCTGCCGACCCCTTTCCCCCAGGCACTGCCGTTGCTCCGGGTCTTCCAGCAACCCGGCAATCGCCGCCGCCAGGGCACCGGCATCTCCCGCCGGGACAATCACCCCGGCGTCACCAACCACCTCTGGCAGGGCACCACCGTCGGTGGAGACCACCGGAACCCCACAGGCCATCGCCTCGCCGGCCGGCAGCCCGAAACCTTCGTAAAGCGAGGGCACTACCGCGAGGCTCGACTCGGCGTAGAGCTGCACCATTTCCTCGGTGGTGATGCCACTCACCAGGCGCAAGCGGTCGCCGATGCCCAGCGCGGCGATCAGCTGCTCGGTGGCACCACCGGGCTCGGGTCGACTCACCAGCACCAGCTCCAGGTCCGGCCAGCGCTGCAACAGCGACGCAAAGGCCTGCAGCAGATAGCGCAGCCCCTTCAGGGGCGAATCTGCCGAGGCGATACTCATCAGGCGCCTGGGCTGGCGCGGCACCTCGGGGCGTGGACAGAAAACTTCGGTATCCACGCCGTTGGGGACCAGGTCAATGCCCGCTGGCTGCAGGCCGAAATCCCGGGCAATGTCCTGGCGCGAGCAGTCCGAGACCGTGACCACATGGTGCAGCTGCCGGGCCACGGCGCGCTGCATGCGCAGGAAGCTGTACCAGCGGCGCACCAGTACGCGGTCCCACCAGTGCGGTGCGGCCTCGAGGGCGATGCGAAAATCACTGGTGATCGGGTGATGGATGGTGGTGACCAGCGGCAGGCCCAGCGCCTGCAGTGCCAGCATGCCGTAACTGAGGCTCTGATTGTCGTGGATGAGGTCGTAGCGGTGGCCGTGGCGGCGCAGGTATTTCACCACGCGGCGGCCAAAGGTATAGGGCTCGGCGAAGCCCCCGGTCAGCTTGCTCGACCACTCGATCAGATTGCTCAGAGATCGCAGGTGGCGCGACCGCAGGGAGGCCAGACCGTGCTCGAACAAGTCGAGGCTGGGAATCTGGATCAGGCGCACCCCAGGATCCAGCTCCGGGTAGGGCGGCCCGGAAATGACGTCCACCTGGTGCCCCGCCTCACACAGGGCCCGGCTGAGGTAGCGCAGATAGATACCCTGGCCGCCACCCGTGGGCTTGCTGCGGTAGCCAAGCAGTGCGATGCGCAGGGGACGCTGAGGCGGCGACTGTGCCGTGGGCGGCGCGCTGCCGGCGGATTCCGTCGGGTTGACGCTGGGCACTGTGTCCAGGAAGTTGATGGTGGTTTCCCCTCGAGTTCGGCGTCCGGGAACGGGAGCGGAATACCACACCGACCGACGACCGGGCAGCACCGCGAAGCTTCATTCTAGCAGTGCGCTGACAGCCGGCGCCAGCCCTGGACTAGCGATCGTTAGTCTTTCACATTCCCCGCCGTATCTCCGCGAATGACGGTAATTTCCCGTATAATCGGCCACTTTGCGTGACCAGGGAGCCGCACCATGCCCGCCAGCAGCCAGTACAAGGGAATCATTCTCGCCGGGGGCTCGGGGACCCGCCTGCACCCCCTGACCAGCACCGTCAGCAAGCAGCTGATGCCGGTCTACGACAAGCCGATGATCTACTACCCGCTGGCGACCCTGATGCTGGCGGGCATCCGCGAGATCCTGATCATCACCACACCCCGGGACCAGCAGGCCTTCCGCGACCTCCTCGGCGACGGCAGTGCCTGGGGCATCCAGATCAGTTACACGGTACAGCCCAGCCCCGACGGCCTGGCGCAGGCCTTTCTGCTGGGCCGCGACTTCATCGGCGACAATCCGGCCGCCCTGGTGCTGGGGGATAACATCTTCTACGGCGGCGGCTTCACCCGCAGCCTGCGCCAGGCCGCCAGCCGCGACGCCGGCGCGTCGGTATTCGCCTACTACGTTCACGATCCCGAGCGCTACGGCGTGGTCAGTTTCGACAGTCAGGGCCGCGCCATCGACATCGAGGAAAAGCCCGCTCAACCGCGCTCACACTACGCGGTCACCGGCCTGTATTTCTATGACAATGACGTGGTGGACATCGCCCGCGACATCCGGCCCTCGGCGCGCGGCGAGCTGGAAATTACCGACATCAACCGCGCCTACCTGGAGCGCGGCGACCTGCAGGTGGAGGTGATGAGCCGCGGTACCGCCTGGCTGGACACCGGCACCCACAACTCGCTGCTCGACGCGGCCAACTTCATTCGCGTGGTCGAAGAGCGGCAGGGCCTGAAGATTGCCTGCCCCGAGGAGGTCGCCTGGCGCATGGGCTATATCGGGACCGAACAGCTGCTGTCGCTCGCCGCGCCACTGGAAAAAAGCGGTTATGGTCTCTATCTGAAACAGGTGGTCAGTCAGGAAGCGGGGGTCATCGAGCATGATTTTTGAACCGACATCTCTGCCCGGCGTATTTCTGCTGCAGCCGCGGGTCTTTGGCGACGAGCGGGGCTTCTTTCTGGAAAGCTGGAATGCAGCTACCTTCCGGGAGGCGGGCTTTGACCTGGATTTCGTTCAGGACAATCACAGCCGCTCCGCACGGGGCATCCTGCGCGGGCTGCACTACCAGACCCGCCACACCCAGGGCAAACTGGTGCGGGTCACTGCGGGCGCGGTGTTTGACGTCGCCGTGGACCTGCGCCGCGACTCGCCGACCCTGGGCCAGTGGTTCGGCGCCGAACTGTCGGCGGAAAACCACCGCATGCTCTGGGTTCCCCCGGGTTTCGCCCACGGCTTTTACGTGCTGTCGGAATCGGCCGATTTCCAGTACAAGTGCACCGACTACTACGATCCGAAAAGCGAGATCACCCTGGCCTGGAATGACCCCCGGGTCGGCATCGACTGGCCAATTCCCCCGGGTGAATCACCGCAATTGTCCGGCAAGGATGCCGAGGGCCTGGCCTGGGCGGATGCCCCGCTGCTCGACTGAGCGCCGCAGCGACAGCCGGTCGACAGCGGCGCCCGCAGCGGGCCACTGACCTCAGGTCAGCAGCGGGCGCCACCAACTGTCGTTGGCGAGGTACCAGGCAACGGTGCGACGCAGCCCGCTCTCGAAGGTCTCCCGCGGGGCATAGCCGAGCTCCCGGTTGATCTTGTCAGCGTCGATGGCATAGCGCCAGTCGTGGCCGGCGCGATCGCTGACAAAGCGAATCAGGTCCCGGGCACTGCCGCCATTGGCCTGGGGGGCATCGGGGAAGCGCTGCGCCAGCACCGGGTCACTGTGGAAGCAGGCATCCAGCTGGTCGCAGAGCAGCTCGACGATCGCCAGGTTGCTCCACTCGTTATTGCCGCCGATGTTGTAGCACTCGCCCACCTGCCCGCGCTCCAGGACCAGCTCGATACCGCGGCAGTGATCCTCCACATACAGCCAGTCGCGAATGTTGCTGCCATCCCCGTAGATAGGCAGCTCGCGACCACGCAGGATATTGGTCAGGCACAGGGGGATCAGTTTCTCCGGGAAGTGCCAGGGTCCGTAGTTGTTGGAGCAGTTGCTGGTGGTCACCTGCAAGCCATAGGTATGGTGCCAGGCCCGCACCAGGTGGTCCGAGGCCGCCTTGCTGGCCGAGTAGGGCGAGTTGGGCTGATACTGCAGGTCCTCGCGAAAGGCCGGGTCGTCCGCGCCCAGGGAGCCGTAAACCTCGTCGGTGGAGACGTGGTGAAAACGGTGCTCGCGCGGACTCCTGCCCGAGAGCCAGTGCTCCCGGGCCGCCTTGAGCAGGGTGTGCGTGCCCACGATATTGGTCTCGATAAAGGCATCCGAGCCGGTGATGGAGCGGTCGACGTGACTCTCGGCGGCAAAGTGGACCAGGGTATCCACGCGATGCTCGCGCAGGGTGTCCAGCACGGCCGTGTCATCCCGGATATCCGCGTGCACGAAGTGGAAGCCGGGTTTCGCCTCCAGCGCCGCGAGGTTGGCGCGGTTGCCAGCATAGGTCAGGGCATCCAGCGCTACCAGGGTGTCACCGGGGTGCCTGGCGTGCCAGTAGTGCATGAAGTTGGCGCCAATAAAGCCGGCGGCGCCGGTCACCAACAATGATCTAGCCATCGGAATTGTCCTTGTAGTCCAGCAGCATGCGCCGCAGTTGCTCGCGCCAGTGTAGCGGGGTCAGCTCCAGGGCCGCCCAGGTAGTGCGCTTGTCGAGAACGCTGAAAGCAGGGCGCCGGGCCGGTGTCGGGTAGTCGCTGGCGGGTATCGGGCGCAGCGCGAGGGTACGGGGCAGCAGCCCCAGGGCATGCCCCTCCTCGGCAATCGCCTGCGCGAAGTCGTACCAGCTGCACACGCCGGCATCGCTCCAGTGGTAAACGCCCCCGGGAACAGCGCGCGCAATCGCCGACCAGATGGCCTGCGCCAGACCCTGCGCCCAGGTCGGCGTCCCCACCTGGTCATCCACCACCGTCAGCTGGTCCCGCTCGGCCATCAGCCGCAGCATGGTCTTGACGAAGTTACCGCCGAAGCGCGAATACACCCAGCCCGTGCGCAGGATGACGGCCTCCGGGAGTGCAGCCTGCACCGCCTGCTCCCCGGTCAGCTTGCTGCGGCCGTAGGCACCGAGGGGCGCGGTGGGCGCTCCCGGTGGGTA
Organism: Haliea atlantica; assembly: GCF_054779855.1. Classification (NCBI taxonomy): domain Bacteria; kingdom Pseudomonadati; phylum Pseudomonadota; class Gammaproteobacteria; order Cellvibrionales; family Halieaceae; genus Haliea; species Haliea atlantica. The sequence continues at coordinate 12,706 of NZ_BAAGXL010000019.1, read as the reverse complement.
GGGCGTGCTGCGGGCACCGTCAAAGACGAAGTCGGTGGATACCTGTATCAGGCGCGCACCCGAGGCAGCGCAGGCGGCCGCCAGGTTACCGGGGCCCTCGGCATTCACCGCCATCGCCAGGTGCACCTCTTCTTCGGCGCGATCCACCGCGGTATAGGCCGCCGCGTTGATGACCCACGTGGGTGTGTGCTGGCGTACGCACGCAGCCACGGCCCCGGGGTCCGTGATGTCCAATTGCCCCCGGGACAGGGCCACCAGCTGCACCCCCTCGGGTACAGCTGCCTGAAGGGAGCGGCCAAGCTGCCCGTCTGCGCCGGCCAACACGATTCTGGTCTGCAAGAAAAATACCTTCTACCTGTTCACAGCAGCGCGCTATGTTACCCAGTCCTCCCGGTAAACACACCCGCATCGCTGCGTCTTGCCCCTCCGGTCGCTGGGGGCGAGGTATCGCGCCCGCGCGGCCTCAAGGGGGCCGGGTGCGCCGAAACTGCAGATCGTCCGTGACGAATTGCCAGTAGTGGCGGGTGCTGAGCCGCAACTCGTCGATGCGCCGGAAATCAGCCTGCACCCAAACCGGTCCCAGGTGCGAGAGGGGAAGGCTGTCATGGTAGAGCCTCTGGCCCTGCCGCCAGCCCTCCAGCGCCAGCTCTTCACCTTCGGCAGCGGGCCAGGCCACGGCGAACCAGCCACCCTCGAAATCGAACACTTCGCCGGGCTGTTCATGTGTGATGGTGACCGGATAGCCGGAACTGTTGTAGCCAACCCCGCGGCCGTCCATCAGCAGATTGACGTAGCCCGGGCCCTGGTAATGCTGGTTGTCGACTGCCAGCAGATAGTCGAAGCCCAGCCCGCGATAGCCGCGGGGCAGCTTGTCGATCACTGCCCGCTGCAGCGGCTCCTCGAAATCAAGCTGCACCTCCCGGGGCAGGGGCGCGGGCAGCGGCGATGCCGACAGGGCAGCGAGATACACGGGCGCCTCGCTCACCTGCACCTCGCGGACGAGCCGCCCCTGTCCATCCAGCAGCTGCCAGTGACCCGCCTGCACGGCTACCCGAAAGGCCCCGGACGCAAGCGCAACCGGGTCACCCACCGGACCTTGCAGCTGCCAGCCACTGACCCCGGCGGGCACCACCCCGGAGATGGTCAGATCCGGCGCCAGCCCCACGACCGCAGGCGGTGTATCGGTCACCATGCCGGCCGGTGAGCCCTGCAACGCGCTGAAGGTCGCCGCCTGTCTCGCGTTGCCGGTAGTTACCTGCCACCCCGGGGGAACCATCACTTCAAAGTGATAGGGCTCGCCAGCCCGGGTAATATCCTCGTCATCGCCCCTCAAGCGAACGGAAAAATTGGCGTAGCCATTTATGTTGCTGCGCTGGGCGCGCAGGTCGCCAGCGGGACGCTCGAGCAGGAAGGCCACCCCAGCCATCGGCAGATCACCGCCATCCATCACACCATTGCGGTTGCGGTCGCGGAAAGCAAAAGCGGACAGGTTGAGTGCCGCGGACGGCGCGCTCTCCCAATCCCGCTGCGGATACCACGCCTGCTCCCGGGAAACCGGCGGCGTGCTGACGGCAGGCGCGGGCGCGGAAGCGGGCGCCAGATACAGCCACCACAGCAGCAGGGCCGAGCCCGCCAGCAGCAGGAGGGCAAACAGATTCTTCAGCATGGTTTCTCCGGGACTCGCCTGAGCCCGACAGTATGCCCTGCCATGCAGGCGCTGCAAGCCCCACACCGCCCGGCACGCGAGCCCCACGCTCCGCAACGAAGGCGCGGCACCGCGGCGGACTTTCGGCACTGAAAGCTCGGGGGCGTTTGCCTGGCGCTGACGGAGCCGTCATCATGTGCCGCCTGCGAAGACCGAGGACATGTGAATGGATATCGCCACCCTGCGAGAATTCTGGGACCTGGTTGTGACCGTGTGGAAGCACGGCGTCTACGGCGTGGATATCGTGCATATCCTGGTCGCCCTGCTGATCCTCATGATATTCCTGGGCATTCGCAACCTGTTCTCGCGCTATGCCCTGGGGGCACTGCACCGCTGGGCGCGACGCAGCGAGAGCGAGATTGACGATGTACTGCTGGATGCCCTGCGCAACCCCCTGCGCTTCGTGCCGGTTGTCGTAGGTTTCTTCTTCGCCGCCAGCGCTCTCAAGGTCGAGGGCGACGTGGAGGCCTTCCTCTACAACATCAACCGCTCCCTGGTGGTGTTCACCATTTTCTGGGCCCTGCACCAGCTCTGCGGCCCCGTGGGTGTGGTGCTCGAGCGCAGCCGGCGCCTGCTCACGACCGCCATGGTGCAGTGGATCGTCAAGCTGCTGCGCGTGGTATTCATAATGCTGGGCGCCGCAGCCATTCTCGAACTCTGGGGTATCGCGGTCGGTCCGATCGTCGCCGGCCTCGGCCTGTTCGGCGTCGCAGTGGCCCTCGGCGCCCAGGACCTGTTCAAGAACCTGATTGCCGGCCTGTTCGTGATCGGCGAACGCCGCTTCACCGTCAGCGACTGGATCAAGGTCGACGGCGTGGTCGAGGGCACCGTGGTGGAGATCGGCTTCCGCACCACCACGATCCGCCGCTTCGACCGGGCGCCAGTCTATGTGCCCAACTCCCGCCTGGCGGACAACGCGGTAACCAACTTCTCGCGCATGACCCACCGCCGCATTTTCTGGATGATCGGGGTCGAGTACCGCACCACCCTGGAGCAACTGCGCCAGATTCGCGACAGCATCGAGCGCTACATTCTCGACAGCGACGAATTCGCCACGCCCGAAGAAGTCTCCACCTTTGTGCGTATCGACTCCTTCAACGACAGTTCCATAGACATCATGCTCTACTGCTTTACCCGCACCACCGTGTGGGGGGACTGGCTGGAGATCAAGGAACGCCTTGCCTACCGCATCAAGGAGATTGTGGAAGAGGAGGCGGGTGCCGGCTTTGCCTTCCCCAGTCGCTCCCTCTACCTGGAGGCCAGTGGGGAGAGCAGCGAGCCTTTCCCCCTGTCCCCGCCTTCCGCAGCCAGCCAGGTGGCAGCTGCCGGGCAACTGCCCGGACAGGCAGCGGCCGAGTCAAGCAGCGGCGGCAGCAGCAAAAGCTGAAACGGCCCCGGCACCGCCGGCAGAGAGCTTCAGCAGCGAGGCAAGAGCCAGTGGTCGAGGTCCGCCAGGACCTGCGCCCGCTCGGGCTCGTTGAAGACTTCGTGATACAGCCCGGGGTAGAGGCGCAGGGATACGTCATCGCTGCCAACCCCTGCGGCGAGATCGCGGGAGCCGGCCGGGTCGGTGAGACCATCCGCCTCACCGTGGAGGATCAGCAGTGGCTGGGTCAGGCGGGCGGCCTCGGCCCGCACCCGCGCCATGGCGGCAAACATCTCCGCCACCAGCCGCACCGTGAGGCGGCCGTGGTGCACCCGCGGGTCGGCACGATAGTCCACCACCACCTGCGGGTCGCGGCTGACCAGCCCCGCGTCCAGGCGGACTGTTCGCAGGCGGGGCAAGACACGGGACAGACAGCGATTGAGCGCCAGCAGCCAGGCGGGCGGTGCATCGGGTATGGCCAAGGCCGGCGCCGATAGCACGACGCCAGTGAAAGGCTGGCGGGTTTCCAGAAGATAGACCGCGGCGATCAGGCCACCGAGGCTGTGTCCCAGCAGGAAGCAAGGCAGACCAGGGTAGTCGGTGGCGATAATCTCACGCAGCTGCGACAGGGGGTCGAGGAAGGCCTGGAAGTCACAGATGTGGGCGCGGGCCCCCGGGGAGTCGCCGTGACCGCGATGGTCCGGGGCTAGCACCGCCAGGCCCAGGCCCATCAGGTGCTCGGCCAGGGCCTGATGGCGACCGCCATGCTCTCCGAGGCCGTGAACCAGCAGGACGGCCCCGCGAACCCGGCCCGGTGGCTCCCAGCGACGCCAGACGACGCCACTGGGCAGCACACCGCGCCGAGGCTCGATCATGCCACCGGTGTCAGCCAGTCGGCGTTCTGGGGACGTTTGCCGCGCACGGCGTCGAAGTACATGGACTGCAGCTGGGCGGTCACTGGCCCGCGGGAGCCGCTGCCGATCTGGCGACCGTCCAGCATGCGGATTGGCACCACCTCCGCCGCGGTACCGGTAAAGAAGGCTTCGTCGGCGACATAGACTTCGTCCCGGGTGATGCGCTTTTCGCGAATCGTGTAACCCAGCTCCTCGGCCAGGGCAAACACCGTCTTGCGGGTGATACCGTCCAGGCAGGAGGTGAGGTCCGGGGTGAAGATCTGGTCCTCACGGACAATGAACACGTTCTCGCCACTGCCCTCGGCGACATAGCCCTCGTTGTCCAGCATCAGGGCTTCCTCGGCACCACTGTCGATGGCCTCGCGCAGGGCCAGCATGGAGTTGATGTAATTGCCGTTGGCCTTGGCCTTGCACATGGTGATGTTGACGTGATGGCGGGTATAGGAGGAGGTGCGTACCTTGATGCCGCGATCCCGGGCCTCCGGATCCATGTAGGAAGGCCACTCCCACGCGGCGACTACGACGTGGGTCTTGAGCCCGTCGGCGCGCAGCCCCATGCCCTCGGAACCGAGGAAGCACATCGGCCGCAGGTAGCCTTCCTGCAGGCCGTTTTCACGCACGACCTGGCGTTGCGCCTCGTTCAGCGTGTCCTTGTCCCAGGGCATCTGCATGCCCAGGATATGGGCAGAGCGGAACAGGCGGTCGGTGTGTTCCTTGAGTCGGAAGATGCAGGTACCGCGATCCGGGGTGTGGTAAGCGCGCACGCCTTCGAAAACACCCATGCCGTAATGGAGTGTGTGGGTGAGCACGTGCACCTTGGCTTCGCGCCAGGGGATCATTTCCCCGTCGAGCCAGATGACACCATCGCGGTCCGCAAAATTCATCACTCCACTCCTGTCACATTCAGTCAATCGGTTGGTACCCGGCGGCCACCACCTGACGCACCGGCGGCGACCGGCTAGTCCGCTCCAGTTCCCTCCGCCACCCCGGCAAACAGCTGTTGCCAGGCAGCCGTGACCGCGGAGCGGTGCACCGCGTACTCCTCGGTGGAGATACAACCGGGCTGCTGCTGCAGGGCGAGCTGGTGGGCGGCCGAACGGTAGGCGAGATAGGCCTCGACCAGCGCATCGGCGTCGCGCTGCTCGAACAGGCCCTCGCGAGCCAGGGTCTCGAGGATGCGGATGTTATCCGACCAGCGGGTCAGCTCCGGCACGCGATGGGACCACGCCAGAACGGCATATTGCACCATAAATTCGATATCGACGATACCACCCGCATCCTGTTTGAGGTCAAATTTGTCAGCCTCGCCGGCACAACTGCCCAGCTGCTCACGCATGCGGCGACGCATGGCCACCACTTCGGCGGCCAGCTCCGCCTCGTCTCGCGCGGTGGCCAGGACCGCGTGGCGGATGGCCTCGGCCTGTTCACCCACCGTGCGGTCCCCAGCCACCAGGCGCGCACGCACCAGGGCCTGGTGCTCCCAGGTCCAGGCGGAAGACTCCTGGTAGTTGCGGAAGCCCTTCAGGCTGCTGGCCAGCAATCCGGACTCGCCGTCGGGGCGCAGGCGCATGTCGACCTCGTAGAGCTGCCCCAGGGCCATGCGGGTTTCCAGAATATGGATGACGCGCTGCCCGAGACGGAGGTAGAAGCGGGCGTTATCGATGCTGCGCTCACCGTCCGTCACCCCCTGCGGGTCGGCATCGTAGAGAAAGACCAGGTCCAGATCCGAGCTGTAGCTCAACTCGATGCCACCCAGCTTGCCGTAACCAAAGATGCAGAAGCCGTAGCCGTCGCCATCCCGCTGGGGCTTCCCATAGCGGGCCGTGAGGTCGGCCCAGGCCACCGCAACCACCTGGTCGAGGATCACCTCGGCGATCCAGGTCAGCTTGTCACTGACCTTCATCAGCGACAATCGTCCCACCAGCTCACTGGCTGCCACGCGCAGGATCTGAGACGCCTTGAAGTAGCGCAGAGCATCCATCTGGCTCTCCAGGTCCCCCGGCTGCAGGCGCGCCACCTGCTGCTGCAGATCGGAGGCGAGCAGGCCGCGATCGGGCGCGGTGTACAGACTGGCGCGGTCCAGCAACTCGTCCAGCAGTACCGGATGGCGCGCCAGTTGCTCGGCAATCCAGGGGCTGGCGCCACAGAGCAGGACCAGCTCCGCCAGGGCCTGGGGGTTCTCCAGCAAAAGCACCAGGTAGGCACTGCGGCGCAGCACCGCACTGACCAGCGGCAGGATGCGCTGCAGGGCGCGATCGGGATCGTCTGCCTCACAGCAGGCAAGCAGCAGGCGCGGCATGAACTGCTCGAGGCGAGCCCGCCCCTCCGGCTGCACCGAGGCGAGACGGGTGCTCTCGCGCAGCGCCTGGATTGCCGCCAGGCTTTCGGGCGCCTGCCGGTAACCCAGCTCGGTCAGGGTGGCCGCTTCCAGGTTCTCGTCCCAGGGAGGCAGCTCCTCGCCGTTGCCGTTGGCCTCCTCGTCGGGCTCGGCGATCAGCTCCCGGAAATGCAGCGCGGCCCGCTCTCGGTGCGCCGCCAGGGCCGCCGTGAACGCCGGCCAGTCGGCAAAGCCCATGACTTCGGCCATGGCCAGCTGGTGCAGCTCGTCGCCGGGCAGGGCCTGGCTCTGCTGGTCCCGATAGCCCTGGATGGCGTGCTCGCAATCGCGCAGGAACAGGTAGGCCTCGCGCAACTCCGCCAGCACCTCCGCCGGCAGGACGCCGAGGCTCTCGCACTCGGCCAGGATCGAGAGCAGCTCCCGCTGCTGCAGGCCGAGGTCGCGGCCACCGCGGATCAGCTGGATGCACTGGGCCACGAACTCGATCTCGCGGATGCCGCCGTGGCCGAGCTTGACGTCCGCCTGCAAACCGCGGCGTCGCACTTCACTGTTGATCATCTGTTTCATGCCGCGCAGGCTTTCGATAACCCCGAAATCCACGTAGCGGCGGAACACGAAGGGGCGCAGCATGGCCATCAGTTCGGCGGCACGCCGGGGGTCGCCGGTGACCGGTCGCGCCTTGATCATCGCGTAGCGCTCCCAGTCGCGACCCTGATCCTGGTAATACTGCTCCATGGCGGAAAAGTTGAGCGCCAGCGCCCCGCTCTCGCCGTAGGGCCGCAGGCGCATGTCGACCCGGAATACGAAGCCGTCCACCGTCATCTGGTCCAGCGCGGCAATCAGCGCCTGGCCCAGCTTGGTGAAGAACTCGGCGTTGCTGAGGCTGCGCCGCTCGCCGTCGGTTTCCCCGGCCTCGGGGTAGGTGAAGATGAGGTCGATGTCCGAGGACACGTTGAGCTCGCCGGCACCCAGCTTGCCCATGGCCAGCACAATCAGCCGCTGGTGTTCGCCGGAACTGCGACCCCGCGGGACGCCGAAGCGCCCCTCCAGCTCCGTCTGCAGCCGCTCGCAGGCCAGACCGATGCAGGCATCCGCCAGCGCGGACATGTCCGCCATGGTCTCCCGGGTATCCGCGGTGCGACTGAAATCGCGCCAGACCACACGCAGCATTTCCCGCTGGCGAAAGCGGCGCAGCTCGCGGTGCAGGTCGGCCCCCTCGGCCGACAGGGCCTCAGCGAGCAGCTCGCGCAACTCGTCGGGCCGAGAGCTGCGCTGCAAGCGACCACTGCCCAACAGCTCGGTCAGGGGCTCGGGGTTGCGCCGCAGAATGTCGGCGATAAAAGGGCTGCAGGCGAGGATGCGCGGCAGCTGGGCGCGACTCGCCTCGCAGTGGGCAAGCGCTGCCTGCAGCTCACCGACAGCGGCCTGGCCAGGCTGTTCCAGCACCCACTGCCAGGCGGTCTCGGCGGCCTCGGCCAGTGGAGTGGGCAGGGAAGCCGTTGAAAGCGCGCTAGACATGCAGAATCCTCGAAACCTGCTGGAGGTAAATGAACAGATTTCATGCTATCACAGGCACTAGGGCGCGAATGCTCCGCCATGTGACAGGGGCCGCATCAGCCCCTATACTTCGCGCCTGCATCACAGGAGCCAGCCATGCCCGGATCCAACCCGCTCAGCGATCTCTTCGGTCGCTCCCCCATTCGCCCCATCCAGCAACACATGCAGGTGGCCAACGACGCCGCGCAACAACTGCCGGCCTTCATGCAGGCCGCCCGCGGCGGTGACTGGGACGAAGCGCAGGCCATCTTTGTGCGCATCAGCGATGCCGAGAGCGAAGGCGACAAGCTCAAGCGCTCGGTGCGACGGCACCTGCCGAAGTCGCTGTTCCTGCCGGTACCGCGCTCCGACCTGCTGGAACTGGTCACCATCCAGGACCATGTGGCGAACATCGCCAAGGATGTCGCCGGCCTGATGCTGGGCCGGCAGATGCAGTTCCCCGAGCCCCTGCAGCCGCACCTGATCGAATTTACCGAGGGCGTGGCCGCAACCTGCACCCAGGCCCTGGTCGCCATCAGCGAGCTGGACGAGCTGCTGGAAGTCGGCTTCAGCGGCCGCGAGGTGAAGCATGTTGAGGGCCTGATCCAGGAGCTGGACAAACTGGAGGGCCGCACCGACGAGCAGTCCCAGGCCCTGCGCGCCAGCCTGTTCAGTATCGAAAGAGAACTGCATGCGGTGGACGTGATGTTCTACTACAAAATCATCGAGCTTCTCGCCGCCCTCGCCGACGCCGCCGAGCGGGTTGGCCACCGACTGCAAATCCTGATCGCCAAGTAACTCCTGATCCAGCAACAAGGACCCCGGCATGGAAATCATTTCCGAGTACGGCACCATCCTGCTCATCCTGGCCTGCGCCTTCGGCTTCTTCATGGCCTGGGGCGTGGGCGCCAACGACGTCGCCAATGCCATGGGCACCTCCGTGGGCTCGAAGGCACTGACCATCAAACAGGCCATCCTGGTGGCGATGGTGTTCGAATTCCTCGGCGCCTACCTGGCCGGTGGGGAAGTCACCTCGACCATCCGCAAGGGCATCATCGACCCCGCCATCATGAGTGCCAATCCAGAACTTCTGGTCTACGGCATGCTCTCGGCCCTGCTCGCTGCGGGCACCTGGCTGATGATCGCCAGCATCAAGGGCTGGCCGGTATCCACCACGCACTCGATCGTGGGGGCCATTGTCGGCTTCGCCGCCGTGGGGATTTCGGTGGAGGCAGTGGCCTGGGGCAAGGTGGGCGCCATCGCCGCCAGCTGGATCGTGTCCCCACTGCTCGCCGGCAGCATTGCCTTCGGCCTGTTCATGAGCGTCAAGATTCTCATCCTGGATACCGAGGATCCCTTCCAGCGAGCCAAGAAGTTCATTCCGATCTACATGTGGCTGGTGGGCTTCATGATTTCCATGGTCACCCTGCTCAAGGGCCTCAAGCACATCGGTGTGGACCTGGATCTCGGCCTGGGCAGCAAGTTCGCCAATGCCGTGCCCGTGTCCGCCCTGATCGGCCTGGTCGTGGCCGGCCTGGGCAGCCTGCTGCTGCGCCGTATCAAGGAACTGCCCACCCACGGCCACCGCTTTGCCAACGTCGAGCGGGTGTTCGCCATCCTCATGGTATTTACCGCCTGTGCCATGGCATTTGCCCACGGCTCCAATGATGTCGCCAACGCCGTCGGCCCGCTGGCGGCCGTGGTCAGCACGGTGCAGTCGGGCGGGCTGGTCTCGGCCGAGGCCTCGCTGCCCTGGTGGATCCTGCTGGTCGGGGCGGGCGGCATCGTGGTCGGCCTCGCCACCTACGGTTTCAAGGTGATCGCCACCATTGGCCGCAAGATCACCGAGCTGACCCCCAGCCGCGGCTTTGCCGCGGAGCTGGGAGCCGCCACCACCGTGGTCCTCGCCTCCGGCACCGGCCTGCCGATTTCGACCACCCACACCCTGGTGGGCGCGGTGCTCGGCGTGGGCTTCGCCCGGGGTATCGCGGCCTTGAACCTGCGCACCATCGGTTCCATCTTCCTGTCCTGGATTGTGACACTGCCCGCCGGGGCAGCGCTCTCGATCCTGTTCTTCTTCTTCTTCAAGGGCATCTTCAGCTAAGCATCCGCGGTGGTTGACGTCGCGACCACCGCCAGACTACCGTGGGCATCCAGCCGTCAGACGACACCGTCCGGGTGCCCGCCACGCCATGTCCACTGATCACAGTCGCATTATCCGCCAGCTGGGCGAGCTGATCCGCACACCCTCGGTCAGCTCCACCGACCCCGCCTGGGACCAGGGCAACCGCGCCGTGGTGGAGCTGCTGGCGGCGTGGCTGCAGGACATGGGCTTCGCCGTCGAACTGATGCCGGTCTCCGCAGACGGCCGCAAGGCCAACCTCATTGCCACCCTGGGTTCCGGACCGGGCGGCCTGGTACTGGCCGGCCACACCGATACCGTGCCCTTCGACGAGGGGCGCTGGCGCTCCGACCCCCTGCGCCTGAGCGAGCGCGACCAGCGGCTCTACGGCCTCGGCAGTACCGACATGAAAGGTTTCTTTCCGGTAGCCCTGGCGGCAGCGGAAGCCTTTCTCGAGCAGCCTCTGCGCCAGCCACTGATCATCCTCGCCACCGCCGACGAGGAGAGTTCCATGGACGGCGCGCGGGCGCTGGTGGCGGCGGGCCGGCCGCGGGCCCGGGCGGCGATTGTCGGCGAGCCCACCTCGCTGACACCGATCCGCCTGCACAAGGGCATCATGATGGAGGCCATCCGCGTCAGCGGACGCTCCGGCCACTCCTCCAACCCGGACCTGGGCCTCAACGCCCTGGATGTGATGCAGGAGGTCCTCGGCGAGCTGATGACCTTCCGCAGCGGGCTGCGCCAGCGCTTTGGCAACAGCCGCTTCGAGGTGGCCTGGCCAACCCTCAACCTGGGCTGTATCCACGGCGGCGACAATCCCAACCGCATCTGCGGCAGCTGCGAACTGCACTTCGACCTGCGCCTGACGCCCGACGCCGCGGAAGCGGGTGTACGCGAGGAGCTGGAGCAGCGCCTGCAGGCCATCGCCCAGCGCAGCGGTGCCGGCCTCGAACTGCGGCCGCTGGTGGAACCGGTGCCCCCTTTCGAGCAGGCCGCGAGCAGCGAGCTGGTACGCCTGGCGGAAACCCTTACCGGCCACACCGCCACCGCCGCCGGCTTCGCCACCGAGGCGCCGTTTTTCCACGCCCTGGGTATGGAGACCATCGTCATGGGGCCGGGCAGCATCAACCTCGCCCACCAGCCCGATGAATACCTGGAGCTGGCGCAGATCCAGCCGGCCATCGACCTCCTGCGCCAGTGCATTGCCCGCTACTGCCTGTGAGCCCATCCGAACTGCGGGCCCGGGCTGTGTAATATTTGCTTGGTGTCCGGGGCGCCGCCTGCGGTAACCTTGTGCGCCTGTCCAGAACACTCCGGGAAGCAAGGCCGTGACGACACCCAACCGGGCGCATATCCGCTGGTTCCGCAATACTGCGCCCTATATCAACGCCCACCGCGGGCGCACCTTCGTGCTGATGCTGGGCGGCGAGGCGGCGCTGGAGCCCACCTTTGCCACCATCATGCACGACATGGCCCTGCTGCACAGCCTGGGAGTGCGCCTGGTGCTGGTACACGGCAACCGGCCGCAGATTGACGAGCGCCTGGAGCGCGCCGGCATCGAGAGTCGCTTCCACGACGACATGCGCATCACCGATCCCGCCACCATGCACCATGTCACGGATGCGGCGGCATCCCTGCGTGCACAGATCGAGGCGCTGCTATCCATGGGCCTGCCCAATTCGCCGATGCAGGGGGCGCGCATGCGCGTTTGCTCCGGCAATTTCGTCACCGCCCGCCCCCTGGGGGTGCACGACGGTGTCGACTTCCAGCACACCGGCCGGGTGCGGCGCATGGATAGCGCCGGCATCCAGCAGCAGCTGGCCGCCGGCTCTATCGTCTTGCTCTCTCCACTTGGCTATTCCCCCACCGGGGAGATCTTCAACCTCACCCTGGAGGATGTCGCGGTGCACTGCGCCGCCGCCATCGGTGCCGACAAGCTGTTGATGCTGGGGGCCGCCCCCGGTGTCGCTGGGCCCGAAGGCCGCCTGATCCGGCAGCTGGCGGTCGGCGAGATTCCCGGCCTGTCGGTGGACGACACCGAACAGCAGCGCCTGCTGACCACAGCGCGGCGCGCCTGCCTGGCGGGGGTGCCGCGCTGCCATATCATCAGCTACCGGGACGACTGCGCCCTGCTGGAGGAGCTGTTCACCCACGACGGCAGTGGCACCCTGGTGGCCAAGGACGACTATGAGCAGGCCCGGGCCGCCAACATCGATGACGTCGGCGGCATTCTCGAATTGATCGAGCCCCTGGAGCAGGAAGGCGTGCTGGTGAAGCGCTCCCGGGAGCTGCTGGAAACCGAGATCCGCCAGTTCCGCATCCTCGAGCGGGATGGGCGCATCATCGCCTGCGCTGCGCTTTATCCCTTCGCGGAGGACGGCTGCGGCGAGATCGCCTGCATTGTCTCCCACCCCGACTATCGGGGTGGCCAGCGGGGCCAGCGCCTGCTGCGCGCACTGGAGGCCGAGGCCCGGCGCCTGGGCCTGGACCGGGTGTTTGTGCTGACGACTCAGACGGCCCACTGGTTTATCGAGCAGGGTTTTGTGGAGCAGCCCCGGGACAGCCTGCCGGCGGCGCGCAAGCAGCTCTACAATCTGCAGCGCAATTCCAAGGTCTTCTTCAAGCCGCTGGCCTGAGGGCCACTGCGTCGCCGCGGGTGGCTTTGCGGTCTGGCGACCGCTGCGTTGGTGTGGGTGGTTGATCCTCCTCTGCTCCGTTGCGGGCG
>NZ_BAAGXL010000018.1:0-42842 GCF_054779855.1 Haliea atlantica | reverse complement strand
TCGGTGCGCGGTAGGATGCCCCAGCATGTGGTCTAATTCCACTCAGAGTGACGAGGAGCCCCGGATTTTCTGCCGGCGTCCCCGGTGGCCGCGCCCTTGCTCTCGGCCCGGTCAGTTCCTGGGCATGCCGCGATTCCGCCGGGATATCATGTTAAGGTTGTGTTCAGCTAAAACGGCAGACGTGGAGTCAACAGGCAGTCAGCAGGATGTTTAACAGGCTTTCAGGTACGACAATCGCGGCCGCACTGCGCGACAAACCGATGGTCGCAGTCGGTGGGGTGGTCGTGCTGTTCCTCTTCGGTTGGTGGTTTTTCGCAGCGGATTCACGTCCCCTGCCGGACTTCTCGCGCTACGACCAGGTGCCGGAACTGAAACAGGCCTTCTATGACTACCTGACGCCGATTGTACGCGAGCAGAACGACCGGTTGCGCGAGGAGCGCCGCTCCCTGCTGGCTCTGGCTGACAAACAGCAGCTCGGGGAGCAACTCAATCTGCTGGATCGCTGGCGGGTGCGGCGTCTCGCCGAGACCTATGCAGTGCCCGAGGAGCTGACGGTTGCGGAGCAGCTGGAGATCCTGCTGCAACGTGTCGATGTGGTCCCCCTGGAGCTGGCCCTGGTGCAGGCGGCCAAGGAGTCAGCCTGGGGGCGTTCGCGTTTTGCGGTCAAGGCCAACAACCTCTTCGGCCACTGGTGTTTTGAGCCCGGTTGCGGTCTGGTGCCGCTGGCCCGCGGCACGGGGAAGCGCCACGAGCTCCGCGTCTATGCTTCGGTGAGTGACGCTATCGCCAGTTACATGCACAACCTGAACACGCACCCCAGGTACCGGGCTTTCCACGAGCTGCGCGCGCGCCAGCGCGACCGCGACGTCGCGCTGTCGGCGCGGTTTCTCGCCGACGGCCTGCTCTACTATTCCGAGCGCCGGGAGGACTACGTTCAGGAGGTCAAGGCGATGATTGGCCAGTATCGCGAATTCACCACCCGACAGCTTGAGGACACTCAAGCGTGAGCCTGCGCACGCTTGCGGCGATACTGGCGGTGGGCTTGTTTTCCCTGTCGCCCGTGCTGCGCGCCGCCGACCATGCCGTCATTCTGCTTTACCACCACGTCAGTCAGGAGACCCCGGCCAGCACCAGCGTGACTCCCGAGCGCTTTACCGCACATCTGGACTACCTCGAGGACCATGGCTTCACCGTCATGCCGCTACAGCTTCTTCTGGAGAAGGCCCTGGCGGGAGGGCCGCTACCTGACAATGCCGTGGCCATCACCTTTGACGATGCCTACCGATCAGTGTTCACCGAGGCCGCACCCCGCCTGGCCGATCGTGACTGGCCCTTCACGGTGTTTCTCGCCAGTCAGCCGCTCGACGACCAGGTGCCCGGCTACATGTCCTGGCAGCAGGCCCGGGAGCTGCTTGCCATGGGTGCCAGTATCGGTGGCCACTCCCACAGCCACGATTACCTGGCGCGGCGTCGGTCCGGCGAGAGTGACGCCCAGTGGGCGCAGCGCATAGACGATGAGATCGACCGCAACCGCGAGCGAATCCGTGCGGAACTGCAGGTGGATATCCAGGCCTTTGCCTACCCCTTTGGCGAATATAACAGCCAGCTCAAGGGCGCGCTTTCCCGTCGCCAGCTGCTCGGGCTGGCACAGCAGTCAGGCGCCGTTGGCGCAGTTACTGATCCGCTGCAGATTCCACGCTTTCCAATGGCGAGCGGTCAGGACAGTCTGCAGCGTCTGCGCCAGGGTGTTCACAGCCGGCCACTGCCGGTGGTACAGGAGCGGGTAGATGACGGGGTGCTGAGCATCACGCTTTCCGGTGAGGCCCTGGCCGGGCTGGCCTGTTTCGCCTCAAGCGGTGAGGCCCTGTCTCTCCATCAGATGGGAGAGCGCCGTTACGCTGTCGACTTGCCGCCGACCCGCGGCGGCCGCAACAAGGTCAACTGCACGGCCCCCAGCAGTGAGGGTGCAGGTGAATTTTACTGGTACTCCTATCTTTGGCTGGGGGATTAGGGGCGCCGCTTTTTCTCAGCTGCCGCCACATGCGCGCTTGCCCGGGCCACCGAGTCGGGGTTCAGACTGATCGAGTCAATCCCGCAATCCACCAGGAACTCGGCGAACTCCGGGTCATCGGAGGGAGCCTGGCCACAGATGCCCACCTTGCACCCATGCTGGTGGGCCACCCGGATCACCTGCTCGATCATCCGTTTGACGGCTTCATCCCGAGCGTCGAAAAGCGTTTTCAGAACCGCGGAGTCGCGGTCTATGCCCAGTACTAGCTGGGTCAGGTCATTGCTGCCAATGGAAAAGCCATCAAAACGCCCAGCGAACTGGTCCGCGAGAATCACATTGGAGGGGATCTCGCACATCACATAGATTTGCAGCCCGTCCTTGCCGCGCCGCAGGCCCGCTTCGGCCATGGTGTCAAGAACCCGGTCTGCTTCCGCCGGCGTGCGGCAGAAGGGAATCATCACGATGATGTTGTCGAAGCCCATACTTTCGCGGGCTCGCAGGATGGCGCGACACTCAAGTTGAAAGCCCTCGCGGTACAGGGGGTGGTAATAGCGTGAGGCACCGCGAAAGCCGAGCATGGGGTTTTCTTCTTCCAGTTCGAAGAATTCACCGCCCAGCAGGCCGCGATACTCGTTCGATTTGAAGTCCGACATGCGCACAATGACGGGGCGCGGATACTGTGAGGCAGCAATTCGCGCCACGCCCCGCGCCAGCCCATCGATGAAGTAGTCGACCGGCTGCTGGTGACCGGCATGCAGCTCGGCAATGTCCTTTGCGACCTGTGGATCGCTTACCTTTTCCGGGTGGACCAGCGCCATGGGGTGGACGCGAATCTGGCTGGAGATGATGAACTCGATCCGCGTGAGCCCGATACCGGACACAGGCAGTTGCCACCACTGCAGGGCGCCGTCTGGAAGTGCGGCATTGATCATCAGTTGTGTGCGGGAGTGCGGCAGCTCGGCGAGGCTGATGGAGTCGCAGTCAAAGTCGAGCAGGCCCGCATACACCTTGCCGGTCGCGCCTTCTGCGCCACTGATGGTGATCTCCATCCCATCCCGCAGCATAGCGGTGGCATCGCCGCAGCCAACGATGGCGGGTTTTTTCAGCTCCCGGCTGACAATGGCCGCGTGGCTGGTGGTGCCGCCGCTATTGGTCACGATACCCGCCGCCCGGCGCATGATGGGTACCCAGTCCGGGTCGGTGCGCTCGGTGACCAGGATGGCACCCTCGGGAAAGGCATCGACATCACCCGGCCGGTCCACCACGCAGACCGGCCCGCCGGCGATGGCACTGCCCACGGCTGCCCCCTCAAGCAGCACCCGACCTTTTTCCTTCAGGTGATAGCTCACCAGGACGCTGCGGTCCTTCTGCGATTCTATGGTTTCCGGCCGGGCCTGAACAATGAACAGCTGCCCGTCGCTGTCCCGGGCCCACTCGATATCCATGGGCCGCCCGTAGTGCGCCTCGATTCTGGCTCCCCAGCGGGCCAGGTGCAGGACCGCTAGGTCATCCAGCACCCGGCTGCGTTGTTCTGCCGTGCTGGTAGGGACGGTGACAGTGGGCCCCTGATCATCGTCGGCATCCGAGGGCTGGCTATCCTCCGGTAGCGCATAGCGCATTTTCACCAGCTTGCTGCCCACGCTCGCTTCAATCACGGGGCTCAGTGCGCGCTCCTCGAGGAAGGGCTTGTAGGCCATGTAGCGGTCGGGATTGACCGAACCCTTCACGACGGTTTCCCCCAAGCCCCAGGCAGCACTGATGAGCACCACGTCGGGAAAGCCGCTCTCGGTATCCAGGGTGAACATCACGCCCGCCGCGGCGGATTCCACCATCTGCTGGACACCGACGGACAGGGCGACCTGTTCGTGTTCGAAGCCTCGCTCTTCCCGGTAGGCAATGGCGCGATCGGTGTAGAGGGAGGCGTAGCATTCGCGGCAGGCCTGCAGAAGGGCCTCCTCGCCGCGGACATTGAGGAAGCTCTCCTGTTGTCCGGCAAAGGAAGCCTCGGGCAGGTCTTCCGCGGTGGCGGAGCTGCGCACGGCGACAGCCAGGGAGGGGGTCTGCAGGCGCTCACAGAGTTCGCGGTAGGCGCCCGTGATCAGGGTGCGCTGGCGGTTGGAAAAATTCCCCCTGCGGATCAGCTCGCGGATGGCTCCGCCGGTGGCTTCGAGCGATTGGCTGCCTCGACGCATGGCAGCCACAGCCTCGCGGATGGGGGCCTCCAGCCGGTTGTCCGCCAGGTAGTCGCGGAAGGCCTGCGCCGTGGTGGCAAAACCGAAGGGGACCCGGATCCCTTCCTCGCTCAGGCGCTGGTACATTTCCCCCAGGCTGGCGTTCTTGCCACCGACTTGCGGCAGGCACGAGAGGTCAAGGGTGTCGAACCACAGGACGGTTTCTGGTTGGTTCACCGCATCATCTCCTGCTTGTGGGCTTGCCGCTACAGGATAGACCAGGGCAGGCGTTGTGGCGCGCAGGCATGGCGCCGGAGCCATCAGGTCCCGTGCAGGCTGAGGAAGCGGTCCACCACCTGCTCGACATGCGTTTCCAGGGACTCGCCCGTGAATTTTGCCGGCTGGCCGTAGAGTAGCCGGATCAACTCCAGTCCCAGCAGCATGCCAATCAACAGCTCCGTGCTTTGTGGCGGGTCCGGTATGCGCAGCAGGCCGGCGGCATCGGCCCGGGTCATCCAGTGTTCCAGCTGCGCGTGAGTGGCTTCCGGTCCCGAGCGGTAGATACGCGCCAGGATCGCCTGGGAAGAAGCGGGGCTGGCCAGTACCAGGCGCAGGAAGCCCTGGTGCTCCTCACCGAGGACGAAGCTCAGCAGCTGTTGGCCGAAGCTGCACAGCGCCTTGCGGGCACTGGAGGCGTCTTCCGGTTGCAGATTGAGGCTGTCCATCAGGCTGTTGGCCTGGTCGCCAATTACGGCGTCGAGCAGGGCTTCGCGATTGGCATAGCGGGCGTAGATCGTCACCTTCGAGACACCCGCCCGGCGCGCTACGGCCTCCATGGAGAGCTCACCCGGGCCCCCCTGGAACAGCAGTGACCGCGCGGCGTCGAGAATGGCGCGTTGCTTGGCCGGGTCGGGCGGTCGCCCGGGCCGGGCGTTGCTCGCGGTAGAGGACGGTGCGGCTTTGGCCTGCTTGCTTGACACTGGTGCGTACCTCTTAATTACTGTACGATACCGTACACTAAATTGGCGGATGGATCACCTTTCATGTTGCGAGCAAGGCTGGTCGCCATTCTGGCGGCGTTTACCCTGGCTGCCTGTGGCGAGGATACCGGTAATCAGGCCCAGGCGCCCGCGGCCCACTGGGTTTTGACGGTGCCCCTGAGGGCGACCTCGGATCAGCGCCTGCAGCTTTCCGGCACCGTGCGGGCGCGGTTTGAAACGCCACTCGCCTTCCAGGTTGGCGGGCGCATCCTGCAGCGCCGGGCCAATGCGGGGGAGAAGGTGACGCCTGGCCAGGTTTTGTTTCGCCTCGACCCGCGGGATTTCGACCAGGCGCTGCGCATTGCCGAGGCGGAACTGGCTGCAGCCAGGGCGGCACGGGAGACGGCCGTCAGTGAACTCTCGCGTCAGGAACAACTGGTGGCGCAGAATTTTGTCAGTGCCCAGAGCCTGGCGCGCTTTCGCCTGGCGGAGCAGGATGCCCGCAGCCGGGTGGACGCGGCTGCCGCCAGTCTCGCCAGTGCCCGCCATCAGCGCGAATATGCCGATTTGCGACTGGCGCAGGGCGGGGTGCTGATCGAGGTCAGTGGCGAGCCCGGTCAGGTTGTGGCGGCGGGCGAGCCGGTCGCTCTGCTGGCCCAACGGGGCGAGCGCGAGATTGAGGTGTTCCTCCCCGACGTGGGGCCGGCTCCGGTTCAGGGCACGGTTCGCTGGCGCGACCAGCCGCCCCGCGCGATACACCTGCGTGAAGTGGCGGGCTCTGCGGACCCGGCGAGTCGTACCTGGCGCGCGCGCTACCAGCTGGATGACAGCGACGAGAGTTTGCCGCTTGGGGTTGTGGTTCAGGTTGATCTCCACGAAACCGGCAGTTCGCAGCGCTTTGCCCTGCCGTTCTCCGCGCTGGATGAACGTGGGGAGGGTCCCCGAATCTGGACCTTGCGCGACGGTGAGGCGCACCCGGTGTCGGTATCGATCGCCGGTTTGCGCGACGATCGTGTGCTGGTGGCGGTGGATCTGCCCGCCGGCACGCCGGTGATCCGGCTCGGTACCCATCTGCTGGAACCCGGCCAGGCGGTGCGGGAGCGCAGGCAATGAGTTTCCCCAATCTCTCTGCCCTGGCGGTGCGCGAGCGTGCCCTCACGCTGTTCTTTTTGCTGCTGTCAGTAGTGGCCGGGGTCTATGCCTTCACGACGCTGGGGCGCGCCGAGGACCCGAGTTTTACCGTGCGCATCATGGTGGTCTCCGCCCTGTGGCCGGGGGCGACCCCGGAAGAGATTGAGGAGCAGGTGGCCGACCGTCTGGAGCAGCGCATCCAGGAGGTCGAGAACCTCTATCGCATCGAAACCGTGATTCGTCCGGGGCGTGTCGATCTGCAGGTGGAGTTCGAGGACTATACGCCCAGTGAAGCGGTGCCCGACCTCTTCTATGAAGTGCGCAAGCGGATGTGGGACGAGGCGCCGAACCTGCCTGAGGGGGTGATTGGCCCGATCGTCAACGATGATTTCTCCGACGTCTACTTCTCGCTACTGGCGCTGACTGCACCGGGCCTGCCGATGGCCGACCTGACCCGCGAGGCGGAGGCTATCCGTGACCGCTTGCAGCGCCTGGACGGCACGCGCAAGGTGCTGCTCCTAGGTGAGCGCAGCGAGCGGGTTTTCGTGGAGTTCGATCCGGCGCGTCTGGCCAACCTTGGGGTTCGCCCCGAAGTGATTTTTGATGCCATCGCGGCGCACAACCAGCTGGCCCCCGCCGGTTTCATCGACCGCGAGGGGCCGCGAACCTACCTGCGTATCGACTCGGACCTCTCCGCCCGCGGTGCGCTGGAGGCGGTCCCCGTCGCCATTGGTGATCGACTGCTGCGCCTGGGGGACCTCGCGACCGTCCACTCCGGTTACGAGGACCCGCCAAGTTACCTGGTCAGGGCACACGGGGAGGATGCCATTCTGCTGGGTGTGGTCATGCGCGAGGGTGAGAACGGGCTGGATTTTGGGGCGGAGTTATCCGCCTTCCTGGAGCGCGAGCGCGGCCGTCTGCCCCTGGGCATGACCCTGCATACCCTGACCAACCAGACCGACATGATCCGGGCGGCGGTGGACCTGTTCCAGGTGAAGTTCCTGGTCGCGGTGGCCGTAGTGATGGCGGTGAGCATTCTTTCCATCGGCCTGCGAGCTGGCCTGATCGTGGGGATCGCCATACCGGTGACCCTGGGGCTGGCCTTCCTGTTGATGAAACTGACCGGGATCAACCTCGACCGAATCACCCTGGGGGCCTTGATTATCGCCCTTGGCCTGCTGGTGGACGACGCCATCATTGCCATCGAAATGATGATTGTGAAGATGGAGGCCGGCTGGGACCGGGTCCAGGCGGCCACCCATGCCTGGAACGTTACCGCGGCGCCGATGCTCTTCGGTACCCTGGTCACGGTGGTGGGCTTCGTGCCGATCGGTTTTGCCCGCTCCGGCGTCGGTGAGTACGCGGGAAATATCTTCTGGGTCATGGCCTTCTCCCTGCTGGTGTCCTGGCTGGTGGCGGTGACCTTCACCCCCTGGCTCGGCGTGAAGCTGTTGCCGGACCTGCACAGTCAGGGGCACGGTGAGGACGCCTACCAGACGCCACTCTACCGTTGCCTGCGCGGGCTGATCCTAGCCTGCGTTCGCCACCGCAAGAGCGTGGTGGCGGTGACCGTCGCTCTGCTGGCGCTGGGTGTGGTGGGCATGAATACCGTGGTACAGAAGCAGTTCTTTCCCGCCTCGGACAGGCCCGAGGCCCTGGTGGAAATCTACCTGCCCCAGGGCAGTGCGATCGGTGTGACCGACCGCGTGGTGCAGCGCCTGGAGGCTGTCCTCGAGGACATGCCCGAGGTGCGCAGCCTGTCCTCCTATGTGGGCGCCGGGGCTCCCCGCTTTTTCCTCTCGGCCAACCCGGAGCAGCCGAACCCCGCATTTGCCAAGATTATCGCCATTGGCGAGGATGCCGATGGGCGTGATCATATCCTGAAGACCCTGCGGACCCACGTGGATGCCGGCGAATTTCCCGAGGCCCGTATTCGACTGACTCGTCTGTTCTACGGCCCACCCGTGGTCTGGCCAGTTACCTTCCGCATACTTGGTCCCGACCCCCTGGTCCTGAGGGAGCTGGCGCGGGAGGTCAGTGCACGGGTCGACGCGCATCCGAACACCACGGGCACCCACCTGGACTGGGACGAGAGGGTGCCGGTGGTGCGGCTCAAAATGGACAGCGAGCGACTGCGCCTGATGGGCCTGACACCCAGCGAGGTCGCCAGGCAGGTGCAGTTCCAGCTGGACGGCCTGCCGATCGATGAACTGCGCCGGGATGTCCGCACAGTAGAGCTGCGAGCACGGGCACGGCGCGATACTCTGCCCGACCTGGAGCACCTGGAAATACGCAACCAGTCCGGCGACAAGCTGCCGTTGATTCAGCTGGGTGAGCTGAGCGTGGAGTTTGAGGACCCGGTGATCAAACGCCACAACCGGCAGCGGGTGCTGGCGGTGCAGGCGGATGTGCGCGGCGCCCAGGCGCCGGCGGTGCAGATGGCCATCTGGCAGCAGCTGGAGAGTTTCCGCAGCCAGCTGCCCCTCGACTACCACATGGAACTGGGGGGAAGTATCGAGAGCTCGGCCAAGGGGGAAGGCTCGATCCAGGCAATGCAGCCGGTGATGGTGATCCTGACGCTGATTCTCATCATGCTGCAGATGCGCTCTTTTTCGGGGCTGTTTATCGTGGTGGCCACGGCGCCCCTGGGGCTCGTGGGAGCGGTAGCCGCCATGGTGCTGTTCGACCAGCCCTTCGGGATCAATGCCCTGCTCGGGCTGATCGGCCTGTCCGGCATTCTCATGCGCAACACGATGATCCTCACCCAGCAGGTGCAGGACAATCTGGAGGCAGGGCTGGAGGCGGCCACCGCGGTGATCGAGGCGGCGGTGCAGCGCGCCAGGCCGGTCGTGTTGACCGCGCTGGCCGCGGTATTCGCCTTTGTGCCCCTGACCCTAGACAGCTTCTGGGGGCCGTTGGCCTACGTTCTGATCGGCGGCATTGCCGTGGGCACGGCGATTACCCTGTTGTTTGTGCCGGCTCTGTACGCCCTGTGGTTCCGACTTCAAGTGCCCGAGCGCTGATGCGGGGATGGCGGCGTGCCCTCGGTGTTCGCGGCAATCGTGGACGGCGCCGCGGTCGGTATGGCCAGCCTGCTGGCGCAGGACATGGACACTCGCCCCGAGCTGACGCCCTGGCTGGCCTCGGTGTTCGTGCTGCCGGCGTGGCGGGGGCGGGGGATCGCCTCGCAGCTGGTGCGGCGAGTGGAAGGGGAGGCCCGCGACAACGGGATCGATTGCTTTTACCTGTTCACCCCAGACCAGCAGTCACTGTATCGACGACTCGGCTGGCGCGACAGGGAAGTGTGTGAGTATCACGGCGAGTCGGTGACAATCATGTGCCGCCGACTCGCCGAGGGCGTTACGCCAGGTCGAAGCGGTCCGCGTTCATGACCTTGTTCCAGGCGGCCACGAAGTCGCGCACGAATTTCTCACGGTTGTCGTCCTGGGCGTAGACCTCTGCGTAGGCGCGCAGGATCGAGTTGGAGCCGAACACCAGGTCGAGGCGGGTCGCGGTCCACTTCAGCGCGTCGCTATTGCGGTCGCGAATCTCGTAGAGGCCGTTGCCCGCGGGCTTCCAGGTATTCCCCATGTCGGTCAGGTTGACGAAGAAGTCGTTGCTGAGCACACCCTCGCGATCGGTGAACACCCCGTGTTGGGTGCCGCCGTGGTTGGTGCCGAGCATGCGCATGCCGCCCACCAGCACGGTCATCTCCGGCGCCGTCAAACCGAGGAGCTGGGTCTTGTCGAGCATCAGTTCTTCCGGCTTGACCACATAGTCCTGCTTCAGCCAGTTGCGGTATCCGTCGTGGATCGGCTCCAGGGGCGTAAAGGAGTCGGCGTCGGTCATCTCGTCGCTGGCATCGCCACGACCGGGTGCGAAGGGCACCTCGATCTCGATTCCCGCGGCCCGGGCGGCCTGCTCGATGCCGACGTTGCCCGCCAGCACAATGGTGTCGGCCAGGCTGGCACCCGCTTCCGCGGCGAGGGGCTCGAGCACTGACAGGACCCTGGCAAGGCGTTCGGGCTCGTTGCCTTCCCAGTCCTTCTGTGGCGCCAGGCGGATACGGGCACCGTTGGCGCCACCGCGCAGGTCGGAGCCGCGGAAGGTGCGCGCGCTGTCCCAGGCAGTCGCGACCATCTCGCCAATGCTCAGCCCGCTGGCAGCGAGCTTTTGCTTGAGCGCAGTCACGTCATAGTCGGTGGGGCCGGCGGGTACCGGGTCCTGCCAGATCAGATCCTCCGCGGGGACATCCGGCCCGATGTAGCGGACCTTCGGCCCCAGGTCGCGATGGGTCAGCTTGAACCAGGCGCGGGCGAAGACCTCGGAAAAGTATGCCTGATCGCGGGAGAAGCGCTCGGAAATCTCGCGGTAGACCGGGTCCATCTTCATCGCCATATCGGCGTCGGTCATGATCGGGTTGAGTCGGATCGACGGGTCTTCGACGTCCACCGGCTTGTCCTCTTCCCGGATATCGACCGGCTCCCACTGGAAGGCTCCGGCGGGACTTTTCTTCAGCTCCCAGTCGTAGCCGAGCAGCAGCCGGAAGTAGCCGTTGTCCCAGCGGGTGGGGTGGGTCGTCCAGGCACCCTCGATCCCGGAGGTGACGGTGTAGCGGCCCTTGCCGCTCTCGTGGGGGTTCTTCCAGCCAAAGCCTTGCTCCTCGACGTCAGATGCCTCGGGCTCGGGGCCGAGCTTGCTGGCGTCGCCGTTCCCGTGACATTTGCCCACGGTGTGGCCGCCGGCGGTCAGGGCCACGGTTTCCTCGTCATTCATGGCCATGCGGGCGAAGGTCTCGCGCACCTGTGCGGCGGTTTTCAGGGGGTCGGGCTGACCATTCACGCCCTCGGGGTTCACGTAGATCAGGCCCATCTGCACCGCGGCGAGGGGATTGTCCATGGTGTCCGGCTTGTCCACGTCGCCGTAGCGCTCGTCAGAGGGGGCGAGCCACTCCTTCTCGGCACCCCACCAGGTGTCCTTCTCGGGGTGCCATATATCCTCGCGGCCAAAGGCGAAACCGTAGGTCTTCAGCCCCATGGACTCATAGGCCACGGTACCGGCGTAGACGATCAGGTCGGCCCAGCTGATCTTGTTGCCGTACTTTTTCTTGATCGGCCAGAGCAGGCGGCGCGCCTTGTCCAGGCTGACGTTGTCGGGCCAGGAGTTGATCGGTGCGAAGCGCTGGTTGCCGGTGCTGCCGCCACCGCGACCGTCGGCGATGCGGTAGGTGCCCGCGGCGTGCCAGGACAGGCGGATCATCAGGCCGCCATAGTGCCCCCAGTCCGCTGGCCACCAGTCCTGGCTGTCGGTCATCAGCGCGTGCATGTCGCGCTTGAGGGCGTCGAAGTCCAGCGTCTTGAGCGCCTCGCGGTAGTTGAAGTCGGGGTCCATCGGGTTGGTCTTGCGGTCGTGCTGGTGCAGGATGTCCAGGTTCAGGCTCTCCGGCCACCAGTCCATTGAGGTTTTGCCTGCGGATGTGTTGCCGCCATGCATGACCGGGCATTTGCCGGCGGGGGCCTTGTCACTCTGTGTCATGATGTTCTCCTTCCTGAAGAGCTGTGGACCCACACTACCGCGACTCTCTGTTTCAGAGAACTGGATTTGCTCGAAGTTCACGATCGAAAAATTGAAGGGATCCGCGCTATCATCGCGCCGGCATGGTGTGAGGATAGGGGGAGCAGTGACCTTCAGCGATGATCAAGACTGGATGGCGCGTGCGCTGCAGCTGGCCGATCTGGCGGCGGAGCGGGACGAGGTGCCTGTCGGCGCCGTGGTGGTGCGCGACGGTGAGCTGCTGGGTGAAGGTTTTAACCAGGTGATCTCGGCCCGCGACCCGACTGCCCACGCCGAGATTGTCGCCCTTCGGGCTGCGGCGACGCAGGTGGGCAATTACCGCCTACCTGGTGCGGTTCTCTATGTGACGCTGGAACCCTGCACCATGTGCGTGGGGGCCATGGTGCACGCGCGGGTGCAGACGCTGGTATTCGCGACCCGCGAGCCCCGGGCGGGTGCGGTGTGCAGCCAGTGTCAGCTGCTCTCCAGTGACTTCTATAACCACCGGGTGAACTGGCGGGAGGGCGTGCTGGCCGATGAAGCATCTCGGCGGCTGCGCGACTTCTTCCGTGCGCGGCGTCAGCCTCGCGTCTGATACCGGGCCCGGTGCCCGCGTGTTGCGCTAGAGTGCCTGCAGGCGGACACCCCGTAAAACCTCAGGCAGAAACTCCCGGGTATCCAGCGGGGGGCTGGGTTTCTCGGCGGGCTGATCCTGCCACTGCAGAATGCTGTAGTAGTGGCGGATGTTCTGCACATAGTTGACGGCCTCGAGGCCCCGGGCGAAGCCGTATTTGGTGGTGCGGTAGTACTCCCGCTTCTGCAGCAGGGGCAGGTACTCCATCAGGTCCGCCCAGCGGTGGGGGTCGCCCCCCATCCGCTCGGTCAGGACGCGGGCGTCGGAGAGGTGGGCGCGGCCAATGTTGTAGGCGACCAGGGCCATCCAGGTGCGGTCCGGTTCGGGAATGTCCCCCGGCAGTCGCCGGCGCAGCTGTTTGAAGTAGCGGGCCCCCCCTCGCAGGCTCTGCAGGGGGTCGGTGCGATTGCTGACGCCCATTTCCTCCGCCGTGGGCGTTGTCAGCATCATCATGCCCCGCACTCCAGTGGGGGAGGTTGCCTCCGGGTCCCAGTGGGATTCCTGGTAGGCGATGGCCGCCAGCAGGCGCCAGTCCAGCTGGTATTCCGCTGCCACCTGGCGAATCATTGATCGCCACTCCGGCAGCTGGGTGCGAATGCTGCGGGCAAAGGTGTGGGAGCCGATGCGGGAGAGGGCGCTGGCGTGGCCGAAATGGCGGTCCTTCAGCAGCTCCAGCCGTCCCTCTTCGCGCAGGCGCTGGAACAGATCATTGACCCGGGCCTGCAGGGCTGCCCCGGGCTCCCCTGGCGCCATGTACCAGACCATTTCCTGGACCTCGCCGAGATCGAAAGCGACCGCCAGGCGTGGATAGAGTGCCTGCTGGATGCGGAACTCATTGGCGTCCAGCATGGCCAGCTCGGCCTCGCCGTTTTCCACGCGTTCCAGCAGCTCGGTCGAGTCCGCCTCCGCCAGGGATTGCCAGCGCAGACCCGGCTGGGTGGATGCCTGTAGCCGTTCCAGGGTCTGCTCGTGGGAGCTGCCGGCCAGTACCACCAGGCGCAGATCGCCCAGGTCGTCCATGTCCGCGGGGCGTCTCTGGCCGGTGCGGTAGATCACCTGGGTGCTGATCTCGGCGTAGGGCACGGAGTGGTGGAAACGGGCCGCGCGTTCCGCTGTCAGGCTGAGGCCGGCCGCGGCCAGGTGGGCTTCCCGACGTTCCAGGTGCGACAGCACCTCGGTCAGGGTGAAAGCGGGTTCCAGGCGCAGCTCGACGCCCAGGTCCTCGGCGAGGAGTTGCGCCAGATCGTACTCAAAGCCGGTGGGGCCTTCGCGCCCCAGGTAGAAGGTGGTCGGGCTGCTGCGGCTGACCACCACCAGCTCGCCGCCATCGAGAATATCGCGCAGGCTGTCCCGCTGCTGGCATCCCGCCAGCAGCAGAGCGAACAGTAAAAGAGCGAGATAGGAACGCATGAGGCCATGGTAACCGGGTCGGTGGAATCTGCGAAGCTCTACGGAAAGTGGACAAAGCCCGACTGATCCCCTATTCAAGGTATGGGCGGAATCTGTTTCAGCGCTAGGCTTGAACCTGTCAACCGTCAACCCGGAGAACAATAGTATGACACTTCCCGCGCTTCCCCTGACTCACCGCCCCGAGACCGGTGCCAATGAGGTTTTTGCCAAGGTGGCTGCCCTGGGTGAACTGTTCCGGGGCAATGCCGGCCGCGCCCGCGAGGAGCGCATGGTGCCCCAGGAAAACATCGATGCGCTCAAGGAGGCCGGCTTCTTCCTGGCGCTGCAGCCGAAGCGCTGGGGTGGCCTAGAGGTGGACCCCCAGGACTTCTTTCGCATGCACCTGGCGATCGCGGAAAATTGTATGTCCACGGCCTGGGCCGCGGGCATCGTGGCAGTGCACGCCTTTCAGATTGCACTGATGGATGAGCGCGCCCAGGAGGAGGTCTGGGGTGATGATATTCACGCCCGGGCTTCCTCCGCCTATGCGCCCATGGGCAAGGTGACCGAAGTCGAGGGCGGTTTCCGCTTCAGCGGCCGCTGGGGCTGGAGCAGCGGCAGCGACCACTGTACCTGGGCCCTGCTGGGTGCCATCTGCCCGGACGGGGGCTTCCGCACCTTCCTGGTGCCCCGCCGCGATTACGAAATCGTCGACACCTGGCACGTCATGGGTCTCCAGGGCACCGGCTCCAAGGATATCGTCGTGGAGGATGTCTTCGTGCCCGACTATCGCACCCACAAGGCCGAAGACGGCTTCCAGGGCACCAACCCCGGCGTGACCGCGGACAGCGCGCCGCTGTATCGTCTGCCCTGGGCCCAGCTCTTCGTGCGTGTGGTCTGTACTCCGGCGATCGGCGCCGCCCGTGATGCCGTGGATATCTACCGCCGCACCGTGCTCGGCAAGGCCAGCGGTGATGTCACCAAGCTCGCCGGTGACACTGCCACCCAGGAGCGTATCGCCGTCGCGGTCAACACCCTGGACGAACTGGAGGCGATTCTGTTCAGCAACTTTGATCGCATGATGGCGCAGGTGCGTGCCGGGGAGTCGGTGCCGGTGCTGGAGCGCATCAAGTACCGCTACCAGGCCTCCCTGGTCATCGAGCGCTGCATGGGTGTGATCGATAGCCTGTTCTCCTCCGCCGGTGGCAGCTCGGTCTTCCTGGGTAACGAGTTGCAGCAGCGCTTCATGGATATCCACACCGGCCGGGCCCACGTAGCCAACAACCCGACCGCCTTTGGGCGCAATTTCGGTTCCGTGCTCCTGGGCGCCGACTCGAGCGACTTCTTCGTCTAGTGTAGATATGTCGCCTTAACCGGGGCGCCGGGATCACGTACAATAGCGAGCTTCCATTTGATCCCTCCTGGAGCTCGCCACAGCATGTTGATCCTGCGCGGTGCCCCGGCCCTGTCTCCCTTCCGGGCTGACAAGCTGGCCGAAAAGCTGTCTGCCATTCACCCCGATATTCGCCTGCTGGACAGCCAGTTCGTCCACTTTGCCGAACTTTCCGCAGCGCTCGCCGACGGCGATGATCTGCGGCTGAGTCAGTTGCTGGGGGACGCTTCTCCGGCCGCCGGTGCACCGCCCGCTCCGAGTGCGGCGGCTATCGCCGCTTCGACACTGTTGCTGGTCGTGCCGCGCCCGGGGACCATCTCCCCCTGGGCCAGCAAAGCCACCGACATCGCCCACAACTGTGGTCTGGGAGCGGTTCGCCGCCTTGAGCGGGGCACCGCCTTCTGGCTGAAACTGCCGGAGGGCCTGGACGCCGCGAGTCGGCAGCAGGTGAAGGCGCTGCTTCACGATCGCATGACCGAGAGCGTTCTCGACAGCCTGGAGGCGGCAAGTTGCCTGTTCGAGCATGCCGAGCCTGCCCCCATGGGCAGTGTCGATGTGCTTGCGGGGGGGCGCTCCGCCCTGGAGCAGGCGGACCGCGCGCTGGGCCTGGCCCTGGCGGATGACGAAATCGACTACCTGGTAGAAAGCTTTACCGCCCTGGGCCGTAACCCCAGTGATGTGGAGCTGATGATGTTCGCCCAGGCGAACTCCGAGCACTGCCGGCACAAGATCTTCAACGCCAGCTGGAGCATCGATGGCGAGGAGCAGAGCCACTCGCTGTTCGCGATGATCCGCAACACCCATGCCTGCGGCGGCGAAGATGTGCTCTCGGCCTACTCCGACAACGCCGCGGTAGTGCGCGGACACCGGGCGGGGCGCTTCTATCCCGACCCGGAGAGCGGCGAGTACGGCTTCTCCGACGAGAACATTCACCTGTTGATGAAGGTGGAAACCCACAACCACCCGACCGCTATCGCCCCCTTCCCCGGGGCCGGTACCGGCTCGGGGGGCGAGATTCGCGATGAGGGTGCCGTGGGCCGGGGCTCCAAGCCCAAGGTGGGCCTGACCGGTTTCTCGGTCTCCAACCTGTGCATTCCCGACCTGCCCCAGCCCTGGGAGTCCGACTACGGGCGGCCCGGTCGCATTGTCTCTCCCCTGCAGATCATGCTGGAGGGGCCGATTGGCGGCGCCGCCTTCAACAATGAATTTGGCCGCCCCAACCTCTGCGGTTACTTCCGCAGCTTCGAGCTGGATGCCCCGGGGCCGGATGGCGAGGAGCGTCGCGGCTACCACAAGCCGATCATGATCGCCGGGGGCTATGGCAATATCCGCGAGGAACACGTCGAGAAGGGCCAGTTCAGCGCCGGCGCCAAGCTGGTGGTGCTCGGTGGCCCGGCGATGCTGATCGGTCTCGGCGGCGGGGCGGCGTCCTCCATGGCCAGTGGGGCCAGCGACGAAGACCTGGATTTCGCCTCGGTGCAGCGCCAGAACCCCGAGATGGAGCGCCGCTGCCAGGAAGTCATCGACCGCTGCTGGCAGCTGGGTGCCGATAACCCGATCGCCTTCATCCACGACGTCGGCGCCGGTGGCCTGTCCAACGCGCTGCCGGAGCTGGTCAAGGACGGTGGCCGCGGTGGTCGCTTCGACCTGCGCGCGGTGCCCAATGACGAGCCGGGCATGTCGCCCCTGGCCATCTGGTGCAATGAGTCCCAGGAACGCTACGTGCTGGCGGTGGAGCCTCGCGACATGCCGCGCTTTGCCGCCATCTGCGAGCGCGAGCGGGCACCCTATGCCGTGGTGGGCGAGGCCACCGAGGAACAGTGCCTGGTGCTGGCGGATCCGCATTTCGACAACCGTCCGGTGGACCTGCCCATGTCGGTGCTGTTCGGCAAGCCACCGAAGATGCATCGGGAAGTGGTACGCCGTCCGGTAGCGCACGCGCCCGTGCATATCGACGCCCCCCTGGAAGAGGCCCTGGAGCGAGTCCTGCAGCTGCCCACCGTGGCCAGCAAGCAGTTCCTCATTACCATCGGTGACCGCACGGTGACCGGGATGGCGGCCCGGGACCAGATGGTCGGGCCCTGGCAGGTTCCGGTGGCCGACTGTGCGGTGACCACGGTCTCCTATGACAGCCATGCCGGGGAAGCGATGGCCATGGGCGAACGCACGCCGCTGGCGCTGATCGACGGGCCGGCTTCGGGCCGCATGGCGGTGGCCGAGGCGATTACCAACCTCTGTGCGGCGCCGGTGGCGCGGCTGCAGGACATCAAGCTTTCCGCCAACTGGATGTGCGCGGCGGGCCACGGCGTGGAGGATGTCACTCTCTACGACACCGTGCGCGCGGTGGGCCTGGAGTTCTGCCCGGCCCTGGGTATCACCATTCCGGTGGGCAAGGACTCCATGTCCATGCGCACCCAGTGGCAGGAGGATGATCAGGCGAAAGCGGTGACGGCGCCGGTGTCGCTGATCGTCTCCGCCTTTGCTCCGGTCACCGATGCCCGCCTGGCGGTCACGCCGCAGCTGCAGCCCGAGGCGGATGCCGTGCTGGTACTGCTCGATCTTGGCCGCGGCGCCTGCCGCCTCGGCGGCTCGGCGCTGGCCCAGGTCTATGGCCAGTTGGGGGACCGGGTGCCGGATGTCGAGCGTCCGGAAGATCTGCGCGGCTTCTTTGCCCTGGTCCAGGAACTGCTGGCCGGCGAACGCCTGCTGGCCTACCACGACCGCTCCGACGGCGGTCTGCTGGTAACCCTGCTGGAGATGGCCTTTGCCGGCCACTGTGGCCTGGAGCTGGATATCCCCGGTGCTGGCGCTGAGCCCCTGGCCGCGCTGTTTGCCGAGGAGGCCGGGGCCGTCCTGCAGATCGCCCGGGCCGATCTGGCGCAGCTGCAGCAGCGCGCGGCGGAACTGGGCCTCGGCGACTGCCTGCAGGTCCTGGGTCGGGCGGTGCCCGGTAACCGTGTGCGCCTGCAGTCCGGTGACAGCCTCTTGCTGGAGGACCGTCGCGACCGCCTGCAGGCCCTGTGGTCGCGCACCAGTCACGCCATGGCGGCGCTGCGCGACAACCCCGCCTGTGCCGACGAGGAGTTTGCCCGCGTCACTGCCGAGGACCCGGGCTTGTCGGCTGGGCTGAGCTTTGACCCGGCCGAGGATGTTGCCGCTCCCTTCATCGCCACCGGCGCCCGTCCGCGGGTGGCGGTCTTGCGCGAGCAGGGCGTGAATGGCCACGTGGAAATGGCCGCGGCCTTCCATCGGGCCGGCTTCACGCCGGTCGATGTGCACATGAGCGACCTGCACAGCGGGCGCCATCACCTGCAGGACTTCAAGGGCCTGGTCGCCTGCGGCGGCTTTTCCTACGGCGACGTGCTGGGTGCCGGCGAGGGCTGGGCGAAAAACATCCTCTTCAACGAGGGGCTGCGCGAGCAGTTCGCCGCCTTCTTCCTGCGCGATGACAGCTTCACCCTGGGTGTCTGCAACGGTTGCCAGATGGTCTCCAGCCTGCAGTCGCTGATTCCGGGTACCGAGCACTGGCCGCGCTTCCGCCGCAATCGCTCGGAGCAATTCGAGGCGCGCCTGGCCCTGGTGCGGGTGGAGGAGAACCCCTCCATTCTGCTCGCCGACATGGCGGGTTCACACATGCCGATCGCCGTGGCCCACGGCGAGGGCCGCGCCGAATTCACCGACGAGCAGGCGCAGCGCAGCTGCGACAGTGGCGGCCAGGTGGCTCTGCGCTACCTGGAAAACGACCTGTCGGTGGCCGAGCGCTACCCGGCCAACCCCAACGGGTCGCCGCTGGGTATCGCCGGGGTGACCAGTCGCGACGGACGGGTCACGGTGATGATGCCACACCCGGAGCGGGTGATCCGCACCGTCCAGCACTCCTGGGCACCGGCGGAATGGGGCGAGGACGGTCCCTGGCTGCGCCTGTTCCGCAACGCACGCCGCTGGCTGGGATAAGCTGCAGGGCCGCCCGCCGGGCGGTCCTTGTGACCCCTGCCTGTTTCTCTATAATGGACGGCCTTTTTCGGGCCCGAGTAATGTCATGCTGAATTCCTACCCTCTGTGGAAATACCTGCTGGTACTCGCCGTGCTGTGCCTTGGGTTGTTCTACGCGGCTCCCAATCTCTACACGCCCGATCCGGCCCTGCAGGTAACCGGTGCCAGCAGCGCCCAGGTGATCGACGAGCAGACCCTGGCGCGAGCCACGCAGGCCCTGGAGGAGGCTGGCATTGAGCATTTCGGCGAGGAGATCGATCCTAGTGGCCGCAATGCCCTGATCCGTCTGCGCAGTGCCGACCAGCAGCTGGTAGGCCAGGCGCGCCTGCAGCGCGCCCTGGGCGACGGCTATATCGTCGCCCTGAACCTCGCGCCCACCACGCCGGAGTGGCTCAGTGACTTCGGTGCGCAGCCGATGAAACTGGGGCTGGATCTCAGTGGCGGGGTGCACTTCAAGCTGGAAGTGGATATCGATGCCGCGGTGGAGCGGCGCCAGGAGTTTTATCAGAACTCGGTGCGGCGTCTGCTGCGGGAGGAGCGTATCCGCGGCATGGTTGGCCAGGACCGCGAAGGGCGGGTCGAGGCCCGCTTCCGCAGTGAGGCGGACCGCGATCGAGCCCGCGAGCTGGTCGCCGACGAGCACCCCGAGCTGTTCCTGGACCGGGTGGAGGAGGGTGACAGCTGGATCCTCTACGCCGCCATGACCGAGCAGATGATCAGCGAGATCGCCGATTACGCCGTCAGCCAGAACCTGACCACCCTGCGCAACCGGGTCAACGAGCTGGGGGTTTCCGAACCCCTGGTACAGCGCCAGGGCCGCAGCCGTATCGTGGTAGAGTTGCCCGGCATCCAGGACACAGCGGAAGCCAAGCGTATCCTGGGTACGGTGGCCAACCTGGAATTCCGCCTGGTGGCGAACCTGGATGCCCCGGAGTCCGAGAAGCAGGAATTCGAGTACCGCGGTGAAGAGCGTGCCGGGATGAGTGAGTGGCTCGAGCGTGACGTGATCATCACCGGCGAGCACGTCGCCAATGCCCAGGCCAGTTTCGACGAGAACGGTCGTCCCAACGTGCAGATCAGCCTGGACAGCGAGGGGGGCACGCTGATGTCCCGGGCCACCCGCAACAACATCAAGCGCCGCATGGGCGTGTTGTTCATCGAGCGCAAGTACCGCACCCGTTACGAAGTCCAGGAGGACGGCACCGAGAAGCCAATCCAGATCCCCTACGACGAGAAAAAGCTGCTCACTGCGCCGGTGATCCAGTCGGCACTCGGGGCACAGTTCCAGATTACCGGTCTGGACAGTCCGCTGGAGGCCTCCGAGCTGGCGCTGATGCTGCGCGCCGGTGCTCTCGCCGCGCCCATCACCTTCGTCGAAGAGCGTACCGTGGGCCCGTCCCTGGGTGCGGAAAACATTCGCCTGGGGGTCAAGTCAGTACAGTACGGTCTCGGCCTGGTGGTATTGTTCATGATCTTCTACTACCGCCTGTTCGGTGTCATTGCCGTAGTCGCTCTGAGTGCCAACCTGATTCTGCTGGTGGCCTTCATGTCGCTGATCGGGGCAACTCTCACCCTGCCGGGTATCGCCGGCATCGTGCTGACGGTGGGTATGGCGGTGGACGCCAACGTGCTGATCTTCTCGCGGATACGTGAGGAGCTGAAGCAGGGCCGAAGTCCCCAGATGGCGATTCACCAGGGCTATGATGCAGCCCTGTCGACCATTCTCGACGCCAATATCACCACCCTGATCGTCGCGGTGATTCTCTATGCCGTGGGCACTGGCCCGATCAAGGGCTTCGCAGTGACCCTGTCGGTGGGCATCGTGACCTCGATGTTTACCGCCATTGTCGGTACCCGCGCACTGGTCAACCTGATTTACGGTGGCCGCAAGGTGCGCACTCTGTCCATCGGGTCTGTCAAGGAGGCGCAGGCATGAAAGTCTTGAACTTCATGGGTCAGCGCAAGCTGGCCCTCGGCCTGTCGGTGGTCCTGCTGGTCCTGTCGATCGGCTCTCTCGCGACCCGCCAGTTGAACTGGGGCCTCGATTTCACCGGCGGCACCCTGGTCGAGGTGCACTACAGTGAAACCGCCGACCTCAGTGCCATTCGCGGGCTGCTGGACGGCAATGGCTTTGCCGGTGCGGTGGTCGTGGCCTTTGGCACCGACCGCGATGTGCTGATCCGTCTGCCCCAGGGCAAGTCGGATGCCGATGCCCGGGCCATGCTGACGCTGCTGCAGGACAACTTCGAAGGCACGGTGGAGCTGCGTCGGACCGAGTTTATCGGCCCCCAGGTGGGCGCGGAGTTGCGGGAGCAGGGCGGCCTGGCCATTCTATTGGCCCTGGGCCTGGTGATGCTCTACATCGCCTTCCGCTTCCAGATGAAATTCGCCGTCGGCGCGGTGGCGGCCCTGTTCCACGATATCGTGATTACACTGGGCTTTTTCTCCATCACTGGCATGGATTTCGACCTCACCGTGCTGGCAGCCCTGCTGGCGGTCATCGGTTACTCCCTCAACGACACCATCGTGGTTTCCGACCGCATCCGCGAGAATTTCCGCAAGGTGCGCGGCGAGGGGCCGGTCTCGATCATCAACATTTCCCTCTCGGAGACCCTGGGCCGCACCCTGGTGACCTCCTTGACCACCCTGCTGGTGCTGGTGGCCCTGGCGGTATTCGGCGGCGACATGATCTACGGCTTTGCCATCGCCCTGCTGGTCGGCGTGGTCATCGGGACCTACTCGTCCATCTATGTGGCGGCGAATACCCTGCTGATGCTCAATGTCAGCAAGGAGGACCTGATGATTCCGGTCAAGGAAGGGGCAGAGCAGGACGACTTGGCGCCCTGACAGTCTCTATTGCGGCCGCCTGCCGCACCGGTTGTAAGCAAACCCGGGCGGCAAGGTAGCCAAGGGCGTTCCGGGACACGCTGTGTATACATCCCTGTACGCTCATTGGCGGCCCTCCCTGGCCGCCGACGGTCCCGGAACGCCCTTGGCTACCTCGCCGTCCTCCGTGTTCGAAGTACCCGGGCAGAGCAACCAGCCGGGCAGGCCGGCCGGCGAGGTCAGGCGAGGGTGCTCAATCCTCGGCGGAATCGGAACCGGCAGCTTCGCGGCGAGCGAGGAGGGGGCGGGTGACCTGCAGGACCGCCTTGAAGCACTTGGGGTTGCCGGCCACGATGTTGCCCGAATCCATAAAGCGGTCCGAGGCATCGACGTCGGCCACCAGCCCGCCGGCTTCCTTGACCAGCAGTGCCCCCGCGGCCATGTCCCAGGGGGCCAGGCCCAGTTCCCAGAAGGCGTCGAGGCGGCCGGCGGCAACGTAGGCCAGGTCCAGGGAGGCGGCGCCAGCGCGGCGGATGCCGGCGCACTGGGCGGCCAGCAGCTCCAGGGACTTGGTGTAGTTGGGCAGCTGGCTGTCGCAGTGATTCTTGAAGGGAATGCCGGTACCCAGCAAAGCGCCGTCCAGGCTCGGGCGGCTGCTGACGCGGATGCGGTGGCCGTTGAGCTGGGCGCCGCGGCCGCGGGAGGCGGTGAACTCTTCCCGGCGCACCGGGTCGACCACGACCGCGTGTTCGACCTTGCCGCGGTACAGGCAGGCAATCGAAATCGCGTAGTGGGGAATGCCACGCAGGAAGTTGGTGGTCCCGTCCAGTGGGTCGATGACCCAGCGGTATTCGGCGTTCTCGTCGCCGATCAGTCCCTCCTCCTCGCCCAGGATCGCGTGGTCGGGGTAAGCCTTGTTCAGGTGGTAGCGGATTTCCCGCTCCGCGGCGTGGTCCACTTCGGAAACGAAATCGTTGCGGCCCTTGCTGCGCACGTTGAGCCGGTCCAGGTCATCCGAGGCGCGCACGATCTGTTCTCCGGCCTTGCGGGCGGCGCGCAGCGCGATGTTGACCATGGGTTCCATAGGACAGTCCTGGGTGCGGTATGTGGGGCGGCGGATTATAGCAGCAGTTATGCGCCGGGCGACACCGGCAATCTGCTATACTCGTTGGCTTTTCTCGCGCGGCGACGGCAGCTGAATCCATGGATTTTGACAATATCCGTATCGTACTGGTGAACACCTCCCATCCCGGCAATATTGGCGGGGCTGCCCGGGCCATGAAAAACATGGGGCTGTCGCGGCTGGTGCTGGTGGCGCCGCGACAGTATCCCGACGAACGCGCCACCTGGCGGGCAGCGGGCGCACTGGATGTGCTCGAGCAGGCCGAGGTGGTCGATTCCCTCGAGGAGGCAATCGCCGACTGCCAGTTCGTGGTCGGCACCAGTGCACGCGGCCGGCGTATCCCCTGGCCGGTGCTGGACGGGCGGCGCTGCGCCGAGCAGGTGGCCCAGCGCTCGAGTCGCGAGCAGGTGGCCGTGCTCTTCGGGCGCGAGGATCGCGGCCTGACCAACGATGAGCTTCAGCTGTGCAACTTGCATTTACACGTGCCCACAAATCCGGATTACAGCTCCCTCAATCTGGCCATGGCGGTGCAGATTGTCTGCTACGAGCTGCGCATGCTGCAGGTGGCGGGTGAGCTGCCGGAGCAGCCGGAGGACCAGTGGGATGCGCCCTTCGCCACCCGCGAGAACATGGAGCGCTTCTACACCCATCTCGAAGAAACCCTGGTGGCGATCGGTTTCCTGGACCCCGCGGCGCCGCGCCAGTTGATGACCCGCTTGCGTCGGCTTTACGGGCGGGTGCGGCTGGACGAGATGGAGCTGAATATCCTGCGTGGCATCCTGACAGAGACCCTCAAGCAGACCCCGCGGGACAAAAGTTGACCTAAATAGTCGGGTATTGCATACTCGGGCCTTTCTCAGACCGGGGGTCGCCATGCGCCTGACGACCAAGGGCCGCTACGCCGTCACTGCCATGCTGGATCTCGCCCTGCACGGGACTGCCGGGCCGGTCAGTCTGGCGGATATTTCCAGTCGGCAGGACATCTCGCTGTCCTACCTCGAGCAGTTGTTCTCGCGTCTGCGCCGGCGACAGCTGGTCACCAGTGTCCGCGGTCCCGGCGGCGGCTATCGCCTCAGCCGCCCGGATGACGCCATTTTCGTGGCCGAAATCATCGACGCCGTCGACGAGGCAGTGGATGCCACTGGCTGCGCCGGCAAGGCCGACTGCCAGCAGGGCGAGGTCTGTCTGACGCATCACCTGTGGGAAGATCTGAGCCGCCAAATCCATGGTTTCCTGAGTGGCATCAGTCTCGCCTCACTGGTGCGCCGCAGTGAGGTGCAGTCCATCTCCGCACGTCAGGATGCGCGCGCCCGGGTTGACGGCATGCTGACCCTGAAACAGCTCTGACCACCATGCAATCACCGGTCTACCTCGACTATCTGGCGACGACGCCAGTTGACCCGCGAGTCGCCGAAGTGATGGCGAAGCATCTCGCGATGGATGGCGTGTTCGGTAATCCCGCCTCCCGTTCCCACGTCTATGGCTGGCGCGCCGAGCAGGCGGTGGAGCAGGGGCGGCGCCAGGTCGCCGACCTGCTGGGTGCCGACCCGCGGGAGATCGTGTTCACGTCCGGTGCAACCGAAGCCGACAACCTCGCCATCAAGGGCGTGGCGGAATTTCACCAGGGGCGCGGACGCCATATCGTCACCACGGCGATAGAGCACAAGGCCGTTCTCGACAGCTGTGCCTGGCTGGAAACCCGCGGCTTCGAGGTGACCTACGTGGCACCCGATGCCCAGGGGCTGATTCAGCCCGAGACCATCGCGCGAAGCCTGCGGCCGGATACGATTCTGGCCAGCGTCATGCATGTCAACAATGAGCTGGGTACCATCAACGACATCGCTGCCATCGGCGAGATCACCCGGGAGGCCGGGGTTCTGCTGCATGTCGACGCCGCCCAGTCGGTGGGCAAGCTACCCTTCTCGCTGCGGGACCTGCCGGTTGATCTGCTCTCCGTCTCCGGGCACAAGTTCTACGGCCCCAAGGGGGTTGGGGTGCTCTGGGTGCGCCGTCAGCCGCGGGTGCAGCTGGCTGCGCAAATGCACGGTGGTGGTCACGAGCGCGGCATGCGTTCCGGCACCCTGCCGACGCACCAGATCGCCGGCCTGGGTGCGGCGGCTGCCATTGCCGCGGAGGACATGTCCCGGGACAGCGAACACCTGGCGGCGCTGCGCCAGCGTTTCCTGGCGGCGATCGCCGGCCTTGAGGGGCTGCGTTTCAATGGTCACGCGGAACAACGCCTGCCCGGCGTGGTCAATCTGAGCGTGGAGGGCGTGGACGGCGAGAGCCTGTTGGCGGCCCTGGGGGAGCTTGCTGTCTCCAGCGGTTCGGCCTGCAATTCCGAGAGCCTGGAGCCCTCCCATGTGTTGCGTGCGATCGGTGTTTCCGATGCGCTTGCCCACAGCGCCCTGCGTGTCAGTTTCGGTCGTTTCACCCGGCCCGAAGAGGTGGATCGCGCCGCCGCGCATTTCAGCGAGGTCGTCGACCGCCTTCGGCGCTGACCGTGAAATTGTCGCTTTTTCCCAAGTGATTGATTTCAGTGGGGAAGTGATAAGACGTGTCGCAGCGTTCAGGGTGAAACCCGGACGCAAATTCCGTATAATCGCGCGCTTCGCGATCCGGGGCTTTTCCCGGGCTCTTTTTTGTCTTTCCTGGAGAATGTTACATGGCCGTAGAACGCACCCTGTCCATCGTCAAGCCCGATGCCGTCGGCAAGAATGTCATCGGCCAGATCTACTCGCGCTTTGAGGGCGCGGGGCTGCGGGTGGTGGCGGCCAAGATGCTGCGTCTCAGCGAAGAGGTGGCAGGTGGTTTTTACGCCGAGCACCGCGAGCGCCCCTTCTTTCCGGCGCTGATCGAGTTCATGACCTCCGGTCCGGTCATGGTCCAGGTCCTGGAAGGTGACAACGCCATCGCCAAGAACCGCGAACTGATGGGCGCAACCAATCCGAAGGAAGCCGAGGCGGGTACCATCCGCGCCGATTTCGCCGAGTCCATCGACGCCAACGCCGTGCACGGTTCCGATTCGCCGGCCTCCGCCGAGCGCGAGATCGCCTACTTTTTCGCCGCCAGCGAGATTTGCGCCCGCGCCTGAGCGCGGGCCGGGAGTCACAGCATGAGCACGGATCTTATCGCCAGCTCCACCACCGCCAGGGTCAACCTGCTGGGGATGAACCGTGCGCAGCTGGAAGCTTTCTTCCTCGAGCTGGGGGAGAAGAAGTTCCGCGCCCAGCAGGTGATGAAATGGATTCACCACGCCGGCATCACCGACATCGGCGCCATGTCCAACCTGGGCAAGGCGCTGCGTGAAAAATTGCTTGCCGTGGCCGAGGTGCGCCCGCCGGAGATCGTCAGTCAGTACGACTCCAGTGACGGTACCCGCAAGTGGGCGATCCGCGTGGATGGCGGCGGTCTGGTCGAGGCGGTGCTGATCCCCGATGGCAGTCGCGCTACCCTGTGCGTGTCCTCCCAGGTGGGTTGCAGCCTCGATTGCAGTTTCTGCTCCACCGGCAAGCAGGGTTTCCAGCGCGACCTCAGCGCGGCGGAAATCATCGGCCAGGTGTGGTTGGCCATCAAGTCCTACGACGCCTTCCAGTCCGGCAAGGGCAGGGTGGTGACCAATGTGGTGATGATGGGCATGGGCGAGCCCCTGCTGAATTTCGACAACGTGGTGGCGGCCATGGACATCATGCTGGATGACCTGGGCTACGGTATCTCCAAGCGCCGGGTAACCCTGAGCACCTCGGGTGTGGTACCCGCCCTGGATCGCCTGGCCGAGCTGAGCGAAGTGTCCCTGGCGATATCCCTGCACGCACCCAACGATGCGCTGCGCAATGAGCTGGTGCCGATCAATCGCAAGTACCCCATCGCCCGGCTGCTGGACAGCGCCCGGCGCTACATCGACGCCCAGGCGGACACCAAGCGGGTGGTCACGGTGGAGTACACGCTGATGGCGGGTGTCAACGATCAGCCGGAGCACGCCCGGGAACTGGCCGCATTGCTGCGGGACTTTCCCTGCAAGATCAACCTGATTCCCTTCAACCCCTTCCCCAACTCGGATTATCGCCGCCCCAGTGGCAACGCCGTGTCGCGTTTCTGGCAAGTGCTGGTCGATGCAGGCTATATTGTCACGGTTCGGACCACCCGCGGCGACGATATCGACGCGGCCTGTGGTCAGCTGGTCGGTCAGGTGGTCGATCGCACGCGGCGCAGCGAGCGCTACCGCCAGGCGGCGAGTATCGGGGAGGTGGCATCAGGGTGAGTGTGACAGCGCAGTGGCGAGGCTTGTGGTGGTGCTGGCTGTTGCCGGCACTGTGGCTGACGGGCTGCGTGACGACTACCGAGCGGGTATTCACCGATCCCCCGTCCCCCGAACGCGCCCTGGAGCGGCGGGTGGAGCTGGCCCGCAAGTACATTGGCGAGGGTGACTGGGAGAATGCCAAGCGCAACCTGAAGCACGCCGCCGAGATCAATGATCGCAACGCCGAAGTCCACGAGGCTTTCGCGCTGGTCTACCAGAGCACGGGCGAGAAAGAGCTGGCGGAGGAGAGCTACCGCAAGGCAATTCGCCTGGACCGGGACTTCTCCCGCGCTCGCAACAACTATGCTGCCTTCCTGTTTGCCGAGGGTCGCTACCGCGAAGCAGAGGAACAGCTTGAGGCGGTGGTTGCCGACTCGCTCTACAATGCCCGTCCACGCGCTTTCGTGAATCTGGGGCTGTGTCGCCTGCAGCTCGACAAGCCGGCAAAGGCCGAGGAGGCTTTTACCCGCGCCCTGGCCATGGACCGCACCAACAGCGTAGCGCTGCTGGAACTGGCGATCCTGCGTTTGGCAGCGGAGGATATCGCGAATGCCTCCCGGTACTACAACACTTACCGCCTCGTGGTCAGGCAGCAGTCGCCACGGGGGCTGCTGTTCGGCATCCGCCTGGCCAGGGCCCAGGGCGATCGCAATGCCGAGAGCAGCTACGCCCTTGTCCTGAGCAACCTGTACCCGGATTCCCCGGAACACCGGACCTTCCAGAGGATGTTGCGGGATGGGCAGTGAAGAGCCGTATGTCGACAGCCAGTCGCGCCCTTCGCCCGGCGCCATGTTGCAGGCTGCCCGCCAGGCACGGGGCATGACGCCCCAGGAGGTCGCCCAGCAACTCAACTGGCTGCGCGAGTACGTCACCTTCATCGAGCGCGATGACTTTGCCAGCCTGCGTCGGCCCGCCTTTGCCCGCGGTTATGTGCGTGCCTACGGGCGCCTGCTGCAGCTGGACGAGGCAATGCTACTGGCGGCTTTCGATGCGGTGCGCCCACCGGCCTCGCCGCCGCGGGTGCGGCGTCGGCCCCAGCAGCTGCAGAAGACCGGTCTGGGGATTGCCCTGGGGCTCGCCGTGCTGGTGCTGCTGGTGTTCGGCCTGTGGTGGTTTCAATCCAGTCTGACTGTAGGAGGTAACTAGTCATGCAGCAGGCATCACCCATTGTGCGCCGCAAGAGCCGCAAGATCTTTGTCGGTCGCGTGCCAGTCGGCGGGGATGCGCCGATCAGTGTGCAGAGCATGACCAACACCGAGACCTGCGATGTCGAGGCGACCGTGGCCCAGGTGCGGGCGATCCAGGCGGCCGGTGCCGATATCGTGCGCATCTCGGTGCCCAGCATGGAGGCCGCCGAGGCTTTTCGGCGCATTCGCGAGCAGGTCGACGTCCCCCTGGTGGCGGACATCCACTTCGACCACAAGATCGCCCTGAAAGTGGCGGAATACGGTGTCGACTGCCTGCGTATCAACCCGGGCAACATCGGCAATGACCAGAAAGTGCGCGCGGTGATCGACAGCGCCCGGGACCGCGGCATTCCCATCCGCATCGGGGTCAACGCCGGATCGCTGGGTAAGGAGCTGTTGCGCAAGTATCCCGAGCCCACCGCGGAGGCCCTGGTGGAGTCGGCGCTGCGCCACGTGGATATTCTCGACCGCTTCAACTACCCCGATTTCAAGGTCAGCGTGAAGGCCTCGGATGTCTTCATGGCGGTGGACGCCTACCGTCTGCTGGCGCGCCAGATCGAGCAGCCCCTGCACCTGGGTATCACCGAGGCCGGCGGCTTGCGCGGGGGTACCGTGAAGTCCGCGGTGGGTCTGGGCATGCTGCTGCGGGACGGTATCGGCGATACCCTGCGCATCTCTCTCGCTGCGGACCCGGTGGAAGAGGTCAAGGTTGGCTTCGAGATTCTCAAGAGCCTGAAGCTGCGCAGCAATGGCATCAACTTTATCGCCTGCCCGAGCTGCTCGCGGCAGAATTTCGACGTCATCGGCACCATGAATGCCCTGGAGCAGCGGCTCGAGGATATCCGCACGCCGATGGACGTGGCGGTCATCGGCTGCATCGTCAACGGCCCCGGCGAAGCCCGCGAGGCTGACGTGGGGCTGACCGGTGCCAGCCCGAACAACCTCATTTACATTAATGGCGAGCCCGATCACAAGGTCAGCAATCGCGACTTCGTCGATCACCTGGAAGCGGTGATCCGGGAGCGTGCAGCGGCCATCGAGGCCCGGAACAGCGAACAGGACGAGCGGCTGATCGCCAGCTCCCGTACCTGACAGAAAACAGACAGGAGAGCAGGTGAGCAGTATCCGAGCCATCCGGGGAATGTCCGACATTCTTCCGGAGGAAAGTTGTTATTGGCAATTCCTGGAGGCGCAGGTACGCGCTCTGCTGGCCAGTCATGGCTACGCCGAAGTGCGCCTGCCGCTGGTAGAGTTGACGGCGCTGTTTCGCCGCTCCATCGGCGAGGTCACCGACATCGTCGAAAAGGAGATGTATACCTTCGAGGATCGCAACGGCGAGAGCCTGACCCTGCGCCCGGAAGGTACCGCGGGATGCGTACGCGCGGTGATCCAGAACGGCCTGCTGGGCACCAGCCAGCGACTCTGGTACAGCGGCC
Source organism: Haliea atlantica (assembly GCF_054779855.1). Lineage (NCBI taxonomy): Bacteria > Pseudomonadati > Pseudomonadota > Gammaproteobacteria > Cellvibrionales > Halieaceae > Haliea > Haliea atlantica. Next base: position 12,715 of record NZ_BAAGXL010000018.1, on the reverse strand, counting down.
CCATGTTTCGCTATGAGCGTCCGCAGAAGGGCCGCCAACGCCAGTTTCACCAGATAGGTGTGGAGGCCTTCGGGGTCGCCACCCCGGACATGGATGCCGAGTTGATCGCCATGAGCGCGCGACTGTGGCAGCGGCTTGGGCTGGCATCGCACGTGCGCCTGGAGCTGAACAGCATCGGCAGCAGCGTGGCGCGTCAGGCTTACCGCGAGGCACTGGTGACCCACCTGGACGGCCACCGCGAGGCGCTGGACGCCGACAGTCAACGGCGTCTGGAAAGCAATCCGCTGCGCATCCTGGACAGCAAGAACTCGACGACGCAGGAGATTCTTGCCGGTGCGCCGGCGCTGGCAGATTTCCTCGACAGCGAATCGCGCGCCGATTTTGAGCGCTTGACCGAGCTGCTCGATGCTGCGGGGATACCCTACGTGATTAATCCTCGCCTGGTGCGCGGCCTCGACTACTACAACAAGACCGTGTTCGAGTGGGTCACTGATAGCCTCGGTGCCCAGGGCACGGTCTGCGCCGGCGGCCGCTACGACGGCCTGGTGGAACAGCTGGGCGGCAAGCCCACCCCGGGCATCGGGTTTGCCATGGGGGTGGAGCGCCTGGTGCTGCTGTTGCAGGCGGCCGGCATTGCAGTGCAGGATGCCGCCCGGGCACAGGTTTACGCGGTGTGTGTCGGTGAGGCGGCCACAAGTGCTGCGTTTGCCAGCCTCGCCCGTCTTCGGGACGCACTGCCTGACCTGCATGTTGTGCAGCATACGGGCGGCGGCAGTTTCCGCAGTCAGATGAAGCGGGCCGACCGCAGCGGCGCCGATTATGCCCTCATCTGGGGTGACGATGAGGTCGCCAATGGTGTGGTTACCCTCAAGGCCCTGCGCGGCGAGGGCGAGCAGCGTCAGCTGCCGGTCACGCAGCTCGTCGACGAGCTGGCGGGCCTGAACCGGGCCTCCTAGGTTCGAAAACCGATAAACAACACAGGAAATCCCGCAGTGGAAGCATATCGTACCGAGGAAGAACAGGTAGAAGCGCTCAAGCGCTGGTGGCAGGAGAACGGTCGCAGTACCGTGATTGCGGTCGCGGTGGCCTTGTCCGCAGCTTTTGGCTGGCAGGGCTGGCAGCGCTACCAGGAAAACCAGGCGGCTGAAGCCTCGACCCTGTTTAGCCAGCTGATGGAGTCTGCCGCCGCCGTGGAGGAGGGGGCCGAGGCTGGGCGTTTCCAGGAGCTGGCAGCGACCCTGCGCGAGCAGTTTCCGCGCAGCAGCTATGCCCAGTTTGCCGCCCTGCACGAGGCCCGTGTTGCGGTGGCCGCGGGGCGCTCCGCCGAGGCGGAAGGTGATTTGCGCTGGGTGCTCTCCCGGGCGGATACCGGCAGCGATATCCATCAGGTCGCCCAGTTACGTCTGGCCAGGGTGCTCGCTGACCGCGGTCAGACCGATGAGGCACTGACTTTATTGCACTCAGGCACTGGCTACTATCGGGCCGCCACGGCCCTGGCTCGGGGCGATGTCCTGTTGCAGGCACAGCGCGAGGCAGAGGCGCTCGCGGCCTACCGGGAGGCGCAGGCCCTGCTGGCCGAATACCCCGGCCAGTTGCAGGTCGACACCCTGGCAGCCAAGCTGCAGCTCCTCTCCGCGGGTCTGAATACAGAGCAGGAGGCGGAATGATGAGCAAGGCGGTGTGGCGGAACGGTTGTTTTGTCCTGGCGCTGGGCCTGTTGTCCGGGTGCAGCACCATCGGTGGCTGGTTCAGTGTCGACGATGATGAAGATCCCCGGCAGCCCGCGGAGCTGCAGGATATCGACGAGTCGGTGAAGGTGTCCCGGCGCTGGTCGACGGGCGTTGGCGACGGACAGGGCGAGGGCCGCTACTCGCTAGAGCCAGTGATTGCCGGCGACAGGCTCTATGTCGCCTCCGCCGACGGGGAGGTGCAGGCGCTGCAGCGCAGTAACGGCAAGCGTCTGTGGGAGCGCGAATTGGACCGGGGACTTTCCGGGGGCGTGGGTCACTACAGTGGCGATCTCTTCCTGGGTGGCGCCGACGGCTCGGTGCTGCGTCTCTCGGCTGACAGTGGCGAGCTGATCTGGCAGGTGCCGGTGAGCAGTGAGGTGCTGGCGCCGCCGCAGTCCAACGGTCGCGTGGTGGTGGCGCAGACCTACGATGGCAAACTCCACGGCCTCGATTTTGCCAGTGGCAAGCGGCTGTGGACCCACGATAGCAATATGCCGGTATTGACCATACGCGGTACCAGTACTCCGATCCTGCGTGACAATCTCGTATTTGTGGGCTTTGCCACCGGTCGGGTGCTGGCGCTGGATGTGGCCACGGGCGCGGTACAATGGGAGGCCCGGGTGGCGATTGCCCAGGGCCGCTCCGAGATCGAGCGTATTGTCGATATCGACGGCAGTATGGCCCTGGCCGGTGGCGACCTGTACGCCGCCAGCTACCAGGGCAACCTGGTGGCGATGGAGGCCAGCAGTGGTCGCAAGCTGTGGCAACAGCCAGTCTCCTCGGTGTCTGGTGTGTCAACCGGTTTTGGCAACGTTTATGTGGCGGACGAGGATGGCAGCGTGCACGCTTGGCTGCGCAATGGCCAGGGCCTGCGCTGGCGTCAGGATGCGCTCGCCTGGCGTGGGCTGGGCCGGCCGGTGCCGGTGAGCAGCTATCTGGCGGTGGCAGATTTCGAGGGCTACGTGCACCTGCTGTCCCAGGTCGACGGCGAGTTCGTCGGGCGCATCAAGGTTGACGGGGATGGTGTCCGCGCTGACATGTTGAGCGACGGGAACATCCTTTATGTCTATGGCAACAGCGGCAAGCTGGCGGCCTACGAAATTCGCGCGAGGTAGTCAAAACACCCATGCTTCCGGTTATCGCCCTGGTCGGGCGCCCGAACGTCGGTAAATCGACGCTGTTCAACCAGCTGACCCGCAGCCGCGACGCACTGGTTGCCGACTTTGCCGGGCTGACCCGCGATCGCAAGTACGGCGAAGGCCGTCTGGGCGAGCGGCCCTTCGTGGTCATCGATACCGGTGGTATCAGTGGTGACGAGGCGGGTATCGACGCCCAGATGGCAGGTCAGTCCCTGCAGGCGATCGAGGAGGCGGACATTGTCCTGCTGATGGTCGACGCGCGCGAGGGGCTTAACCCCGGCGACGAGTCCCTGGCGCGGCACCTGCGCCAGCGCAACAAGCCCTTCCAGGTGGTGGTCAACAAGGTTGACGGCTTACAGGAGGAGGTGGCTCTCGGGGAGTTCTACCGCCTGGGCATGGACACGCTGTTTGGTATCGCCGCCACCCACGGTCGCGGCGTGCGCAGCATGCTCGAGTCGGTGCTGGCGCCGTTTCCCGCGGATCAGCCAGGCGAGGAAATCGACGGTGTCGACCGCAGCGACAGTATCCGCGTGGCTGTGGTGGGGCGGCCCAATGTGGGCAAGTCCACCCTGGTCAACCGCCTGTTGGGCGAGGAGCGGGTGGTGGTTTTCGACCAGCCAGGCACGACCCGCGACAGCATCTACATCGACTACGAGCGAGACGGGCAGCAGTACACCCTGATTGACACCGCGGGCGTGCGTCGGCGCAAGAACGTGCGCGAAGTGGTGGAGAAGTTCTCCATCGTCAAGACCCTCAAGGCCGTCGACGATGCCCATGTGGTGGTGTTGGTGATGAATGCCCACGAGGGTATTGTCGACCAGGACATGCACTTGCTGGGCCACTGCATCGAGGCGGGCCGCGGCCTGGTGATGGCGGTGAACAAGTGGGACGGTATCGAGGCGGACCAGCGGGACTGGATCCGCAGCGAGCTGCAGCGTCGTCTGCAGTTTGTCGACTACGCCGATACACATTTCATCTCCGCGCTGCACGGCAGCGGTGTCGGGCACCTGTACCGCTCCATCCTGGCGGCGCATCGCTCCGCCACGCGCAAGCTGTCTACCAATCACCTGACACGGATTCTGGAAGGCGCGGTGCACAGCCATCCGCCCCCCATGGTCAACGGGCGCCGAATCAAGCTGCGCTACGCCCACGCCGGCGGGCAGAACCCGCCGCTGATCGTGATCCACGGCAACCAGACCGGCAACGTGCCCAACAGCTATCAGCGCTACCTGGAGAACGTCTACCGGCGCGAGCTGCAGCTCACGGGTACGCCGGTACGCATCGAGTTCCGCACCGGGGAAAACCCCTACGCCGACCGCCGCAACAAGCTCACCCAGCGACAGGTGCAGCGCAAGCGGCGGATGATGGCGCATGTGAAGCAGCAGAAGAAGAAGCGCTAGGTGGCGGGTAGCCATGCCGAGGCCGGATCTTGACACACGCCCCCGGGTCGAAGCCTTTGTCGACCAGTTCTATGCCCGCCTGCTGAAGGACCCGGAAATGGCCCCGATCTTCTTCGACGTGGCCAGGATCGACCTCGATGTGCATCTCCCGCATATCAAGGATTACTGGTGCAAGCTGCTGCTGGGGGAGCGCGGCTATCAGCGCCACACGATGAATATTCATCGCCGCCTGCACGCCCGCCGCCCCTTGACTGACGCGGACTTCCAGCGCTGGCTGTCACATTTTGACGCGGCGCTGGATGCGGGTTTCGCGGGCCCCAACACTGAACGCGCCCGCCGTCTTGCCCACGCCATCGCCGGCAACATGCAGAAGACCTTGCATTACCCGGCTTAGGTGATATAGTTTGATATAACACCATAGCAACGGGGTGATGTCATGGCTTCAGCTCCCTATCCGCGTCAGCATTTTCCCGCGAGCGTCGGCGGCCGCTTGCCGACCGCGCTGGCACTCTGCCTGGCGGGCCTGCTTCTGGCGCTGCCCAGTGCGGCGGAAACCCGCCGTGTCCAGGGCCTCGCGGGCGTTCAGAGCGTACAGATTTTCGGCGCTGTGGAGGTCGAGATCAGCCAGGGCCCGGAGGCGGAACTGCTGTTTCGCGGCGAGAAAAGCCGCCTGTCGCCGCCCCCCTTCTACCGCTCGGATAACACCCTGGTGTTGGGGCGCTCGGCCGAGGCGCCCGAGCGCAACATCGGTGGTATCCAATATCGCCTGAGCCTGCCGTCCCTGGAGGCTCTGCAGATCCTGGGTTCTGCCGATGTCTACCTGCGGCCACTGGAGACGCCGCTGCTGCGCGTGACGCTGGAGGGTTCGGCCGACCTGCGTCTGTTTGAGCTTACCGCCGAGCGCGCGGAGTTCAGCCTGCGCGGCAGCGGTGACCTGCATGCCGCGCGCCTGCGGGTCGACGACCTGCAGCTGTCGCTGGCAGGCTCCGGGGACCTGATGCTCGGGGAGGTGCAGGCGCGGTGGTTGCGCGCGACCATCAACGGCTCCGGGGACATTGCGGTCACGGAAGCGGGTTGGTCGGATCGCCTGGATGTCAGCGTGCTGGGTTCCGGTGACGCAGACTTTCGCGGGCTGGATGGCACCAATGCCGAGGTCAATATTATTGGTTCCGGGGAGGTTCGCCTGGGCGTGCTGGAAGCGCTGGAGGCGAATATTCTGGGGAGCGGTGATGTGATCTACCGCGGAGAGCCACAGCTGGAGCAGCGCATCATCGGTTCCGGCAGCCTGAGCCGGAAGCCCTGATCGGGGTACAGCGTGAGTATCGAGTGGAATGACCGCCAGCCCATCTACCGCCAGCTGCGGGATCTGGTGGTGGAGCGCATCATGGATGGCAGCTTTGCAGAGGGCCAGCCGGTGCCCTCTGTGCGCCAGGTTGCCGCCGACTACCAGATCAACCATCTGACGGTAGGCAAGGCCTATCAGGAGCTGGTGGACGCCGGGCTGCTGGAGAAACGGCGGGGCCTGGGCATGTTCGTGACCGACGGCGCCCGGCAGTCGCTGACCCGAGAGGAGCAGGCGCGTTTTTTTGCCGAGGAATTGCCGGCTTTTGCCGAACGGGTACAAAACCTGGGCCTGGACATGCAGGTGGTGGTGGACGAATTGCAGGGCAGGGGGAGAGATAATGACTGATGCCATCATTGCCGCTCGCGGTTTGAGCCGGCGCTTCGGTGAGACACAGGCGGTCGATGCTGTCGATCTGGACCTGCCGCCCGGCAGTGTGCTTGGCCTGATCGGCCCGAATGGCGCGGGCAAGACCACACTGTTGCGCGCCCTCCTGGGCCTCACCCGCTGCGAAGGCGAGCTGTCCGTTCTGGGACTGGATCCCCGCATGCAGCAGACGACGCTCATGCAACGGGTGTGTTTTATCGCGGATACCGCGGTGCTGCCGCGCTGGATGAGCGTAGCGCAGCTGCTGGACTACGTTGCCGGCGTGCATCCGCATTTTGATCGCGCCCGGGCAGAAAGTTTTCTCGCCAGTACCGAGGTTACGCCCAAGCGTTGCGTGCGGGAGCTGTCCAAGGGCATGACGGTCCAGCTGCACCTGGCCCTGGTCATGGCCATCGACGCCCGGCTGCTGGTGCTGGACGAACCGACCCTGGGGCTCGACATCCTCTTTCGCAAACGCTTCTACGAGCAGTTGCTCAACGACTACTTCGATGACGGCCGCAGCATCATCATCTCCACCCATCAGGTGGAGGAGGTGGAGCACATCCTGACCCACGTCATGTTCATGCATAAAGGCAAGTCGGTGCTGTTCTCGCCCATGTCGGCACTGGAGGAGCGCTTTGTCGAGCTGCGTGTGGTGGGCCCCGATGTGGCTCGCGCAGAGACCATTCCACACCTGGGAGCGCGGCCGATGCTGGGCGGCAAGGCGCTGATTTACGAGGACATCGATCCGGATGCACTGGCGCCACTCGGCGAGCTGCGCACGCCCACGTTGTCCGATCTGTTTGTCGCGAAAATCTCGGGAGGGCAGTCGCATGTCGTCCAATGACAGTCGGCGCTGGTTCAGCCTGATACAGCGGGAGCTGCGGGAGTACCGCCTGTCCCTGGTGTGGACACCCTTTGTGCTGGCCGGGGTGCTGGCCCTGATCATGCTGGCTGGCGTGGTGGTGGCCAACCAGGTCAGCACGTTTGGCGAGGCTGTCCTGTCCGCGATCCTGCAGGCGGAGGGTGATGGTGAGGGCCTCGAGCTCGGGGTGATCATCATCGACAGCGACGGCAAGTCGGCCTCACCGCCCGCAACGTCCGGCTTGCCCGCGGTACCTGATGCCAGTGATCCGGCCCTGCAGATCGAGCGGGTGCCGGAGGCCGAGGAGGAGGCCTGGAATTTTTCCCGGGAGTGGCGCTTCAGTCCGCCGGGGCGCGGCGACCGCACAGCGGAGAGTAGCGAATCGGATTCGCCGGTGGAAACCCTCAATCCGCTGCTGCAGGGGGTGCACATGCTCATGCTGCTGGTCCTGCTGGTGGTCAGCGTGCACTACGCCCTGGGCAGCCTGTTCAACGACCGCCGGGACCGCAGCATCCTGTTCTGGAAGTCGATGCCGGTGGCGCCGCGGGAAGAGGTGCTGGCCAAGCTCGTGGTCTGTCTCCTGGTTGCACCGCTGATGTTCCTGGCGGCCTCCCTGCTGGCGCAACTGGCGATGCTGTTGCTGAGCGTGGCCCTGGTCTGGCGCATGGGGCTCGACCCGCTTGAGCACGTACTAGGCAATCTTGAATTTGCCCGCCTGCTACTGGATCAGATCGGCGGCTGGCTGGTAACGGCCCTGTGGGTGGCACCGATGTACGCCTGGTGCCTGCTGGCCTCCGCCGCGGCGCGGCGCTCGCCCTTCCTGCTGGCGATTGCGCCGGTGCTGATCGCGATGCTGCTGGAAAGCCTGCTTTTTGGCAGCAGCTACCTGGCCTCTGCCGTGCAGAACCATGTGCCGCATTACGCCGGCGCGCGCAATGCGGTGGGTTTTTACCTGTTCGGGCCGGACTGGGGGGGGCTGGATCTCTGGAGCATGTTGCTGGGCCTGCTGGCCACGGGTCTGATGCTCTGGGCCGCGATCTGGCTGCGCCGCCACCGCTGGGAGATATAATTCATTTGGTGAATGGCTGAAATGTAAACTATAAATTACAAATATGTAACTGGGGCGACTAGCATGGCTCTCACTGAAAACAACGCCAATGCAGAGGCCCGCCATGTCTACTTATCTTCAGGATGTTGCCCGTTTTACTGAACTGCGCGCCGCCCAGGGCGGGCAGTGGGATACCGTAAACGCCGAGTACGCCGCGCGCATGGCGTGCCAGAACCGCTTTCGCACGGGGCTCGACATCGCCCGTTACACCGCCGCTATCATGCGCCGCGACATGGCGGAGTACGACGCCGACCCGGCGCAATACACCCAGTCGCTCGGCTGCTGGCACGGCTTTATCGCCCAGCAGAAAATGCTGGCGATCAAGAAGCACCACGGCAGCACCCGCAAGCGCTATCTCTACCTCTCGGGCTGGATGATTGCGGCCCTGCGCAGCCAGTTCGGCCCGCTGCCGGATCAGTCGATGCACGAGAAGACCGCGGTGCCGGACCTGATCGAGGAGATCTATACCTTCCTGCGGCAGGCGGATGCGCGCGAGCTGGGCCACCTGTTCCGGGAGCTGGATGCCGCCCGCGCTGCCGGCGACCAGGTCCGCGAGCAGGCCACGCTCCAGGCCATCGACAATTACGAGACCCACGTGGTGCCGATCATTGCCGATATCGACGCCGGCTTCGGCAACGAGGAAGCCACCTATTTGCTGGCGCGGCGCATGATCGAGGCCGGCGCCTGCGCCATCCAGATCGAGAACCAGGTTTCCGATGCCAAGCAGTGCGGCCACCAGGACGGCAAGGTCACCGTGCCCCATGAGGATTTCCTGGCCAAGATCAACGCCGTGCGTTACGCCTTCCTGGAGCTGGGGGTCGACGACGGCATCATCGTCGCGCGCACCGACTCCCTGGGTGCCGGTCTGACCCAGAAGATCCCGGTCTCCCGGGACCCCGGTGACCTGGCCCACAAGTACAACGCCTTCCTGCAGACCGAAGCCGTTGCCCGCGCCGAGGATGTCCGCGAAGGCGATGTGGTGATCAAGCAGGATGGCGGTCTGGTTAGACCGGTGCGTCTGCCCAACGGGCTCTACCGTTTCAAGGACGGCACCGGTGAAGCCCGGGTCATCCTCGATTGCATCACCAGCCTGCAGCACGGGGCCGATCTGTTGTGGATCGAGACCGAGAAGCCCCACGTGGGCCAGATCGGTGACATGGTGCGTGAGATCCGCAAGGTGGTTCCCGACGCCAAGCTGGTCTACAACAATTCGCCGTCCTTCAACTGGACCCTCAACTTCCGTCAGCAGGTTTTCGATGCCTGGCAGGCGGAGGGTCGCGATCTGGCTGCCTATGACCGCGACCGCCTGATGAGCGTCGACTACGACAGTACTGAACTGGCAGCAGAGGCTGACCGCCGTATCCAGTCCTTCCAGGCGGATGCTTCCCGGGAGGCGGGGATCTTCCATCACCTGATTACCCTGCCGACCTATCACACGGCTGCGCTGTCGACCGACAACCTGGCGCGGGGCTACTTCGGCGAGGAGGGCATGCTGGCCTACGTTCGCGGTGTTCAGCGGGAGGAGATTCGCCAGGGCATTGCCTGCGTGAAGCACCAGGACATGGCCGGCTCCAACTTGGGCGACGACCACAAGGAGTACTTCTCCGGCGAGGGCGCGCTCAAGGCCGGTGGCGGGGCCAACACCATGCACCAGTTCGGCTGAGGCCAGTTTGGCCGCGCGACCATTCTCGGCGATACTGTTCGCCGGGAATGGTGCAGGAAGGGGCGCATGCGCTGGTCAGACATAGACAAGCAATTCTGCTCGGTGGCCCGGGCTCTGTCAGTGGTCGGCGAGCGCTGGACCCTGCTGATACTGCGGGACGCCTTCCTGGGCACGCGCCGTTTCGAGCAGTTCCAGCACAACCTGGGGATCACTCGGCACCGGCTTTCCGAGCGCCTGGGCAAGCTGGTGGAGCAGGGTGTGCTGGTGCGTGTGCCCTACAGCGAGCGCCCCCTGCGTCACGAGTACCGGCTCACCCGCAAGGGGCTGGCCCTCTACCCGGTGCTGATGAGCCTGTCCCGCTGGGGCGACGAGTGGATGGCCGACGAGCGCGGAGCGCCGCTGGAGTATGTGCACCGCCGCTGTGGCAAGCGCACCCACCCCCAGCTGTCCTGCTCCGAGTGCGGGGAAACCCTGCGCCCGGAACATGTGCAGCCACGACTGGGTCACGCCCTGCAGATCCTGGCCGATGAACTGGCCCTGGATGGCGAGACCGACCTCAGCCTGCCCGCGGTGATCGCCCGCTCCCGCGAGTCGAATACTATGAAAAAATAACAGTGCGGGAACTTTTACTTCGCTAGCCAGGCGCTAGACTCGGAAGGTGATTCCCATACCAACAAGCAAAAAGGAAGTCGCCATGTCAGCGTTCCGCAAGTCGGTGCTCGCCACCGCCGTGATTGCTCTTTCGCCCCTTGCCCAGTCCCAGATGCTCGAAGAGGTCGTGGTCACCGCGACCAAGCGCGAAGCCTCGGTGCAAGACCTGCCTTTTTCCATCAATGCCCAGTCTGCCGCCGATATCCGTCGCACCGGCGCCACCACCCTGGAAGACCTGTCGCGCAATGTCGCCGGCCTGGCCATCCAGAACCTCGGTCCCGGCCAGAGCCAGGTCGCCATCCGCGGTGTTTCCGCGGGGCAGATCGTGCGCGACCAGCCGGGGGTCAAGGAGCAGGTGGGTGTCTACCTGGACGAGACGGTGATCTCACTGTCGCTGTTTACGCCTGACCTTGATCTGTACGATCTGAACCGGGTGGAAACCCTGCGCGGTCCCCAGGGCACGCTGTTCGGTTCCGGTTCGGTCGGCGGTACCGTCCGCTTCATCACCAATCAGCCGGAATTCGGTGTCTTCGAAGGTTCGGTGGAGGGCAACCTGAATACCGTGAAGGACGGGGAAACCCGCGGACATCTCAAGGGCGCGGTGAACCTGCCCATGGGGGATAACGCCGCCCTGCGGGTGGTCGCCTACGATACCGAGTATCCCGGCTGGGTGGATGCCCTGCGCGAATATGGCAGCACGCGGGAGGACGTCAACAGCGGCAGCCGCCGCGGGGGCCGCGTTGCTCTCGCCCTGCGCCCCAGCGACCGCCTGACCATCACACCGCGGGTGGTGTTCCAGGAGATCGAGACCGACGGCTACAACCGCCAGGAGGTCTACAACCTGTTTGCCAATCCCTACACCACGACCCGTCCGCCGATCCAGTTGGGTGAGAATGAGCAGTACCTGCTACTGGATGAAGGCTTCGAGGACCGCACCATCATCAGCGACCTGCTGGTGCAGTGGGCCGGGGACACTGTGGACGTGACCTACGCCGGCAGCTATGTCGACCGCGATATCCTGGCCAGCCGCGATGCCAGTGCCCTTAGCGGCTCGGTATCGGTGGATCTCGGCTTTCCCGACATCGCCGTGAGCCTGCCTTCCAACCTGCGCGACAGTACGGATCTGCAACAGGTCACCCACGAGATTCGCCTGGCCTCGGCGGGGGAGGGCCCGCTGCAGTGGGTCACCGGCGTGTTCTATTCCGACGTCAAGCGCAAGTACGAGCAGCGCCTGCCGACCCCGGGCTATGACGCCTGGACCGACTTCGTGCTCGGCGCGGGGACCGCCGCGGCGGTCGCCAATGGCTATGGCCCCGACTCCCCCTACAACTCCGACCTGCCCTACGATATCGAGCAAATGGCGGTGTTCGGCGAGGCCAGCTACGATTTGACCGAGCGGCTGACAGTGACCCTGGGTGGGCGCTTCTACGACTTCGAGGAGGAGCGGACTTTCACGTCCGGCGGCCTGTTCGCCAGCGGTGACAGCCAGACCGACGCCACCGAGTCCGACGGCTTCAACCCGCGCCTGATGGCCAGTTACGATGTCAGCGATACCGTCACGGTCAACGCCCAGGCCTCCCAGGGCTTTCGCCTTGGCGGGGTGAATGACCCTCTCAACCGCCCGCTCTGCAACGAGGGCGACCTCCAGGTGTTCGGCGGTTTCCAGTCCTACGATGATGAAACCCTGTGGAACTACGAGCTGGGCTTCAAGGCGCAGAACGACTGGCTGCGTTTCAACGCGGCGGTGTTCTACACCGATATCGAGGACCTGCAGGTGACCCTGGACGCCGGTTCCTGCTCCTCGCGGATCAGCTTCAACGTGCCCGAGGCCCATACCCTGGGTCTGGAATGGGAACTCAGCGCTTACCCGGTGGACAGCCTGATGCTGACCCTGGCGGGCAGCTACCTCGAGGCGGAGTTTGACTCCACGGTGACGGATAGCGAGGGCAACGTGCTCGGTGGGGTTGCCGATGGCAATCGCCTGCCTTCGGTGCCGGAGTTCCAGGTGTCTGCGTCAGCGACCTGGACGGTGACTACCGAGCTGTTCGGCGCGCAGGAGATGGTCTTCTCGCTGCTGGCGCAGCATGTCGGCGACCGTTACACCCAGCCCAGCGACCAGGTGCCCGGTGCCGGTAATTTCGTCTCCGGCCTCCCCTTTGGGGGCGCGACCGGCAACGAGGTGACATCCGTTGACCTGAAATTGCCTTCCTATGAGCAGGTGCGCCTGAGTGCAGGCTTGAACTGGGAAACCTGGGAGGCGGTCGCCTATGTCGACAACCTGACCGACGAGAACGCGCTGCTGTCCTTTGACCGCGAGCGCGGGGGGCGGGCGCGCCTGGCTTACCGGGTGATCCAGCCGCGCACCTTTGGTGTGACCGTGCGCAAGTTCTTCTAGCAGGCCGTTGAAAAACTGTAGAAATCAATGAATCGACAGCTCAGCATCGAAGTTGA
>NZ_BAAGXL010000017.1:0-178157 GCF_054779855.1 Haliea atlantica | reverse complement strand
CGCCCGCAACGGAGCAGAGGAGGATCAACCACCCACACCAACGCAGCGGTCGCCAGACCGCGAAGCCACCCACACCAACCCAGCGCTCACCAGACCGCACAGCCGATCAGCCCACGATCCGCTCGATCAACAGCGCGCTGCCCGTCCCCGCCGCGCCGGCAGCGGACACCACCCCCAGGCGCAGATCGCGCCGTTCCAGCTCGTCCAGCAGCGTGCCCGCCATGATGGCGCCGGTGGCGCCCATGGGGTGGCCGAGGGCGATTACCCCGCCGTTGACGTTGAGCTTCTCGTCCGGAATGCCGAGATCCTTCATGCACACCACGCTGACCGCGGCGAAGGCCTCGTGAACTTCAAACAGGTCGACATCGGCCACTGTGAGCCCCTGCTCGTCGAGCAGCTTGCGGGTGGCCTCCACGCAGCCGCTCAGCACCTGCAGAGGATCGGCATTCACCGTGGCCGAGGCTTTGATCCGTGCGCGGGGCTGCAGGCCCTGGCTTTGCCCCCAGGCTTCGCTCCCGATCAGCACCAGCGCGGCGCCATCGGCCATGGCGGGCGAGTTGCCGGCGGTGTGGATATGCTCGACCTGTTTCAGCTCCGGGTAGCCGGCGAGCTGGAAGGCGTCGATACCGGCGGCAGCGGCCTTGGCGAACACCGCGGGCATGCTCGCGAGTTGCTCGGCGGTGGTGTCCGGGCGGATGCACTCATCCTCGCTGACCCGGGTGCCGTCCTCCAGGGTGATCGGGACGATGGAGCGGAACCAGCCATTGTCCCGCGCGGCTGCGGCGCGCTGTTGGCTGGCCAGGGCCACGGCATCGGCTTCCTCGCGGCTGATCCCGTGTAGGGTGGCAATCAGGTCGGCGCCGTTGCCCATCATCAGCATGCGGCAGCGGGCGGCGAATTCCGGGTCGGTGAAGACCCGCGCCTGGTCCGAGAGCATGGGCACCCGCGACATCATCTCCACGCCACCGGCGACCGTGACTTCTGCCTGGCCGCCGGCAATCTTCAGGGCCGCCAGGGCCATGGCATCAATGCCCGAGGAGCAATAGCGGTTGACGGTCAGGCCGGGCACCGAGCCGGGCCAGCCGGCGTAGAGAGTGGAGCTCTTGGCGATGTTTCCGGCCTGTTCCCCCTGCTGGGTCACACAGCCGAGAATCACGTCATCCACCGTCGCGGGCTCCAGCCCGGTGCGCTCCACCAGGGCGGCATAGAGCTGCTTCAGCAGTGCCTGGGGGGTGAGTGAGTTTAGGCTGGCGCCTTCCTTGGCGCGGCCCCGCGGGCTGCGCAGGGCGTCGTAAATCAGGGCATCGCTCATGCATCGACTCCGATAATCAGGCTGACACAGGTGGTCGCACTGCCACCCAGGTTAAAGGTGGCCAAGTTGCGCGCCCGTGGCAGCTGGCAGGTACCGGCGCGACCGCTGACCTGGCGGGCGCAATCGAGGGCCATGCGCACACCGGTGGCGCCGACCGGGTGGCCGAGGCCGATCAGGCCGCCGCTGGGATTGATCGGGAAGTCGCCGTCGCGGGCAATGCGCCCGTCCTCGATCGCCTTCCAGCTCTCCCCGGGCGCGGTCAGGCCGCTGTGGTCGATGGCCATGTACTCGGTCACCGAGAAGCAGTCGTGGGTTTCCAGGCCGTCCAGGTCGTTGACCCCGCGCATCCCGGCACGCCGCAGTGCGTCCTGGAACATTGCCTGCACGTGGGGAAACAGCAGCGGCTGGCCGGCGCTGGCGCGCAGTTTGTGTTCCAGCAGGATCGGCGCCGAACGGTGTCCCCAGCCCTTGATCCGCGGGATGTCTGCCAGTTGCAGGCCGCGATCGTTCGCCCACTGCCGCGCGAAGCTCTCGCTGGCCAGGATCAGGCAGGCGGCGCCGTCGGTGATCTGCCCGCAGTCCAGCTTGCGCACCCGGCCTTCCACCACCGGGTTGAGGCTGTCGTCCTCGCTGAAGCAGCCGGCGGGGAACTGCCAGCCGCGGGTCTGGGCATTGGGGTTGTCTTTGGCATTGCCGAAGTTGATCTCGGCGATCCGGGCCAGGTGCTCGTGGCGAATACCGTGGCGCTGCTCGTACTCGGCAGTGATGCGGTCGAAGAGATAGGGCCAGGGGAAGTCGCAGTCGGTGGCTTCGCGGCCCTGCCAGGCCGCAGCCCCCAGGTATTCCGCGCCGGTGCGGCCATCCACGTTGCGCATGTACTCCAGGCCCACGACGCAGGCCGTGTCGTAGTGTCCTGCCTCGATGTCGCGCATGGCGCTGAGCAGGGCGATGGAGCCCGAGGCGCAGGCTGCTTCGTGACGGGCGGTGGGCAGGCTGTTGAGCTCAGGATAGACCTCGCCGAAGAAACCGTTGAGCAGCCCCTGGCGGGTGAACAGCTCGCCGACGAAATTGCCCACGTGTCCGCAGCCGATCTGTACGGGCTCGATGCCGGCCTCGGCGACGCCGGCGCGCAGGACTTCGGCAAACATGTCGTAGATATCCAGGCCCTCCCGGGCCCAGTTGCGGGCGAAGTCGGTCTGCGCGCCGCCGAGTAGGTAGACAGGGCTCATGGCTGGCCTCCTCGTTGGCTTACGGCCTGCTGCAGCTCGTGGCGCAGCACCTTGCCGATGGGGTTTCGGGGCAGGGCCTCGAAGACTTCAAGGCGCTCCGGGAGCTTGAACACCGCAATGCCTTTTTCCTGCAGCCAGGTGCACAGGGCTTCGAGCTCGGGTGCCTGGTTGTTCTCCGCCGGCACCACGCAGGCACAGATCTTTTCCCCCAGGTCGGCGTCGGGGTAGGCACAGACAGCCGCCTCTGCCAGTCCCGGGAAGCCCTCCAGCAGGGTATCCAGCTCGGCGGGGGAGATCTTCATGCCGCCGCGGTTGATGATGTCCTTGCAGCGCCCGACGATGCGGTAGTAGTTGGGCGGTTCCCCGCAGATCTCCACCAGATCGCCGGTGCGGAACAGGCCGTCCGGGGTGAATATCCCTTCACCGTCGTGGTCCAGGTAGCCGTCGAACACCGCCGGGCCGCCGATACACAGCTCGCCGGGCTCCCCCGGCCGGGTAATCTCCTCGCCGCTTTCCGGGTCGATGACCCGGGTGGTAATGGATTCGTGGGCGTGCCCTTGCCAGGGCATGTCGGGTACCCCGAAACGGGGGAACATGCTGGCCCGGTACTCGGGGGAGGGCGCCACCTCGGGGGTGGAGAACAGGCTGATACCCTCGTTGGAGCCGTAGAAATTGATGATCGGCTTGCCGTACTGGCCCTCGATCACCGCGATCATGCTCGGCGACAGGGGCACCGAGCCCGAGCCGAAGGCGCGGATGCTGCCGAAGTCGCATTGCTCCCAGAGGGCCGGCTGCTGGGCCAGGCGGTTGAGCAGTGCCGGCGGCGCGATGGTGAAATTGACCTGTTCCTCCTGGATCTGCCGCAGGAACAGCGGCGGGTCCACCGGGTGATGCAGTACCAGCTTGCAGGCATTCAGTACCGAGGGAAACAGGAAGCCACCGAGGGCGGCCATGTTCACCAGGGGGAAGGGTACCAGCAGGGTTTCCCCCGGCTGATAGTCGCCGGCGGCCATGGTGTTGCGGGCCATGTCGCGCCACATGTTGTGGGAGCGTGGCACGCCCTTGGGGGTGCCGGTGGTGCCCGAGGTCCAGACGATGGTAAGGATGTCGTTGGCATCCCCGGGGTGCTGGCGGCGGTGGCTCTCGAGTGCCGCGCGCGGCGCCGGGTCCTTCGGGGTTTCACAGTGGAGCTCCTCGCCCAGGGTCCACACCGGCGTCGAAGGCAGGGCCTCGCGCGCGCGCGTCGCCAGGGCCTGTTCGCGAAAACGTGCCAGGGTGAGCATGGCCGCCGGTTTCAGTACCTCGGCGAAGCGGGCGATCTCGTGGCTGGCATACTGGATGGGAATTGGGGAAATCACCACGCCGAGCTTGCTGGCAGCGTAGTAGGCGAGCACCAGCTCGCTGATATTGGGCAGTTGCACCAGCAGGCGTTCGCCGTGGCGCAGGCCGAGCTCCAGCAGCTCTGCCGCCAGGGCGTCGCTGAGAGCGTCCAGCTCGCTGAAGCTCAGCCGGCGGCAGGGCAGGTCGGTGAGGTCCGGCTTGTTCGGCTGGTCTACCAGCGCGGTCGCTTCGCCGTGTGCCGCCAGTTGTGACTGGAGGATGCCGTGCAGGGTCTCGCGACCCCAGTAACCGGCCTGTGTCAGCGCCTGAATGCGCGCGGGGGAACTGGTTTGCATGGCTCAGACCTCGCAGGCGCTGCGATATTCGGCTTCCAGGCGATCCACCAGCGCCGCGATCGGCAGCACCTCGCGGATGGCACCCACCCCCTGGCCTGCCGACCAGACATCGCGCCAGCGCTTGGCGTCGCTGGTGGCCGCGGCGATATCGATGCCCTTTGCGTCCGGCATTTGGTCGGGGTTGTAGCCCGCGGCGACCAGGCTGGCTCGCAGCCAGTTGGCCTTGACTCCGGTGAGGGCATCCGAGCAGACGATATCGGCCCCGCGGGCGTCCACCACCATCTGCTTGTATTCGGGCACCGCCATGCTCTCCTCGGTGGCGATGAAGCGGGTGCCCATGTAAGCGTAGTTGGCGCCCAGCACTTGTGCCGCCCTGACTCCGCGGCCGCTGGTGATACCGCCACCGAGCACGATGTCGCCATCCCAGAACTGGCGCACCTCTTCCACGAAGGCGAAGCCGGACTGCTGGCCGGTGTGACCCCCGGCCCCGGCGGCGACCAGCACCAGGCCATCAACCCCGGCCTCGACCGCCTTGGCGGCGAAGCGCGTGTCGATGACATCGGCAAATACCTTGCCGCCGTAGCTGTGCACCGCCTCGATGGCTTCCCGCGGGCTCCCGAGAGCCGAGATCACCAGCGGTGCACGGTACTTCACCGCCAGGTCGAGATCGGCGAAGCGGCGGGTATTGGAGCGGTGCATCATCAGGTTGATGGCCCAGGGACCGTCGTGTTCGTCACCCAGCGCCTGGGTGATCTGTTGCAGCCACTGTTCCAGTTGTTCGGTGCTGCGGGCATTCACCGAAGGGAAGCAGCCGGCAATGCCGGCGCGGCAGCTGGCGATGACCATCTCCGGGCCGGACTGCAGGAACATGGGGGCCTGGATGACGGGAATGCGGAGTTGTTTCAGGGTGCGGGGCATGCGGGTTTCCATAGTTACTTTTATTAAAAGACCTAAAGCCTACGACTTTACCGTCGGGCTCACAAGTGCCGTCAGGGGCGCGTCTGGCTCTTGCTTCCACCGAGCCGTTTGGGTGGCAGTGGGAACAGTCCGCTGGTGCGCGCCATGTAGTCCGCATAGCCGGGTTTTTCCCGCGCCAGCTTCTTGTCCAGGGTGCGCTGGCCGGTGACATTGATCACCAGGTAGCTGTAAGCCAGCGGTCCGATGAGGGTAAACACCCCCAGCGGGGCCTCGCAGGCGACCAGCCAGATGCCCCACCAGACACACAGTTCGCCAAAGTAGTTGGGGTGGCGCGAATAGCGCCAGAGACCGCTGTCCAGCACAGTGCCTCGCTTGTCGGTATCGGCGCGAAAGCGGCGCAACTGCTCGTCCGCGACGGATTCGAACACCAGCCCGAGAAACCACAGGCCGGCGCCCGCCAGGGTCAGCCAGCCTGGCGTCACCTCGACCGCCTGCATGGCCACCTGCACCGGGAGGGTGGCCAGCCACAGCACGGCTGCCTGCAGCAGGAAGACCTGGCGCAGGCTGAGCCAGACAAAGGCGCGGTCGTTGTCGACCCAGTTGCGCAGCTTGCTGTATCGGGGGTCCTCGCCCTGGCCCCAGTTGCGGGCGGTGAGATAGCCGGTGATGCGCAGGGCCCAGAGCAGAACCATGCCCAGCAGGAGCCATTGCAGGGGGCCGATAGCGTGTGACCAGAATGCGCTGGCGACCGTGATGGCCAGCATGACCAGGGCGAAAAAACGGTCGATGATGCTGACATCGCGCAGGGGGATACTGCAGAGCCAGAGGGCGACTGCCGCGCTGAACGCGACGCCCAGGTTGAGGGCGAACAGGGGCAGGACTTCGGAGAGTGTGACGGACAGTGATGACATGCTTACAGGCCCCCTATGAATTGCTGGAACATGGCGACGGCGGAGGGGTGGTCGCGGGTGGGCTGCCCCAGGGCTTTCCAGCCATCCGCGAGTTCCTTGTCTTCGCAGGTCCCGGTCATCAGGGTGCGAGCGCGAGCCAGCCGGCCGCCTCCGGCGACCAGCACCTCGCCATTCAGTGGGCAGTGGTCCCCGCTCAGCCAGGCCACCACAGGTGCAACCGCCGCGGGGGAGAGCTTGTTCCGCAGCGCTTCGGACAGGCTGGCTTCTGTCATGGCAGTGGTGGCAAAGGGGGCAATGGTGTTCACACGCACGCCATGCGCCGCGCCCTCCAGGGCCAGCGCCTGGCACAGTCCTATTACTGCGGCCTTGGAGGCAGAGTAGGCGGGCAGGCCGTGCTCGCCGTAAAGGCCTGCCGCCGAGCTGCTGACGACAATAGCACCCCGGCGCTGTTGGTAAAGATGGCTGAAGGTCGCGTGTAACAGGTGGACGGTGCCCATCAGGTTGATATCCACGACGCGGCGAAAGTCGCCGATCTCCTGCTTGTGGAAAGCAGCTGCCTCGGACACGCCAGCGTTGGCAATCACTATGTCGAGCCGGCCGAAACTGTCCAGGGCGCGCTCCAGCAGGCGCTGGCCGCAGGTGGCGTCCTCCACCGGGGTATCGTCCGCTACCGCCTGTCCGCCCCGGGCCTGAATCTCGTCGACCACGCCGTCGGCGCTGCGAACCGTGTCGGTGGGGTGGCTGCGGTTGTTCACCACTATCCGCGCGCCGCGGGCCGCCAGCTCGAGTGCGTAGGCCCGGCCCAGGCCCTTGCCGGCGCCGGAAATGATGGCGGTCCTCCCCGCCAGATCCTGTGTCTTTCCGTTCGCCCTGTTGTCGCTAATGGCCACGGGATACGCTCGCTCTTGTTGGTTTTATAAATAGACCTGGAGTGTAGGGTTTTGTTGCGCGGGCCGCAATACGAATACTTGCATAAAAGAACTTGAGGTCTATAATCCGGGCAAAGCCCCAGTGCGGAAAGCCCGTTTCCGCACCCGACAAAGCGGGAGTGCAGCATGCAAAGTCTCAGCAAGATCAGTGAATATCCAAGCGTGGAGCGCTGTATCGGCGGTGTCGCCGAGTTCCCGGATACCCACAACTGGATCTATACCCTGGACAACCCCTACCTGCACGGCGTCTACGCGCCCACGGCTGACGAGCTGGAAGTGTCGGGTCTGGAGTTCGAGGGAGAGCTGCCGGCGGATCTGGAGGGTGCCTATTTCCGCAATGGCCCGAACCCCTACTTCAAGCCCAAGAACCGCTATCACCCCTTTGATGGCGACGGCATGGTGCACGGTGTCTACTTCCGCGACGGGCAGGCTGCCTACCGCAATCGCTATGTGAACACCCTGGCCCTGCAGGAGGAGCGGGCGGACGGGAAGTCGATTTCACCCGGGGTGATGGGGCCCTTCGACTACGAACTCTCGCCCTTTGGTATCAAGGACACTTCGAACACCGACATCTTCCTCTATAACGGCGACCTGATGAGCCTCTGGTACAACGCCGGTCACCCCTATCGGCTGGATGCCCAGACCCTGGAGACCCGCGGCTATTACGACCTGGCAGGGCGCGATCACCGACGGCTGTCGGCACACTCCAAGGTTGACCTGGCGACCGGTGAGCTGCTGTTCTTTGACTACGGGAATGAGCCGCCCTATATGACTTATGGTGTGGCCGGCCCCGATGGCCGGCTCAAGCACGAGGTGGCGATTGACCTGCCGGGGCCGCGACTGCCCCACGACATCGGCGTGACCACCCACTATACGATTCTGCACGACCTGCCCTTCTTCCACGACATGAACGTGCTGCGTCGCCACGGCTACCGGGTGCTGACCTTCCACACCGACATGCCCACACGCTTTGGCCTGATTCCGCGCTACGGGCGCGGCGACGAGGTGCGCTGGTTCGAGTGCGAACCCTGCTACATCCTGCATACCAGCAACTGTTGGGAGGAGGGTGACTGGGTGGTCATGGATGGCTGCCGCTCCACCAACCCGATGCCCGCGGCCCAGCCGGGCGAGGGCGACCTGGCCTCGATGCTGGCCTACATGCGCCTGGAGGCCAACAACTACCGCTGGCGCTTCAACCTGCGCACGGGGGAGGTACGTGAAGGCCCCATCGACGACCTGAACACCGAGTTCAACAAGAGCAATCCCCTTTACCTCGGGCGCAAGAGCCGCTATGCCTATCACCAGCGCATTCCGCTGTTTCACGAGGGCGGCCACACGCTGCGTTTCACCGGTCTGGTCAAGTACGACAACGAGACCGGCAGACGCTGGCAGTGGGATTACGGCCGCGGCGTCTTTGGCAGTGAGGCGGTATTCGCCCCGCGCCGCGGCGCCGGCGCGGACAGCGGGGAAGACGATGGCTATGTCATCACCCTGGTGACCGACAGCAACACCTGGCAGTCCCACTGCCTGGTCTTTGCGGCGGCGGATATTGAACAGGGCCCGGTGGCGCGAGTGCGCATGCCTCACCGGGTACCCTTTGGTTTTCACGCCACCTGGGCCCGAGGGGAGGATCTCTACCCCCGCTGAGGGGCATCCCGGGGAGCGCCGAGGCCGGTAAGGTCCCGCTTGTGTTTCCCCGGCTCTGCGATACACTAAGTTCGTTAATGCAAGTCACAATAATTGATAATAACCCGTGAGGTTTCCATGAATCAGCAGACCCTTCGCAGTGCGCTGCGTGCGCTTTCCGTGATGCCGCTGGCGCTGCCCGCGTTGGCCCTGGCACAGCCACAGCTTGAGGAGGTCGTGGTGACGGCCGAGCGCCGCGCCCAGAGCATCCAGGATGTGCCACTGTCGGTGGCTGCACTGGCGGGCAGCGATATCGAGGTGGGCAAGATCAGCGGCCTGAACGATATCGCCTTCCGCACACCGGGCCTGACCTACAACCAGTTCAGTATCGGCGAGCCGCGTATCTATATCCGCGGGATCGGCAACAGCTCCGACTCCGCGGGCAGTGATCCGGCGGTCGGCGTCTTTCTGGATGAGGTGTACATCGGCCGGACGGGCGGGGTTGGCTTCGACCTCTTCGACCTCGAGCGGGTGGAAATTCTGCGCGGCCCCCAGGGCACCCTGTACGGCAAGAACACCAACGGCGGCGCCATCAACATCGTGACTTCGCGTCCCTCGCAGGAATCCGAGGTGCGCCTGCGGGTCTCGGCCGGTACCGATGAACTGCGGCATTTCCAGGCACTGGCCACCGGCGGCCTGAGCGAGCGCATCGCCGGCAAGCTGGTGTACTCCTTTCGCGACCGCGATGGTTACGGACGCAACGTGATAAGCCCCGGGGAGATCAATACCGCCGGGAATTTCTCCAACAGCCCCCTGATTGGCGGCAGCATCGGCGCCGGCAATGCCGGGGAAAAAATGGACGACGCCCGCGCGGTCAGTGCCCGCGGCCAGCTGATGTTCGAGATCACCGAGGATGTCGCTCTGCTGCTGTCCGCCGACTACGCCAAGGACGAGACCAACGGACCCTGCCGGCATATCCAGAACGTCGATTCCGCGATTGCCGGTCTGGCGCCTTTCTGGCGCATTGGCATGTCAGAGCGCTACATGGCGGATGATCGCAATTGCGCCTCCCAGTTCGACACCTCCCAGGAACGTACCGTCGAGGGCCTGATGGCGCGTCTCGAAGTCGACCTCGAGTGGTCGACCCTCACCTCGATTACCGCCTGGCGCGCCAGCGAGTACGACTGGGTGGACGACCTGACCGGTATCCCCCTGAATGACCTGGACGCGCCTTCGCCGGCGGGGGTGCCCTTGCCGCCGGGCTTCTTTACCGCGCCGGGGAACGTGGTCAATGGCGCCGAGGAGGACGCCTCGCAGTTCTCCCAGGAGTTCCGTCTGGCGGGTGACAGCGACCGTTTCAACTGGCTGGCGGGTGCCTTCTTCATGGAGGAGGACGTCGAGCGCGCCGAGGAGTTCTACACCCAGTACAGCACTCCGCTGCAGGGGCTGGGGCTTGCCGCCGTGGGTGACGTGCTGTTTACCCAGGACAACACCACCACCAGTTATGCCCTTTACGGCCAGGTGGACTGGAACCTGACGGAGCAGCTCACCCTGACCTATGGCGTGCGCTGGGCGGAGGATGAAAAGGAAATCACCCAGAACGCTATCGACCTGCTGGGCACCGCGCCCTCCGGTGTACCCTTGATCCTGCCGTCCTTCCCGGCGCCGGTGTCGGCGGAGGATTCCTGGTCGGAGATTACCCACAAGCTGTCCCTGGCCTGGCGTCCCTCGGATGACCTGATGTTCTATGCCACCTACGCCGAGGGCTTCAAGAGTGGCGCCTTCCAGTCCCAGACCAACCTGCCCGGGGTGGCGGGGGAGCCGGTGGACCCGGAGATCGTCGAGAACATCGAACTGGGCATGAAGTCCTCCTGGTGGAACCGTCGCCTGCAGTTCAACCTGTCCTACTACGACATGAGCTATGACGACCTGCAGGTGTTCGAGCTCAACAGCCGCTTCCTGCTGGTGCTGCTGAATGCCCAGGCGGAGTCCCGCGGCGTGGAGGCTTCCATCGATGTGGTTCCCGTTGAGAACTTCACCCTGAGCGCCAGCTACAACTGGAGCGACGCCACCTTCGAGGAGTTCATCAACGCCAACGGGCTGGATCTGTCGGATCGCGACCTGCCTTTCGCCCCGGACGGCGCGCTGACCGCGACCGCCAACTACCGGGTGCCCCTCGACGGTGGATCGGCGCTGGACTTCGGCCTCAGCTACAGCTGGAAGGACGAGTATTACACCGGCCCGCAGAACCGTCCGGTGGAGCGCCAGGGCAGTGTCGAGTTGATCGATGCCAGCGTGAGCTGGACCAGTGCCGACGGCTCGCTGGCGGTGGACGTGTGGGGCAAGAACCTCAACGATGAGCTGCAGGTGACCAACCGCATTGTGGACCCCACCGGGGTCACCTCGGAATACTACATGCCACCGCGCACCGCGGGTGTCACGCTCACCAAGAGCTTCTGAGCCCGGCAGGCCTGAGGGCGGGCCGGTGGAGTCGCCACCGGCTTTCGCCTATCATGCCCGGCGATGAACCCACCGAAAACAGACAGCCCCACCACGGGCAGGCCGCGCAGCAAAAGCCGCGGCCAGCGCCAGTCTCCGCGCAAGCAGGGGGGCGTGCTGCTGGAGCCCCTCACCACCCGGGCCAGCTCGATTACCCGGGCCCTCGACCAGATTGGCGACAAGTGGTGCATCCTCATCATCCAGGAGGTGTTCTGGGGCATCAATTCCTTCAGCGGCATGCTCGAGGCCATGGGGGTGTCCCGTGGCGTGTTGTCCAATCGCCTGAAATGGCTGCAGTCGGTGGGCTGTCTGCGCAAGCGCGCGGATGAGGAGAACCCCGGCCGGCAGGTCTACCATCTCACGCGCAAATCGATCGATCTCTACCACCTCGCACTGATGGCGGTGCAGTGGGAAGAGAAGCACCATCCGCCGCCGGCGGCGGGGCGGGTTCACCTGTTCCATCGCAGCTGTGGCCACCCGGTCAGCCCGCGCCTGCGCTGCAGCAGCTGTCGGCGGGATGTCGATGGCCGCGATGTCGAGTACCACCCCGGCCCGGGGGCGACCCGGGATACCCGCGACAAGAAGGTGCGACGGCGCTCCTCCCTGCCCGCCAGCGACGTACCCAGCGAGCACAGTGTCTATCGCAACCTGATCAACCTGGTGGGTGACCGCTGGACCGCCAATGTGATTGCCCTGGCCTTTCACGGCCTGCATCGCTTTGACGAGTTTCACCGCGAATTGCCGGTGGCCACCAATATCCTGGCCGATCGCATGCGCTTTCTGGTCGAGCACGGCATTTTTGCCACCCAGGCCTATCAGCAGCGTCCGGTGCGCTACGCCTACTCCCTGACCGACAAGGGCTGGGACCTGTTTCCCTACTTCCTGACCCTGCTGCAGTGGGGCGACAAGTGGTGTGACCCGACAGGGGCGGGGCGCCCCATGTGCCTGACTCACACGCTCTGCGGCGAGAACCTGCACGGCGAGGTGGTCTGCGATCACTGCGGCGAGGAGTTGCGCGCTCACCACGTCGATTTCACTATCGGGCCGCCGAAAAAACACAGGCTTGCATAAACAGACTTGCTTGTGTCACTGTTCCGGCTCTGCTTTCAGACTCGCCGGTAAACAGACATGAGCACGCTGTTCGAAAAACACCGCCCTCTGTTGGACAAGGCCCTGGATGCCTGTGCAAAACGCTACGCCTGGAGTGGCTGGCCGGAAAGCCCGAGTACCAAGCTCCACGGCGAGGAAAAACCGGCGGCGGGCAAGGCCCGTTTCGAGGCGCTGCTGGGGAGTGATTTTCCCCTGGAGCAACCCGGCGAGGTGGCGCGCGTCGGGGAAGAGGTCTCGCCCTACACCGGCGAACCACTGGGCGTGCGCTATCCCCGGGTGGATCCCGATCGCCTGTTTCCGGCCATTCACGCGGCGCGCCCTGACTGGGCGGCCGCCAGTCCCGAGACGCGGGTGGGAGTCTGCCTCGAGATTCTGCAGCGCTGCGGCGAGCAGCTGTTCGAGAACGCTCACGCCACCATGCACACATCCGGCCAGTCCTATGTGATGGCCTTTGCCGGCAGCGGCGCCAATGCCCTCGACCGGGGCCTGGAAGCCCTGGCCTATGCCCACAAGGCGATGCAGGATGTGCCGGCCACGGCGCACTGGGAGCGCCAATTCGGACGCGACGGCGTGGCCAGTCTGGACAAGCGCTACCGGCTGGTGCCCCGCGGCGTCGGTGTGGTGATCTGCTGTGCCACTTTCCCCCTGTGGAATACCTATCCGGCCCTGTGCGCCTCCCTGGCGACCGGCAACCCGGTCATTCTCAAGTCGCACCCGGCGGCAACCCTGCCGGTGGCCCTGGTAGCCAGGGTGTGTCGCGAGGTGCTGGCCGAGGCCGGCTTCGACCCCAATCTGGTGACGCTGGCGGCAGATACCCGGGACGAGCCCGCGACTCTGCCACTTGTGCAGCACCCGGATACGGCGATTATCGACTTTACCGGCAGTCCGCGCTTCGGCAACTGGCTTGAGCGCAACTGCCCCGGCAAGCAGGTCTACACCGAAACCGCTGGCTGCAATTCGGTGGTGCTGGAGTCCACCGATGATCTGACGGCGACCGCGCGGGCGATTGCCCATTCCCTCTGCCAGGCTTCGGCGCAGATGTGTACCAGTGTGCAGAACATCCACGTTCCCGCGGCCGGTATCCGCGTAGGTAGTGGCCGGGCGAGCCACGAGCAAGTCGCCAGCGCGATCTGTGAGGCGGTGGACCACTGGCTGGCAGACCCCCGCGCCGCGGCCACCCTCTGTGGCACCCTCTTCGACCCGGCGGTGCAGGCCACCGTTGATCGCTATCGCGATATGGCCGGGGCGCGTATCTTGCGGGATTCGGCACCCTACGAAAACCCGGGCTTCCCCCGCGCGCGCACGGCGACGCCCCTGGTGATCGCCGCCACGGAGAGCGATCGCGACTGGTATCGCCAGGAGGTCTTCGGGCCGGTCGCATTCATCATTGCCAATGAGAGCGCGGAGGCCTGTCTCGGCGATGCCACCGGCAACGCCCGGGACTGTGGCGCGATTACCTCCCACGTCTATTCCACGGAGGCGGACTTCCTGGAGCGGGCCGTGGCGGCCTACCACCAGGCGGGCGCCTCGGTGGCCTGCAACCTGCACGGCATGCCGATCAACTTCGCCGCGGCCTATTCCGACTTCCATGTCACGGGTCTGAACCCGGCGGGCAATGCCTGCCTGGCAGACCTGGCTTTTGTGACCAGTCGTTTCCGCATCGTGCAGAGCAAGTTCATGGGCCTGGCCCCCGGCGCTTGAACAGGGGCGGGCGCCCGCTGACGCTGGCTTTCCGCGCCAGATTTCCCGCCCATCGCTGTTTCCTGCAAGGTGACACGCTTCGCGGAGCCTGGTCGGCACGGCGATCCGGTACAATGCTGTCTGATCCTCATCCAGCCGAGCGGAAGCCCCGATGTCCAGTGAGCCCACAGCGCCTTTCGCCACGCTACAGCAGGCCCTGGAGCGCGGTGACGACCGGGCCCTGAGCGAGGGAGCCGCCGGGCTCAATGCCGCGGACCTGGCCGAGTTCGTGGAGCTCAATCTCGAGGGGGGGCGCGGGCTGCGGGTCTTCCGGGCCCTGCCCGCCGAACGGCGCGGGATCGTCTTCGGCTACCTGGAGCCCGATGTCCAGGCGGAGCTCTCCACCCTCCTGCCCATGCCGGCCCTGGCGGAGCTGGTGACCGCGATGTCCTCCGACGAGCGGGCCGACTTCTTCCTGCTGATGGACTCGGTGCGCCAGCACCAGCTGTCGCAATTGCTGGCACGGCGGGAGCGCGAGGACCTGCTGCGTCTGGCCAGCTATCGCGAGGGCACGGCAGGCGCCCTGATGAGCTCCGAGTACGCCACGGTCGGTGGCGCAATGAGTGCCGGGCAGGCGATCGAGCAGTTGCGGCAGACGGCGCCGGAGACGGAGACCATCTACCAGGTCTACGTGGTGGATGCGGAGCACCGCCTGCAGGGAGCAGTGTCCCTGCGCAACCTGATCACCGCCCTGCCGGGGACGCGGGTCTCCGAGTTGATGGCCAGTGGGCTGGTGCAGGCGGAGGTCGAAACCGAGCAGGAAGAGGTCGCCCGTCTGATTGCCCGCTACGACCTGATCGCCCTGCCGATCGTCGACGCGGAGCAGCGCCTGGTGGGCATCGTCACCTACGACGACGCCATGGATGTGGCGGAAGCGGAAGCCACCGAGGACATGCACAAGGGGGCTACGGTGGAAGGGCTGGACGGCAGTTTTCGCCGGGCCAGCCCCTTCTCGCTCTACCGCTCGCGCATCCAGTGGCTGATCATCCTGGTCTTTGCCAACCTGTTCACCGGGGCGGGCATTGCCCACTACGAGCAGACCATTGCCGACAATCTCGCTCTGTTGTTCTTCCTGCCCCTGCTGGTGGCCAGCGCCGGCAACGCCGGGGCCCAGTCGGCGACACTCATGGTGCGCGCCCTGGCCACCGGGGATGTGCGCACGCGCGACTGGGGCCGGCTGTTGTCCCGGGAGGTGCTGGTCGCCGCCGGCCTGGGCTTGACCATGGCCCTCGCCGTGCTCTCGGTGGGTTTCCTGCGCGCGGGCCCCGGCATCGCGGTGGTGGTGGCACTGACCATGATTGCCGTGGTGATGGTGGGCAGTGTGGTGGGCATGTTGCTGCCCTTCCTGCTGCACCGGTTGCGCTTTGACCCGGCGACGGCCAGTACACCGCTGATTACCACCATCGCCGACGTCAGCGGTGTGGTGATTTATTTCAGCATGGCGACCGCCCTGCTGGGGCTGGAATGAGCCGTGTCGCGGGTGCAGTCGCTGCTGGAGCTGGGCCTGCCGATGGCCTAAGATCCACGGCATGAGCCGAGAATCCCGCACCGTCGTGTTTGCCGATGTCAGTGGCAGTACCCGCCTTTTTGAAGGCCGGGGCGACGAGGCTGCCCGCAAGACCATTCAGCACACCCTGCACTGTTGCGCCAACATTGTCGCCAGCCACGAGGGCGAGGTGGTGAAGACCATCGGCGACGAGGTCCTGGCCACCTTTCCGGAGGTTGAGCAGGCCCTCCGTGCGGCCATCGAGATGCAGCGCTGGGCCAACGAGGACCGGCAGATGTGCGACTGCGATCTCGGCCTGCGCATCGGCTTGCATCACGGTGCAGTGATTGCCGAGGAGAGTGACGTGTTTGGCAGCACGGTGAACACCGCCTCGCGGATGGTTGACCTGGCGGGTCGCGGCCAGATCGTCATGACGCACAGCAGCTCGGGTAGCCTGTCCGCTCCCCTGCAGAAACGCTGCCGGGAACTGGGCGCCGCGCATATTCCCGGTCGCGACGAGACCCTGGATATTGTCAGTGTCGCCTGGGAGCAGGATACCGCCAACCTGACGGCCATGCCCCGCGGCCAGCCGGCAGCCCGGGCAGCGCCCCGTCGCCGCCTGCTGCTCAATAGCCGGGCCGGCCCGGTGGCGCTGCCCGAGCATTCCCCACCCTTCACGCTCGGGCGCGACCCCGCCTGCAGCCTGGTGGTGGACAGCGACTGGGTTTCTCGCCACCACGCCAGGATCGAGTACCGCCACGGCTTCTTCGTGCTGGTGGACCAGTCCACCAACGGAACCTGGCTGACCCTGGATGGCCAGCCGCCGGTTCACCTGCACCGGGGAGAGTTGCCGCTGTTGCGCAACGGTACCCTGACCCTCGGCCAGCAGGATGGCGAGCAGGCCGCAGTGCAATTCCGGCTGGAAGAGGGCTGACTGGCCCGCATCATCGACCGCGGCAATCGCTATGGACCTCAGTTGCGGCGGTAGGCCAGCGCCTCGTTGAGATGGGCGCGCCCGACACAGTTTGCGCCGGCCATGTCCGCCAGGGTTCGGGCCACCCGCAGGCAGCGATGTACTCCCCGCCCCGACAGCTGCAGCCGTTCCGCCGCCTTGGCGAGGTGACTGCGTTCGGCTGACCCCAGGGCACAGACCTGCAGCAGTGCGTCTCCGACCAGCGCCGCGTTCTCGCAGCCCTGCCGTCGCAGCTGCGCGTTACGGCAGCGGATGACCCGGGCCCGGACCTGCGCCGAGCTCTCACCGCGGGCGCTGACTTCCAGCAGGGCCCCCGGTGCCAGCCGGCCCACGGTCACACGCAGATCCATACGGTCCAGCAGGGGGCCGGAGAGCCGCTGTCGGTAGCGCAGGATCTGCTCCGGGGTACAGTGGCAGACCCGCTCCGGGTCGCCGTCATAGCCGCAGGGGCAGGGATTCATGGCCGCCACCAGCTGAAAGCGTGCCGGGTAGGTGATGCGCTGCCGTGCACGGCTGATAGTGACCTGCCCGGATTCCAGGGGCTCGCGGAGCATGTCCAGCACGCTGCGATGAAACTCGGGCAGTTCGTCGAGGAACAGCACACCGCCATGGGCCAGGCTGACTTCTCCCGGCATCGGGCGTCCACCGCCCCCGACCAGGGCCGCGGCACTGGCGCCGTGATGCGGGTGGCGGAAGGGGCGCCGGCGCAGTGGCGCCAGGCTGGTGCTGTCGCTGAGGCTGTGCAGGGCCGCGTTGGTCAGCAGGTCCTCGGCACTAGCGGGGGGCAATATGCCCGGTAGCCGGCTTGCCAGGAGTGTCTTGCCGGTACCCGGTGGGCCGCTGAACAGCAGGTGGTGTCCGCCGCTCGCAGCGACTTCGAGTGCCCGCCGGGCCTGCACCTGGCCAACCACGTCCGCCAGGTCGGGGCCGCTTTCTCCGGTATCTGTCAGCGGTGTCGAAGCCACCGGGGCCAAGGGCTCGCGACCATTCAGGTGGGCACAGGCAGTGAGCAGGTCACAGGCAGCGATGACCTGGCTCCCGGGCACCACCGACGCCAGCGTCGCGGTGCTGGCGGGTGCCAGTAGCCGACGACCCGCGCGGGTGCAGGCCTGGGCGACCGGGATGATGCCGGGGACGGCGCGCAGCTCACCGCCCAGGGACAATTCGCCGACGCATTCGTGCCGGGCGAGGTGCCGCGAGGGCAGCTGGCCGGAGGCGGCCAGGATGCCGAGGGCGATGGGCAGGTCAAAACGCCCTCCCTCCTTGGGGAGGTCGGCCGGGGCGAGGTTGACGGTAATGCGCCCGTCGGGGAACTGGAAGTGCGCGTTAAGCAGTGCGCTGCGGACTCTGTCCCGGCTTTCGCGTACCGCTGTGGCCGGCAGCCCGACAATGTTGAGCGCCGGTAACCCGCCCGACAGGTGGGTTTCCACCTGTACCGCGGGGGCTTCCACGCCTACCGTGGCGCGACTGTAGATGACCGAAAGCGGCATGGCTCATCCTTGAGCGTGATCTGCGCCGCCCGCCCTGGAGGCGGCTGGCGGTTCAGTCCCCGGTCTGTGCCTCAACCTGGCGCGTCAGGGCCTCCAGTTCGGCTTCCAGTTCCGCGACACGGGCGCGAGTGCGCGCGAGGACGGCTACCTGCGCATCAAACTCCTCGCGGTTGACCAGCTCCAGTCGGGCCAGGGCGGCCTGAGCCAGCGACCGCGTGCTCTTGCCGACTTCGTCCCGCAGACCGGTGTTGCCCAACAGTGCGTTGAATTGCTGCAACACGTCATCGATCGGGGGTGGCTTGAGTGCCATGTCAGGAACTCCTGGTGGTTTATTGACGCTTCCAGTGTAGAGGATCTGCACCGTTCTGGCACCGATCATCTGTTCGCACTATTTCGGTGCGCGGCACACTGATGGTGCATCGGGAGCGCTCGAAAACCGCGCTCAAAATGCGCGCTCTTCGCTTTTTTGATGATTAACTTCCTGAAAATAAAAAGAAAATAACTTGTTGGCACAAGCACTGCAAAACCTCTGGTGCGACAGAGACCCGTGAGGACGCTGTGACAGGACATCAGTATCTGCCAGCCAATCACATCCAACCATGGAGAGATGAAACATGTTCAACAAGAAACTGCTTACTGCTTCCCTGGCCTCAGTCCTGTTGGCGGGCGCCGCCGGCACCCAGGCCGAAGTGAGTGCCAATGTGACCCTGGCCACCGACTATGTGTTCCGCGGTATTTCGCAGAGCGACGAAAAAGGCGCTATCCAGGGTGGCTTCGACTGGGCCGGTGACACTGGTCTGTACGCCGGTATCTGGGCCTCCAACGTCAACTTCGGCGGCGAAGCCTCCACCGAGATGGACTACTACGGTGGCTACGCCGGCGAGACCGCCAGCGGCATCGGCTACGACGTCGGCTTCATTTACTACGACTACGAAGGGGAGTCCGAACTCGACTACGTCGAGCTGGCATTCAGCCTGGGCTACGCCGGCTTCAGTGCCGGGGTCAACTACTCCGACGAGTTCGGTGAGGACGGTCCGGAGTACATCTACTACTCCGCCGGTTATGACATGGACCTGGCCGAAGGCTTCACCCTGGGCCTGAACGTCGGTTACACCGATACCGATATCGATGACTACTGGGAAGAGGGTGCCGACACCTACATGGATTACGGCGTAACCCTGGGCTACAGCACTGCCGGCGTCGATTTCGCCCTGGCACTGATCGGGACCGATCTGGATGACGTGGAGGCCGCGGACGATCGCGTTGTGTTCTCCATTTCCAAGAGCCTGTAATCCCGGCGAACCAAGACGGCGCCCTGCGGGGCGCCCTGAAAACACCAGGAGAAACGCATGAAACTGATTACGGCTATCGTCAAGCCATTCAAACTGGACGATGTGCGCGAGTCGCTCTCTGAGATCGGTGTGCAGGGCATCACCGTGACGGAGGTCAAGGGCTTCGGGCGGCAGAAAGGCCACACCGAACTCTACCGCGGTGCCGAGTATGTCGTCGACTTCCTGCCCAAGGTGAAGATCGAGGTGGCAGTTGCCGACGGCGACGTCGACAAGACCATCGAGGCGATCACCAAGGCGGCCAATACCGGCAAGATTGGCGACGGCAAGGTCTTCGTGTCGCCGCTGGAACAAGTGATTCGTATCCGCACCGGTGAAACCGGCGAGCAGGCGATCTGAAGCCACGCAACCAGCAGACGAGAGTGATTGCTATGGAAAACAACATTTTTGAACTGCAGTACGCCATGGACACCTTTTATTTCCTGGTGTGTGGCGCACTGGTAATGTGGATGGCGGCGGGCTTTGCCATGCTCGAGGCAGGCCTCGTGCGAGCGAAGAACACCACCGAAATCCTCACCAAGAACGTGGCCCTGTTCGCAGTGGCCTCAACCATGTACCTGATTTGCGGCTACCATTTCATGTACGACGGCGGGTTCTTCCTGTCCGGCGTGACGACGGTGGCGCAGATGGATGACGCGGCTATCACCGCTGTACTGGATGCCTCGAAGGAAGCCGGCTTTGCCGACATGGGCGAGTACTCCGGTGCCTCCGACTTCTTCTTCCAGGTGGTCTTCGTGGCGACGGCAATGTCGATCGTCTCGGGTGCCGTGGCAGAGCGCATGAAGCTCTGGGCCTTCCTCGCCTTCGCTGTGGTCATGACCGGCTTCATCTACCCGATCGAGGGTGGCTGGACCTGGGGTGGCAAGGCTGTGCCTTTCATCGGTGAGCTGAGCTACAGCGACTACGCCGGTTCCGGCATCGTGCACCTGGCCGGTGCAGCTGCAGCCCTGGCAGGTGTTCTGCTGCTGGGTCCGCGTAAAGGCAAGTACGCCGCCGATGGTTCGGTTCGCGCCATCCCCGGTGCCAACATGCCGCTGGCGACCCTGGGTACCTTCATCCTCTGGATGGGCTGGTTCGGCTTCAACGGTGGCTCGACCCTCAAGCTGGGCGGTATCGGGGTTGCCAACGAGGTTGCCAACGTGTTCCTGAACACCAACGCGGCTGCTGCCGGTGGCTTGATCGCCGCTCTGCTCCTGGCCCGCCTGATGTTTGGCAAGGCTGACCTGACCATGGCTCTGAACGGTGCCCTGGCCGGTCTGGTAGCAATCACCGCGGAACCCGCCGACCCCTCGCCCCTGCTGGCGACTATCATCGGCGGTATCGGTGGCATCATCGTGGTCCTGAGCATCGTGGCCATGGACAAGCTGAAAATCGACGACCCGGTGGGTGCCATCTCCGTCCACGGTGTGGTCGGCATCTGGGGCATCTTCGCGGTACTGCTCTCCGACGCTGACGCCACCTTCATGGGTCAGCTGGTAGGCATGCTGGTGATCTTTGTCTGGGTCTTCGTTGCCAGCCTGATTGTCTGGGGCATCCTCAAGGCGATCATGGGCATCCGTGTCAGCGAAGAGGAAGAGTACGAAGGTGTCGACCTCTCCGAGTGTGGCATGGAAGCGTACCCGGAGTTCGTCTCCCAGAAATGAGTATGCGGGCGCATTGATGCAATGCGTGCTTTGGGGGCCTTCGGGCCCCCTTTTTTATGCACTGGGAATAATCGGTATACTCTGCTCTCCTACCCCGGAGAGGCCCGAATGCAGGATCGCAATGTCCGCGTGGGTAACTGTAGGGAATATTGATAATAACGCTGCCAAGGAAAAGCCATGCGCAGAATGCTGATTTCACTGTTTTTTACCCTGCTGGCGACGCCGGCGTTGGCGCTGAATATCCTGCTGGTCAACGACGACGGCTGGGATGCGCCGGGCATCCAGTCGGCCTTTCGGGTGCTCAGTGAGAGTGGCCACCAGGTTACCCTGGTGGCGCCCCTGAAAAACCAGAGTGGCCGCGGCGGCGCCATGAATACCCGCGTGGGCAGTTACGTGGCGGTCAATCGCGAGGGTGAGCGCATGTGGTCGGTGGACGGAACCCCCACCGATGCCGTGCGCGCGGGCCTGCAGGTGATACTCGGCGAGAATCCGCCGGATGTGGTGGTTAGCGGCAGCAACTTCGGACAGAACCTGGGGCGCGCTGGCGCGCACCACTCGGGTACCGTGAATGCCGCCCTGCAGGCGGCCTTTCTCGGGGTGCCGGCGATTGCCATCAGTGTCGGCGTGCAGTTCCAGGAGCACGACAAAAAGCCCCATCCCTTCCCCTCCACGCTGGCGACATTCGACCCCGCTGCGGGACTGGTGAGTGCGATTCTCGAAGGGCTCGAGGCGAGCGGCCAGCCGGCGCTGCTGCCTCCCGGCGTGGCGCTCAACATCAACGTGCCCGCCGGTTGGGTGGTAGAGCGAGGGATTCGCCTCGCACCGCTGTCGGCGGCTGCCAGCGTGGACATGCACTGGGAAGTTGGCGACCGGCCCTTCGGAGAAGACGGAGGCGAGTTGCGGATCGGCTTTGGCAAGGCCGGGACGCCCGTGCCCGGGGACGACGTCAGCCTGTTCCAGGCGGGCTTCGTCACGGTGACCCCGATCAATGGCAGCGCGGATACCTGGCAGCCGATCCCCGGCCTGGCGGAGGCCCTGGATTATTCCCCGCACCCGTAGGGTCGGGCACTGTCGCAGTGCAGGCTTGCCTGTATAATGCCCTTTTGCCTGTCAGTGGGGAGCTCCTGCCATGAAACTGGTTACCGCGATTATCAAGCCATTCAAGATGGACGACGTGCGCGCCGCGCTGTCGGACATCGGTGTCCAGGGGATCACGGTCACCGAGGTCAAGGGCTTTGGTCGCCAGCGCGGGCACACCGAGCTCTACCGGGGCGCCGAGTACGTGGTGGATTTCCTGCCCAAACTGAAGCTGGAAATCGCGGTGGGTGACGAGCAGGTGGATGCGACGATTCAGGCGATCATCGAATCGGCCAATACCGGCAAGATCGGCGACGGCAAGATCTTTGTGACCGCGATGGAGCAGGTGATCCGCATCCGCACCGGCGAGACCGGCGAACAGGCCATCTAAGCGGGTCTCAGGCGCTCCTGTCCAGGCCTTTCAGCGCCTCGGGCAGTTCCCTGAGATTGCGGATTTCCGCATCCGCGGGCGGTCCCCCCGGCCAGGCCTGCTGGCGCAGGTTGACCCACACGGTGCGCATGCCCAGGGCCCGGGCGCCCGCCACATCGTGTTCGGCACTGTCGCCGACGTGGGCAATTGCTTCCGGTGCCACCCCGGTGGCCTGCAGCGCGGCCTGGAACATGTCGGGTGCCGGTTTGCTGGCGCCGACCTCTTCGGCCAGGAAGGCGAAATCGAAGTACTCGCCGGCGTCGGTCTTGTAGATGTCGGCATTGCCGTTGGTCAGGGCGCCCAGCCGGTAACGACCGGCGAGCTGTTGCAAAACCTCCAGAGCCTCCTCGTAGAGCTGTACCTTGTGACGCTCGATCAGGAAGGCTGAAAACGCCTCCCGTGCACCTGTCAACGCCGCCTCTTCATCATAACCGGCTTCCCGCTGCAGCGCTTCGAGCATGCGAATGCGCATCTGGCTGATGTGATGCGCCAGCTCCGGATGCTGCTTCCAGATGCGCTTCTTGAATTCCCACAGGCTCTTGTGGTCGTGGTGGTCGATACTGCCCGGACGGTGCTCCAGCAACCAGTCGCGCTGTGCCTGCTCCGCGCGCAACAGGGCGGGCTCCACATCCCACAAGGTATTATCGAGGTCAAAGGTGACAACGCTGATCGGCATTCAGGAGCCCTTGTTGCGGCGGCGTGCACGCGGGTGTGCGGCATCGTAGACCCGCGCCAGGTGCTGGAAGTCGAGGTGGGTGTAGATCTGCGTGGTGGAAATGTTGCTGTGTCCCAGCAATTCCTGCACGGCCCGCAGATCCCCGCTGGATTCCAGCAGGTGGCTGGCAAAGGAGTGGCGCAGCATGTGCGGGTGCACGTTCTGGTGCAGGCCGGCCTCGCGGCTCATCCGGCGCAGGCGCTCCTGGACATTGCGTACACTGATGCGGCGTCCGCGCTGGCTGGTGAATAGGGCCTTTTCGGCGACTTCCGGGCGCACCGCGAGCCAGGCGTCCAGTGCCTTTAGAGCGGCGGCGCCCACCGGCACGCTGCGGGTCTTTCTGCCCTTGCCGGTCACCGTGATCAGTCCGCTGTGGCGGTCGATATCATCCATGTCTACCGCAACCAGCTCTGCCAGGCGCAGGCCCGAGGAATAGAAAAGCTCCGCCATGGCAAGGTCGCGCAGGGCCGTCGGGCTGTCGTCGCCGGGGTGATCCAGCAACTGCCCAACCTGGTCGGCATCCAGTGCCTTGGGCAGGCGTCGCGGCTTGCGTGGTGCCTGTACCGAGGCGGCGGGATTGCGCGCCGGGTCCAGGTAAGCGAAGAAGGAACGTACTGCGGAGAGCTTGCGCTGAAGGCTGCTGCTGGCCAGGCCCCCGCGGTGAAGTTGTCCCAGCCAGGTCCTGAGGTCGGCTTCGTGCAATTGCCCCGCATGCTGGTACTGATGTTGTTCACACCAGGCAAGCAGACTGTCCAGGTCCCGGCGATAGGCCGCCAGCGTGTGGGGTGAGCAGGCGCGCACGTCCCGCAACCAGGTGATGAAGGCGTCTACCTGTTGTTGCAGGAGGGGCATCGCGATGGCCTCAGTCGAGCCGTGTCAGCCGCGGCAGGAGCCGCTCGATGACATCGGCAATGTGCTGGAGAAACTGCGTTCCCATACCACTGTGATAGCGATTGGCGTCGGAGCTGCCGACAGCGATGACACCCTGGTCGCCCAGGGGCGCCACGGCGGCTGAGCCGACGGTGCCGGCCTTGGGGAAGAGGAAGCGCAGCTCCTCCCGGCGCAGGGCGCCACAGGGCGGGGTGCGGCTGCGCAAGAGTCCGCCGATCTCGATACGGGCGCGCTCCGGGGTTTCCAGACGAACACCATCTTCGCCGCGCCCCTCGCCGAACAGGATGAGGCTGGCGTGTTCAACGTCGAAGTCCTCCTGCATGCTGCGCTGGAAGGCGGTGCTCATGGCGGCCAGGTTGTCGGCTTCCAGCAGGGCCAGCACCAGGTGCCGGGTCTGCTCATAGAGGCGATCGTTGTGCCGCGCATTGTCGGTGAGAGCGGTCAGCCGCTGGCGCATGTCGACGTTGCGATCGCGCAGGACGCTGACCTGCTTCTCCACCAGGGAGACGGCGCTCCCGCTGGCGTGGGTGACATGCAGGTCATCCAGTAGTTCGGGGTAGCGTTCCAGGAAGTCGCGGTGACGTTTGAGGTAATCGCGCACCTGCTCGGCGCTGATGTTGTCGTCGTCTGCTGCGGCCAGGGGTTCATTATTGGCTGACATGCCCTTGTTCTCTCCTGTTAGCTGATGCCGGTCGTTCCTAGAGGCGGATGCTACCCTCAAAAACCACGGCGGTTGGGCCGGTCATGAGAACCGGATGCCCCGGGCCCGCCCATTCAATCTCCAGCTTACCCCCGGGCAGTTGTACTGTCACCGGTGATTGCAGCCAGCCGCGCTGCAGGCCGTAGACAGCCGCCGCGCAGGCCCCGGTGCCGCAGGCGAGGGTTTCGCCGGCGCCGCGTTCGTAGACCCTCAACTGGATGGCGTGAGCGTCCAGCACCTGCATGAAGCCGACGTTGACCCGCTGGGGGAAGTCGGGGTGGCGCTCCAGGGTCGGGCCCAGCGTCTCCACACCGGCCTTGTTCACATCGTCGACCCGCAGGACGGCGTGGGGATTGCCCATGGAGAGGGCTCCAATTTCCAGCTCCCTGCCGTCTACCGTCAGTGGGTAGCTGTCGGCCCTGGCGGCGGCGCGGAAGGGGATTCTGTCGGGCTCGAATTCGGGGGCGCCCATGTCCACCTGGACCTGCTGGCGGTCGCGAACACGCAGCTCGATCACCCCCGCAGCGGTACTGACGGTGATCACCGACTTGGCCGTCAGTTGCTTCTCCCGCACGAAGCGGGCGAAACAGCGGGCACCATTGCCACACTGCTCCACTTCGCCGCCGTCGGCGTTGAAAATCCGGTAGCGGAAGTCCACGTCGGGCCGGTCCGGCGGCTCAACCAGCAGTACCTGGTCGCAACCGACACCGAAATGCCGGTCGGCCAGGGCGCGGATATCCCGGGAGCGCAATTTGGCGCGCTGGGTGACCAGGTCGATCACCACGAAGTCGTTGCCAGCGCCGTGCATCTTGGTGAATTTCAGTTGCATGGGGGCTCCGCGTCTCAGTCTGGCAGGCGGTGTTCACCGCGCCACAGATCGGCAATCGTCTCCCGCTCCCGCACCAGGTGCAACTGGTCGCCATCGACCATGACTTCCGCGGCGCGGGGGCGACTGTTGTAGTTCGAGCTCATGGTAAAGCCATAGGCGCCGGCGCCAAAGACCGCCAGTAGGTCACCGGCCTCGAGGGACAGGTCGCGCTGCTTGCCGAGGAAGTCGCCGGTCTCGCACACCGGCCCGACCACGTCCCAGGGGGCGCGTTCCCCGCGCTGCTTGTCGTCGACTTTGCGGATGTCCATCCAGGCCTGGTAGAGGGAGGGGCGGATCAAATCGTTCATGCCCGCATCCACCAGCGCAAAGTGGTGGTCCGGGGTTTGTTTCAGGTACTCGACCCGCGTGAGCAGGATGCCGGCATTGGCGGCGATGGAGCGCCCGGGCTCGAAGAACAGCGGCAGGCGCCGCTCGCCCAGCTCGGCCTTGACCGCGGCGATGTAATCGGCAACCGCGGGCGGGCTCTCATCGCGGTAGCGCACGCCCAGGCCACCCCCGAGATCGAGGTGTTCGATGGCGATGCCCTCGGCGGCCAGTTGATCCACCAGGCCCAGCAGGCGCCGGAGGGCGTCGATGAAGGGCGCGATCTCGGTCAGCTGGGAACCGATGTGACAGTCCAGCCCGCGAATGGCCAGGTTGGGCAGGTCCCGGGCGCGTCGGTAGGTCGCCAGGGCTTCGTCCATGGACAGGCCGAACTTGTTTTCCCGCAGCCCGGTGGAAATGTAGGGGTGGGTGCGGGCATCCACATCCGGGTTCACACGGAGGGAAACCGGCGCCACGCAGCCCTGCTCACCGGCCACGCGGTTGAGCACGTCCAGTTCGGCGGGGGACTCGACGTTGAAGCAGCGAATGCCCAGCTCCAGGGCGCGGGCCATTTCCCCCGGGGTCTTGGCGACACCGGAAAACACGGTTTTCGCCGGATCGCCCCCCGCGGCCACTACGCGCTCCAGTTCGCCCACCGAAACGATGTCAAAGCCCGCCCCCAGCCTGGCCAGCAGGTTCAACACCGCCAGGTTGGAGTTGGCCTTGACCGCGTAGCAGATCAGGTGAGGCCAGTCCCCCAGCGCGGCCTGCCAGGCCTTGAAGGCCTGTTCCAGCGCTGCGCGGGAGTAAACGTAGCAGGGGGTGCCGAATTGCCGTGCGAGGGCCTGTGCCGGCACGCCTTCGGCATGCAGCTCCCCATCCCGGTAGGTAAATACGTCCACGCCGCTACTCCCCGCTGCTGTCACGGGTTTCGCCGCTTTCGACCTGCGGGGCTACCGCCGGTGGCGGCGGGGGTGCTTCCCTGGGTGCGGGGGGCATTTGCAGCGGGCCAGTCTGGCCGCAGCCGGTCAGTGCCGAGAGCAGGAACAGGGCGGTTAGGGTACGCATGTCAGGGCCTTACGAGCAAAGCGCCCAGTATACCTGAATCGTGCTGCCTTATCGGAAGAGAAGGCGGGAGAGGGGGTGCCCGGACCCGCCTGAGGCAGGCCCGGAACACCGAGGCCCGGCTCAATATTCCCAGGTTATGTCCACGCCC
This sequence comes from Haliea atlantica, assembly GCF_054779855.1. Lineage (NCBI taxonomy): Bacteria > Pseudomonadati > Pseudomonadota > Gammaproteobacteria > Cellvibrionales > Halieaceae > Haliea > Haliea atlantica. The sequence goes on along the minus strand of NZ_BAAGXL010000017.1, from coordinate 151,045 downwards.
CAGGTGCGCGGCTCCCCGTAGGCGCGGAAGCCGCCAAACAACGGCGCGTTCAGGAAGGCCCAGGTCTTGTCCTCGAGGTTCCTGCCCCAGGCGGCGACACGCAGCGAGCCAGCGGGGAGACCCGGGATTTCGGCCAGGGTCAGGCGGGTGTTGAGCAGGCCGTAATCCTCAATGGTAAACAGGCCCTGGGTGGTACTGGTGGTGATGGCTTTCTCGTCCTGCCAGCTGTAGTTGAGATTGAAGCTGAGTTGCCCGATGGACAGAGCCGCGACGTCCCAGTCCAGGTTGGCCATCAGGCTGTGATCGGGCGCGTTGATGAAGGTGTAGTTGTCGGTGACATCGTTACCGAGTCCATCAATGATTTCATCGTAGCTGGCGTCGAGGTAGGCGTAGCTGAGGCCCAGCCTCAGGCGCTGGTGGACGGCGGCGGTCAGGTCCAGCTCCAGCCCCTGAATCGTGCCCTCGCCGGCGTTGAGGATATCCGCCCGGGTGGGGTCGTTGATGTCCGAAGAGGCATTGATCTGGATGTCGTCATAATCCGCGTAGAACACGGCGCCATTGACCCGCAGGCGGTTATTGAACCATTGGGACTTGATGCCGACCTCCCAGGAAACCAGGGTTTCCTCGTCGAAGCCCTGTTCAAAGCGGGCGATGGTCGAGGGCCGCACGTTGAAGCCTCCGGTCTTGTAGCCACTGCTGACGCGGGCATACACGCGGCTGTCGTCGTCAAGGTCCCAGGCGATGGTCAGACTCGGGCTGAAGTCGGTAAATGTCTTGTCCCCCATTCCACTCCCCAGGGGAACGGGTGCGCCGCCCACCAGGGCGAATTTCTCCAGGCTGGCGTCGCGCTGGTCACGTGACCAGCGACCACCCAGCGTGAGGTGAAGGCGACGTTCGAAGCTCTCGGGCGTCCAGGTGCCCTGGGCATATAGGGCGAAGGCGCGGTTCTCCACCTCGGCATTGTCTGCGGTGGCCGCGCCGAATGCCGGCAGGTTGTTGCGATTCTGCCACTCCCCGTCCTCCCGGAAATAGTAGGCACCCATCACGTATTCCAGACGCTGATCCAGGGCACTGCCGAGCAGCTGGAATTCCTGGCTCCACTGCTCCTGGGTCAAGGTGTCACGGGTGATGAGGGAGGCCACGGGACCGAAGCGACCGCTGAGGTAGTCCTGGTAGAGGAAACTGTCGACTTCGCGGTAGGCGCTGATGGATTTCACCTCGAGGTCCGCCGTCGGGCTCCAGCGCAAGGTCACCTGGTGGCCCTCGATGGTGACGTCGTGAGCCTGCAGGTCGCTGACAGCGGGGTTGCTCGCGTCCGGCAGGTTCAAGGGGGACCCGGGGGGCTGTGCATTGAGGTAATAGGGGGTGTCTTCGATTCGCGAGCGGTCATAGCTGTAGCGCAGATCCAGTTGTTCACTGCCCTGCCAGAACAGGTCGGCGCGCATGGCCTCCCGATCTTCGCTGCCGAAGTGATCCTCACCGGTGCCGGCATTGCGGACGAAGCCGTCCTGCTCCGTGACCAGGTAGGCAAGGCGCAGGGCTGCGCTGTCCCCGAGCGGGGCGTTGACCATGCTGCGGCTGCGGAACAGGTCGCGGTCGCCCCCCGACAGGGTCTGGCTGAAACCCCACTCGCCGAGTGTTGGCGGGCGGGTGATGAAATTTATCGCCCCGCCAGTGGCATTGCGGCCGTAGAGGGCACCCTGGGGGCCCCGCAGGACTTCCACACGTTCCAGTTCCGCGACTTCCAGGCCCATGCCCTGGTTGCGTGCCACATAGACGCCATCCATGTACACCGCGACACTCGGGTCCTGGGTGATCTGGTCGTCAAAGTTGCCGACCCCTCGGATAAAAATGCGCGGGGTACTCATGCTGTTGGGGTGGGGAGAAATCTGCAGGTTGGGGACCTTGCCCTGTAGGTCGACAAGGTCGTCGATACCCAGTGTCTCCAGTGCCTCGGCGTCCAGAGCGGCGATGGAAATGGGGGTGTCCTGCAGGCTTTCAGTGCGTTTTTGTGCGGTGACGATAACCTCTTCCAGAGCTGGCTGTGACAGTGCCTGGGGGCTTGAAAGCGGCAGAGTCGCGACAAGGGGAAGGGTTGCGAACATGCGGCGTGCGGTCAGTGACATGGTTCCTCCGGGGGAAGCTATTATTCTTGCGGGCGGCACGCTTCAGGTGGCCCAGGCCTATTCAGACCCAGGGCGCGAGGCGCGACAATCCTCGCGGCTATCGTGCACCAAAAGCGTGCATTGCGGGTCAAGAAAGCATACCGGCACCGGGGATGCCTCGCAGTCCGGCGGTGCTACATTGATGCAGCCCGTGGCAGACGGCTTTCCGGACGGCGGCAATGCCCCGGGCCGGTGCCGCTGTCCGGCTAACCATAACAAGGGGACGAGAGCCCCCGGCGAGGAGAAGGCTGAATGCAACAACGCCCTAACAACCCCATCAGTACCGAGGAGCAGCGCGCCCATGAGCTGCTGGCCCTGGGCTACTTTCAACACCCCGAAATCGTGCGCGCCCGGGAAGCGATCAGGGAATTCTGGCTGGAGCACGCAGCGCCCAGTGATTCCATGCGTCGCGCCTTCGAGTGGGCCTTTGAGGAAGTCATGTTCGGGGCGACGGTCTGGGCGCTCAACCAGGACCCGCTCTACCCCAAGGTGATCACCATCAGCCGACTGCCCCATACGGTGGCGGACCAGCGTATTCCCGGCAGCCGCTGGGGCATCGACAACCCCGATTCGGTTTACCGCGTGATTCCCATCAGTGGCGACGAGCGCTATGTCATTCGCGGGCGTGTCTCCGATCCGCGACTGGTGGAAAACTACTTCACGCTCTGGGACCCGAGCATGAAAACCGTGGGCCTGCTGAATGGCAAGGACCTTGAGGTCGATGAGCACGGCTGCTTCGAGATTACTGTCGATGGCAGCCCGGCGGAGGGCCGGAGCAACCACGTCCAGGCGCCGCCGGAAAGCCACGAATTCTACATCCGCGATGTGATTGCCCGCTGGGGCGAGGACCGGGTCAACGAACTGTCGATCGAGCGGCTGGGCCCTGCGCCCTCGCGCCCGCCCTTCAGCGAGGCGGAGAATCTCGAGCGCATTCGGCATTACATGCAGCGCTGGGCGACCGAGACCACGCGCTGGAACCGCCAGGCCATGGACTTGCCGGCCAACCGCTTCGACTTCACCATCGATCGCGACAGCGACGGTGCCCTGCGCAACCAGATCTACATCATGAGCTACTTCAGGCTGCCCGACGCCGATACCGCCATGGTGCTGGAGGTGAATCTCGGCGGCGCCGACTATTTCATCGCGCCGATCACCAATATCTGGGGTACCACCAACCAGATTACCGACCGCACCGGCTGCATGAACCGGCACCAGGCCCTGGCCAACCCGGATGGTACGCTGACCTTTGTGCTGAGTATGCGCGACCCCGGTGTACACAACTGGCTGGACCCCTCGGACCTGGAGGAGGGTATCCTGACGCTGCGCTGGGCGGAATTTGCCGGTGGCGAGCCGGGCGCGGACCTGGGTGTGAAGCAGAAACTGGTTCCGCTCTCCGAGGTTCTCGACCACGTGCCCGCGAACCAGCGGATCAGCCCTGAGCAACGCGCCAGGCAGTTGCGCGAGCGCGCCGCAAGCTATGCCTGGCGTCTGGAGGAGTAATCATGCCGCAACTGAAGGATTCCATCTGGTTGATTTCCGGCTGTTCCACCGGCTTCGGTCGCGAGATCGCCCGCACCGCGCTCGGCGGGGGTGCGAAAGTCGCCGTCACTGCGCGGCGGCCCGAATCGGTACAGGACCTGTGCGACGCCTACCCGGGCCAGGCGCTGGCGCTGGCCCTGGATGTGACGGACCAGGCTGCGGTGGACCGGGCGGTGGCCGAGACGCTGGCGCGCTTCGGTCATATCGACGTCCTGGTCAACAATGCCGGCTACGGCTATGTGGCTGCGGTCGAAGAGGGTGAAGAAACAGCCGTTCGCGCCATGTTCGAGGCCAACTTTTTCGGTGCCCTCAGCCTGACCCGGGCAGTGCTGCCGCATATGCGTGAGCGCGGCAGCGGCCATGTCATCAATAATTCATCCCAGGCGGGCATCATGGCCAACCCGGGTACCGGTTTCTACAGCGCGTCCAAGCACGCCCTGGAGGGACTGATGGAGGCCCTGGCCAAGGAAGTGGCCCCCCTGGGGATCAAGGTCAGTTCGGTACAGCCGGGGGCTTTTCGCACCGACTGGTCTGGCCGCTCGATGCAGCGGAGTCCCCTGCGCCTGGATGCCTACCAGGAGCAGGTGCACAGCCGGCTGGACATGATCGCGGAGATGGATGGCAAGCAGCCGGGCGACCCGGTGCGTGCCGCCCAGATCATCGTCGATTTGTACAGCATGGACGAGCCACCGGTGCAGCTTTTGCTGGGAGCCGGCGTGCTGGCCACCTACCGCGACAAGTTGCGGCAGGTGCTGGAGAACCTGGATCGCTGGGAGGCACTGACGGTGTCGGCGGATTATCCGCGGGAGGATTGAGGGGCGTGCGGTGAGGCACAGAACAGTTTGTTACCTGCTTGCTAGCGGCTGCCTGGTCTCCCCCCAGGTGCTCGCGGAGCCGCTGCAGGTGAAAAATCTCAGCCCCGTCGCCGGCCTGCTCGGGCTGCCGAGCCAGCGGGGACAGGTCGCTTCGGAAGCAGGTGCCTGGCAGATCGCCACCCATGCCAGTTGGGCCAGTCACTTTATCCTCGATGAAAAACGGCGCGAAGCCCTGTTGCTGGACGGCGAAACCCGCCGCCTCGCGCTGGAGTTGCGTTACTCCCCTGTACCCGGCTGGGACCTGCAGTTCGAGTTGCCTTGGCTGCAACATACAGGCGGCAGCCTGGACAGTCTGATTGATGGTTGGCACGACCTGTGGGGCATGCCCGATGGCGGGCGCAGCGGTGCTCCCGCCGATCGCCTGGCCTATCGCTATGGCGGGCCCGAAGGCACGTTCAATCTCGCGGATAGCGCCAGCGGGCCGGGGGATATCAGCCTGTCCCTCTCGCGCAGGCTGTGGTCGGGCGGGGAAGGGCAGCTCGACGCCGCGCTAGGGGTCAAGCTCCCCACCGGGGAAGAGCAGGATTTCCTGGGCAGCGGCAGCGAGGATGGCTTTGTCGCCCTGCGCGGCTTCTGGACGCCGGGGGAGGGCGACTGGCGCTGGTCGGCGCAGTTGGGCTATCTGCGCGCCGGCGAACTCACGGTCATGGAAAGTGGTGGAGAGCGCGACCTCTGGTTCGCCGGGGCGAGCCTGGAGTGGCAGGCCTGGCAGACGGTATCCCTGCTACTGCAGGTGGACAGTCACGCCGCACCGCTGAAAAACAGCGAGTTGACGGCCCTGGGTGATACCGCGGTTCTGCTCAGCGCCGGCGCCCGCTGGCGCATCAACCCATACTGGGCTCTGGAACTCAGTGTGGTCGAGGATGTGCAGGTGGAGAGTGGCCCGGACGTGGTGTTCCAGGCCGGGCTGCGGTATCGACCCTGAGCGCCAGCCAAACAGGGCGCGCGATGGACGGCCTCAGGGCTGTGCGGATTCCCGCAACTGCAAATGCGACAGCGCCGCCTCGGCTTCCGTTCGCACCTGCTCCGGCGCCGTGCCACCCAGGTGGTTGCGCGCCGCGACCGAGCCTTCCAGGGTCAGCATCTCGAACACATCGTCGCTGATCTCCGGGTGGAAGCGCTGCAGGGTCTCCAGTGACATCTCCGCGAGGTCGAGGCCGCTTTCCACGCCGTGGGCCACGGCCTTGCCGACCACCTCGTGGGCATCCCGGAAGGGCAGGCCCTTGCGCACCACCAGGTAATCCGCCAGGTCAGTGGCAGTGGCGAAGCCGCGGCGGGCCGCCTCACGCATTTCCGCCTTGCGCGGGCGGATCGCCGGCACCATGTCGGCGAAAGCGCGCAGGCAGTCCAGCACGGTATCCGCGGCGTCGAAGAGGGGTTCCTTGTCTTCCTGGTTGTCCTTGTTGTAGGCCAGCGGCTGGCTCTTCATCAGCGTCAGCAGGCTGACCAGGTGGCCGTTGACCCGGCCGGTCTTGCCCCGCACCAGCTCGGGGACGTCGGGGTTTTTCTTCTGCGGCATGATCGATGAGCCGGTGCAGAAGCGATCGGGCAGCTCCACGAACTGGAACTGGGCGGAGGTCCACAGCACCAGCTCCTCGGACATCCGCGACAGGTGGGTCATCAACAGGGCGGCGAAGCTGCAGAATTCGATGGCGAAATCCCGGTCGGAAACGGAGTCCAGGGAATTGGCGGTGGGGCGGGTGAAGGCCAGGGCGGCCGCGGTCATCGCGCGGTCGATCGGGTAGGTGGTACCGGCCAGGGCCGCGGAGCCCAGGGGGCACTGGTTCATGCGTGCCCGGCAATCCATCAGGCGGCCGTAGTCCCGCTCCAGCATTTCGTTCCAGGCCAGCAGGTGGTGACCAAAAGTGACTGGCTGGGCAGACTGCAGGTGGGTGAAGCCGGGCATGATGGTGTCGCTGTTTTCCGCCGCCAGCCCGATCATGCCGCGTTGCAGTCGGGTCAGTTCGCTGGCGATGCGGTCGATCGCGCCGCGCAGCCAGAGGCGGATGTCGGTGGCCACCTGGTCATTGCGCGAGCGGCCGGTGTGCAGCTTCTTGCCCGTGCTGCCGATCAGCTGGGTAAGCCGGGACTCGATATTCATGTGCACGTCTTCCAGCTCCACCGACCAGGGAAACTCGCCGGCGGCAATTTCCGCGCGAACCTGCTCCAGGCCCCGATGGATCTCCGCGCGTTCTTCCTCGCTGAGCACGCCCACGGCGCAGAGCATGTCGGCGTGGGCCAGGGAGCCGCGGATGTCCTCCTCGGCCATGCGCTGGTCGAAGGTCACCGATGCGGTGAAGCGCTGCACGAAGGCGTCGGTGGCTTCGCTGAAGCGGCCGCCCCAGAGTTTGCTGGTGTCCTGGTCTGATGTGCTCATGCTGTCCTGTCTGTGCGCTTGTCCGTCCCGGTGGGGCGGAGGTTGGTTTTCGCGTCCGGGGCTTCGAGGCCGCGGACTCAGGCTGGCGAGTATACCACCCTGCATGCCCGGCTTCTGCCTGGCGGGTGTCCCTGTGAGTGCCCGCTACGGGCCTGAAGCAGCGGTTCGCGGGTCCTCCCTGCGACTGGTATCATCGCCGTTACTCAACAAGGAATCGCCGATGTCCCGCACCATTACCATTGCTACCCGAGAAAGCCTGCTCGCCCTCTGGCAGGCCGAGTATGTCCGCAGTGAGCTGCAGCGCGTCCACCCCGGCCTCGAGGTGCGTCTGCTGGGCATGACCTCCCGCGGCGATCAGTTGCTCGACGTGCCGCTGGCGAAAGTGGGTGGCAAGGGCCTGTTCGTCAAGGAGCTGGAGACGGCCCTGCTGGATGGCAGTGCGGATATTGCCGTGCACTCGATGAAGGACGTGCCCATGACCTTCCCGGAGGGGCTTCGGCTGGGGGTGATCTGTGAGCGGGAGGACCCCCGTGATGCCTTCGTCAGCAACCACTATGAAAGCCTCGATGACCTGCCTGCCGGCAGTGTGGTGGGAACTTCCAGCCTGCGGCGGGAATGCCAGGTGCGCGAGGCGCGGCCGGATCTCACGGTACGGTTTTTGCGCGGCAATGTGCAAACCCGGCTGCGCAAGCTCGACGAGGGCGAATATGACGCGATCATCCTGGCCACGGCGGGCTTGCTGCGGCTGGAGCTGGATGCGCGCATTCGCCAGCGGATTCCCGATACGCAATCACTTCCCGCCGGCGGCCAGGGTGCCGTAGGCATCGAGCTGCGCAGCGACGACCGCGAGCTGCTGGAGTTGCTGGCGCCCTTGCATCACGAGGCCAGCGCGCAGTGTGTCACCGCCGAGCGCGCGCTCAATCGGCGCCTGGAAGGTGGCTGCCAGGTGCCGATCGCCTGTTATGCGCAGCACGTGGATGACGGCCGTCAGCTCTGGTTGCGCGGGCTGGTCGGCGAGCCGGATGGCAGCCGCGTGCTGCGTGTCGAAGGGCGTGCGCCGGTTGCCGAGGCGGAGGCCCTGGGTATCCGCCTGGCCGAGGAGCTGCTGGCCCAGGGCGCGGGCGAGATACTCGCGGCGGTCTATGGCCGCTAAGCCGGGGGTGCTGGTCACCCGGCCCGAGGGCCAGGGTGGTCCGCTGTGCGAACGCCTGCGGGGCGATGGCTGGCCGGTGTCGCAGCTACCGCTACTGACGTTGGAGCCGGTGGAGCCACTGCCTGCCTCGCAACGGCAGTTGGTACTGGACCTCGATCTCTATCAGCACGTCATTTTCATCAGTGCCAACGCGGTGCGTTTCGGCATGGCGGTGATCGACAACTACTGGCCACAGCTGCCCCTCGGCTTGCACTGGTACGCCGTGGGTGACAGCACGGCGCGGGCGCTGCGCACCCATGGGGTGGAGGCCGAAACCCCAGGACGTGACATGACCAGCGAGGGCTTGTTGCGCCTGCCGGGGCTGGCTGACCTGCGCGAACAGCGCGTACTGCTGGTGAAGGGCGAGGGCGGCCGCAACACCCTGGCGGAGACGCTGACGCATCGCGGTGCCCGCGTGGATGCCCTGCGCTGCTATCGCCGCTGTCCCCCCGACTGGCCCGCCAGCGCCCTGCAGGAGACACTTGACGCCGGGGGCATAGAAGTCCTGTTGATCAGCAGCGGCGAGGGTCTGGCCAACCTGCTGGCATTGCCCGGGGTGGCGGAAAGCTCTAAGTTAGAGAGCATGACCCTGGTTCTGCCTTCCGAGCGGGTGGCGGAAGCCGCTGCCGCTGCGGGTTTACGGCACTGCGTAGTGGCCGACAATGCCTCCGACGGGGCCATGTTCGCGGCCCTGAGCGACTGGTATGCACGAAGCGGAGAGAAACGGTGAGCGAAGATCAGCACAAGAATACGGCCGGCGCGGAAGAACCCTCCCGGAAAGCACCGGATCACAGTGAAGCCGAAGCGGGCGATCACCCGGGTGACGTGCTGGGCGGGGTGCCCTCGGACAAGACCTCGCGCACCGGGGCCGAGAGCGGCGATGATGGCAAGGCCTCCGGTGCCGAGATGGCCGCTCAGCCGGCCCGTCGTGGCGGTGGCCCTGCCTGGCTGGCCCTGCTGCTCGCCCTGGCCGCCGCCGGCGGTGCCGGCTGGCTCTATTGGCAGGGCGAGCAGTCGCTGCACTCGGTCCAGCAGCGCCTGCAGTCGCTTGAGGAACAGCCGGTTTCGGCATCACAGCAGGCACCGCAAACGGCCCCCCAGCCACAGGGGATGTCGCCCGAAACCCGGCAGTCGCTGGACCAGCTGGAGCAGTCCCTGGAGCAGGAACTGAACCGCGTGGAGCAGCGTGTCCAGCAGCTCGGTGAGGTGCAGCCGATCCAGCAACGGCAGGCGGAGCAGCTGCGCTCCCTGGAGCAGCAGTTGAGCGAGCAGCGTCGCGCCCTGGGTGCCATGACCGGCAGTGACCGCGATGCCTGGTTGCTGGCGGAGGTTGAGTACCTGCTGCGCCTGGCCAATCAGCGCCTGCTGATGACCGGTGACGTGGCATCGGCGCGCGGTCTGCTCGCCAGTGCCGACGGTATCCTGAGACAACTGGATGACGCCGGCCTGCACGCCGTGCGCCGGGCCGTGGCCTCTGATCGTGCTGCCCTGCGCGCGGTCCCCAGTGTGGATGTCGAGGGCATCTACCTGCGCCTGGCGGCACTGGTGGATCAGATCGCCGGCCTGGAAGTCTTTGAGCTTCCCCAGCGCGAGGAAACTCCGACGCAGGAAGGCGGCGATGGCTGGAAGGCGCGCTTGCAGCAGGGCTACCAGCAGGCTTTGGCCAAACTGTCCGATTACATTGCGATTCGGCGTCGCGAAGCGCCGGTCGAGGCGCTGGTTGATCCGCAGCTGGAGGACCTGATGCGTCAGAATACCGCCATGCTGCTGCAGCAGGCGCAGATTGCGCTGATGTCCGGCAACCAGCGGCTGTACGACGAGAGCCTGCAGCGCACCCGCCGCTGGATCAGTGAGTTCTTCCTGCTCGATGAGCGCGTCGCCGAATCGGTGTTGCGGGAACTCGATGCACTGGCGGACGAGGTGGTCGCGGTCTCCCTGCCGGATCTGAGAGACTCGCTGCAGGCCCTCGATGCCGCGCAGGATCAGCGTCTGCTGCGCCAGGAAGAGGAGTAAGGCCCATGCGTCGACTGTTGCTGTTGGCTTTGCTCGGCTTGCTGGCCGGCGTTGGTCTGATCGCCCTGATCGAGACCGATCCGGGCTATGTCCTGCTGGCCTGGGGGCACTACACCGTGGAAACCAGCATCTGGGTCGGCCTGGCCCTGCTCTTGCTGCTGGTTCTTCTCCTGTACGCCGCGGTGGGTCTGCTGCGGCGCCTGTGGCGCGGCCAGCGCCAGCTGCGCGGCTGGCTGGGGGGGCGCCGGGCCCGCCGGGCCTCGCGGATTACCAGCCGAGGTCTGATCGACTTTATCGAAGGCAACTGGTCGACCGCGCGGCGCCGACTGCTGCGGGCTGCCCCCCACAGTGATGCCCCGCTTCTCAACTACCTGATCGCCGCCCGGGCCAGTCACGCTCTCGGCGACAACGAAAAAATGCGCGAATACCTCGGTGCCGCCGAGCAGGCGGATGCCGAGGCGGGGATTGCCGTGGAGCTGACCCAGGCCGAGCTCAAGCTGCAGTCTGGCCAGTACGAGCAGGCGGTGGCCACCCTGGAGCGGGCGCGTCGCAACGCGGGGCGTCATCCGCATGTACTGAAGCTGCTGCACCGGGCCTATCTCGGCCTGCAGGATTGGGAACAACTCGAGGCGCTGCTACCCGATCTGCGCAAGCACCATGTGCTGCCGGCGGAGGAATTACAGGCGCTGCAGCAGCGAATTCTCGAGGAGCGCCTGCAGGCCTGCCTGGCACGCGGCGACCAGGCGGGCGAGGCATTGCAGCAGTACTGGCAACGCGTGCCCAAGGCCCAGCGCGAGGATCGCGAATTGTTGCTGGCCTATCTGGCAGCGCTGGTGCGCGCCGGTGAGCACGAGGTGGCGGGCAAGCTGATCGAGCGCCGTCTCAAATCGTCCTGGGACAGTGACCTGGCGCGTCTCTATGGCTATGTGGAGATGCCCGATGCCACCCGGCAGCTGGCGCGTGCGGAGGGCTGGCTGGAGGGGCACCGCCAGGATTCGCAGCTGCTCCTCAGCCTCGGTCGGCTGGCTTGCCGCGAACAGCTCTGGGAGCAGGCCCGCGACTATTTCGAGGCCGCCTACACCCTGAAACCCAGCCCCGAGCTGTGCGCGGAACTCGGCCGTCTGCTGCACGCCCAGGGGGCCGAGCGCGAGAGTGCGGCCTTCTTCCGCGAGGGGCTGCTGCTGCGGGAAAAGAGCCTGCCACACCTGCCGCTACCCGACCTCAAGGCAGCACCGCGGCTGGTGGATCAGCGGCTCTGAGCTCAGTCGATGCCCAGCTGGTCCCAGAGGGCATCGACCCGCTGCTTGACCGCCTCGCTCATGCGGATGGGCTCGCCCCACTCGCGAGTGGTTTCCCCCGGCCACTTGTTGGTGGCGTCAAAGCCGACCTTGGAACCCAGGCCCGCCACGGGTGAAGCGAAGTCCAGGTAGTCGATCGGCGTATTGTCCACGAAGACCATGTCTCGCTGTGGGTCCATCCGCGTGCTCATCGCCCAGATCACATCCCGCCAGTCCCGCGCATTGACGTCGTCGTCAGTGACGATCACGAACTTGGTGTACATGAACTGGCGCAGGAAAGACCACACGCCGAGCATCACGCGCTTGGCGTGCCCGGGGTATTCCTTGCGCAGGGTGACCACCGCGACGCGGTAGGAGCAGCCCTCCGGGGGCAGGTAGAAGTCGACGATTTCCGGAAACTGCTTCTGCAGGATCGGCACGAAGACCTCGTTCAGGGCCAGGCCCAGGATGGCCGGTTCGTCCGGCGGGCGGCCGGTATAGGTGCTGTGGTAGATCGGATTTTCCCGGTGGGTGATCGCCTCCACGGTAAACACCGGGAAGCGCTCCACTTCGTTGTAGTAGCCGGTGTGATCGCCGAAGGGGCCCTCGTCGGCCATTTCCCCAGGCTCCAGATAGCCTTCCAGAATGTATTCGGCGTGGGCCGGTACCTGCAGGCCGTGCTCGCGGCAAAGCGGGGTGTAGCATTCGGCCAGCTCGGTCCTGCCACCGCGCAGCAGACCGGCGAAGGCGTATTCCGAGAGGGTGTCCGGGACCGGTGTCACGGCGCCCAGGGTGGTGGCGGGGTCCGCCCCCAGGGCCACGGCCACCGGGTAGCGCTTGCCGGGGTGCTTGAGCTGCCAGTCGCGAAAATCCAGTGCGCCGCCGCGGTGGGACAGCCAGCGCATGATCAGCTTGTTGCGGCCGATCAGTTGCATGCGGTAGATGCCCAGGTTCTGCCGGGTTTTCTCCGGGCCGCGGGTGATCACCAGGGGCCAGGTGACCAGGGGGGCGGCATCGCCGGGCCAGCAGGTCTGGATCGGCAGCTGGTGCAGGTCCACCGCGTCGCCGCTCTTCACGTGATACTGGCAGGGCGGATTGCGGATCACCTTCGGCGCCATGTTCATCACCTGCTTGAGCAGGGGGGCCTTGTCCCAGGCGTCCCGCAGGCCCTTGGGCGGGTCGGGCTGGCGCAGGTAGGCGAGGATTTCGCCGATTTCGCGCAGGGCCTCGATGCGCTCGGCGCCCATGGCCAGGGCCACCCGTTCCTGGGTACCGAAGAGGTTGGCCAGTACCGGCGTGTTGTAGCCGGTCGGGTTCTCGAACAGCAGGGCGGGGCCGCCGGCGCGCAAGGTGCGATCGGCGATCTCGGTCATTTCCAGGTTGGGGTCGATGGGCTCGCGGATGCGTACCAGGTCGCCGCGTTGCTCGAGGTCGGCGATAAAGGCGCGCAGGTCGGTGTAGCTCACGATGGCAGTGCCTGTCTTGCGGTGGGAAGGGCGACAGTACACGGGGTGGCAGGCGCGCGCAATCGACAGCGCGCCTGCCCGGGGGAGGTTTTACTTGCGCTTCATGGACATGAAGAATTCATCGTTGGTCTTGGTGTCCTTGAGCTTGTCGATGAGGAACTCGATCGCTGGTGTGTCTTCCATGCCGTGCAGCAGCTTGCGCAGAATCCACATGCGCTGCAGTTCCTCTTCCCCGGTGAGCAGCTCTTCGCGGCGGGTGCCGGAGCGGCGGATGTTGATCGCCGGGTAGACGCGCTTCTCGGCGATCTTGCGGTCCAGGTGCAGTTCCATGTTGCCGGTGCCCTTGAACTCCTCGTAGATGACTTCATCCATTTTCGAGCCAGTGTCGACCAGGGCGGTGGCGATGATCGACAGGCTGCCGCCTTCCTCGATGTTGCGCGCGGCGCCAAAGAAACGCTTGGGGCGTTCCAGCGCGTGGGCGTCGACACCCCCGGTGAGTACCTTGCCGGAGCTGGGCACCACGGTGTTGTAGGCGCGGGCCAGACGGGTGATGGAGTCCAGCAGGATGACCACGTCGCGCTTGTGCTCCACCAGGCGCTTGGCCTTCTCGATCACCATGTCGGCGACCTGCACGTGGCGGGCCGGCGGCTCGTCGAAGGTTGAGGCCACGACCTCGGCGCCGCGTATGCCCACCGAGCGCTGCATTTCGGTCACTTCCTCGGGGCGCTCGTCGATCAGCAGAACGATGATGTAGCACTCGGGGTTGTTGCTGATGATGGCCTGGGCGATGCTCTGCATCATGATGGTCTTGCCCGCCTTGGGCGGTGCCACCAGCAGGCCGCGCTGGCCCTTGCCGATCGGCGCGACCAGATCGATCACCCGCCCGGTCAGATCCTCGGTGCTGCCGTTGCCCTTTTCCAGGGTGAGGCGTTCGTTGGGGAACAGGGGGGTGAGGTTTTCAAAGAGAATCTTGTGCTTGGCGTTTTCCGGCTTGTTGAAGTTGATGTCGCCGACCTTGAGCAGGGCGAAGTAACGCTCGCTGTCCTTGGGGGGGCGGATCTTGCCGGAAATGGTGTCGCCCGTGCGCAGGTTGAAGCGTCGGATCTGGCTGGGGGAGACGTAGATGTCGTCGGGGCCCGCCAGGTAGGAGCTGTCTGCCGAGCGCAGGAACCCGAAGCCGTCCTGCAGGATTTCCAGAACCCCGTCGCCGTAGATGTCCTCGCCGCTTTTGGCGTGGCGCTTCAGGATAGCGAAGATAATGTCCTGCTTGCGGGAGCGGGCCATGTTCTCCAGCCCGATTTCCTTGGCGATATCGATGAGTTCTTGCGTGGATTTGGTCTTCAGGTCGGTCAGATTCATAGGGTGTGAGTGGGTCTGTTTTCAGGGAAGAGGGAATTCCACGGTGCACACAGGCAAAACAGGGCCGGGCAGGACCCGCGTCGGGCAGTTGAATGCAGCGTTGGATAGTTGAGTGGCAGAGTTATTATTGACACCCGGAGATGGGCGGCAGTAGGAAATTTAGCACGCCTCCAGTGGGGCGTCTACACATTCTTGACGTCGCTGGCAGGAAGTGCGGGCCCGGTCGTCGTGGACCGGGCCGGGCGGATCTCACATGACATCCTTGATGAAATCGATCAGCTGGCTCTTGGACAGGGCGCCGACCTTGGTAGCTTCGGCATTGCCGTCCTTGAACACGATCAGCGTGGGGATGCCGCGGATGCCGAACTTGGGGGGAATGTCGGGATTGGCATCGACGTCCACCTTGCACACCTTCAGCTTGCCCTGGTATTCCTCGGCGATTTCGTCCAGTACCGGCGCGATCATCTTGCAGGGGCCACACCATTCTGCCCAGAAGTCCACCAGTACGGGCAGCTCGGCGCTGAGGACTTCCGCGTCGAAGCTGGCGTCGCTGACGTGTACGATGTTCTCGCTCATTGTGATCTCCCTTGGAAAATGGTGTTGGCCGCAGTGCCGCGTGGTCAGGGGTGTCGACAGTCGCGTGGGCGGCTCGAAGCGGCAATGATACCATCGAGACTCGACCGCACAACCGGCGCGTCTGGAGTTTTTCGTTATGACCTTATTCCCGCCAGTGGCCTGAATCGATGTCGGAGGGGCCTCTGTCCAGCACTTCCCCGGCCGTAGCAGCCCGCGGTTGGTGGGTCTACCTGCTGCGTTGCGCCGATGGCAGCCTCTACGCGGGAGTGACCACGGACCTGGAGCGGCGCCTGGCCCAGCACAACGGCCAGCGCCCCGGGGGGCCGCGTTTTACGCGTGGCCGACGGCCGGTGGCATTGTGCTGGTACGAGCCCGCGGCCGACCGCTCCGCGGCGCAGCGCCGGGAAGCGGCGATCAAGCGCCTGTCGCGCACGGCGAAGCTGGCTCTGGTCAGTCGTCCAGGTCTTCCAGTTCCTGCTGCAGTGTCAGCCACTGCTCTTCCAGGTTCTCACTCAACAGCTTGAGCTCGCCCTCCTCGCGCAGCAGGGTCGCCACCCGCTCCTTGTTGTCCCCGTTGTAGAGCTCGGGGTCGGCCAGTTGCGCGCGAATGGCGCTGAGATTTTCCTCGGCCTTGGCCATCTCGCTTTCGGTGCGTGCGAGCTGTTTTTGCAGAGGGCGCTGTTTTTCCCGGCGCGCGGCGGCCTGCTGGCGCTTCTCCTTGCGGCTGCCGGCGTCGTCTCCGGAGGACTGCTGCGTAGCTGGCTGGCTCTCGGTCGACGCTTCCGGCTCGCCGCTGCGGCTGCCGCTGTTGTCGCGCAGGCCCGACAGAATCCAGCGCTCATAGGCGCGCAGGTCTTCCTCGTAGGGTTCGACTCGACCGTCGTGGACCAGCAGCAATTCGTCGGCAGTATTGCGCAGCATGTGCCGGTCGTGGCTGACCAGCACCAGCGCGCCCTGGTAGCCCTGCAGGGCCATCTCCATGGCATTGCGCATGTCCAGGTCGAGGTGGTTGGTGGGCTCGTCGAGCACCAGCAGGTTGGGGCGCTGCCAGACCACCATTGCCAGGGCAAGACGGGCTTTTTCACCGCCAGAGAAAGGTGCGATGGGGCTGGTGGCCGCATCGCCGCGGAAGTTGAAGCCACCGAGGAAGTCGAGCACGGCCTGCTCCCGCGCGTCCGGGCTCAGGCGCAGGATGTGCTGCGCCGCGCTGGCCTCGAGGTCCAGGGCCTCCAGCTGTTGCTGGTCGAAGTAGCCGACGCGGCAGTGCTCGCCGGTCTGGCGCTCCCCGGCCCGCAGCGGCAATTTGCCGATCAGGCTTTTCAGCAGGGTCGATTTGCCGGCGCCGTTGCGGCCCAGGAGGGCGATGCGGCTGCCGGGGCGCAGCATCAGACTGATGTCACGCAGAATCGTGGTGCCGGCGTAGCCGAGGTCCGCGTGGTCCAGGCGCAGCAGGGGGTCGGAACTTTTCCCGGGTTCGGGAAAGACGAAATTGAAGGGCGAGTCGATGTGCGCCGGCGCCAGTTGCTGCATGCGCTCGAGCTCTTTCAGTCGACTCTGTGCCTGGCGCGCCTTGGTCGCCTTGTAGCGGAAGCGGCGCACGAAGTCCTCGATCTGGGCGATGCGCTGCTGCTGTTTCTCGAAGCTGGCCTGCTGGTTGGCCAGATGCTCGGCGCGCAGTCGCTCGTAGTCCGAGTAATTGCCCTTCCAGGTCAGCAGCTGCTCGCCCTCGATGCTCAGGATGCGCTCGCAGGTGGCGTCGATGAAATCGCGGTCGTGGGAAATCATCAGCAGGGTGCCGGGGTAGGACTGCAGCCAGCTCTGCAACCACAGTGTGGCGTCGAGGTCGAGGTGGTTGGTGGGTTCGTCGAGGAGCATGAAGTCCGAGGGTGTCATCAGCGCGCGGGCCAGGTTCAGGCGGATGCGCCAGCCACCCGAGAAGTCGCTGACCGGGCGCGCGGCGGCGCCATCGGGGAAGCCCAGGCCCTGCAGCAGTCGCTCTACCCGGCGCTCGGCGTCGTAGCCCTGGCAGGCTTCCAGGGCGTTGTGGATCTCCGCCGCGCGGGCGAAATCACCGGTCTGCTCCGCCGCTTCCAGCGCCGTCACCAGACGGTAGAGTTCACCGTCCCCCTGCAGGACATAGCGGCCCGCGGGGAGGTCCGTGGCGGCGACCTCCTGTGCCATGTGTGCCAGGCGCAGGTTGCCGAGACCCTCGATGTCGCCGGCGTCGGCGGGCAGTTCCCCGAGCAGCAGGGCAAACAGGCTGGATTTGCCACTGCCGTTGGCACCGATCAGCGCCAGGCGCTGGCCGGGTTGCAGAGTGGCGTTGGCGCCGTGGAGCAGCAACTTGCTGCCCCGGCGCAATTCGATATCGCGGAGTATGATCATGAGGCCGGCGATTCTACGCCGGCCTGGCGGCGCCCGCCAGCGTCAGCGGGGCTGGATGGGCAGGCAGGACGGGCCGGCCGCGCAGGCGGGATCGGGTGCCTGCGCGGGTCGGCCCGCGGTTGCCGTCAAACCAGCTGACGGTTCTGGGTCAGGTAGTCCTCGCCACCGGGGGTGCGGAAACTGCGGTCGCTGCGCGGGCGGTGCAGGCGCGGCGACAGGGCGTCCGCCAGGGTCAGTGTGCTGTCCAGCAGCGTATCGATTGCGGCCAGTGCCGTGTGCGGCTGGCAGTCGCCTTCATCCACCCGCGCTTCGATCTGCAGATTCTGCAGAGCCCGGGCGCCGTTCTCGCAGCCCGAGCTGTCCACCTCGAGCTCGATGTGCAGATCACCGGCCTTCAGCAGCAGCGAGCTCGGTTTTTCCCGCGACCCGGTCAGGGCCACCAGTTGGCCCGATTGCTGTAGGCCGCTGCTGCTGCCATCCGCGAACAGCGCGAGCAGCTGGTGGTAGTAGACCAGGTACTCGCACACCTCGCCGTGGGAGCCGGATTTGAGCGGAAACAGCGCATCCAGCTGCTGCAGGATGGCCTGCCGCGCGGGGGCTTCGCGCTCCTCCAGGCGCCCCAGCAGGCGGTTCATGTCCACCCAGTAGCTGGCGCCGTTGGCGGGCTGCACAGCAGTGTGCAACGCCGCAGGGTGGGGCTGTTGTGCTTGGCTCTGTATCTGCGTTGCGGTGGTCATGGGGCTTACCTCGTGTCGCCTTCTCGGGCGCTGCTTCGTGAATGAGGCCGCGGGCTTTCCCCGACGGCGAAGCTAGTGTATAAAAGTCGTGATTAAAATTTCACAAAAGAAATTTGACAGTGTGAATTTCACAAAATGAAGACAACCGGCCCCCTGACCCGCAAGTCCCATTTCCTCGGGACCAAGATCCGCAGCCTGCGCAAGCGCGTGGGCCTGACCATGGAGGACCTGTCTGCGCGCTGCATAAAAGTGGATGCAGACCACGCCCCCTCGGTGTCCTACCTGTCGATGATCGAGCGCGGCAAGCGGGTCCCCAGCGCGGACATGCTCGAGGTGATTGCGGCGGTATTCCAGAAGGATGTGCAGTGGTTCCTGGACGATGCCCCCGAGGACGAGCACATTGCACCGGTCAAACAGGGTCGCGGGGGCATTGACGGCATGGCCCTCGAGCCGGGCTTTCTGTTTTCCAGTGACATCCTGCAGATCGCCATCCCCGAGCTGCTGGCCCAGACCGGTACCACCGGCCGGCAGTTCGCCCACCTGCTGATCCGGGCGCACCAGGAGCACCACCGCAACCATTTCCCGGATCTCGAGCGGGCCGCCGACGAGGTGGGGGGCAAGCGCCTGCCGCTGACGGTGGACGATCTGCTGGAGATCCTGCGGCACATGGATCTTGACCTGCGCTGGTTCCAGCGCGCGCCGGAGGCCCTGCAGGCCTCCGCCGACTACCACCGCGGCAATATCGTGCGCTCCTACTTCGAGCCGCCGGGCACCATCTGGCTCAACGAGAGCCTCAAGGCGCAGCCGGCGCGGCTCAAGTACGACCTGGCCATCCACATCGCCCACTGCGTGCTGCACAACCGCGATGGCCTGAAGAGTGTGCTGTATGCCGGCCGCGACATGAACGTCAACCTGCGCGACCCGGCGGCGCCTCACCGCTCGTCCATGGTGGACTCCCGGGACATCCTCTACGCCTGGCGGGACTTCGAGTGCAGCTTTTTTGCCGGCGCATTGCTCTGCCCCCGGGTTCCCTTCCGTCAGTTGCTGGACAGGAACAGCCACGAGGTGTCCATCAGTCAGCAGATCGAGGTGTCCGCGTCAGTGGTGATGCGCCGGATGACCGCGGTCTCCCCCTATCCCCACTGGCACTACTTCGACGCCTATTCCCCGGGGACCCTCAAGGCGGTCTACCGCGCCAACGGCATTCCGCTGCCCTGGGGCAACATGCGTCACGTCGAGGACCCCTGCCAGCACTGGTCGGTCTTCAACCAGCTCAACCGCCGCGAGCCGGGCACCGCGGCGCAGCTGTCGGTGATGCAGGTGAAGGATGCCTGGCATCTCTACGCCTGCGAGTCCCTGCGGGTCGAGGACATGGCCGGCAACGGCCATGTCCTCTGCGCGGGGGTCGATCTCAATCCGGCGATCGAGGCCCAGGGCCGCGAGCCGGCCGAGCTGGCGGAGGCCGTGCAGCGGGCCTGTGTGGCGGCGGGCGGCTCGGCGCCGGTGCCCGGCGCGGTGCGCCGCGAACTGCAGCGCATCGCCGGAATTCTGAACATTGCCTGGGTTGCCCGCAGCGCCGAGGTCGATGCCCAGCTGATCTGCCCCCGAGGCGCGGTGTGTCCGCGCGTGCCGTCCTGCTACCCGACGGGGGGCTGCCAGTCGTGAGCCATCCCCTGTGGGAGTTTGCGCTGGCGCACTATGCGCGTGGCGCCGTTAAAGCGGCCTGTTTGTCGGCCCAGGATCGCTGCGGAGCCGACGTCAACCTGTTGCTCTACCTGGCCTGGTTACAGCGGCAGGGCCTGGCCCGCCCGCGCAGAGAGTGGGACCAGCTGGTGCGCGAGCTCGGCGACTGTCGGCGGGCGGTAACCGCTGTGCGGCGCTTGCGCCGCGGCGTGTCCCGCGCGGCGGATCCGGAGCGGGCCGAACTGCTGGCCCAGCTGCGCGCCAGCGAACTGTCCCTGGAGCAGCTGCAGTTGGCGATGATCCACGACTGGCACCGGCAGTGGCCGGCGAGCCGGGCCGAGGCGGACAGCCTGCGGCGGCAATTGTTGTGGCTGGTGCCTGCGCTGGAGGGATGCCCCGAGCTGATCGCGGACCTGGTCGCCTGCCTCGAACCGGTGTCGTGAGCGCGCCGGGCGGGGCTGGTACTCGCCGGGGCGAGGGTAGTATGATCGGGAGTCTTTACATTCACCCAACCCCACAGAGTGTTCTCTATGAAGAAATATGCACTGCCGCTGGCCATTGCCTCGACCCTGGCTTTGCAGGCCTGTAACCAGTCTGCCCAGGAGGGTGCGGACAGCGCGGATACGGGCGCGGCTGAAGTCGCCCTCGACAACCAGACCCAGCGCCTGAGCTATGGCATGGCCTACGGTCTGGGTCAGCGCCTGGCCTCGGATGAGGTGCCGCTGGACATCGCTGCGTTCTCCGCCGGCCTGCAGGATGCGGTCGACGGCAGCGAGCCGCGCATGACCGCCGAAGAAATTCAGGCGGAAATGCAGGCCTATCAGGAGCAGGCGATGGCGGAGCAGCAGGCCCAGCTGACCGCCGCGGGTGAAGCCAACCGCGCCGAAGCCGAGAAGTTCCTGGCCGAGAACGCCGAGCGCGAAGGCGTGATTGTCACCGACTCGGGGCTGCAGTACGAAGTCATCGAGGAAGGTGAGGGCGCCAGTCCGGGGCCGGAGGATACCGTGGAGGTGCACTACACCGGTACCCTGCTCGATGGCACCGAGTTCGATTCCTCCCGCAAGCGCGGTGAGCCGGTCACTTTTGGCGTGACTCAAGTCATCCCCGGCTGGACCGAAGCCCTGCAGCTGATGTCTCCCGGCGCCAAGTACAAGCTCTATATTCCCTCCGAGCTGGCCTATGGTGAAGGCGGTGCTGGTGGCGTGATTGGCCCCAACTCCGCGCTGATCTTTGACGTCGAGCTGCTCTCCGTACCCAGCCAGGAAGCCGGGGACGCTGAAGCCGGGTCCGACAGCGAGGGCTGAGGCCTTCCGGTGGTTTGATGCTGACGGGGCCTGCGGGCCCCGTTTTGCGTTATGCGCGGCGCAGCAATTGCCAGAGGTTGATCAGGGCGATGGCAGCGAACAGCAGCAGGGTCTGCAGCGGTATGCTCATGCCCAGAAAGGTCCAGTGCACATCTGCGCAGTTGCCGTCACCCATCATCACCATGCTCAGGGTTTCCCGGAAGGGCAGGGTCTCCAGCATGTACTCGAGACTGGGACCGCAGGCCGGGACCTGATCTTCGGGCAGGCTTTGCAGCCAGACGTGGCGGGCGGAGACCGCCCCCCCGCCAATGGCCAGCAGGACCCCCAGGCCGGCGTAGATCCGGCGTCCCAGGGCGCCCGCGCCGTGCAGGGCCGCGAGCAGGGCGACCAGACCGCCGGCGACCACGAAAACGCGCTGGGTGATGCACAGCGGGCAGGGGTTAAGGCCCACACCGTGTTCCAGCCAGGCGGCGAACAGCATGGCGACCACGGCCAGCAGGGCCAGGCCAAAAAATACCCATCGGGGCTTCAGTAGGTGCTGCATGTCTTGGCTTCCCTGATGATAAGCGAGTGTGAAAAAAGGCAGCTACTGTGACCACTGGCGGCCCGAGGAGTGCCCCAGTGCACTCAAAGTGCCCGGTACTGTGCGTAGTAGGCCGCGAGATAGTCCTCGAAATTGCAGTGGTCATCGGCCTCGACCGCTCGCTGGGCTGCCAGGGAGCGGGAGGCCTCCGCTGCGTAGGCGCGCTCCGCCTCGGGCGACAGCCCGCGTTGCCGGAAGTGCGCCGCCCAGCGTTCGCTGTAGCCCATGGCCAGGCGGAAGAAAGGCAAATCCGCCTCGCGCATTTCGCGCAGCACACGGGCCGAGGGGGTCAATTCCGCATCCGCCACCTTGCTGCGCTGGGCATTCAGGGCCGCGTGGTAGGCCTTTCCCCCATGGGCGGTATCCAACAGGTCGGCGATGCCCGTCATGCGCTGCAGCAGCTCCTCGGCCAGTGCCTGCAGGCTGCGGGGGCCCTCCGGAGTATCCAGTTCGAGACCCGGTTCGCGCCCCTGGTTGACGACCTTCTCGAGATTGCTGGCCTGCAGGGCCTTTTCGGTTTCCTCGCAGGCCGGGCTTTCCTCCAGCATGCAGTACAGCAGGAAACAGTCGAGGAAGCGGATCTGTTCCGCGTCGATGCCCACCGGCAGGAAGGGGTTGACGTCGATGCAGCGCACTTCAATGTATTCAATACCGGCCCGGTGCAGGGCATTGAGCGGAGTCTCGCCGCTGCGGGTGACACGCTTGGGGCGAATGGTGCTGTAGAACTCGTTCTCGATCTGCAGCAGGCTGTCATTGAGCTGCTGGTAGTCGCCGTCCCGGCCATTGCCAAACGCGCGATAGGCCTTGTGTGGCTGCAGAATCGCCTCGCGCAAGGTATGGATGTAGCTGTCCAGGCTGTTGTAGCAGACGTTCAGTCCCTTCTGGGCCTCGCTGTTGTAGCCCAGGCCGCCCATGCGCAGGGCAGTGCCCCAGGGGCGGTGCAGGGTCTTGCCGGCGGTGTCAAAGGGTTCCAGCCCGTGGTCCTCGCGGCCGCGCAGGAAGCTGCTGCATACCGCGGGGGAGGCGCCGAAGAGGTAGATCAGCAGCCAGGACCAGCGGCGGAAGTTGCGGATCAGGCCCAGGTAGCGCTCGGTGATGTAATCGCGCCGCTCACCGGGGCTGCCGGCGTCTTCCCAGGCGCGCTGCCAGTAGGCCTCGGGCAGGGAGAAGTTGTAGTGAATGCCGGCAATGGTCTGCATCAGACGCCCGTAGCGGTGACCGAGCCCGTAGCGGTAAACGGTCTTCATGCGGGCGACATTGGAGCTGCCGTACAGGGCCACCGGGATACTGTCGTCGCCGTTGACGATACAGGGCATGCTGGCCGACCACAGCAGCTCGTTGTCCATATGCCGGTAGACGAAACTGTGGATGTCCGCCAGGGTGTCGAGGGAATCGTCGATGCCGGTGCTCACCGGGGTGATGAATTCCAGCAGCGCCTCGGAATAGTCCGTGGTAATCGCGCTGTGAGTGAGCGGGGAACCCAGGGCCGCCGGGTGCGGGGTCTGCGCCAGGCGCCCCTCCGGGGTAATGCGCAGGCTCTCTTTCTCGATGCCGCGCTGCAGGTTCCTGAGCAGTGCCGGGTAGTCCGGGCCGGCGAGAACCGCCAGCTGCTGTTGCAGGTGCGAAGCCAAGCAATACTCCTTGCAGGTCGAGAGGGCACACCGGAAGGGCCGCATCCCGCTTCCAGAGCGGGGCAAGTGTAGCTGTCAAATGTGAACGAGTACAGGCAGCCGGCGATTGTCCCGAGGCGTCGGGCCAGCTATCTTAGAGCCATGAGTAGCGTGTTCCGGCAGCGTCGCAGTCCCCCGGGGAGCCCTTGCGCAGGCCGCTGGTTGCTGTGTGTGTTGATCGGGCCCCTGGCGCCGCTGGCCCTCTCGGCGAATCCCGTCGCCCCCGCCGAGACGGCGTGTCGCGAGGCGCCGCCCCAGGACACCACGGAGAGTTTCCGCTTCCGACCTTCCCCCGCACACCAGGCTCTGGCCGAGGCGATTCCCGAGAATGCGCGAATCCGCAGTATTCGCCAGCAGCGGCATACCGTGTTCAACCTGGATGACCCGGCGGAGGACGTCACCCTCTACCGCTGGGCCAACCAGTTGCACAGCGTGACCCGGGACTGGGTGATCGAGGATCACCTGCTGGTGGAAGAGGGCGAGGTCTACGAGCAGGCGCGGGTGGACGAGTCCGAGCGGATACTGCGCGACCTGGGCTTTATCTACGACGCCGAGGTTCGCCCCTGGCGGGTCTGTGGCGACGCGGTCGATCTCGAAGTGATTACCCGGGATATCTGGACCTTCACGCCGATGCTGTCGGTCGGCCGCAGCGGCGGCGAGAACAAGTATGCCTTCGGTTTCCGGGATGCCAATTTTCTCGGCACCGGCAAGCAGATCATCCTGATGCACGAGAGTGATGACGAGCGCTCCGGCAATACCGTTCGCTACGTCGACCCGAACATCAATGGCACCCGCTGGCGCGGCCGACTGTCGATCACCGAGAACGACGACGGTTACGAACACGGCCTGCGCCTCGAGCGGCCGTTTTTCTCCGTTTTTGAGCCCTGGGCGGCTGGCGGCGATCTCAATCGCAGTGAGCTGGAGGAAAAGCTCTGGTTCCGGGGCGACGAAGTCGCCGAGTTCGATCACGAGGTCGAGCACCTGTCCGCCTGGGGCGGCCTCGCCTCGCCCACGCGGGAAGATTACCGTGTCGGCCGCTGGCGCTTCGGCTACACCGTGGAAACCCATGCCTTCGACTTCAGCGACTCGCCGATTCCCCCGACCAGGCTCCCCGAGGATCGCGACTACAGCTATCCCTGGGTCGGCTACGAGTCCACCGAGGATGAGTATGTCGAGCTGCACAATTTCAACTACATGGCCCGCACCGAGGATGTCTACGTCGGCGAGCGCTACAGCTGGACCCTGGGCTGGTCCGGCGAGGCACTGGGCGGCAGCCAGGACCAGCTGGTCTTCGGCGCCAGTTACGGCAATACCCTGCTGGTGGACGAGAGTCGCCTGTGGACGCTGGATGCGCGGGTCAATGGCTTCTGGGGGGTGGATGGCAGCGACTTCGAGAACCTCCAGTCCAGCGTCGAGACCCGCTACCTGCACAAGCAGGCTCGGCAGTGGGCGGCCTTCGCCCGCCTGCGCCTGGATTACACCGACGGGCTGACCGGCGAGCGCCAGCTGACGCTGGGTGGCGACACCGGCCTGCGCGGTTATGAGCAGCACTACCAGGTGGGCGACCGGGCCTTTCTGCTCAACCTGGAAGAGCGCTATTACTCCAACTGGCACCCTTTCCGTCTGTTCCGGGTGGGTTTTGCCGCTTTTGTCGATGTCGGTCGCGCCTGGTTCGAGAACGGCGACAACGGTGACAATGGCGGCGTCCTCGGCAACGCCGGCTTCGGCGTGCGCCTGAATTCCAGCCGCGCGGAAAAAAGCGCGGTGATTCACATCGACGTGGCCTTTCCCTTCGTCACCGACGATGACGTCAGCAGTACCCAGGTCCTGTTCACCATCCGCGACCGTTTCTGACCCGCGAAGTGCCGATTTCCGCGAGCATGGCTTGCCGCCGTCCGACGGGGTGCTAGAGTAGGGCGCTCGGCGGCCCGGCAGTGACAACATGGAGGAAACGACACGGTGCGCATCAGTGAATGGCTTAAGACTCTGGCCAGCGAGGGTGGTTCGGACCTCTACCTGAGTACCGGGGCTCCCCCCTGTGCCAAGTTTCAGGGCAAGTTGCGCCCGATTGGTCGCGAGGTGCTCAAGCCCGGCGAGATCCGCGCCATCGCCAACGAGGTGATGGATGCCACCCAGCGGGCGGCCTTTGAAGAAGAGCTGGAAATGAACCTGGCGATGTCCCTGCCGGGCCACGGGCGGTTCCGAGTCAATATCTTCATGCAGCGCAACGAGGTCAGTATCGTCGCCCGGAATATTGTCGCGGAGATTCCCAGTTGGCAGAACCTGCGGCTGCCGCCGGTGCTGATCGACGTGATCATGCGCAAGCGCGGTCTGGTGCTCTTCGTCGGGGCCACGGGTTCGGGCAAGTCGACCTCGCTCGCGGCCCTCATCGATTACCGCAACAGCAACAGTGCCGGGCACATCGTGACCATCGAGGACCCGGTGGAATACATCCACAACCACAAGAAATCCATCGTCAACCAGCGGGAAGTGGGCGTGGATACGCGCAATTGGCACAACGCGCTGAAGAACACCCTGCGCCAGGCCCCCGACGTGATCCTGATTGGCGAGATCCGCGATCGCGAGACCATGGAGCACGCCATCGCCTTTGCCGAGACCGGGCACCTTTGCATTTCCACCCTGCACGCCAACAACGCCAACCAGGCGCTGGACCGGATCATCAACTTTTTCCCCGAGGAGCGCCGCGGGCAGCTGTTGATGGACCTGTCCCTGAACCTGCAGGCCTTCGTCTCCCAGCGACTGATCCCCACCGTGGACGGCAAGCGCTGCGGTGCCTTCGAGGTGCTGTTGGGCTCCCCGCTGGTGGCCGACCTGATCCTCAAGGGGGAGATCGACGGCATCAAGGAAGTGATGAAGAAATCCGAGAATCAGGGCATGAAGACCTTCGACAGTGCGGTGTTTGAGCTCTGGGAAGAGGGCCTGATTTCGGAAGAAGAAGCGCTTCGCAACGCCGACTCGGTCAACAACCTGCGCCTGCGCATCAAGTTTGCCCGGGAGGGCAGCAAGCGCGGCCCCGACGGCAGCCTCAACCTGAGCATTGAAGGTGACGACGAGGGCGACGCGCCACCGCGCGTATTCTGAAGACCGGCGAAGACCTCAGCTCAACAGCTTGTGCAGGATAAGTACCGCGAGCAGGCTCCAGAGGCCAATCAGCAGACGCAGTTGCCAGGTTCGCTTAGGCGGGGCCTGGTCCTCGTCGCCGCTATCCTCCCGCGCCATGTTGAAGGAGCCGCAGGCCGGACAACTGCCGGCCTGACCCGCGCGCTCCCCGCGATAGCTGCACTCCCTGCACTGGTAGCGCATGGTGTTGTTCTCCCCTGTGAGCCCCCGCTGCCCGGTACCGACCGCGCCCGCGCCGGCGTGGTTCAGCGCGTGCTGCGCAGAACCTGATCAATCGCACGCTGCAGCTGTGCCAGATTACTGCAGGGCGCGACCACGTGACAGGCGCTGCGGTAGCGCAGCATTTCCGAATCCCCGGTTCCCCAGGCGCGCCGCGACTCGGGGTTGAGCCAGATCAGCCGCCGGCAGCGCTGCCCGATGTCCCGCAGAATGTCCACGCGGGCATCGCCGTGGTTGTTGCGGGCATCACCCAGCACGATGACGGTGGTCCGGCTGTCGATATCCTCCATCGCGAGCCGGGCAAAGTCCAGCAGACTGTTGCCATAGTCGGTTGCGCCACCGTAGCGCCAGTTGACCAGTTCGATGGCCCGCTGCACCGGGTGTTCGCGGAACAGGTCACTGACTTCTCCCAGGCGGCTGGAAAAGGCAAAACTGCGCACCCGCGGCAGGATGTCCTGCAGGCTGTAGAGAAACAGCAGCAGGAATGTGGCGTAGGCGGCCACCGAGCCGCTGACATCGCAGATTGCCAGTACCTGAGGCCGCTGCTTCTTTACCCGCCGCCAGTGGGTCTCGAACAGGACACCGTCACTGGCCACCCCGCGGCGCAGGGTGCGCCCCATGTCGAGGCGGCCGCGGCGGTAACGGGTCTGGCGTCGGGCGTGGCGATCGGCCAGCTGGCGCGCCATGCGTCGCACCAGCGTTTCCACCCGGTCCAGGTAGCGCTGTTCCAGGTTGCCCAGGCGGGTCTTGGTCAGCAACTCGTCCATGAAGCGCCGGTTGTGGCCCTCGGCATGCAGCAGGTACTCGTGTTCCACATGCTCGCGCACCTGTTCCCGCAGGATATCCCGGTAGCGCCGCAGCGCCTCTGTCGCCGGGCTGCCCCGCTGATCCAGGTCCAGCAGGGTATCTCGCAGCTGTGTCTCCCCCAGGGCCTCCAGCATGCGACGGGTGTACTGCCCTTTCTGGGTGAATATGCGGATATCGCGCAGCCCGACGTCCTCGCCGGCAGCGCGGATGGCCAGGCTGAGGGTGCTGCGCTGATTGCCCTGAAGCTGGCGCATCAGTGGCGTTTGCAGCAGCGCTGCCAATTGTGGGTCGTCTTCGGCGGCGCGTGCCAGCAGGGTGTCGTCAGGGTGATCCGCGGCGACTTCGCGGTCGTCCCAGGTAGGGGCCGGGAGGTGGCTGCCGTCGTCCTCGGCCGCCGCTTCCCGGTCCTCCCGGCGTTTCTCGAACTGCGCCAACTGCTGGCTGAAGTAGCGGTCAAAACACTGGCGGAACACCGCGTCCTCTTCCGGGGTTTTGGCCAGGGCCATGGCCAGGCCATCCTGTAGCTGCTGGCGGTCGAGGTAACCCAGGCTGTCCGCTACCGCCATGGCATCCAGCGTTTCGGCGGGCGATATCCGCAGGTCGTGGCTGCGCAGCAGCTCGATGAAGCGCACCAGTTCCGCGGGCATGTCCGGCTCCTCAGGCGGCGCTGGCCGCGCCCAGCAGCTCGCGCAGGCTGTCGCCGGCGGCGTCGATGTCCTCTTCGAACTTGAGCAGCAGGTTCAGGGTATTTTCCACCAGCTCGGCATCCAGCGAGCCGGCGTGCAAGAGCAACAGGCTGCGCGCCCAGTCGATGGTTTCGGAAATCGCCGGGGTCTTTTTCAGGTCCAGGTCCCGCAGCGCGTGCACGAAGGCCACCAGCTGGTGGCGCAGGCGAGCATCGATGTCCGGCACGCGGGCCCTGACGATGCGCTCCTCCAGTTCCACGCTGGGGAAGGGGATGTAGAGGTGCAGGCAGCGGCGCTTGAGGGCATCGCTGAGATCGCGGGTATTGTTGCTGGTCAGAAACACCATGGGGGCGACCCGGGCCTTGACCGTGCCGATCTCGGGTATCGAGACCTGGTAGTCGGAGAGTATCTCCAGCAGCAGCGACTCGAACTCGTGGTCGGCCTTGTCGACTTCGTCGATCAGCAGGATGGCGCCGCGCTCCTGTTGCATGGCGCGCAGGAGCGGGCGCGGTTCGAGGAATTCCTCCGAATAGAAGATGTCGCCGAACTGGTGCAGCCGCTCCACGGAGGCGGCGAGCCCCTCGGCGCCCTTCAGCAGGTCGCCGAGCTTTTCCTTGAGGACCTGGGTGTAGAGCAGCTGCTTGCCATATTTCCACTCGTAGAGCGCCTTGCTTTCATCGAGCCCCTCGTAGCACTGCAGACGAACCAGGGGCACCCGCAGCAGCTCTGCGGTGGTCTTGGCCAGCTCGGTCTTGCCCACCCCGGGCGGGCCTTCCACCAGAACCGGTTTGCGCAACTGAAAGGCCAGGTAGACCGCCGTCGCGATCTTCGGGCTGCAGATGTAGCCGAACTGCTCAAAGCCATCCTGGATAGCGGCGACGGAATCCAGCTGCGGGAAGTCGAGGCTTTGCACGTGCTCTCCTTGCGGGCGCGGCTCAGCCGCCGGTCATGTTCATGAAACGCAGGATCTCGGGCGTCTCGTCGTGGGTGAAATGGTGCTTTTCCGGCTTGCGGACAATCGCGCTGACGATGGCGCTCTGGAGGGCTTCCTGGCTGCCGTCCTCCCCGCGCAGGACCTCCCGCAGGTCCGCCGAGTGCTCGTTGCCCAGGCAGAGCAGCAGGCGCCCCTCGACAGTGACCCGGACGCGGTTGCACAGGTGGCAGAAATTGTTGCTGTGGGGGGAAATGAAACCAACCCGGCTGGCACTGTCGGCCATGCGGTAGTAGCGGGCCGGCCCGGCGGCCCCTTCCGGGTCGCCCTCGGCAACCAGGGGCCAGTGGGCGGCGATCTGCTGGCGGAGCTCGTCGCTACTGCAGAAACTCAGGGCGCGGCTGTGCTCGTCGATTTGCCCGAGGGGCATTTCCTCGATGAAGGCGATGTCGATGCCGCGTTCCCGGGCGAAGGCCACCAGATCGATGACTTCGTCGTCGTTGCGGCCCTTGAGAATAACAGCATTCAGCTTGACGCCGCGGAAACCGGCGCCCACCGCGGCGTCAATACCGGCGATGACCCGCGCCAGGTCGCCGAAACGGGTCAACTCGCGAAAGCGCTGCGGACGCAGGCTGTCCAGGCTGATATTGACCCGGGTTAGACCGGCTTCGCGCAGGGGACGCGCCATCTCTGCCAGGCGAGAACCGTTGCTGGTCAGGGCCAGCTCCTCGAGCCCCTCCAGTCGTCCCAGCTGGCGCACCAGACCGATCAGGTTGTTGCGCACCAGCGGCTCGCCCCCGGTGAGACGAATCTTGCGCACCCCCAGCGCCACAAAGGCCGCTGCGACCTGTTCCAGTTCCTCGAGGGTTAGCACCTGGGGCTTGGGCACAAATTGCATGTCCTCCGCCATGCAGTAGACGCAGCGGAAGTCGCAGCGGTCGGTCACCGAGAGTCGCAGATAGTTGATGCGACGCTGAAACGGGTCGACCAGGGCGGGGGGAAAGCGGTCGCTCATGCCCCGAGTGTACTGTCTGTGGACCCGCAGCTCCAACTGTCGTCGTGGCGCCGCTGAGTTGTTGCTAAAGCAAATGATAATGCCTATCATTAAAAGTCTTGTGCCATGGCCTTGTGCAGGGCGTGGCATCTTTTCAATCAGGCTGGGGGTTGCAATGAAGGCGGGATCGGGCGAACAGTGGCTGGCAGGTGCGCTGGCACTGGGCTTGTGGCAGGGCACGGCGGTGGCTGCTGAGGGTTCACAGGACCCGGCGCTGGAAGAGCTGGTGGTCTACGGTACCGGCTATCGGACTACCGGCACCAAGTCGGACCTGCTGCCCCTGGAAGCGCCGATGAGTTACGAGATCTACGACGGCGAGCTGCTTGCGCGGCGCCAGGTGGATACCGTCAATGAGGCCCTGCGCTACGTACCCGGCATTACCCCCGAGAACCGCGGCACGGTGACCATCTTCGACCAGTACACCATCCGCGGCTTCGACAGCTACTACAACTACTACGACGGCCTGCCCCTGCAGTACAACACCCTGTGGAACCTGGTGCCCCAGGTGGACGCCTTCGCCACCGAGACCATCGAGGTGCTCAAGGGGCCGACCTCGGTACTCTACGGTGCCGCGCCTCCGGGGGGCATGGTCAACCAGACTGCCAAGCAGCCCCTGGGCGAGCAGCAGACCCTGCTGCGCCTGCGCGGCGGCAGCAGCGACCTGCGCGAGATCGGCCTGGATACCACCGGCCCGGCCAGTGACAGTGTCAACTACCGTGTGATTGCCCTGTGGCGCGAGAGCGACGGCCAGCAAGTCACCACCGAGGAGGAGCGCCGCACCCTGGCGCCTTCACTGACCTGGGATATCTCCTCGCGCACCCGCCTCAACCTGAATCTCTACTACCAGGACGATCCAGCCCTGGTGCCCTCCACGCCGCTGCCGGCCCTGGGTACCCTCTATCGCGCGGACTACGGTCGTCTGGACGCCGATGCCTTTGCCGGGGATCGCGCCTGGTCGGGCATGGAGCGAGAGGTCACCATGCTGGGCTATAAGCTCAACCACGAATTCAACGAGCAGTGGTCCTTCCTGCAGAACTTTCGCTTTACCGACGCGGAAGCCTTCCAGAAAAACACTTACAACTTCGGGCTGCAGGCCGACGGCCGTACCCTGACCCGCAGTGCCTATTTTACCGACGAGGCCCAGGAGGGTTTCGTCGTCGACAACCAGTTGGCCTGGAGTACCGAACTGGCCGGGGCTTCCCACCGTCTGCTCTTGGGTGTCGAGTACCGTGAACTGGATTCCGATATCCGTTATGGCGATACCCTGGGTTTTGATACCCCGGCCATCGACCTGGCAGCGCCGAACCACAGCCTGTTCGATGCGGCCAGTTTGCCCCTGGACAGCTACACCGAGGCGCACCGGATCGAGCAGGAGCAGCTGGGTGTCTATCTGCAGGACGAGATACGCTGGCAGGCCCTGACCGTGGTCGCCGGCCTGCGCTGGGATGACTACCAGAGCAGCGATGTCGCCGAGAACAATTACCTGGGCTCTGCCTACGGCAGCACCACGGAAATTGATCAGGACCAGGTCAGCGGCCGGGTTGCGGCGATGCTCAACCTGGACGGGGGCTGGGCGCCCTACGCGAACTACTCGGAGTCCTTCGAGCCGACCTCCGGCCAGGATTCGCTGACCGGCCAGCCCTTCGAGCCGACCACGGCGGAGCAGCTGGAGGCGGGCGTCAAGTACCGCGCGCCTGGCCGCGACCTGACGCTGACCGCAGCCTGGTTCGACCTGCGCAAGCAGAACGTGGTGGTCAACACCCCGGACTTCATGCAGTACACCCAGAACGGCGAGGTGAAGTCCGAGGGTGTGGAGCTGGCCCTGAGTACCCGCCTCGGGGAGCAGTGGACCCTGGACGCCACGGCTACCTGGCTGGACGTGGAAGTCACCGACAACCCCTTGAACCCGGCCCTCGAAGGCAAGACCCCGGTGTGGGTGGCGGACCAGCAGGCCTCGCTGTGGCTGGGCTGGGAGCCGCTGCCGTCGATTGCCATCAACACCGGCGTTCGCTATGTGGGCGAAAGCCAGCTGGATGCCGCCAACAGCGACACCCTGCCGTCCTACACGCTCTACGACCTGGTGGTCTCCTGGGCCATTGACGACACCTGGGAGCTGGGCCTGAGTGCCACCAATCTCACCGACGAGACCTATGTCGGCGCCTGCTACGACGCCAGCAACTGCTGGATGGGTGTCGAGCGCCGGGTCGAAGCGGTGCTCAACGCGCGCTTCTGACGCCATGCGCCGCTGGGTCTTCAAGCTGCACAGCGCGCTGGCATTGCTGGCGCTGGTGCCGCTGTTGCTGATCGTGCTCACCGGCAGCCTGCTGGTGTTCAAGTTCGAGATCGACAGCCTGCTGATGCCGGGACAGGTGCTGGTGCAGCCCCCCGCGAGCGCGCAGCGCCTGCCCCTGGATGAGTTGGTCGACCGGGTCAATCGGGAGCGGCCGGACTACGAGCTGGGCAGCTGGGAGCTGTTTGACGACCGGCACACGGCGGATCGCGTGTACCTGATCCGCCGGGGCACCGAAGACTGGTTCAAGATGCACTTGAACCCCTATACGGGCGAGCTGCTTGATCAGCCTGTGGGCTTGCACCATGCCCTGACCGACTGGCTGCTCAACCTGCACTACACCCTGCTGCTGGACGAGCGTTTCGAGTCGGCGCCCCACCTCGGCCTGATTGTCGGCCTGCTGGCGGCGGTCTGTCTGAGTGCCCTGGGTATCTCCGGGCTGATTCTCTACCGGCATTTCTGGCGGCACTTTTTCAGTTTCCGCCGCGATCACCGTCCGATGGTGGTGACCCGGCAGCTGCACCGTCTGCTCGGCATCTGGAGCTCTCCGGTCCTCCTGCTGGTTGGGCTGACCGGGCTCTATTTCAATGCCGCTGCCTACCTGGAGGAAGCCGAGGAGCACGCGGAAGGCGGACATCATGTCATGCAGGCGCGCCTTTACAACGCGCGCCTGGATTTCGATGCCCTGCTGGCGGACAGCCGCCGCCAGATCGCCGGCTTCGAACCGACCTACCTGCTGTTCCCCTTCGAGCCCGGGCAGCCCTTTACCGTATTCGGGCAGGTGCCGGGGATGAGTATCCTCGCCAGCGAGTACGGGTCGGTGGTGACCTACGACGCCCACGGCGGCGACGTGGGCGTGGTCTACGACCTGCGCGAGCAGTCCCTGCTGGCGCGCGCCGAGGACAGTTTCCGCAAGCTGCACTTCGGCCACTTCGCCGGTCTGCCGTCGAAAATTGTCTGGGCTCTGGGCGGCCTGGCAATGGTCGCGTTGCCCCTGACCGGCGTGGCCATGTGGTACAGCCGCAAGCGCCGCCAGTGGGCGCGGCGCGGCAAGGCGCTCAACCGGGTGGTGTATCGCTGAAAAAACGCCGGGGGTTGTCTACCAGCAAGGTTTCAATTTGTGCGCGGGTGATTCCCTTGTCCAGTAGGGCCGGGATGATGTGTTCGTGAATGTGGGTCGGGTTGAAGAATTTCGCCGGGTCCACGTGGGCCAGCAAGGCGGGCGGAAAGGGCTGGCCGCGAAAGCACCACACGGAGTCGTGGGAGATGAACAGCTGGCGTTCGCAGCCCTGTCTCAGTAGCGTCACCAGCGCATTGATGCGCTCCTCGTCCGGCAGAATCAGTTCCAGTCCGAAGCGATCGAAGCCGAGGTAGGAGCCACCTTCCGCAATCCGCGAGTGGTAGGCATTGTCGGTGCTTCCACAGCTGTGGCCAATCAGTATCCGGTGAGCGGGTACGCCGCGATCCAGCAGCAGTTTTTGCTGTACATCTCCCATCGTGCCCTGGTCGGTGTGGGTGGTTATCGGCGCGCCGGTCTCCACCGCGGCAATGGCTGCCGCCTCCAGCACCAGCTGCTCATACTCGGTGATCTGCCCGGCGCCGGAGCCTATTTTAATAATGCCGGCCTTGATGTCGGAAGCACCGATACCCACGGTCAGCTCCCGGATAAATACCTCAGCCATGGCCTCCACGGCTGTCCCCAGGTTGCGGTGATACTGCCAGTAGGCGGCTGCACCGTCGTGCTCAGTGAAAAGGCCCGTGGCGCAGATGATGTTGAAACCGGTGCGTGCGGAGACTTCCGCCGCCAGTTGCGGGTCGCGCCCCATGTCGTTCGGGCAGGGGTCCAGGAGCGAGCTGATGCCGCGGTCCTGCATCGCCTGGATGCGCTCGCAGCAGATAGCCAGCATCTCGCGCCGCCCCGGGCCCGGATGCAGGGTATCGGCCTGCCAGCCGGGTATTCCCATGACCAGGTGCTCGTGCATCAGGGTGACTCCGAGCCGGTCTACCGGGATGGGGCCGGTAACCGTATTGACGCTGCGTGGGCTCAAGGTGGGCTCCTCCGGGCTGGTGACGGTGTGGCGACATTAGCCCGGCGGCATCGCCCTAGACAACTTACATTTTCGCCTATTGACGCAGTCTGTAACTCTCTGAAAACACTCAAGATATTTTCAAGACCTGGCAAGATTTCCGGGGCACTGGTGTTTTCGCGCCGAATTAAAAAATTAGTGGAATCAATTTTTTGCCCGGAGTAAGGTTGGCCTGTTGCAAGGTTTTATGAACAACTTGTAACTTGCTTTTCTAATAATCAAAAGAGGCTCGTTTACCATGACCCAGCGACGTTATCTGGTTTCCGCACTGTCCCTTGCGCTTGCGTCAGCCGCTTCAACCCCGATTTTTGCTCAGGAACGGGCCGCTCTGGAGGAGGTCATCGTGACTGCCCAGAAGCGCGAGGAGAATCTGCAGCAGGTGCCCCTGTCCATCTCAGCCATATCCGCTGCCGAACTGGAGATGCGCAACATTGAGAGCCTTGGCGACCTGAATGCCATCGCGCCCAATGTCATGTTCCGCGACAATCCGGGGGCGCGCTTGATCTCGACTCTCTCGATTCGCGGCAGCACGACCGGACAGCCGGCCATCTGGCTGGATTCTCCCGTGGGGCTTTATCTCAACGGCATTTACCTGGGCAAGACCCAGGGCTCGGTGTTCGACGTGGTGGATATTCAGCGGGTCGAGGTACTCCGTGGCCCCCAGGGCACCCTGTTTGGCCGCAACACCGAGGGCGGGGCAATCAATTTCGTGACCCGGCGACCCTCGGGTGAGTTCGGCGGTTCCGTGCGCGGTGAACTGGGCAACTACGACCGTCGTGTGGGGAGGGTACAGGTGGATACGCCCCAGATGGGCATGTTGTCCGCCAGCCTGGGCGCACGCATGGAACGCGCCGACGGCTGGGCCAAGAATGCAACTGGACCAGACATGGGCTCAGTAGATAATGAAGCCTTCCGTGCTTCGCTGATGTTGGAGCCCAGCGAGCGTCTGGTAGCGGTTTACGACTTTGACTATTCCAATACCGATCAGACGCCTGCGCCATCCTCCCTGACGAGGCTTAACGGTTGGGCAGGTACCTTTCCGACTGTCTTTGGGGAATTCCTGGGGACAGCAATTCAGGAAGCGGCGCGGCCTTTTGTGCGCACCGAGCGGCCGAGCCATGTCGCCACCAATACGGTACCCGGTCAGGACGGCCCGCTGGAACGCAGCCGCACGCGCGCCCACGCCCTGACCCTGGAATACGACCTGACGGACAGTGACCAGCTGAAGTACATCGGTGCTTACCGCACCATGGACTTCAATGACAGCCAGGATATCGACGGTACCTCCCTGGACAGTATCGTGGTGATTCCGGGCGTCCTGTCCTGGGGCATGTCGGCCAACTACAACCGCGACACCGAGTACGAGCAGACTTCCCACGAGTTGCAGTGGATCGCAGAGCGCGACAGTTTCAACTGGGTCCTGGGTGCCTACTACTTCGAGGACGAAGGCGAGACCCTGGGCAGTCAGTCCTTTACCCTATTCGGACAGCCGCCCCAGCAGGTCAACTACGGCGCGGATACCGAGGCCTGGGCGGTGTTCGGACAGCTCGACTGGCGCTTCGCCGACCAGTGGACCGCGACTGTCGGTGCGCGCTACACGGAGGAGAAGCGTTCGGGCTTTTCCCATCGCTACCTGACAGATGGCTTCGCCGGCCCGCAGCTGACCGACCAGGGCCCGGGTCTGCTGCCCTTCACCGACTACAGCGCGACGTTTGATGACACCTCCCCGATGGCGTCGCTGTCCTATGAGCTGGCGCCGGACGTCAACCTGTACGCGCGGGTTGCCCAGGGCTTCAAGAGCGGTGGCTTCAGTTCCGAAGTGGCCGATCCGGCGGTCAGTACGCCTTTTGAACCGCAGAGCTCACTCTCCAAGGAGCTGGGCATGAAGTCGCTGTGGCTGGATGGGTCCCTGCGACTGAACATGGCGATTTTCCACAACGCCATCGACGATCTGCACATCACCCAGTTGCTGCCCGGGACCACTCAGTCGCTGCTGACCAACGCGGGGGAGGCTGTCTACCAGGGCTTTGAACTGGAGTTCGCCTACCAGCTCAGTGAAAACTGGCGTATCGCCGGCAACTACGGTTACCTGGACACCAGCTTCGACAAGTACCTGGACAACTCCTTCGCCCCCGGGCGGCCGATCATCGATACCGCTTCCAATCGCCTGGCGCCCTACGCGCCGGAGAATACCGCGGCCTTGCAGTTGGAGGGCACACTGGCGCACCTGAGTATCGGCGAGCTTCGCTTCCTGCTCGACTATAGCTACACCGACAAGATGTACCTGTACGCTGTCAACAAGGATCTGTCCGCGCCCAATGCCGGTGGCAGTTACGTGAAGGGCATCGACGAAGTCCCCTCGATCCAGAACCTGAACATGCGCCTGCAACTGGCCGATGTGGCGGTGGGCGATGGCAGCATGGACTTCTCCTTCTTTGTCCGCAACCTCACGGATGAGGACGAACGCCTGCAGGGGATTGATTTCAGCATGTTCATGAACGGTACCTGGCAGGAACCACGCACTTACGTGTTTACCGCTGCCTACAACTGGTAATCGGCAGGCCGCCCCCGCCCCGCACTCGCGCGGCGGGGGCTTTACAGCCGCTCCGGCACTCGGCAGGATGAGCCTGCCCACGCGCCGAGGACAACCGATGACAATAATGCGCCTGCTCTGGCTGAGCCTGATTTTCTCTCCACTGACCGCATACGCCGACAGTATTCCCTGCGAGCCCGCTGCGGGCATGCAGGTGGTTTGCGGCCTGGCCGCCCCCGAAGACATGGTTGCCGCCCCCAACGGGCGCGACCTCATTTTCGGCCAGATGGCCGCGCCCGGTGGTCTCTTTTTGCTGGATCGCCGCGACCACAGCGTGCACGCCGTGTGGGATGTCGCCAGCGTCGCGGCGGATGGCGAATGGTGGGGGACGGGAGACTGCCGCACCCCTCCCGAGGCCATTCACGCCCACGGCCTGGACCTGCGCCAGCGTGCCGATGGCCGCTGGCAGTTGCTGGTGGTGAATCACCACCAGCGGGAGTCGGTGGAGTTCCTCGAATTGCAGCGGGCGGAAGGCGACCGCCCGGTGGCGCTGTGGCGCGGCTGTGCCGTGGCCCCCCCGGAGGGCAATCTCAATGATGTCGCCGGGCTGGCCGATGGCAGCCTGCTGGTGACCCACATGGCCGACCGACGCAGCCCCTTCTGGACCGTGGTGAAGTCAGTAGTCGGCATTGATACCGGTTTCGTCTACCACTGGACCCGGGACGATGGCTTCCGGCCGCTGCCGGCGACCGCCGGGGAGCACCCCAACGGCATTCTGCTGGCGCCGGATGAGCGCAGCTTTTATCTCAATGTGTATTTCGGCGACACCCTGCGCGAACACGCCCTGCCGGATGGCCAGTTGCTCCGTAGCCTGCCGGTGGAGAAGCCCGATAACAGCAGCTGGTCGCCCCGTGGCACCCTGCTGGTGGCGTCCCATCACGCCTCCCTGTGGCAGTTGTTCCGCAGCCTGGAGCAGCCCCACGACCAGCCCAGTGCGCTGCCGTTCTCGGTGATCGAGGTGGATCCGGAGCATTGGCAGTCAAAGGTCCTGCTGGCCCACGAAGGAGCGCCCATGGGGGCGGCGACGGTGGCCCTCGAGCGCGGTGGGCGGCTGTACCTGGGCTCCTATGTGGGCGACCGCCTGGTACACCTCCCGGACCCGGCGGCGGCGCCCCGGTGACGCCCTGGCGAATCGCACTGCTTTACGGTACTCCCCCGGCGGCCCTGGCGCTTGCCGGGACCTTGCTGTGGGCGGGTCACGACAGCCAGATTGCCATTGTCGCCATGGTGGCCGTGTGGTGCGTGTTGTGGTGGGTTTTCGAACCGGTGCCGATCCCGGTTACCTCGCTGCTGCCGATTGCCCTGCTGCCCCTGCTCGGGGTGCTGACACCCGCGGAGGTCGGTCAGGCCTATGGCTCGCCGTTGATCCTGCTCCTGCTGGGGGGCTTCCTGCTCTCCAAGGCGATGGAACACTCGGGCGCCCACCGCCGCATTGCCCTGGGTCTGGTGCGGGTGATCGGCGCCCACAGCGGGCGGCGTCTGGTGCTGGGCTTTATGGTCGCGGCGGCCACCCTGAGCATGTGGATTTCCAATACCGCGACGACCCTGATGCTGCTGCCGGTGGCGCTGGCGGTGCTCGAGGCCACCCGGGAACGGCGCGCGCTGTCAGTGCCGCTGCTGCTGGGGATGGCCTACGCGGCCAGTGTCGGTGGCCTGGGCACACCGATTGGCACGCCCCCCAACCTGATCTTCATGCAGATCTACCAGCAGACAACCGGAGAGGCGGTGACCTTCAGCCAGTGGATGAGTTGGGGGCTGCCAGTGGTGTTGGTCCTGATTCCCCTGATGGCCGTTCTACTGACCCGCTCCCTGCCGGGGCGCATCGATGTGGACCTGCCCGAGGTGGGGCGGTGGCGCACCGAGGAGCGCCGGGTACTGGTCGTCTTCGCGTTGACGGCCCTGGCCTGGATCACCCGCGGCGAGCCCTTCGGTGGCTGGCAGGCCTGGCTGGGCCTGCCCCAGGCCAACGATGCCTCGGTGGCCCTGCTGGCGGTGGTGCTGATGTTTGTCATTCCCAACGGCAGGGGTGGTCGCCTGCTGGACTGGGAGCGGGCCAGCAGTATTCCCTGGGGCGTGCTGCTGCTGTTCGCCGGGGGCATCTGTCTGGCCCGTGGCTTTGAGTCTTCCGGGCTCAGCACGATCCTCGGCAACAGCCTCGCCGGTGTCACCGATATCCCCACCTTCTGGCTGCTGCTGAGCATTTGCCTGCTGGTAACCTTCATGACCGAGACCACCTCGAATACCGCCAGCGCGACACTGCTGATGCCGGTGCTGGCGGCGGCGGCCCTGGCGGCGGATCTGCCGCCAGAGCTGCTGATGGTGCCGGCGGCCATGAGTGCCAGCTGTGCCTTCATGCTGCCGGTAGCCACGGCGCCAAATACGGTGGTCTACAGCAGCGGCATGGTGACCACGGCGCAGATGGCCCGAGAGGGGCTACTGATCAATCTGCTGGGTGCCCTGGTCATTGCCAGTCTGTGCTGGCTGATGTTGTAAGGCACGAGGCGGGGGAAGGGGCGTGTTGAAAGGGGGTCGCGCGACGGCGGGCAGGGGAGGCAGGGTCGCCATGGGCCCTGCCTTGCGGCCGGAGTTACAGGGCCTCGAGCATGGTTTCGGCGGAGCTCACGTTGACACCGGGGCCGTCTTCCACGTTCAGCTGCTTGACCACGCCGTCTTCCACCAGCATGGCGAAGCGCTGGCTGCGGGTGCCCAGGCCGAAACCGCTGGCGTCCATTTCCAGGCCCAGCTTCTTGGTGAATTCGGCGTTGCCGTCGCCCAGCATCAGCAGTTCCTCGGCGTTCTGGGATTTGCCCCAGGCGTCCATGACGAAGGCGTCGTTCACTGCCATGCAGGCGATGGTGTCCACACCCTTGGCCTTGATCTTGTCGGCGTTGACCACATAGCCGGGCAGGTGGGTAATGGTGCAGCCCGGGGTGAAGGCGCCGGGAACGGCGAACAGCACCACTTTCTTGCCTTTGAAAATCTCGTCGGTGGTGATGTCCACGGGGCCTTCCGTGCCCATGGTCTTGAGGGTGCAAGCGGGGATATTGTCGCCAACCTTGATGCTCATGTCGTGCTCCTTGCTGTCTTGGGAACTGTCAGCGGATGATAGCAGATGAATGAAGCCCTGCATTGCCCTCTCTGCGGTGGCGGGGCCAGCGCCGGGGACTTTCACCGGGACCGGCGCCGCCCCTACCGGCAGTGTGGGACCTGCCAGCTGGTCTTTGTGCCGCCGGCCTGGCTCCTGGATGCAGAGGGTGAGAAGGCGGAGTACGACCTGCACCGGAACGCGGTGGACGACCCGGGTTATCGCAGATTCCTGTCGCGCCTGGCGGCGCCCCTGCTGCAACGCCTGCCAGCGGCCAGCGCAGGCCTGGATTTTGGCTGTGGTCCCGGCCCGGCGCTGGCGGCCATGCTGGAGGAGGCGGGACACCGGGTGGCGCTCTACGACCTGTTCTATCATGCTGATATTGCGGTGTGGCGCGAGTGCTACGACTTCATCACGGCCACCGAGGTGGTGGAACACCTGCATGCACCGGGTGCGGAACTCGATCGGCTGTGGGCACACCTGCGCCCGGGGGGGTGGCTGGGCGTCATGACCAAGCTGGTGCGCGACCGCGAGGCCTTCGCCGGCTGGCATTACAAGAATGACCCGACCCATGTGTGCTTTTTCAGTCGCCAGACCTGGCAGTGGTGGGCGGCACGGCAGGGCACGGTGGCGGAGTTTGTCGCCGCCGATGCTCTGCTGCTGCGCAAGCCGCCGCCAGCCTGAGCCGGCGGCGGCCCCGAGCCAGTCGCGCGCGACCCGGGGCAGCTTCAGAAATTGAAGCCGTTGCCGGTCACCACCGGCACATTGGTCCACAGGTCATTGGGGTCGCGGTACCAGCCCGCCGCCGCCAGGGCGCCGCCGTCCAGGTTGATGGTGGCACCCGTGACCCAGGCCGACAGCTCCGAGGCCAGGAAGAGAGCGCAACCTGCGGCGTCCTCGGGGCGCCCGAAGCGCTCCAGTGGGATCCAGCGGCGCGTATGCGCCTGGTGTTCCTCGGCGATCAGCTCCGAGGGGCGCACCTGGGCGGTTTCCGTGGTCTCCGGCGCAATGGCATTCACGCGAATGCCGGCGGGGCCCAGCTCCAGTGCCAGGCTGCGGGTGAAGCCGGTAATGGCATGCTTGCAGGCGCAGTAGGTGGTGACGTTGGGGATGCCGCGGAAGGCCTCGATGGAGGAAATGCTGATGATGCTGCCCCCGCGGCCGCGCTTGCGCAGCAGCGGGATGGCGGCGTGGCTGACCAGGAAGACCGATTTCAGGTTGACTGCGTAAACCTGTTCAATCTCATCGTCACTGAGGTCTTCGAAGGGTTTCACGATGCCCAGGAAATCCCCCACATTGTTGACCAGGATGTCCAGACCGCCAAAGCGCTCATCCACCGCGGCCAGGGTGCGGTCCACATCCGCGCGACGGGTGACATCCGCCTGCACGGCAAGGGTCTCGATACCGCGGGCAGTAAGCGCCTGTTCGGTGTCGCGCAGGCGCTCGGGGTCAATCTCGGCGATCGCGACCGCCGCGCCGCGCTGGCCAAAGGCCTCGGCGATGGCGCGGCCAATGCCGGCGCCACCGCCGGTCACGAGTATGCACTTGCCACTGAAATCCAGGTCGCTCATGGGGCTGTCCTCTCTCCTGATTGTTGTTGTGGGCTACCGGTATACCATGGCGTGCACGGCGCCCCCCAGCGCGGGCACATCGGCGGCCGATGATGTGGCGTCGGAGTCTGCATTATTGAGCCTGCAGGCGGCACAGACCGAGCATCGATCGGGCGGCATTCCGTCACAGCGGCAGGGCTTGAGCGGCGCTATCATGGGGGGCTCTAGCAGCCGGTTGCAGAGGTGCGCCGCGTGACATCAGCTTCCATCCTGACACGACGCCCGGTGCTGGCCGCAGCTGTGGCACTGCTCGCAGGGCTGGCGGTGGCCTGGCTACTGCTGGTTGGCAGGCCCGCGCCGGCGCCCGAGA
Source organism: Haliea atlantica (assembly GCF_054779855.1). Lineage (NCBI taxonomy): Bacteria > Pseudomonadati > Pseudomonadota > Gammaproteobacteria > Cellvibrionales > Halieaceae > Haliea > Haliea atlantica. The sequence goes on along the minus strand of NZ_BAAGXL010000017.1, from coordinate 109,031 downwards.
TCCCCGCAGCGCCCCCGCCACCGCAGGTCGATGTCCTTGTCGCCGAGCCCGGCAGCCGACGGCTGACTGTCTATTCCCAGGGCAGCGCGCAGGCGCAGCGGGAAATCGACCTGGTCAGCCGGGTGGCTGGCACGGTGGACACTGTGGCTGACAGTTTTGCCGATGGCGCCGCTTTTGCAGCCGGGGAAGCGCTGGTCACGCTGGAGTCGGTGGACTACGAAATTGCCGTGACGGCGGCCGAGTCGCGTCTCGCCGAGGCGAAGCGGCTGCTGGCGGAGGAAAAGGGGCGCGCGCGACAGGCGCGTCGCGAGTGGCGAGACCTGGGCAACCTGGAGGCGAATGCACTGTTCCTGCGCGAGCCGCAGGTGGCCGCGGCGCAAGCCGCGGTGGAGGCTGCTTCCGCCGAGCTTCGCCGCGCCCGGCTGGACCTGTCGCGCACGCGTATCTCGGCGCCATTTGCCGGGCGTATTCTTAGCCGCGGGGTCAATATCGGCCAATACATCACCCCCGGCACGCCGGTGGCGCGGGTTTACGCCAGCGCCGCGGTGGAAGTACAGCTGCCGCTGACCAATCGGCAGCTGGCCCTGGTCGACCTGCCCCTGGGGGGATATGAGGAGGCGGGCCCCGAGGTGATGCTGTCCGCGACCCTCGCCGGGGAGCGCCGGACCTGGCGGGGCAGGCTGGTCAGGACGGCGGCCAGTGTCGACCCCCAGAGCCGGGTGCTGTACGCCATCGTCGAGGTACCCGAGCCCCTGGCCGCGCCTTTCCCGCTGCTGCCCGGTGTATTCGTCGAGGCGGCGATTCCCGGGCGCCCCCTGGCCGATGTCGTGACGTTGCCGCGCAGCGCCCTGCGCAACGATGACAGCGTCTGGGTGGTGGATGCCAAGGACCGCCTGCAGCCACGGGCCGTCAGTGTGCTGCACAGTGGCCGCAGCGGCGCCACCGTGCGCGGCCTGCGCCCCGGTGAGCGCGTGCTGCTGCGCGAGCCTGCAGTCGCCGTGGCCGGCATGGCCGTCACTCCCCGGGAAGTCCCTGCTGACGTGGACGGAGTCTCCGGGTGATGGGTGGCCCGGTCCGCTGGTTCATCGATAACCCGATTGCCGCCAACCTGCTGATGATTTTCCTGCTGGTTGCCGGTCTGCTGGGTATTTCCGCCCTCGACAAGCAGTTCTTTCCGGAATTCGAGATCAACCAGGTCAGCGTGACGCTGGCCTATCCCGGTGCCGGCCCCCGGGAGGTCGAGGAGCAGATCTGCATCCGCATCGAGGAGGCCATACACGACCTCAACGGGGTGAAGGAAATTCGCGCCACGGCCCGGGAGGGGCTGGGTAGCGTGCTGGTGGAGGCGGAGCCCGGCTACCCGATGCAGCGTCTGACCGCGGAAGTGAAAACCCGGGTGGATGCGATCAATACCTTCCCGGTGGAGGCCGAGCGCCCGGTAGTGACCGAGCTGGCCTTTCGCCACCATATGGCGGCGATCTCCCTGGCCGGCGACATCGGCGAGGCGGCGCTGAAGCAGCTGGCGGAGCGCCTGCGGGACGATCTTGCTGCCGAGGCGAATGTCTCGGTGGTGGAGATTGCCAGCCCGCGCCCCTACGAAGTCTCTGTGGAGGTGGCGGAGAACACCCTGCGCCGTTTCGGGCTCACCTTCGAGCAGGTGGTGGCTGCCATCCGCGCTTCCTCCCTGAACCTGCCGGCCGGTGCGATCCAGTCCAGTGAGGGGGATATCCGCCTGCAGACCCGCGGGCAGGCCTACCAGCGGACGGACTTTGCGGAGATTCCCGTGATCACCCGCTCCGATGGCACGCAGTTGCTGCTGGGGGAGATTGCCAGCATTGTCGACGGTTTTGAGGACGTCGATGTGCGCACTCGCTTCAATGACCAGCCCTCGCACACGCTGCATGTCTTCGTCACCGCCAATCCCGATACCCTGGCGACCAGCGATACCGTAAAACGCTGGGTGGAGCGGGTGCGTCCGGGGCTGCCGCCGGGGGTCGAGCTGGAAATCTGGCGGGACTCCTCGGTGCCTTTCAAGGCGCGGGTGGACACGCTGCTGAAGAACGGTATCGGCGGGCTGGTCCTGGTCTTCCTGGTCCTGGTGCTGTTTCTGCGGCCGCGCCTGGCGATGTGGGTTTCGGTGGGCATCGGGGTGGCCTTTGTGGGCACGCTGTTTGTCCTGCAGTACACCGGCGTTAGCCTGAACATGATTTCCCTTTTCGCCTTCCTCCTGATCCTGGGCATCGTGGTGGACGACGCCATTATCGTCGGCGAGTCGGTGCACTCCTTCCAGAGCGGCGGCCTGCCCGGCAGCGCCGGGGCCCTGGCGGGTACCCGGGCGGTGATCAAGCCGGTGATGTACGCTGTAATCAGCACCATGATCTTTTTCGTGCCGATGTATTTCATGCCGGGCGACATGGCCCAGGCCGCCTACGCCATTCCCACGGTGGTGATCATTGCCCTGGCCCTGTCCCTGGTGGAGTGCCTGCTGATTCTGCCGCCCCATCTCGCCCACATGCCGCCGCAGCGCCCGTCCCGCCTGGCTCCCCTGCGCTGGTTACAGGGGCTGCGCGAGCGCTGCGCCCAGGGCATGGTGCATCTCGCCCGCACGCGCTACCGGCGCTTCCTGGTTCGCTGCCTGCGCCATCACCTGCTGGTGTCGGTGCTGTTCTTCGTGGTCCTGCTGGCTAGCCTCGCCCTCTACGCCGGGGGTTGGCTGCGGACAGGTTTTTTCCCGGCGGTGAACTCCGACTACGTCGAGGCGGAAATCGACCTGCCCGAAGGGGGTGCCTTTGCCGATACCCTGGCGGTGCTGCGCCAGGTGGAGGCGGCCGCCATCCAGCTCAAGCGCGAATACAATAGCCGCCCGGCGTTCGCCGGCGGCCCCGCGCTGGGCAATATCGACAGCCACGCCCGGGAGCACGAGGTGAAGGTGACGGTCGAGGCAGTCTCCGACGACATCGATACCGGTGAGCTGGCCGCCCGCTGGCGGACCCTGATTGGCGATGTGGGTAGCGTGCAGGACTTCCGGCTGGACTACACCATCAACGAGGTGGGCAAGCCGATTCGCCTGGTCGCCTCGTCACCTTCCCTGGAGGACCTGCGGGCTGTCGCGGCGGAACTGCGGGAGGTGCTGCTGCGCTATCCCGGGGTCTATAACGTGTTCGACACCCTGCAGGCACCCCGGGACGAGATCGTCCTGGCCCTGAAGCCCGCTGCCGAGCACTACGGTATCACGCTGGCCGATCTGGCCCGGCAGGTGCGCCAGGCCTTCTACGGGGCCGAGGCCCAGCGCATTCCACGCACCCGCGAGGATGTCCGGGTCATGGTGCGCTACCCGGAGGAGGAACGGGTGTCCGTGGATAACCTCCGGGACATGCGCGTGCGCACCCCCGGCGGCGTCGAGGTGCCCTTCGAGAGTGTGGCCGAGATCAACTGGGAACCCGGCTATCTGGCGATCGAGCGTCTCGACCGTCGGCGCACCACCGAGATCAGCGCCGAGGTGGCGCCCGGCGGTGCCGCGCCCCGGGCCGTGGTGGATGCGATCCTGCGCGAGCAGCTGCCGGCCTGGCAACAGCGTTATCCGGGCCTGCGTCTGGCGCTGGATGGCGAGTTGGAGGAGGAGTCGGCCTTCATGGATGCGATGCTCAAGTACATGCTCCTGTCCATGCTGGTGATCTACGCACTGATGGCGGTTCCCTTCCGCTCCTATGTGCAGCCCCTGCTGGTGCTCACGGCGGTGCCCTTCGGGGTCATGGGGGCCATTTTCGGGCACCTGATCCTGGACTGGCAGGTTTCGATGTTCTCGCTGCTGGGCGTCATTGCCTGCGCCGGTGTCGTGGTCAACGACAACCTGGTCCTGATCGACCGGGTCAATCAGTGGCGCGAGGCCGGCTATCGCTCCCGGCGTGCCCTGGTGCGCGCGGCCCAGGAGCGCTTCCGCCCCATTCTGCTGACCTCGATGACCACCTTCGTCGGCCTGCTGCCGATCATGAGCGAGACCAGTGTGCAGGCCCAGTTCCTGATCCCCATGGTGACCTCGCTGGCCTTCGGCGTGCTTTTCGCCACGGGCGTGACCCTGCTGCTGGTTCCTTGTCTCTATCTGCTGGGCGAGGATGTGCGGGCCTGGCTGCAGGCACAAAAAAAGGGGCTGCTACCCGCACACTAGGGTAGCAGCCCCTTTTGCTATTCGCCGCGGTCGCCCCGGGGAGGGCGCGCAGCCCTGCGGTCAGCTCTTGGGACCGGCGGCGATGATCTCGTCGCTGACGCGGAACTTGCCGATGTTGTCCTGGAACAGCGCGGCCAGCTTGCGCGCCTGCTCGTCGTAGGCCGCGACATCCTCCCAGTTGTTGCGCGGGTTGATGTACTTGGGATCGACACCCGGGATCGCCGTGGGGAAATCCAGGTTGAGGATGTCCAGGTGCTCGGTGGGCGCGTTGAGCAGGGCGCCGCTCTGGGCCGCAGCGACCACGGCGCGGGTGACCGGGATCGGGAAGCGTGCGCCGCTGCCGCCGGGCGCGCCGGAGCCGCCGGTCCAGCCGGTGTTGATCAGGTAGACCTGGCTGCCGTAGTCCTCGATGCGCTCCATCAGCAGCTCGGCGTACTCATTGGCCGGGCGCGGCATGAAGGGGGCGCCGAAACAGGTGGAGAAAGTGGGGTGAATGCCGTCCGCGGCGCCCACTTCCGTGGAGCCGACCCGGGCAGTGTAGCCGCTCAGGAAGTGGAAGGCCGCCGCTTCCTTGGACAGGATGGAGACCGGCGGCAGTACCCCGGACACGTCGCAGGTCAGGAAGATCACGCAGCGGGGTTCGCCGCCGGCATTGGTCTCGGTGCGCTTGGCCACGTGCTCCAGGGGATAGCAGCAGCGACCGTTCTCGGTCAGGCTGGTGTCGTCATAATCTGCGTGCCGCTTCTCGTCCAGCACCACGTTCTCGATGATGGCACCGAAACGGATGGCGTCCCAGATGATCGGCTCGTTCTTCTGGCTCAGGTTGATGGTCTTGGCGTAGCAGCCGCCCTCGATGTTGAACACCGAGCCCTTGGTCCAGCCGTGCTCGTCGTCGCCGATCAGGTAGCGGTTGGGGTCGGCGGAGAGGGTGGTCTTGCCAGTGCCCGACAGGCCGAAGAACAGGGTGGTGTCGCCGGCCTCGCCCACGTTGGCGGAACAGTGCATGGGCATCACGCCCTGGGCGGGCAGCAGGTAGTTCTGCACCGAGAACATGGCCTTCTTCATCTCGCCGGCGTAACGCATGCCGGCCAGCAGGACCTTGCGCTGGGCGAAGTTGATGATGACCGTGCCGTCGGAGTTGGTGCCGTCCCGCTGGGGATCACAGACGAAGCTCGCCGCGTTGAGAATGGTCCACTCGGGCTTGTCGCCGAGGTTGTAGCGCTCGGGGCGGATGAACATGTTGCGGCCGAACAGGGCCTGCCACGCGGTTTCGGTAACCACCTTCACCGGCAGGTAGTGATCGCTGTGGGCGCCGACATGCAGCTGGGAGACGAAACGGTCGCGGCCCTCGAGGTGCTCTTCCACACGCTTCCACAGGGCGTCGAACTGGCCGGCGTCAAAGGGACGGTTGACACTGCCCCAGTCGACGCTGTCCTCGCAGCTCGGCTCGCGGACGATAAAGCGGTCCGCCGGGGAGCGGCCGGTGCGCTTGCCGGTGGTGACCAGCAGGGCGCCGGTGTCCGAGAGGATGCCCTCGTTGCGCTTCAGGGATTCTTCGATCAGCTGCGCGGAACCCAGGTCAATCAACTCCTGGGGAATCTTGGTGTCAACGGTCATGTCGCGTCCTGTGGTTGGTGCTGCCGGCGGTGGCCTGCGCGGGCTGGCGGCGTGTGGCTATCATGGGGGCGCGTATTATGCCAGATCCACCCGTAGCAGAGAAACGTGTTGCGGAAAATTTCGCCGAAATGCGGCGAGTGGCGGCGTTCCGGTCGACTCTGGTGGCTAATGCCCTTGCTGGGCCGGCGGTTTGCGGTCGCGAGACCGCCGCCGCTCAGTGCAGGGTGCGCTCGCCGCTACCGGGAAGCAGTTCGGCCAGGTCCTCCCGCTGGAAGCGATACTGGCGGTTGCAGAATTCACAGTCGACGCTGATTTCCCCGCGTTCACGCAGGATGTCCAGCAGTTCGGCGGCGTCCAGTGCAGACAGGGCATTGCGACTGCGCTCCCGCGAACAGCTGCAGTGGAAGCGCACCGGGCGACCGGGGAACAGGCGCACCGGGTCCTGGTGGTAGAGCCGGTACAGCAGGTCGGCGGGGGCGACAGACAGCAGTTCGTCCTCGCGAAGCGTTTCCGCCAGGGTGCAGGCGTGCTCCCACTGCTGACCGCGTTCCTCGTCCGAGGGGGTTTCCTGGGCGGGCAGCTGCTGTAGCAGCATGCCGGCTGCGCGCTCGCCGTCGCAGGCGAGCCAGAAGCGTGTGCTGAGCTGCTCGGACTGCTCGAAGTACTGGTCCAGACTGTGGGCCAGGCAGTCGCCATCCAGCGGGACGATACCCTGGTAACGCTTGCCCTGGTCGGGATCAATGGTGATGGCCAGGTGGCCCCCGCGGCCTAGCAGGTCGGCGAACTCCCTTGACCGCGCCTGATCGGCCCCGCGGGCGATGGCGCGAATATTGAGGTCACTGTCGCACTCCGCCATGAGCAGGGCAATCTGCCCCTCGCTGCGCGCCTGCAGCACCAGTTTGCCCTGGAACTTCAGGTTGGTGCTCAGGAGTGTGGCGGCGGCGAGGAACTGCCCCAGCAGGCGACGCACGCCGGCAGGGTATTCGTGGACGGCAAAAATGTCCCGCAGGCTGTGGTCAAGCTGGACCAGTTCGCCGCGGATATCTGCCTGCTCAAAAAGAAAGCGCAGGGCGAGGTCACTGTCGGGGGATGTTGTCATGGCGTCATTGTAATCGATTTGCGTGATCCTGGTGCGGACGGGTGACGTATCTCCCGGACGACAGGTTCAGTATTTGAGGCCGGACCGGGCTAAATTCAAGCCCTCGCTTACCCGCGGCCCTGGCGCGCGGTACAGTGCATGACACACTGTCGTCCGCAGGAGTTCTGCGGCTACATTCATTACCCTGACGAGCAATAAACAGGAGCACCCCCATGAGATTCAGCTACCAGATCGGCATGTGCGAAGCCGACCACTACCTGCCGCTGGTACAGGCAGCCGAGGCCGCCGGTTTCCACGGCATCACCATTCCGGACAGCATCTGCTACCCCAAGGAAGCCAGCTCCAAGTACCCCTACAACAAGGATGGCAGTCGCGAATTCCTGGAGGCTGTCCCCTTCATGGAGAGCCTGATTGCCGTGGCCGCCATGGCGGCGGTCACCGAGAAAATCCGCTTTGCCACTTTTGTCTACAAACTGGCGGTGCGCCAGGTCGCGGTGGTGGCGAAGCAGGTGCAGAGCATCCAGGCGCTGTCGAACAACCGCTTCGATTTCGGCATCGGTATCAGCCCCTGGGAAGAGGATTTTGCGGTTTGCAATGTGCCCTGGGAAAAGCGCGGCAAGCGTTTTGACGAGCAGATCGACGTGCTGCGCGGGCTGGAGACGGGAGAGTTCTTCGGCTACGAGGGCGAGCTGATCCAGATGCCCGCCAACAAGATGTGCCCGGCTCCGAGCAAGCCCACCCCCCTGCTGGTTGGCGGGCACGCCGAGGCTGCGCTCAAGCGCGCCGCCCGGGTCGGGGATGGCTGGATGTGTGCCGGTGCCGACATGGAGCAGCTGGAGGGCTTTATCAAGCGCATCAACCAGCTGCGCGAGGAGTACGGGACTGCCGATCGGCCCTTCCGCATCTACACCACCGGGCAGGATGCCTTTACCGACGCCGGCATCGCCAAGCTGGAAGCGATCGGCGTCACCGATGTCATCATCGGCTTCCGCAACGTCTACGAGATGGAGCCGGACAGCCCGCTGGATGAAAAAATCGCCCAGCTGCAGTGGTACGCCAACGAGTTTATCAACCGCTGAGGCGCGTTTTCCGCTAGAGTGCGCGTTTTTGTGGGGCGGCCCATGAACAACGCGCTTCTCTATCTCACCACGGTGGTGATCTGGGGTTCGACCTGGATCGCCATCAAGTTCCAGCTCGGCGCCGTGTCGCCGATGGTCTCGATTGCCCATCGCTCCTTTCTGGCCGCCTCGCTGATCTTCATTTTCCTGTTGCTGAGCCGGCGCCTGAGCCCGCTGTCCCCGGCCAACCACGTCTGGGTGGCGCTGCAGGGCCTGTGCCTGTTCAGTGGCAATTACCTGTTCATCTACCCGGCGACCGAGCACCTGGCGAGCGGCCTGGTGGCGGTGGTCTTCTCCACCATGGTGGTGCTCAACATGCTCAATGGCGCCCTGTTTCTCGGGCTGCCCCTGAATCGCCTGGTCGCCCTGGGGGCTCTGGTCGGGCTGCTGGGCATGGTCGGCGTCTTCCTGCCCGAGCTGTCGCGCTTCCACCTCTCGGACGCCAGCTTCCGTGCCCTGCTGCTGTGCTTCGCCGGCACCTTCTGTGCCTCCCTGGGCAATATCTTCGCCGCGCGCAACAGTCGCCACGGTTTGCCCGTGCTGGTCTGCAATGCCTGGGGCATGCTCTACGGCGCACTGGCCCTGTATGCGGCGGCGCTGCTCAGCGGCACGCCGATCACCGTCGACTGGCGGGCGGACTACCTGATTTCCCTGGCTTACCTGGCAGTATTCGGTTCGGTGGTGGCCTTCTGGGCCTATGTCACCCTGATCGGCAATATCGGGCCCGACCGGGCGGCCTACTCCTCGCTGCTGTTTCCGGTGGTGGCCCTGCTGATCTCGACCCTGGTCGAGGGCTACCAGTGGACACTGCTGGGACTGGGCGGGTTTGTGCTGGTGCTGCTGGGCAACTGGCTGGTGATGCGCCAGCGACCCGCGTAACCTTGTCGCATCAAAGCCGGGAGCCAGCAACATGGCAGGATTTCACCTCAGCAAACCCTACACCATGCCCAGGGATGAACTGCGCGCCGCCGCCGAGCGCCTGGCCAGCCGCCTGGAACAGCAGCACGGGATCAAGGCGCAATGGCAGGGGGACCGGGTGCGGATGCACGGACACGGTGTCGAGGGGGAGCTGAGCTTCGACGGCGGCGTGGTGGATGTCTCGGTGAAGCTGGGGCTACTGGCCTCGGCTTTCCAGCGGCCCTTGAAGGCCGAGGTACAACGCTATCTCGACGAGATGATCAGCTGACCCGGACGACGCCCGCCAGCGGATCGGGTCCCTCGACCAGGCGGGCAAACTCCTCCGCCAAGCGCTCACTCTCGGCGATGCAGCGCCGCCAGTAGTGCCGCCTGTCCGCGTTGGAGAGGCGCTGGAAGTCGCTGCGGTCGGGGATCTTGCCCCCCGGCAGCCGGGCCACGAACTCCGCCGAAGGACAGAGCAGCACCAGGTGGTCGAGCTGCTCCGCGCGCAGGCGGCGCCAGGGGAGCAGTTTGTCGAACCAGCCTGGCGTCAGGTCCGGGCGGAAGTGCGGATAGAGGATCAGGCCGTCGCCGCGGTAGTGCCCGGGCTCGAAATGGTAGTCGATGATTCCGCCGTCCCAGTACTGGCCCGGGGGTGCCCCCGGAATGTCGCGCTCGCCCGTTAGCACAAAGGGAATCGCGCCGCTGGCGTGCAGGGCGGGGGCCACGGTTTCATTGCGCAGCGGGGTGAACTGGGTGGCAAAGCCCGGCAGCGGCAGGCTTTCATCGGGGTTCCCGCCACTGTGGAAAACCACGCGCTGGAAGCCGCGGTGGAGCAGTCGGCGGTGCAGGCTGTTGCCGATGGCCGCCGCGGCCATGGCGCCGCCGAGCAGCGGGCCCGCCGGGCTGGCCGCCGGTCCCCGGCCCCGGGCGGTCACGATGTGGCTGCGGATCCGCGGGTGCCCGACGATTGCCTCCGCGCCGCGATCCCCCAGTAGCGCCCGCAGAATGCGCGCGCTCACGGCACTCACCTCCGCCGGGCTGGGGCGCCGGGTGTAATCCTGTTCGAGATAGTCGTCCTCGAAGCGCTGCAGGGCGGCAACCGGGTCGTCCTGGGCCAGGCAGGCGTGACGCCAGGCGCCGATGGATGAGCCGAAGGCCGAGAGCGGTCGTCGGCCCCGGGCGAGGAATTCACCGAAGAGATAGCGGTCCAGTTGCCCGAGCACCAGCCATTTGGGGCCCCCAGAGGCGCCCAGCAGCAGAGGGAAGAGGTCGGGGTCCCAGCCGCGCTCCGTCAGCCGCTCGGCGGCGCGGCGACCCGCCAGTACCTGCAGTGCGCGACTCACCGCCATCCCGGCAACCCTGACTCAATGACCACGGCGAACCGCGCCGGGACTGCGCCCGGTCCATTTGCGGTAGGCGCGGCGGAAGTTGGAGGCGTCATTGAAGCCCACCAGCCAGGCAATGGTGTTCAGGGGCAGGCGGCTGTTCTGCAGGTGGCGGGTGGCGTGCTCCGCCCGCACCTGGTCGAGCAGGACCTGGTAGGCGGCGCCCTCGTCGGCCAGGCGGCGCCGGTAGGTGCGAGGGCTGAGGTTGAGCATCTGCGCCACCTGGGGCATCTGTGGATACTGGCCCTCCAGCTTGCGCAGCAGGCGCAGGGTCTGTTCGGACACGGATTCCTCGTCCTCCAGGTCGGCCAGCAGGCGGGCGCACTCGGCCTCGTAGAGGCTGCGCAGGGCGGGATTGGACAGCGGCAGGGGGCTGTCCAGCAGGGCGGCGTCGAAGGACAGCCGCCCCAGTACGGCGTCGAAATGCACGTCCGGGCCGAACACGTCATGGTAGCGCGCGGCGTGGGGCGGCGCGGGGTAGGGCAGTTCCACCCGCAGGTCGAGGTCTTCGCGGCCGAGGAGGCCGCGCAGGGTGTTGGCGATTGCCGCGTACATGACTTCGCAGGCGAACTCCACCGGGTTTTCCCGCGGCGGGCTCAGTGTGGTCAGGGTGCATCGACCGCCGTCGATATCCAGCTCCAGGTGCAGTGTCGGCGAGGTGAGCAGGTGATAGTAGCGCAGGAACAGTTCCAGGACCTGGCGCAGGTCGCGGCAGGTCATGAAGGCCTGGCCCAGCACGGCGTGGGCGCTCAGGTTCAGGCGCAGCCCGAGCTCCAGGCCGAGACCCTCGTCGCCGGTTAAGGCGAAGGCGTTGCTGACCACCCGGCTGAAGTCCTCTTCGCTGATGCGGGCGCCGACCCCCGCCAGTTGACCGTGCTCCAGGGAAGTGCCCGCCAGCAGAGCCCGGCGCTGATAGCCGCGACTCTCCACCAGGTCGAGGAGGATCAGCAGGTACTGCGCGGGTGTACTGGCTCTGGGCATGCCTGGCATTTGGCCACAAATGACCACATTTTGGCAAGGCTTTACCTGTTGCTGGTATCGGCGATGTTCCATAGTGACTGTTCAGAAAATACACAGCGCCCAAGGAGCACTGTCATGAAAGTCGAGTGGACCGAGACCCCCCGCAAGATCCAGCACTTCGCCGGTGCCGACTTCCCGCGCGACAACCCCGATCTGGAGGACCTGCTGACCAGCGAGCAGGTGGACCACATCGCGGAAATCTTCCAGACCCCGCTCACCGGCTCCTACAACTGGGATTACCAGGTGCAGGACGACCGCATCAAGAAGCTCTACGACCTCGGCAAGCAGCTGAACTGGGATCCGGAGATCGACATCGACTGGGACCGCCCCTGGCCGGAGGAGGAGCGGATGCCGGAGATGATGAACCTGCATACCTACCAGCCCTACCTGGACATGGACGAGCCTACGCGCAAGAAGTTCTGGCTGCACATGAATGCCTGGAGCCTGTCCCAGTTCCTGCACGGGGAGCAGGGTGCCCTGCTGGTGGCCTCGCAGCTGTGTTCCTGTGCCCCGACCCTGAACGCCAAGCTCTACGCCGGCTCCCAGACCTTTGACGAGGCGCGCCACGTCGAGGTGTTCAACAAGTACCTGCAGAAGCGCCTGGGGGTGATGTACCCGATCAATACCCACCTGAAGGCAATCATCGACAAGATCCTCACCGATCCTCGCTGGGACATGAAATTCATCGGCATGCAGATCGTGATCGAGGGCCTGGCCCTGTCCGCCTTCAACACCACCCGCGAGACCACCCCCGACCCGGTGCTCAAGGACGTGGTTTACCTGGTTACCCGGGACGAGGCGCGGCACGTGACCTTCGGGGTCAACTACCTGGAGGAGTTCGTCAAGACACTGTCCCAGGAGGAGCGCGAGGAGCGCGCCCAGTTTGCCTACGAGGCCTGCGTCGTCAGCCGCGAGCGCCTGGTGGCCACCGATGTCTTCCGGCACTTTGGCTGGGACGTGGAGGAGGCGCGGCAGCAGGTGCTCGAGGGCTTTGTCATGTCCACCTTCCGCAACCTGCTGTTCCAGCGCGTGATCCCCAACCTCAAGCGGATTGGCCTGCTGACCGACCGCATTCGGCCCAAGTTCGAGGAGCTGGGCATCCTCGATTTCGAAAACCTGACCACGGATGGGGATATCAACTGGGCCCAGCTGGAGCGCCCCCTGGATACCCAGGAGGCCCAGAGCTACGAACAGAGCATGCTGGCGGAGTTCCAGAAAGTGGCCGAGAAGCAGGAGGCGGAGGGCGACGAGCGCCTGGCCAGCTAGCCGCTATGGATTGCGGGTACCTCGTTGTCGAGGATACCCGCGTTGGCCGCCGGGGTCCGGCTGGCCGTTTTTCAGGCACAAAAAAGCCGGCGTCAAGCCGGCTTTTTCGTTGTGTCGTGAGCGTCGCGTATCAGGCGGCCAGGGCTTTCACCTTGGCGTTCAGGCGGCTCTTGTGACGCGCGGCCTTGTTCTTGTGGATGATGCCCTTGTCGGCCATGCGGTCGATAACCGGTACCGCCTGGCTGTAAGCCTGGCGCGCCTGTTCGGCGTCGCCGCTGCCGATGGCGGCAACCACTTTCTTGATCTGGGTGCGCACCAGCGAGCGCAGGCTGGCATTGTGCTTACGGCGCTTTTCCGCCTGGCGGGCGCGTTTTCTTGCTTGCGGTGAGTTGGCCACGGTTGACGTCCTCGTGTGAGCTGAAATTTCAAGAGGCGCGATTATTCACACTTGGCCCTGGCTTGTCAACCATAGGCGCTGGCCCGACACAAGAAAGGGGTGTGTCAAGAAAGCTCCTAGAACCTTGGACAGGATCCGAAGGTTTTGCTGATGTTCACCTGGAGCCGAAAACCGGCAGCCTAATGACAGAAATTGACTAGCTTAATGTCAGTTCAGGCAATTCTACCCAAGCTCTCTCGTGTGGAAACTGGGGGCTGTCTTGATTCGAGTAGGAGCAAGTCCCATGTCGGCTGTCATAACCACTAATCCAGAACGCCCGGATCCTGTCATGACAACGGATGGCGCCTTTTTCTGGAAGGCGGCCGATGAGGGCCGCCTGGTTGCTCAACAGTGCGGGGGTTGTGGCCAGCTTCGTCATCCCCCGAGAGGCATGTGTCCTAGCTGCCACAGTACACGAAAACAGGAGCACGACCTGTGCGGTCGCGGGGTTGTACTCAGCTGGGTACAGCCAGTTCATCCTGCTGCGGTTGGGTTTACCGAGGCACCCCTGGTTGCAATTGTAGAGCTGGAAGAGGGATTGAGGCTGGTAAGTAATATTGAGGATGCTAGTTCGGCAGCCATGCAGGTCGGCATGCCGGTGGTAGTGACCTTTGCCCTGACCCGGGGAGGTCACAAGGTTCCGGTGTTCGTGCCAGCTTCAGGAGCAGCCTCATGAACAATGCGAGCAGGCAGGCCGCTATTGTTGGCATTGGACAGACCGAGTTTTCTCGCAACTCGGGGCGGTCGGAGCAGCAGCTGGCCGCCGAGGCGGTGCTCATGGCTTTGCGCGACGCAGGTATTGAGCCGCAGGATGTGGATGGAATGCTGACTTTCGATCTGGACCCCAGTGACGAGGTTGACATGATGCGCAACCTTGGAGTTCGGGAACTCAAATATACCCTGCGTGCTCCCCAGGGCGGGGCGGCCTCAGTCACAACGCTGGTGCATGCCCGCAACGCTGTAGAATCTGGGATGTGCGATGTGATGGTTGTCTGGCGTGCTATGAACGAGCGCTCCCAGTACCGGTTTGGCCAGCCTCAGATGGCAATGAACCCCTATGCGAAAAGCTCAACCTTCATCGAGTGGTGCCTGCCTTTTGGCGCCCAAACCCCGGCGACCTGGGAGGCGCTGTCATCTGGCCCCTACTTGCATCACTACGGGGTAACCTCGGAGGATCTTGGCCGAATTTCCGTCCTGATGCGCAAGCACGCTGCCACCAATCCGGCAGCCTGGTTTTATGGCAAACCCATCACCCTCGAGGAACACCAGTCCTCCCGCTGGATTGTTGCTCCCTGGCTACACCTGTTGGATTGCTGCCAGGAGAGCGATGGTGGCGTCGCACTGGTTATCACCCGCATGGATCGAGCTCGGGATCTTCGGCAAATGCCCGTGCGAATACTGGGCGCTGAATACGCGTTTCTGTTCAACCACGAGATTATCTCTGATTTTTACGAGGGGGACCTCACTAGGCTCGCTGTATCAGAGCGCGTGACGGAGCGCCTGGCCGGCGCCGCGGGCCTGGCGCCTCGGGAGACCAATGTGGCGATGATTTATGACAATTTCACACCACAAATCCTGCGTCAGCTGGAGGCCTTCGGCTTCTGTGGGCCTGGCGAGGGCAAGGACTACATTGCTGACGGTAATATGGAACTCAACGGTAAAACACCCCTGAGCCCGAATGGCGGGTTGATGGGAGAGGCATACATACACGGCATGAACAACATCACGGAAGCCGTGCGACAGGTCCGCGGTAGCGCGGCAAATCAGGTAAACAATGTTGAAACTGCTTTCTGTTGTTCCGGTGTGGCCGGCGCGATTCTGGGACGCTGATGCCGTCGGGATTGATGGTGACCCCCCACGAGGAGATGAATGATGAACGAAATGGCTGTAGATCGTATTCAGGTCGGCAAGGAACTGGAGCGCTGCCCATTCCCGATTCCCATGGGGTGGTATGTGATAGACCTTTCCGACACGCTGGCTGCTGGCGAGGTTCGCACTGTATTTGCCTTTGACCAAGAGTGGGTGATGTTTCGCGGCGAGGACGGCGGGGTGGGCATTAGCGACCCCTTCTGCCCTCATCTCGGTGCTCATTTGGGGCATGGCGGCGTGGTCAAGGGCAATCACCTGCGCTGCCCTTTTCACCACTGGGAGTATGATGCCGGTGGCTGGTGCAGGCACATCCCTTATGCCAAATCGCTGCCACCGCTGGCTCAGAAGCAGGCTGTCCTGCGAACCCTGCCCGTAGAAGAGCGTTATGGGTTGATATGGGCCTGGTACCATCCGGACGCAGCAGCGCCCGCGTGGTCGATACCCGAGGTGCCCGAAATGGTGGCGGAAGGCTATGTGCCTGTGCGTCATGGCGAATGGGAAATCTCGACCTGTATCCAGGAGATTGCTGAAAACGGCGTGGATTACCCTCACCTCAAGTTCCTGCATGGAGCACCAGAAATACCTTCAGGAGCTGTCTCAACAGACGGTCCCGTGTTGCACTTCGATATTGGTGAGGGTTACATAGTGGGTGACAATCACGGCCCTGGTATCAATATCGTGCGTCACACGCAGGGTGATGTGACCGTACTGATGTTTTCCACTCCTCTCCCAATCACCCGGGAGCTCACCTTGAGCCGCATGCACTTCACCTTCCCTGACTTCCGCCCTGGTACCCCAGAGCGCGAATTGGCTGAACATGTTTACCAGCATTCGATTGGCCAAGCAGAGGGAGAGGATTCGGCAGGTTTCGAGGCCGTTGACATGGTTATATGGAATAACAAGAAGTACCGCCCCAAACCTTTGTTGTGTGATGGTGATGGCCCCATCTTTCGTTTCCGGAAATGGTTTTCGCAGTTCTACGCGGAGCCATTAGATCTATGATCTGCTGATTCGGGAGTCGAACTCGAGTCAGCACCAACCCCGCCTGCTCTGAAGAGCCGGCGCGGTAGCTTCCCAAGGTGTGGGTGCCACGTGGCCGGCGTGCGGGTATACTCCTGCGTGGACTTGCATTGCTCCATAACTGGGGACTGGTGATCACATTGGCCCGTACACGCCGCAGGATGTCTGGTGACACACAGGGACGCATCCTGGATGCCGCCGAAACTTTATTCGCCCGCAAGGGCTATCAGGCCACATCTTTGGGTGAGGTTGCGGGAGAGGTGGGAATCCGCTCGCCCAGTCTTTACAACCACTTCCGCAACAAGGAAGCCCTGTATCGAGCGGTGCTGGAACGCCTGCTGGACCGCTTTGGGGCGCCCATGGCAGAGCTGGCCAGCGGCCCGATTACTGAAAAGCGTTTGTTGGATTGGCTGGGCGCGATTGTTCGCATGCATCATGCGAACCCGAATCTGGCGCGATTGCTGCAGCATGCCGCTCTGTCGGGAGGGCCAGGTACTGCTGACCTTATAGAGCGTTTTTTTCGCCCGATGTTCAAGCGTGATCCTAATCTCGATCGGCCAGGCCTGCGCGCACTGGGGGAGTCGGGTCTGCAGCCCTGGGCTGTAATGGCATTCAACAACCTGGTGATGTCCTACGTTACGATGGCGCCCATGTATCGAGACCTGCTGGGACAGGATCCTTTCAGCGACGAGGCCCTGGAGCGTCAGCTAGCGCTGGTCAAAACCACTCTGCTGGCTGTGCTTCAATACGAGGGTGACCCGGCGACTCCTGAACAAGCAACCAAGACTAACGAGAGATAGCATGTCAAGTATACCCAGCGCATCACGGCTTTCCGAACCGGCAGATGAGTCCTGGCCGAGGTGGCAGGAACGGCGCCTGGTCCTGCAGGGAACACCCAATTTCCGCGATTTCGGGGGTTACACCACCAGCGATGGCCGGCGTGTGCGACGGGGCTTGCTGTTTCGCTCCGGGCAGTTGTCCAGTCTTACCGAGGCCGATGTAGCTGCGCTGCGTCGTCTACGACTCGATGTGATTTGTGACTTCCGACGTGAAGACGAGCAGCGCCATGCCCCTAACCGGTTGCCGGCAGACCCGCTGCCCCGCACTGTAAGCTTGCCGATCACTCCCGGCAGCAACGAGGCGGTGTTTGCCAGTGGCTCTCTGGATCTCGGCGGCCGACAGGCGATGTTCGACTTTATGGTGGCGATCAATCAGGACTTTGCCGAGAATCAGGGGGATGCCTTCGGCCGGATGTTCCGCGAGCTGCTGGAGCAGCCAGAAAGCCGCAGCCTTGTACACTGCGCTGCGGGCAAGGACCGTACCGGGTTTGCCGCAGCCATCATTTTACTTGCCCTGGGGGTGCCGCGGGAGCAGGTAATGGCTGATTACCTGCTGACGAGTCGCTACTTTTCGCCCCCTAAAGAGATCGAGCGGCTACGGGTCAAGTATGGCCTGGAGGGTGTGCCTGACGACGCCATTCTGCCCATGCTGGAGGTGCATCCTGAGTACCTGGCCCGGGCTTTGCGCTCAATCGATGACTACGGTGATTTCGACAGCTACCTCCGTGAGGTGATGGGATTGGGAAATGCGGAGCGCGATGAGCTGCGAATTCGTTACCTGGAAGTCGATACTCCGTCGGTCAGCCCTGTTTAGTTATCCTCATCCAGGTTGTTTCTCCTGGCGATTTCCACCCGGAAATCGGTGGGACTCCTGCCGAGCCATGCCTTTACTACGCGAGACAGACCGGAGGGTTCCGCAAAACCCGCCATCCGGGCGACTTCGCTGATGGGGATATCCACGTCTTCCAACCAGCGCAGGATCATTTTCTTGCGTACCTCTTCTTTAAGAGCCCGGAAGCTGGTGCCCTCCTCTTCGAGACGTCGCCGCAGTGTCTGACTGCTGACATGGTATTCTTCGGCGACGGCTTCCATGGGCAGCAGTTCGCGGGTCTGGTCAAAGTGCTTTTCCATCTGGTTGAGAATCCTGGGCGCCAGGGGGTTATCCATTCCAGGTACTGACACCAGGTCCACGCGGTTGGCACTGAGGAAGATATTGAAGTCCTCCATGGAACGAACGCAGTGCCTGTCGAGAAATCCCGCATTAAAGCGAATTGTGTTCGCCGACTGCCCAAAACGACAACTGCTGGAGAATACCCGCGAGTATTCACTGATTGGACTCATGGGGTCATGGGCAAAGCCTGCATCCATAATGGGAATCTTCTCACCTATCAGCCAGCAGATGAGCGCGTGCCAGATTTGCAGATGCCACTCGCCGAGAAAGTGCAGTGTATCCAGTTCGGGGCGCTTGACGTGAACACCGAGCTCGGCGAAATGTGTACCCCGGTCCAGGCTGAAGGTCAGATCATCACTGACCGCTGAAAAAAAGCGGATACCACGGCGCAGTGAACTCTCCAGGGTACTGCTGCCAAGAATCAGCTCCACCATCAAAACAAACACACCGGGTTTGCAGGGTTGCTCGGTAAGTCCGTAGAATTCGTCACCGATCAGCCATTTCAGGTTGCGCTGTACAATTGCAAAAAGCTCCGGGGTAAAATCCAGTGAGTCCAGCTCCACTATTCTGCCAGCCGGCTGCGCACTCAGATGCGACCGGAAGCCGTTGATTTGCTCCGAACTGGTGGGAGCCTCACGCATCAGTTCGGGTCCCGCCATGGGTTCTCGCAGCGCCTTGCAGATAATGGCGTCATCAAAGCCACTCCTGCGGGCTCCCAGTATCATCGCGCGAGCATAGCGTTCAATCAGTGATGCTGTGTTGGTGATGCTTATGCTTATGGCACGCCCTCCGGTGTATCCTGTTTGCCCAGTCAAGATCATAGGCCCAATAGCTGGCCCAGTCACTGGGGCTTGGCCGTGGATGCCGGCAGGGACTCAATCGCATCGATCAGCCCCCACTGCAATGCTCGTTCCGTGTTGATGCGTCGGCCCGAAAGCACCAGCCACAGGAAACGCTGACGCCCGATACGGCGCGGTATGCTTACGCAGCCGCCTGCGCCGGGAATCAGCCCGAGGCTGAGTTCAGGCAGGCGAAAGTGCGTGCCAGGCGCAGCTACGACGCTTTTTGCAAAAGCGGGTAGCTCAATGCCTGCGCCGATGCAGGCGCCATGCAATCTTGCCACGCTGTTGCACGGGACACGGCAAAGGACTCGTGCAGGCAAGGCTACACTGCGAATCCAGTGGCCGGTGGCCGGGTCCGGAACCTGCCCGAATTCGTCCAGGTCACCGCCGATGCTGAAGCACTTTCCCTGACCTTGCAAGATCACACATTCAATGTCGGTGTCCAGGACGGCCAGCTCCAGAGCCTCTGCCAGCGAGTCGCGGAGGGCCATTGACATGGCGTTTCGCTGCTCGGGACGATTCAGTGTGATTAGCAGGGAGCACTGCTCGCGCTCAAGCAACACGGGAGGATAATCGGGCCGCTTGACCGGCGTTGCCGGAGCCCGGCTCTTCAGCCATGACTGGTGCTCGCGACCTGCCTGCAGGGTGGCATAAGCCAGTGACTCCATGTCCAGGGCTGCCGGCGTATCCAGGCATTCCAGCGCGCGACAGAGTTGCGCCAGTACCGTTGCAGCCACGGGTGCCCTGGCCAAGTTGGCCTCGACGGCTTCAATGCCTTGTTCCCCTTCAATCCAGCAGTCCAGGGCGGCGAGTGCCTTGGGAGACGTTCCCTCGTCTATCCGGCCCACGATCGGACATGGAACGGGTCCTGGAATCAGTGGGTCGGGGCAGTTTCCGGCGCCTCGCAGATCGAGTAACAGGTACGGTTCCCTGCCGGACCTCCAGTCTTCGATTCCCCGGCTGGCCAGCGTCCATCGCCAGGCATCCGGATCGAACCATTGGGCCAGTGTCTCCCTCATGAGACCGTTTTCCTTGCTTGCCACCCTGGGGCGCATTGTGGCACCAGGTAGTACGGTGGGGCTACCTGATGAGTAAAGCTGTCAGATGTGGTATGGCCATATGTCAGTTTGCCTCCCCCGTGGTAGTGATATGGTTTGGCCGTGTAAAGCAATCAGATGGAGCGTGATGAGGCGCGGTGTATCGAGAATGGACCGGGAGGTTGGACCTGCGACCACGTGGGCGAGGAAACTGCTGGCACACCTGGGGCTACCGTTTCGACGGGTAAGTTCAATGGTTGAGCCCCACCCACAGGTCGACTGGGCACGAAGCGGTGGAATGTGGTTGACCGGCTGGCCGGAAGGCCCACCCCGATGTATTCCCGTGCCTCTGGCCAGCTGTGCGCGCGGTGCAATGCTGGCGCTCGCTGCACTGGCGCCCCAAGCTCGCCTTCCTGAGGGGCCGGAGCTTCTGGGGGAGCGGGCAGCCATTGCGGGCCACGGCCGCCAAGGCGATATTTCACCAGGCGGTAGTTGTCGATTAGTGCGGGCCAGCGACGGCTCGCTGGCGATTAATCTGACACGGGATACAGATTGGGAGTTGTTGGCAGCTTTGCTGGACGGCGAAAGCGTTGCCAGTTGGCATCGTTTGCAGCTTGAAGTCGCGCGCTACCCTGCGTCCGAATTGCTTGCGCGTGGACGGTTGCTGGGGCTCGCGGTAGCTACGGTGGAGCCGGAAGTGCCAGCCCCTGAATGGTGTAAATGCCTGCTCCTGGGGCGGTCTGTGGCGGCGAGGCGCAGGGCGCGACCCAGGGTTGTGGACCTGTCCTCATTGTGGGCGGGCCCACTGTGTGCGCAGCTTTTCGGGCTCCTCGGTGCCGAGGTAGTCAAGGTGGAGAGTCTGAGCCGGCCGGATGGGGCTCGTATGGGGCCAGCCGACTTTTTTGACCTTCTGAATGCAGGCAAGTCAAGCGTTGCCCTGGACCTCGACTGTGAGCAGGGTCGACGGCAGCTCAGGGCCTTGCTCCACAGCGCTGACATCGTCATTGAAAGCAGCCGGCCTAGAGCAATGCGCCAGCTCGGCATCCATGCTGAAGAACTGCTGAAAGAGCGGCCTGGAAAAACCTGGATAAGCATCACCGGCTACGGGCGCGACTGTGATGAAGGCATGCGCGCCGCCTTTGGGGACGACGCCGGGGTGGCCGGCGGCCTGACCCAGGCGCTGGCGCTTGGCGGAGCTGGAGAGATCTTCTGCGGTGACGCGATCGCCGATCCGCTGGCAGGGTTGCACGCGGCTGTAGTCGGCTGGGCCGATTGGCTAGCTGGAGGGGGGTGCTTGCTGGACATCTCGATGGCGGGAGTCGTGGCACATGCTTTCTCCCTACCGCGTTACGATAACGTACCGGTCCTGGAGGATGCAGGCGACTGGTGGTTGGACTGGGGAAGCGACCGCACCGCCGTCCTGCCGCCACGTGCGCGCCCTCCCTCGGGATGTGCACGGTCGCTGGGTGCGGATACCGACCGATACATGGCCGAGGTTACCTTGAAATGTTAATACTGGGTGCGGAAACAGGGCCCGGGCGTCGCATGGATGTTCGAATACGCAATGGCCAAGTGATAACCCTGGCACGCCAACTGGAACCCAGGCGTGGAGAAGCCTGCTTGTCCGCGCACGGTTGTTGTCTGATTCCCAGTCTGCAGGATCATCATATCCATCTCTTAGCATTGGCGGCGGCCCGGACTTCCGTCGAGTGCGGGCCGCCGAACGTGACCAGCGAACGAGCGTTGCGGGACCAGCTTTCCAGGGTTGTTTCGGCGCGGCCGGTTATACTGCGCGGTGTTGGTTATCACGAAAGCGTGGCCGGGGATATTGACGCCGCATTTCTGGACACGGTCTGCGGAGAGGTGCCGGTTAAGATACAACACCGCAGTGGGCGGTTGTGGGTGCTCAACAGTCCCGCACAGGCTTGGCTGCCGCCGCCCGAAAGCTGGCCGGCTGGTGCGGAAAAAGACGTTCTCGGTAGGCCCACAGGGAGATTTTACCACCTGGATGACTGGCTTCGGCGGTACTTGCCTGGTGACACTTCGTCTTTGCAGTCTGTGAGCAGGGAGTTGGCAAGCTACGGTGTGACCGGAGTTACTGATGCCGGCCCCGACAACGACCACTCCACGTTGAGGCTCCTGGAGGAGGCCCAGACCGAAGGGGTGCTGCGTCAGAGAGTATTTCTGATGGGGCGCCCTGATCTTCCCGCACATGACACACCCCTGTTACGTCGCGGGCCGGTGAAGATCTATCTGAAGGAGCCCGCTCTGCCAGATTTTGACTGTCTCCGCGAGACCATAGTTCGAGCTCATGCTAGTGCCCGTAATGTTGCCTTTCACTGCGTAACTCGTGCCGAGCTGCATTTTGCCCTGACTGCACTCGAGGAAACGGGTAGTATCGGTGGGGATCGCATTGAACATGCGTCGGTGGCGGATGATGCTGCGATTGCTCGGATTGCGGAGTTGGGGGTGACCGTGGTCACTCAGCCGCATTTTCTGAGTGAACGAGGTGACCAGTATCTGCGACAAGTTGCTCAGGAAGAGCTGCCCATGTTGTACCGCGGCGTATCCTTTTTGCGTGCCGGGGTAATGCTGGCAGCAGGAAGTGACGCACCCTTCGGTCACCCCGACCCCTGGCGCGCCATGCGGGCATCGATCGAGCGACGGACGGGCCTGGGGAGCGTGATGCAGAGCAGCGAAAAGCTCGATGCACGGCAAGCACTCGGGCTTTTCCTGGGGCGGGAGGACAACCCCGGACAACTGCGGCGAATAGCGCCGGGGGTAAGGGCGGACCTGTGCCTGTTGAAAGGCTGCTGGCGTGATCTTTTGGGGGATCCGCACAGCGAAAGGGTACAGCTCACTGTGCGCGGGGGCGAGACGATATGGAGCGTTGCATCACTGCGGCCTTGATCTGCCGACGCAACAGTTTTCCCATCTCGTTGTAGGGAAGCTGCTCCAGGAAGACTATTTCCTCGGGCACGCGGGAAGAGCGAAGTGCCGTGCGGACATGTTCCCGGAGGGTCTCGGAGGAGACCTCCTGACCAGCGCGCAGCACGACGCCCGCAGCGATGGCCTCCCCCCATTTCTCGGAGGGTATGCCGACCACAGCGGCTTCGGCCACGGCGGGGTGTGCAGCCAGCACATCTTCGACCTCTCCCGGGGAGATGTTTTCGGCACCGCGTACGATGATATCGTCCGCCCGACCCTCCAGGAACAGGTATCCGGCATCATCGAGATAGCCGGCGTCCCGCGTCGGGAACCAGCCCTCTCGGTCCAGCTGACTGCCCCGGCCGAGGTATTCGCCGGCAACCTGCTCACCGCGTACATGTACCTCGCCGGGTTCGAACGGCCCCAGGGCATTGCCCTCAGCATCGCGAATTTCCACCTCAATCCCCGGTAGTGGTCGTCCGACTGATGCCAGTCGGCGGCCAGTTCCCGGTTCTTCGGACTTGTATGCGAGGCGGTGATCTTCCGGCCCCAGCAGGGTGATAGTAGAGCTGGTTTCGGTCAGGCCGTAGGCGTTGGTAAATTCAACACCCGGAAACAACTCCATGGCTGACTCAATTGTGTCCAGGTGCATCTTGCCACCGCCATAGGCCAACGCCCGCAGTGCAGGCAGCCGCGCGGTCGTGGCCTCCTGTTGTCGCAGCACCTCGACGATTCGTCCAAGCATGGTAGGTACCAGAAAGGCATGTGTGACCTGTTCCCGGCGTGCCAGTTGAAGCCACTGCAGTGGGTCAAAAGCGGGCATGAGGACGACCCTGCGCCCCGCATAGGTCGCGCTCAGCAGTGCGGAGATGCCGGCGATGTGGTACGGAGGAACTGTAACCAGTACCGCCTCGGTTTCGTCTGCGCCGGCGAAATCCACCGAGCCAAGAACATAGGACATCAGGTGGCAGTGTCGCAGCACAGCGGCCTTAGGCTGGCCGGTGGTGCCGCTGGTGAACAGTTGTACCGCCAGCGCATCGGGTTCCGTGACGGCCGGTTCCTTCCCCGGAAGGTCGTCCCTGGTTGATTTGGCAAAGAAGTCCCGAGATGACTGCATGTGGCCATGAATTGCTACTCGGGGGTCACCTGTGATCAGGAAAGGTGAGCTCAATCGCTCCAGCAATGTTTCGATTTCGGCTGCGGTCAGACGGTAATTCAAGGGGACATAGGGTATGCCTGCCGCCGCTGCCCCAAACAGTGCGATAGGGGTGGCCAGTCCTGCCTCGTCCAACCAGGCGACACATTCTGTACCTGAATTCTGAAAACTGGACCCCGCACGGAGGGCGGCGGTATACAGCTGCGCGTAGGTGAGCTTGTCGCCGCCACAGCGGATCGCCTCCTGCTGCCCCATGGCCTCCGCAGCCATTTGCAAAAGCATCAGTATGTTCACGGTTCAGTCCGAGCTGGGCAGAGCGCGTGCCTCGCGAGGGGTCATGGGTGTGTCGTCTACCGACAGTACACCCCGACCACCTCGGGTGCACAGCAGTTCCAAGCTTTGATCTGAATTGACGTATCGTTTTCCCATCAGCGTCTCACCTTCAATGTTCGTCTGGGAAAGGTCAGCATTTACCTTTTCTCCCATCTCTATTACGGGCGCGCCACCACAGCAGAGGCTTATGGGGATGCCTGGATTGCCTTTGACAACCATGATTTCAACATCGCTCACAGCGCTCTTTAGGCGCATCCCGGGTTTCAGTGACTTCATGGGTGGTTTGTTCTCCTGCTGAGTATTGCTTGGCTTGCCGCGCGGACGCGGCTGGACTCCAGTCGATTGAGTGTAGTGGTTTTGCTCATCGGGAAAAGGCCACAAACCGACACTGACGATATCAGAATCTGACAGTCACGCGGGTCGCAAGCACTGCTACGGTCGCGGGTATCCGGCAATCAGAATGGGCTAGCTTGTAAGTTTGTGATAAGCATTCATGTGCATTTGGAAGCCACCTGCCCCACGTGAGACAGGTACCATCATTCTATACGGTAGCAGGAGACTGACATGGCTGGTGTATTACAAGGACTGCGAGTACTGGATCTCACACAGGGAATATCGGGTCCCATGGCTACCATGGTGTTTGCCGATCAAGGTGCCGATGTGATCAAGATAGAGCCCCCGGAGGGTGACCCCTGGAGGGAGATAATGACACTGGGCTACAGGGCCTGGCAGCGAGGCAAACGCAATGCGGTGCTGAACCTGGAGGATTCGCTAGACCGGCAGACCTTTCTCAACCTGGTTAAAACGGCTGATGTGCTGGTAGAGAGTTTTAGACCTGGAGAAACCGCTCGCCTCGGAGTGGACTATGCAAGCCTATCGGCCACAAATCCACGCCTGGTGTACTGTTCCATTACTGGGTACGGGCGCGACAACGAGTTGTCAGATCGACCAGCAATTGACGCACTGGTGTCAGCCAGGACGGGCCTGCACTACGAACAGCGTGGTCGTGTCGGCGGAGTTTCCCGGGCTTCCGGTGGCGAGATCCCCTTCGAGGACATCGAGTTCAATCCGGATGCCGTCATGGGGCCGCGGCATGAGGATCGTGATGGCCCGGTATTTACCGGTACCTATTGGCCGAGTGTGGGCGCAGCTTATTCCGCGCTCACTGCGATCAGTGCTGCGCTTTATGTTCGCGAGAAGACCGGTTGCGGTCAATGGGTGGAGACCAGTCTGCTGCAGGGGGCATTGACGGCGGGTACGCTCGCCTTCAGCAGGGCGGATAAGCCTGACGCCCCGCATTTCGCCACATGGATCAACGACTCCAGATCGCCCAAGGGGAACTTCCGCTGCAAGGATGGACGCTGGATTATCAACTGGGTACCCAATCCTAGCTTTGTGTTGGGTGCCTCCCAGGGGGATTCATTAAACCCGTCCCCGGACATGTCGGTCAGGGAAGATCCGGACCGAATCATGCCAGCTCTCGAAGACATGCTGGTATTAGATCACTACTACCCCTTGCTCAAGCAGGCTATTGGTCGATTCAATGCCGATGAATGGACAGAAGCTGGCGCCGTGGCGGGGCAGTGCATTCAAAAGATCCTGTCGCCCGAAGAGGCGTTGAGCGATCCGCATTTTCTGGCTGACGGTTGTGTCGCGGAAATCGCCGATCCATTGCTGGGTGATACGCGCCAGGTAGGCATTCTGTACTCGCTGGAAAAGAACACGACTGAACCGGCGAGGGGTGTCGCCCTCCCGGGCGAGCATACGGAGGACGTGCGTGCTGAAGCCGCCGCAGCGGCAGAGGCATGTATTTCGGTACCGACTGACGAGTTGCCAGCCCACCCGCTGGCGGGTATCAAGGTAATCGACCTCGGGTTGGCGATCGCCGGGCCCTTCGGCGCCCAGGTTTTGTCAGACCTCGGGGCCGAGGTGATTAAGGTCAATGCGCCCTACGACTGGTACTGGCACTCCAATTGCATTGCGATGTCTGCCAACCGTGGCAAGCGCAGTATCGCCGTTAACATGCGTGATCCGGAAGGGATAAAACTGATTCAAAAGCTTTGTGCAGAAGCGGACGTGGTGATGCACAACATGCGCTACAAGGCGGTCGAGGGAAAAGGGCTGGATTATGAAACCCTCAAGGAGATCAATCCTCGCCTGGTCTACTGTCATACCCGCGGCTTCGAAAAGGGCCCGCGTGAGTCTCTGCCTGGGAACGACCAGACAGGCTCTGCACTCGCGGGCGTACAGTGGGAGGATGGGGCCTGTAACTATCCAGGCGGACGTCCTTACTGGACGCAAACCACACTGGGAGATACCGGGAATGGCTACCTCGCGGCAGTTGCGATTATTCAGGCACTGACCGAGCGGGAAAAGACCGGCGAGGGACAATTCGTCGATACCTCCATCGTCAATGCCCATCTTCTCAACTGCTCACATATCATCGCCCGTAATGATGGCAGTGGTTTCGATCGTCCCAAACTCCAGGAAGACGCATTTGGCTATTCGGCGGGCTACCGTCTCTACCGCACATCAGATGATTTCCTGTGTCTTGCAATACTGCGAGATGAGCAATGGCCGACTCTCTTTAAGGTGCTGGGCATCGACAAGGTGCTTGATGATGAGCGCTTCTCTTCTGTGGGGGCGCGACAGGTCAACGACAAGCTGTTGACTGAACTGATCCAGGAGCGGATGAGTACGCGTTCTGCCGAAGACTGGTTTGCCCGGCTGGATTCTGCGGGAGTGCCGTGCGAAATCTGTGACCCCGATTTCACTTACAAGATGTGGAAGCCAGACTCATTTCTACTTACGCAGAACTGGTTGGTGAATCTGCCACATCCGGTGACGGGGCACATTGGTCATGTCGGGGTACCCTATCAGTTCTCCGATACCCCCGCAGTAGTTCAGGGTAGACCGTTACTAGTGGGCGAGTGCACTCGTGAAATCCTTGGCGAGCTGGGGTACTCCCCTGAGGAGCAGGCTGAATTGTTCGATTCCAAGGTGGTGGTAGATGAGTCCTGCTATCCCTACGACCTCGGGCCTGCCGGCAAGGCTGGCTGACACGGCGGCAAGACCATTTGAAACGGATGCGGTGTGAGATTGATGTTGCCGAAGCTGTTGGCCTGACGGGCCCGGTGCGCCTGGTGGGAGAACTGTTTCCCCCGCTAGGGGCCCCGAAAGCGCTTGTTGTTTGCTTGCCGGGTGGTGGGTGTAACCGGCATTACTTCGACTTGCGAGTACAGCTTGATGAAACTTATAGCCTGGCGCGTACTTTGGCCAGGGCAGGCATGCTGGTGTTGTCCATAGACCACTTGGGAGTGGGGGAGAGTAGCCGGCCCAGGAACGGATATTCCGTTACAATTGAAAGAGTCGTCACTGGAAACGAGCTGCTGTTGGCCAAAGTGCTTGACGAGTTGCGAAAAGGCACCCTGATACATGGATTGCAGGCAACAGCCGATGAAATTCCCTGTGTAGTAGTGGGGCACTCCATGGGGGCCTTCCTCGCTTTGAAGCAGCAGTACAGATTTACCAGTTATGACGGGCTGGCCCTCTTGGGCTTTGGGCACGGCGGAATGCCCGATAACCTGTGTGACCTTGGAAAAGTGCTTTCTTCGACGCCAGAGCGACTGGAAGAGCGTCAGGTTGAGTTGGCGAAAAGGCAGTTTGGCGCTGGCTATGTCGAATTGCCTTCCGCCCCATCGAGGCAATCGTCTGGCAGCGTGACCGGCGACGCGTATGTGGCATTGCAGCAGTGCCGGTCCCCCTTGATTTCTGTACCTGGCGCAGTGGTGCTAGTCCCGGGTAGCGTGGACTTCGAAAGCCGGCATGTAGACAGGCCGGTCTTCCTGTGTAACGGGGCCAGAGACATCGCGGGTCCGGTATCGGAAGCAGCGAAGGGCTTTCCTCTGAGTCCGGAAGTGACTGCCATGGAATTACCGGAGGCAGGCCATATGCATTTTATTTATGAATCGAGACATCTGCTGCATGATGCCCTGCTGCACTGGCTTAGTGTGTTGTAGCTTTCCGACGCTGCCATTGTAAGTTTGCGTCATGTCTCCACTCCCCCCTCCTTGATTATTCTACGAGTATGGACTGTCTATCTTCGGGTCCAACCAGACTGTTATTCGAATACAAAGGAGCAGGTCATGGGAGAGCGACTCATATCGGCTGATTCACATGCGTTTCTGAGTGATGAAGTGATCAAGTCCCATCTGTCCAAAAAGGTACAGGCAGCTTGGGAAGATGCCAGGACGAAGGACCGGGAGCATGACGAAAGAGTT
Source organism: Haliea atlantica (assembly GCF_054779855.1). Lineage (NCBI taxonomy): Bacteria > Pseudomonadati > Pseudomonadota > Gammaproteobacteria > Cellvibrionales > Halieaceae > Haliea > Haliea atlantica. The sequence continues at coordinate 80,550 of NZ_BAAGXL010000017.1, read as the reverse complement.
AACCGTCAGGGACAACCGCAGCTGCAGATGGAGGACTTTGTTGACCTGGAAGCAAGTCAGGATCCTGGCTACATGGATCCTCGTGCGAGACTCGCGGCAATGGACCGCGATCAAGTAGAAGCGGAAGTTATTTTTGCTGAAGTTGGCGGAGCGCGAATTGCCAACCCTGAACTGATGGGTGAACACTGGATCGATGGTATCCGCGGATTCAACGACGCGATGGCCGACTTTGCATCCCTCAATCCGCGCCGCCTGCTCTCTGCCTATCAGCTTCCCCTCTATGATGTCGACCTTGCGATCAAGGAGTTCGATCGTCTCGCAAAAAAGGGGGCGAGAGGGTTTCAGGTTCCCTCGTTTCCGGGTGACATGGGGCTCCCGGATTTCAATGATCAGTCCTATCAGAAGCTCTGGGCTCGTTTTGAAGAGACTGGTATAGCGGTACTCAACCACTTGGAAGTGCGCCCTCATACATGGTCTGTATTTCGCAGAGATCCGACACCACAGAAGGGAATCTTCACTGCTATGCCTGCCATGGCGATGTCGGAGACCATCATGTTTTGGATCTTGACAGGAACGCTTGCCAGGCACCCCAGGCTGAAGGTAATACTGGTTGAACCGGGCCTGGGGTGGATACCTTGGTTCCTCAGCCTGCTCGACCAGCGCATGGATGAACACTACGATTTCCCTGGTCTAGACATGCTGCCCAGCGAATACTTTAACCGGCAGATGGGCGCGACTTTCATGTATGAGCCCCATGCACTGGGACAGTACTACAAGGAAATGGGCCCGGACAGTCTCTACTGGTCGACGGATTTCCCGCACCCGGCGACTTGCTGGCCCAACTCTCAGCAACAGGTAATCGATCAGTTTGCCAAGGCTGGTATCCCCGAGCAGGATCGCAGGAAGATTATCTGTGAGAACGCCGCAGCAGCTTTCAATCTTGGTTTGTGATGTATCCGCCGACTGATCGGGCCCGGAGGGATGGTAAAAATGTCAGATAAGTTACCAGGGCCACGCGTCTCGATATACCCGGGTTGGTTTGTCCTGGCGGCAGGCTTTCTCTGTTCGTTACTTGCCGTCGGGGGTACACACTATGTCTATGGTGTCTACCTGGTACCGATAAGCGAAGAATTCGCTATCTCCCGCTCCATTGGAAATTCCGGAATGATTGCCTTGATGGTTGGTCTGGCAATCTGGTCGCCTTTGGTGGGACGGTGCCTGGATCGCTTCCGGGTTCGTTGGGTGATGGCTCTGGGAGCAGTCTCGGTTGCGGCGGCTTTTCTCACCTTGTCTACAGCTCCGAGTGTACTTTGGTTTCCCACAGTCATTGCCGGACCGCTGGCGTTCGGTGTGTGTGCTTGCGGTTCACTGGCGGCAAATACCGTGGTCGTGAGGTGGTTCGGGTCGCGGCGCGGTCGAGCACTGGGAATCCTGGCTGTATCCACTTCCCTCGGTGGCTTCATCATGGCGCCTTCCGCGGCTTTTTTTATAGACATGCTGGGATGGCGGCAGGCAATGCTGGTACAAGGTGCAATAATGAGTGGGCTAATGCTGTGCATGGCCCTGTTCGTGATTCGCAATCAGCCGCAAGGTTCTGAGTCCGGCTACTCACTTGAGTTCGAAGCCGCGCATTCGGAGCAGGCAGATTGGCAGACCGGTACTCCTGCCTGGGCTTTTTCAGACCTGTTGCGCAACTCTCAATTCTGGATGATGACTCTCGGCCTTGGCTTGCTGTTCGGGAGTGATCAGGCGCTGCTAATATCCAAGGTGCCCTACTTTGTCGATATCGGTCTAAGCCTGCAGCAGGCCGCTGCCCTTGCCGGTCTGATGACCCTTTCGGCAATCGGCGGAAAACTGGTCGTCGGCTATCTGGCGGACACATGGGACCTACGCCACTTGTATTTCCTGGTGGTGCTATGCCATGTCCTGCTTCTGAGCGTGTTCATACTGCAGCCGAACTACATAGTCCTGGCAATCAGTGCCGGCGTTCTCGGACTGGCAGTGGGAGGCGTCTATCCGGTGTGGATGACGTTGATAGCCAGCCACTTCGGCTCTTCCGGCTACGGCACCGTAATGGGTTTGATGGTGATTCTCATGAAGCCGACTGCGATAGCTCTTCTTTATGCCAGTGGGGCCCTGTTCGACCACTATGGAAGTTATCAATGGGCGTTTGTACTTCTTCTGATTTGCGTCGCCGTGTCTTGTGTCTTCATACAGTCTCTGGGCAGACCCACATCGCTGCGAGGGCGCAACCTCGCACCGTCTGGTGCCGGGTTGTGACTCTGGTCGGGAGAATATGATACCGGTAACGTCGTTTTTGGGTAATTCCGTCCATTTTCGCTGACATACCATGGAGAGTGTATGGCAGATCTGCCCTGGCTGATGCACATGAAGATGTACGCCGGGACGTAGACTGTAAGCAGGTGCAAGTCCCATCGCTTCGGATACAAGCAACAGCCAACATAACTATTAGAGGGCTAAACAGATGACAAAAAGATTTGGTTTGAAAAGTCTTGTGGTCAGTGGTGTCGCCGCAGCCCAGTTTGCCGTGGCCCAGGGGGGCGCTGCACCGGCCCTGGAAGTGGTGGTGGTGACCGCTCAAAAGATGGAGCAGAGTATACAGGACGTTCCCATTTCCATCGCGGCGCTGGATGAACTTGCTCTGGAACGCCATGGTGTCAACAGCGTCACCGATATTCGTATGCTGGTTCCCTCCCTCACGGTTCGGCCGAACCCGGTTTCCGACCAGAACCTGCAATTCACTCTGCGCGGCGTGGCGGCAGGGGCTATAGAAGTGACTCAGGATCTTACCGCCGCAGTTCACCTGAACGGTGTGTACATCGCACGGGGCAATGGCTTGAATCTCAGCGTGGCCGATCTGGAGCGGGTCGAGGTGCTGCGTGGGCCTCAGGGTACACTTTACGGGCGTAATGCCACGGCAGGTGCCATCAACTACATCACACGCAAGCCGACCGATGAATTCGAGTTCAGGCAACAATTCACTGCCGGCAATTATGACAAATTTCTTTCGAAGACTACCGTCAACGTGCCGGTTTCCGACACTCTGGCGCTGCGTGCAAGCTACCTGATCGACGACAAGGAAGGATGGATATCCAACAGCTATCCAGGTGGGAGTCCAATCAACGACCGCGACGCGGATGCGGCACGTTTTGATCTTCGCTGGCAACCGACAGAGAATCTGACCCTCGATTATGGGTATGACTGGTCGCGGAGCGAGTATTACTCCCAGCCACTGCAATGCACTACGCTGATTCCCGGTTTGGGTTCTTTGGTGGATCCGGCGACCTGCAGCCCTGATGACCGGCTTGACGACCTGTCATTGCGTGGCAAATTCACGGGTAACGAGGTTTGGGCGCGGGGGCATACTTTTACAGTCGATTGGTCCTATGCGGATGATCACACACTTCGGGCAATCATCGGATATCGCGAGTATGAAGATGATTACCAGGGCATGCTGCTCGCCGGCGGCGAGCGTCTGACTGCGGCAAGTGGCCTTGACACTACCGATGAGTTTGCAGCGATCCCACCATTCCAGTTTCCGCAAAGCTTCATTCATACCGAAGGTGACTATACTTCTATAGAGTTGCAGTTTATAGGCGCATTCAACGAAACGCTGGCCTACAACGCCGGGCTCTACTGGTTTGACGAAGAGGGGCGCGAGACCGGAGAGCGGGGCACCCAGCTGGTTGTCTGGCCGGCTCCGGATTCGCCTATCTTACCCACGGGTTTTGTATCACCCTCCGGTGTTCGCGATCTTGACGCTAGCAATGAATCCGAAGCCGCCTACCTCCAGTTGACCTGGAGTCCCGCGGCTCTTGATGGCAGGTTGGATATCGTGCCAGGCATTCGATATACGCGGGACGATCGCCAGGCATCGCTGTACAACGTCGTATCGGGAGCATCGGTGAACGACCCGGCATTCCGGTTTACCGGCGAAGCGCCGCCCGCCTCAGGTGATATCGGGGATGTGGGTGTGCCGGCGGAGTACGAGGATGACTTCAGTGAAGTGACGCCAAGCCTTGTCGTGCAGTACCACCTGGATCATGCCATCATGGTATACGGTAAGTATGTGGAAGGCTATCGCTCCGGAGGTACCGCGATCAGAGCAACACCAATCCCCGACAATCGCATATTCAAGGAGGGTTTTGATCCCGAAACGCTGACCAGCCTGGAGGCCGGCATCAAGGCTGACTTCCTGGATTCGCGGTTGCGTGTCAACGCCAACGTTTACATCAGTGAATTCGAGGATCAGCAGGTCACTGTGCGCAACTCCAGTCCTGAGTTTGCCGATCTTGCATCCGTCCCTTTTGATATCTTTAACGTGGGTGAATCCACCTATACTGGCACGGAACTGGATGTCAATCTGGCGCTGTCCGCCAATCTTCGCCTCGACATCAGTCATGCCTATATTGAGTACGAGTACGACTCGGTCAAGGACCCGGAAACCGGCGTCGAGATCAAGGAGTTCTTCCATTTCGAGCCGGCGCGCCATAGTGCATCTGTGACACTCGCCTACCGAGAAGATCAGTTTCAGATAGGTAATTTCACAGGCGTTCTCGACGCAAGTCTGAGTTGGAGCTACGAAGATCGTTACGCTTCCAGTTATGTGGACTCCTACAGTGTCGTCACAACACCAGGGCCCAATTTTGGGGAGGTTACACCGGGGCCGGAAATTGACCGTAGCACCTATCGCAACCCCGCTTTCGACCTGGTTAACGCAAGAGTGTCACTGACCGAGCTGGCACTGCTGGGTGACGGTGGCGGCAAGTTTGGCATGGCGCTCTGGGTGAAGAATCTGGCAGATGAGGAGTATTCTTTGATGACCAACCCGATTCTCGCGCCAGTCACCCCGGCCCAACGTTACTGGGGTGAGCCCAGAACCTACGGTATCGACCTTATCTATGAATTCTGAAGAAGGTCGGTTGGAACGGTGATGGACTCGGCGAGAGTAGTACTTGGGCGTAACCCTTGCCCTGGGGGGCGTTCTGCGCGAGTCACGCGGGATATAGGAAGAGTTCGTTACAGAGATTCATCAACTCAATCGACGCTACACTAATTGCCTGATGGGAGTGCTGCAAGAAGGCATCAGGGCCGTGTAAATTCGCGGGGACTGCCTGCCTCCGCTCCTGCGAGACACTATCTATGGCAGTATTGAGCACCTGCTGTGGAATTATTTGACGGAGCGTAAACCTTTGGACGTCGAGTCCTGCGCTGGCGACCTAACCGAACTGGTCTTTCGTGGTGTGAGCAAGCGATTCGAAAGCCCAATGGATAAAGAGGCTAGGGCTCTTGTCAAAGGGCTGAATGAGCTGCTGGCTTCATGAATTTGGTGCTGTTTTGGGCACTTGCTAGTACCCCGGGCTCCAGTCGTACTGTGATCCCGGGGCAATCGATCTGCGGAACGCGGTGATCAAACCGCGTCACAGGCCTCTTTGGCGGCCTTGATCTGCTTCTTTTCGCACTCGTCGTTGAGCTCGGTGCCGACACACCACTTGCGGCGGTTTTCCCAGGCGCTCATGGTGGCGCTTTTGCCGTTGGAGCACTTGACCTGGTAGACGGAGTAAGCCTGGCCGTCAGCGCTCTCCTCGTTGCTCTGGAAAACGATGCTGGTGGGCTTGGCGGCGAAGCTCGCGGCGGAAACGGCGAGCAGGGCAGATGCGGTGATCAGCTTGGCGAAAGTCATTGAAAACTCCTCGGTAGGTTCATCCTGGCCCGGTATCGACGGTCGACGGGGCGGGCCACATTCCATGGCATAAGCGTGGATGCGGAGATTATACGCGCCCGGGAGCTGTGTAGAAACGTTACAAATCGGTAAGATTCGTCGCCTGACAGGTAACAGATCTGCTCTCTGTTGCTTGCCCTCTTTCTAAGGCTCTGTTTTTAGGGGATATTTAGATATTGCAACAGCAGCATTAAGAAAGCGTAATGCCGCTGTTGCGTAACACTGCTAGCCGGATTCAGGCCATCCAGACCAGCACCAGGCCAATCAGCGCCAGCAGGATCGACTGACCGGCCTTGTCCAGCCGGAACAGGCCGTAAAGGTAGGCGAAGGGCGGCAGGATCAGGGCGCACAGGCCCCAGGCGTAGTCGTTCTTCCAGGACTGGATCAGCAGCATGACCCAGCTGGCCAGCAGGGTCGCCAGCCCGAAGGTCAGCAGAGTGGCAGAAGTGGCTTCCATGATTCCTCCAAAAAGCGCGGCGCGCGGTCGAAGCGGGCAGCAGGTTAGCAGAAGGCGGGGTGCCTGTCAGCGCCCGATTGTCCGCCCGTTGCGCGCTCGCGGGGGGAACGGGGCGGCTTGCGGCCACATCCGGCGGATGACTGGCGCAGGCTTTTTGGGTATCGTGTGCCGCTTTCCCCGGGGAGGGTTCCTGGTTGAGTGATCCGTTTGCCGATATCCGTCCTTACCACGATGCGGAAGTGCCGGCGGTGCTGCGTCGCCTGCTTTCGGACCGCGAGCTGCTGGATGCCATCGGGCGCCTGAAGCTCGGGCGCCTGGGGGCGGCCGCGCCGGCCCTGTGCCGCCTCCCGGTCAGCTGGTTCCTGCGCCACCAGCTGCGCGGCGTCAACGACGTGCACGGCATGCAGATGGTGATCAAGTCCTATGTCGAGCAGGTGATAAAGGATACTACGGCGGGTTTCAGCGTCTCCGGTCTCGACCGGCTGGACCCCTCGCGGCCCTGGCTGTTCATGAGCAATCACCGCGATATCGTCATGGACCCGGCCTTCACCAACTACGCCCTCCACTGCAACAACTTTCCCACCCTGCGCATCGCCATCGGCGACAATCTGCTGACCAAGCCCTGGGTTTCCGACCTGATGCGCTTGAACAAGAGCTTCATTGTCCGGCGCTCGGTGAGCGGCCCGCGGGAGCTGCTGGCGGCCTCGCGCCAGCTCGCGGCCTATATCCGCCACTCGCTGCAGGAAGAGGGCGCGCCGGTCTGGATTGCCCAGCGTGAAGGTCGCGCCAAGAACGGTATCGATCGCACCGAGCCGGCGGTGATCAAGATGCTGGCGATGAGCCGCGACAAGTCCCGGGAGTCCCTGTCGGAGCTGGTCGAGGCCCTGGGTATCGTGCCCGTCTCCATTTCCTACGAGCTCGATCCCTGCGACGGGCTCAAGGCGCGGGAGCTCTACCTGCGGGAGTCCACGGGCCATTATGCCAAGGCCGAGCAGGAGGATGTCGCCTCCATCGCCCGCGGCATCTCCGGTCAGAAGGGCCGGGTCCACGTCGCCTTTGGCGAGCCCCTGCGCGGTGACTTCGAGTCCCCCGAGGCGGTGGCGGCGGCGGTCGACGACCAGGTGGTCGCGCTCTACTGCCTGCATCCGACCAACCTTTACGCCTGGCGCCGCCTGCAGGGTGAGTCGGCGACCTTGCCGCCGGATCTTCACCGCGAAGAGGGCAGCTGCAGCCGGGCCGCGTTTGATGCCCGTATCGAGGCGCTGCCCGAGGCACACCGGGAGCAGGCCCTGGGGATCTACGCCAATGTGGTCTCCGCCAAGCTGGCCCGGCTGCAGGCCCGGGGGTGCTGAGCGAGGAGCTCAAGGCGCGGATCCGGGAGGCCTATGCGGCCATCCAGTCCGCCCGCAAGCTGAGTCCCCGCTGGGGACAACGGCAGATGATCGCCACCATCGCCAATACCCTGGCGCGCATCCCCCCGGCGGATGACCCGGAAGAGGCCGGTCTGCCGCCCATCTGTGTGGTAGAGGCGGGCACCGGTACCGGCAAGACCATTGCCTATACCCTGGCGGCGATCCCCCTGGCCCAGGCGCGGGGCAAGCGCCTGGTGGTCGCGACCGCAACCGTGGCTCTGCAGGAGCAATTCGTCCACAAGGACCTGCCGGATATCCGTCGCCACAGCGGCTTGTCCTTCTCGTCAGCCCTGGCCAAGGGGCGCCGTCGCTATGTCTGTCTGTCCAAGCTGGACCGCCTGTTGATGGAGGGCAGTGCCGGCGACTTCCTGCCGCTCTACCCCGACGAACAGGCGGCCGGCACACCGGCCGACGCCTTGCCTCTGTATGCTTCCATGCTGGATGCCCTGGGCCGTGGCGAGTGGGACGGCGATCGCGACAACTGGCCGGGTGAAATGGCCGAGGAGACCTGGCTGGCGGCAACTTCCGATCACAGTCAGTGCAGCGGGCGCCGCTGCCCCAATGTCAGTCAGTGCAGTTTTTTCAAGGCCCGGGAGGATCTGCAGCAGGCGGACGTGATCGTGGCCAACCACGACCTGGTGCTGGCCGACCTGGCGCTGGGCGGTGGTGCCATCCTGCCGCCGCCGGAAGACAGTATTTATATCTTCGACGAGGGGCACCACCTCCCCGACAAGGCGCTCTCGCATTTCAGCAGCTTCTGTCGCCTGCACACCACGCAGCAGTGGCTCCAGGACAGCGGCAAGCAGCTGGCCCAGGGTGCGAAGCTGCTGGCACAGCTGCCCGATGGCAAGCGCCTGCTGGAGAGCCTGCCGCCGATTCTGGAGGAGGCCCGCGCCGGCCTGCAGACTGCCGAGCAGGCGGTGGCGGCGCTGTTCCCGGCCCCCGATGGTCGCGGCAGCCCCGAGGGGCAGACACTGCGCTTTCCCCACGGTCAGGTGCCGGAGTCGTTGTCGGGACTGGCCACCGGGTTGGCGGCCCAGTTCGATCGACTGCAATCCGTGTTCTCACGGTTGTCGGACCAGCTGGAGGCGGCCCTGGATGACGCCGACAGCAAGCTCGACCGCGAGGATGCGGAATCCTGGCACCTCGCGGTGGGCGGCATGCTGGGTCGTGCGGAAGCGACACTCGAGCTGTGGCGGGATTTCGCCGCGGACACCTCCCGCGAAGAGCCGCCGCGGGCGCGCTGGGCACGCCTGCTGGAGAGCGGTGGCCAGGCGGGCTTCGAGTTGCGCTGCAGCCCTATCCTGGCGGCAGACCTGTTGCAGGATGTGCTCTGGTCGCGCGCCGCCGGCGTGGTGGTCACCTCGGCCACGCTGACGGCCTTGTCCTCCTTCGAGCGGTTTATCCTGCATTCCGGTGTACCCCGGGAGGCCGAGTTTCAGGTGGTGACCAGCCCCTTCGACTACTCGCGGGCCACGCTGGTGGTGCCGGCCATGGATTGCGATCCCGGAGACGCCGAGGCACATACCGCCGCGCTGGTGGCGGGCCTGCCCGGCTGGCTGGATCCAACCGAGGCCAGCCTGGTGCTGTTTTCCGCCCGCCGTCAGATGCAGGCGGTTTATGAAGGGTTGGCGGATCGCCTGGGTGAGCAGATCCTGATGCAGGGGCAGGCGAGCAAGCAGGAATTGCTGCGGCGCCATCGCGAAGCCGTGGATGCCGGCAAGGGCAGTATCCTGTTTGGCCTTGCCAGCTTTGCCGAGGGGGTGGATCTGCCCGGCCACTACTGTTGCCATGTGCTTATCGCGCGCATTCCCTTCGCCGTGCCGGACAGCCCGATCGAGGCCGCCCTGGCGGAATGGGTGGAGGCTCGCGGGCGCAATGCCTTCATGGAGATCAGTGTCCCGGATGCCAGTCTGCGCCTGCTGCAGGCCTGCGGCAGGCTGCTGCGCACCGAGGCCGATAGCGGCCGCGTCACGCTGCTGGACCGGCGCCTGCTGACCCGCCGCTACGGGCGCGCCATTCTCGACTCGCTGCCGCCCTTCCGGCGGGAATTTGGCATATAATTACCGGTCATTTTGAATTCATGCATTCACTGACGGGCACGGGCGTGCCCGTTCCTGCATCAAGGGAGTTGCCATGAGCGCGAACACAGCCTCGCGAGCGAATGAGTTGCCCCGGGTGGGCGTCGTGATGGGTTCCACCTCGGACTGGGAGACACTGTCCGGCTGCGCGGAAACTCTCGAAGCCCTGGAGATACCCCACAGCGTTGAGGTGGTTTCCGCACATCGCACTCCGGACAAACTGTTTGCCTATGCCGAAGAGGCCGAGGCGCGCGGGCTGGCGGTCATCATTGCCGGCGCGGGTGGCGCTGCTCACCTGCCGGGGATGCTGGCGGCGAAAACCTGGGTGCCGGTACTGGGCGTGCCGGTGCAGTCCCGCGCCCTCTCCGGCATGGATTCGCTGCTGTCGATTGTCCAGATGCCCGCCGGCGTACCCGTGGGCACCCTGGCCATTGGTCGGGCTGGGGCGGTGAACGCCGCGTTGATGGCGGCTGCCATGCTGGCAGTGGAGGATCCCGCCCTGCGGGAGCGGCTCAAGCAATGGCGCGCGGCCCAGACCGAGCGGGTGCTGGCCAACGCAGACCCGCGGGAGGCGACGGCGTGAACATCGGTATCCTGGGCAACGGCCAGCTGGCGCGCATGTTGGCCCTGGCGGGCCGTCCGCTGGGTGTCGGCTGTGTTTTCTATGCCGATGAAGTCAGTCCCTGCACCCGCAACCTGGGCGAGACCGTCTGCGGGCATTTCGACGACGGCGAGTCCCTGGACACCCTGGCGAAGGGCACGCAGCGTATCACCGTGGAGAAGGAAGATCTGCCGGTGGCCAGCCTGGAAGCCCTGCAGGCGCGTGAACTGCTGGCGCCAGGGCTACAGGCCGTGGCTGCTTCCCAGGACCGGCTGGACGAGAAGACCCTGCTGCGGCGCCTGGATATTGCCACGGCGCCCTTCTGGGTGGTCGACTCCCTGGAAGATCTGCGTGCTGCCATGGCGGAGGCCGGCAATGCAGCGATTCTGAAGACCCGCCGTTCGGGCTACGATGGCCGCGGGCAATGGCGCCTGGATGCGGGCTCGGACCTCGATGCGGTGTGGCGGGAACTGGCGGGGCGGCCGGCCCTGCTGGAGGGCATGGTGCCCTTTGATTGCGAGCTGTCGATTATCGGCGTGCGCGGCGACGACGGCGAGTGCCGTTTCTGGCCGCTGTCCGAGAACACCCACCGCGACGGCATCCTGCACATCTCCTTCAGCCGCCCGGGCCACCCGCTCCAGGGCCGTGCCGAGGACATCCTGCGCCGCCTGATGGAGGCGCTGGACTATGTCGGCGTGCTTGCCCTCGAACTGTTTCTGGTGGGCGACGAGCTGCTGGCCAACGAATTTGCCCCGCGGGTCCACAACAGCGGCCACTGGACCATCGAGGGGGCGGTGACCTCCCAGTTCGAGAACCATGTGCGGGCGGTGGCAGGTTTGCCCCTGGGCGACACGGCGCCGCGCGGCTACAGTGCCATGATCAACCTGCTGGGGGAGATTCCCCCGGTGGAGGCCCTGCTGGCAGTGCCCGGTGTGCATCTGCACTGCTACGACAAGGCGCCCAAGCCCGGCCGCAAGCTGGGCCACGTGACCCTGTGCGCCGACGACCCGGCGGCCCTGCAGCAGCAGCTGCAGCCACTCTACGCGGTGCTGGGACTGGAAGAAGGCGGCGATCGGAGCTAGTTCAATGCGCACCGAAGTCGCGGAACTGCTGATCGACATCGAGGCGGAGCTGCGTCAGCTCGCCCTCTGGGAGCGGGTGCCGCCGCCGGCCAGTGCCCTGGCCTCCAGCGAACCTTTCTGCATCGATACCCTGAGCCTGCCCCAGTGGCTGCAGTTCGTGTTCCTGCCCACGCTCTATCGTTTGCTGGAGGAGGAGACAGCGCTGCCCGAGCGTTGTGCGATAACGCCCATGGCGGAGGAATACTTCCGCGGCTCGCAGCTGGCGACAAGCAACCTGCTGGCTACCCTGCAGCGCATGGACGACCTGCTGACCGCGGAGTAAGCGGCCCCTGCCCGGGCGGGCAAGGGCCGTTGAAGTACAGGCTCGCGGGTCAGACCCGCTCAATCACCGTGGTGATGCCCTGGCCGAGGCCGATGCACATGGTGGATACGCCCAGGGTCAGGTCGCGTTCCTGCATCACGTTCAGCAGCGAGCCGGTGATGCGCGTACCGGAGCAGCCGAAGGGGTGGCCCAGGGCAATCGCCCCGCCGTGCACGTTGACCTTGTCTTCCATGACATCCAGCAGCCCCAGGTCCTTGAGTACCGGCAGGGCCTGGGCGGCGAAAGCCTCGTTCAGCTCCACCATCTCGATGTCCTTGATGGTGAGGCCCAGCTTTTTCAGCGCCTTCTGCGTGGAGGGCACCGGGCCGTAGCCCATGATGGAGGGATCGACCCCCGCCACGGCCATGCCGCGCACCCGGGCGATGGGCTCCAGGCCCAGGGCCTTGGCCCGCTCCGCGGACATCACCAGCATGGCCGAGGCGCCGTCGGAGATCTGCGAGGAGGTACCGGCGGTGACGGTGCCGCCCTTGGGGTTGAAGGCCGGGGGCAGGGAGGCCAGGCCTTCCAGAGTGCTGTCACCGCGGATGGTTTCATCCTGATCCACCAGCACCAGGGCGCCGTTGGCGTCGTGGCCCTCGATGGGGATGATCTCGCGGTCGAACTTGCCCTCGTCCCGGGCCTTCGCTGCCAGCTTGTGGGAGCGCAGGCCGAACTGGTCCTGCTGCTCGCGGCCAATGCCGTGGATCAGGGCCAGGTACTCGGCGGTCATCCCCATCATGCCCGCGGCCTTGGCCACGTTCAGGCCGAGCCTGGGGTTCGGGTCCAGGGATTCCATCATCGGCAGGTGGCCGAGGTGCTCGACACCGCCTACCAGGTAGACATCACCGAGGCCGGCCATGATATTGGCGCTCGCCGTGTGCAGGGCGGACATCGAGGACCCGCAGAGGCGGTTGACGGTCTGCGCCGGAATGGTGAAGGGCAGCTGGGCTCGCAGCAGGATGTTGCGGGCAATGTTGAAGGCCTGCTCTTCCCGCTGCAGTACGCAGCCCCAGATAAAGTCGTCGATCTCGTTCACGTCCAGGCCGGGGTTGCGCTCCAGCAGGCCCTTGATCACCCCGACGGAAATGTCGTCGGCGCGCACGTTGCGGAAGCAGCCGTTCTTGGAGCGGCCCATGGCGCTGCGGGCGAAGTCGACGATGACAGCGTCTCTCGGATTCAGACTCACGTTGGTTCTCCTCTCGTTCACCCGGTTTCAGTAGTAGGTCTTGCCGCTGGAGAGCATTTCGCGCATGCCCTCGGTCAGCTCGTAGCTCTTGCCCAGCTCCGCGAACTTGTCGGAGGCTTCGGCGAGCTTGTCCATGCCGATGCTGTCGATCCAGCGGAAGATACCGCCGCGGAAGGGGGGGAAGCCGAGCCCGTAGAGCAGGGCCAGGTCCGCCTCGGCGGGGGTGCCGACGATCTCGTCCTCCAGGCAGCGGGCCATCTCGGTGGCCATGGGGAGCATCATGCGGAAGACGATGTCTTCCTCGCTGAACTCCACGCGCTCGCCGACCACCGGGGCGATCAGCTCGTAGGTCTCGTCCACCGGGGTTTTCTTCGGCTTGCCGCGCTTGTCGGGGCTGTAGTCGTAGAAGCCCTTGCCGTTTTTCTGGCCGTAGCGCTCGTTCTCGAACATCACTTCGGTGCCGGTCTTGAAGTCCAGCTTCATGCGGTCGGGGAAGCCTTCGGCCATCACCTCGGCGGCGTGCACGGCGGTGTCGATACCCACCACGTCGAGCAGGTAGGCGGGACCCATGGGCCAGCCCCAGCGCTCCATCGCCTTGTCCACCGCCTGGAAGTCGGCGCCGTCACGCAGCAGTTTGGAGAAGCCGTCGAAGTAGGGGAACAGGGTGCGGTTGACCAGGAAGCCCGGGCAGTCCTTCACCACCACGGCCTTCTTGCCCATCTTGTTGGCGTAGGCGACGGTGCGGGCGACCGCGGTATCCGAGGTTTTCTCGCCGCGGATGACCTCGACCAGGGGCATGGCGTGCACCGGGTTGAAGAAGTGCATGCCGCAGAAGTTTTCCGGCCGCTTCAGGGCCTCCGCCAGGCGCGTGATGGAAATGGTCGAGGTGTTGGAGGCGAGGATGGTGTCCTCGGTGACCTTGCCCTCGGTCTCCGCCAGCACCGAGCGCTTGACCTTCTCGTTCTCGATCACCGCTTCCACCACCACATCGGCCTCCTCGAAACCGGTGTAGTCCAGGGTGGGGGTGATGCTGGAGAGCACTTCGGCCATTTTGCCCGGGTTCATCTGGCCGCGGTCGACGCGCTTGGCCAGCAGCTTGCCAGCCTCCGCCATGCCCAGGTCCAGGCCCTCCTGGGCGATATCCTTCATCAGCACCGGCGTCCCCTTGTAGGCGGACTGGTAGGCGATGCCACCGCCCATGATGCCCGCACCCAGTACGGCGCCGCGACGGATCTTGCGGTCCGCCTGCTTCTCCCAGCCCTTGGCCTTCTTGCCCAGCAGCTGGTCGGAGAGGAAGACGCCGACCAGGGCGGCTGCCTGGGGCGTTACGGCGAGGTCGGCAAAGCCCTCCGCCTCGACTTTCAGGGCGTCTTCTAGCCTCATGCTGCGGGCCTGCTCCATCACCTCGACCACCTTGACCGGGGCCGGGTAATTGCGACCCGCCTGCTGCTGGACCATGGCCTTGGTGGTAAAGAAGGCCATGGTGGCCTCGGTGTCATTCAGGGGCAGGGGGCCGCTCTTGGCCTGGCGGCGGGCCTGGTAGTCCAGCTTGCCGTCGATGGCCTGCTGAAGCGTGGTCAGGGTGACCTCGCGCAGCTGTTCGGGGGCCGCGACAGCGTCGACCGCGCCCGCTTTCAGGGCAGCATCGGGACGCTGCTCGGCGGCGGTGGCGATCCAGGTCACGGCCGTGTCCACGCCGACGATGCGCGGCAGGCGCACCGTGCCCCCCCAGCCGGGGAGGATTCCCAGCTTGGTTTCCGGCAGGCCCACTTTGGCGGCACTGCTCATGACGCGGAAATCACAGGCCAGGCAGACCTCGAAGCCGCCGCCCAGGGCGTAGCCGTTGATGGCCACGGCGCTGGGGTAGGGCAGGGCCTGCAGGCGGTTGAAGTTGGTGTTGTTGGGGCCGGTAAATTCGCTGATCTTGTCTTTCCCGGCGGCAAACAGGCCAGTAAATTCGGTGATGTCGGCCCCGACGATGAAGACCGGCTTGCCGCTGGTGACCAGCAGGCCCTTGAGGCCGGATTCAGCTTCCAGGGCATCCAGGGCCTCGCTGAGGCACTGCACCGTGGCAGCGTTGAACTTGTTGACGGATTCTCCCTGGAGGTCGAAGTGCAGCTCGGCGATGTCCCCGTCGAGGCGGGTCACGGTGAGCGCGTCGCTCTGGTAGATCATGTCGCGTTCCTGTGTGGGTTGTTGGAAATGTCGGCGCGCGAGGCAGCGACGTAATGGTAAAGGGCGTCCATTGTAGCCCCCTGGTCCAGCAAGGTGAACCGGGGGCGCAGCGGGTGCGCGGATGGTGGGTATTCACTGCACTGATGCCCGGGTTGCCGGGTTGCCGGGTTGCCGGGTTGCCGGGTTGCCGGGTTGCCGAGCGTCGCGCGGTCGCGGGGCCGTCGGGGCCGGGTCATCCGATACCCCGCTGCGGGCCTGTCCCGGCACGGCGAAAGGGGGTCAGCCCGGCGGCTGGACTTGCTTCGAGACGACGTCGGCGAGAGCCGGGCCCTGTTCTTCCTGCAGAAAATGGCCGGCGCCGGCGATCACCGGATGGGGCTGCCCGCGTGCGCCGGGTATTCGCTGGCGGAAGACCTCCGCCCAGGCGGCGGTGGAGGGGTCGCTGTCGCTGAAGGCGGTGACAAAGGGCTTTTCCCAGGTTTCCAGCAGCCGCCAGGTGGCCCGGTTCTCCGCCGTGCCGGGCATGTCTTCGCGGATCGGGATCAGCGAGGGAAATTCCAGGGGGCCTGCTTTGTAGGCGGGTTCCGGGAATGGCGCGTCGTAGGCGGCGCGGACGGCGTCCGGCAGCGGGTTGACGCAGACAGCCGCCACGGTGTCCCCGACTGGCAGATCGTCCGCTGTTGCGGTTGCCGCAACCCACTGGGTGACGATATCCCCGGGCCAGTCGGGGACGCCCTTTGGCGGCGCCTCGCAGGTGGGGAGCAGGGTGTTGGCGGCGACGACCGCGGCGAAGCGGGCCGGATCCCGGGCCAGTACCGACAGGCCAATCGGGCCTCCCCAGTCCTGACAGACCAGCGTAACCTCCCGCAGGTCCAGGCTGTTCACCAGGTCGGCAATCCAGCCCACATGGGCGGCGTAGCTGTAGTCCTGGCGGCGGACCAGCTTGTCCGAACGACCAAAGCCAATCAGGTCCGGTGCAATGCAACGCAGCCCCTGTGCACTCAGCGCGCGGATCATGTGCCGGTAGAGAAAGCACCAGGTGGGCTCGCCGTGCAGCATCAGTACCACCGGGCCGTCGACGGGACCCACGTCCAGGTAGTGCAGGCGGAGTGGCCCGTGCTCGGGGTGTTGAACGGTGAGGTAATTGGGGTCCCAGGGGAAGTCGGGCAGTTTGTCGAAGCAGGTTTCGGGGGTGCGCAGCACGAGTGGATTCATGAGGTGCCTTTTATGTTTTTTGTCAGGCCCGTTCGGGCCCAGGTGAAAGATGCTGCCAGTACAGCCAGTGTCAGGCCGCGATGCAAACCGCGGGGTTTGCTTATCCCAACTGTGACTTCTAAAAAGTGCCTGCCAATGACCCGCAGTGTGGGGCATCCCGTGTGCCGGCCTGCTTGATTTCCGCAGCGGTCTGGCGGATGAGCGATAGCAGAGGTGCAGAAGCTTGCGCGGCGAGGGCAGGTTCAATCACCGAGCTGGCGGCAACGGGGCAGTCCTCCCGCAGCAGCAGGTCGGCGAAATTGTTGCGCGCACTGAGGTGGTCCGGGTGCTCTTGCAGCAGGGCCCGGTAGCGCGCGGCTGCCTCGCGGTGGCGTCCGCTGGCATAGAGCGCATTGGCACTGCCGAACAGGGGAGCGCTGGCCTTCGGCCAGCGCTCCAGTGCACTGTCCCAGGTCTCTGTCGCGAGGGGCACGGGCAAGGAGCTTTCCTGACTGGCCAGTGCGCGGGCGAGTGCATCCGGTCCCGTGTATGACGCGGGCAGCTGATCCGGCGGCAGTACCACGAGCCCCCACATGCCGGCGCGGTTCCAGCTGGCCAGGAAACGCCCCCAGGGCTCCTCGCGGCGCTTTTCCCGGCCCGAACGCAGGATGACCCGCCGTGTCTCGGGCTGGTAGCCAATCACCACCGCATAGTGCCAGACCGGCAGTGCGGACACGCCAAGGTTCTGCAGGACCAGCACGGGATTGCCCGCATTCAGCTCGCTGAACAGGGCCTCGATGCCGCCCTCCAGCGGCCAGGGAATACGCCCGGCGCGGCGCGCTGCTGCGCGCAGCTCGGGTTGCAGGCTGCCTTCACGCCCGGGCAGGTAAACCTGCGGTACCAGTGTCTCGGCGTCGGTGTCGATGCCGGTGTGCACCAACACCGTGGCCAGTGCAGCGGGGCCGCATTGGTAGTCGGCCTGGGGAAAGAAGGGGACGCTCGCCAATTCGATGGCGCGGGCGGTGTTGGGCGGTTGCGGGAGCACCGCGCAGCCCTGGAGCCACGCGGCAAGCAACAGCAGAAGTGAAAGCCTAGACCTTGTTGAAAATGTTGGTGACGCCAACGATTTCCAGCACCAGCAGAACCACGAAAATCACACCCAGCACGCCCAGGATACCGCCCGCTGGCAGTTCATCCATGCGTTCGGCGAGCAGCTGCTGCTCCTCGACGGTGAGTGCGTCAATACGTGCCTGGGCGTCCACCGGGTCGACCCCCAGGGCCACCAGCTTCGACTGCACGGCATCCGAGGCAATGGCCTGGGTGAGCTGCCGGGTGGCAGTCTGACCGGCCTCGGCACGGAAGTGCTCGCTGGACCCGATCACGGCAGCCTGGGCCGTGCCAAGGGTACTGGCAAGTACCAGAGCCAGCGACTGCAACAGAATCAAAAGACGTTTTTTCAGCATGGTCGTACCTCTCCCTGGACAATACCTGCCTGCAGTATAGCCACCCGCGTTGACAGGCAGAAGGTGAAATCTGCGGATTCGCTCAGGTTTTCAATCCCAGTTCAGCGCCCCACCGGTCTGGTACTCGATTACCCGTGTCTCGAAGAAGTTCTTCTCCTTGCGCAGGTCCATGATTTCACTCATCCAGGGGAAGGGGTTCTGGGCACCGGGAAACTGCTCGGGCAGGCCCAGCTGGACCAGGCGGCGGTTGGCGATGAAGTGCAGGTATTCCTCCATCATGCCGGCATTCATGCCCAGTACACCCCGGGGCATGGTATCCCGGGCGTATTCGATCTCCAGCTGGGTGCCCTCCAGGATCATCTGGATCACCTCCTGCTGGAAGGTCTCGGTCCACAGGTGCGGGTTCTCCAGCTTGATCTGGTTGATCATGTCGATGCCGAAGTTCAGGTGCATCGACTCGTCGCGCAGGATGTACTGGAACTGCTCCGCCACCCCGGTCATCTTGTTGCGACGGCCCATGGAGAGGATCTGGGTGAAGCCGCAGTAGAAGAAGATGCCTTCGGTCACCGCGTAGAAACCGATCAGGTTGCGCAGCAGGGTCTGGTCGGTTTCCGGGGTGCCGGTGTGGAAGGTCGGATCCGAGAGGTGGTGGGTGTGACTGAGACTCCAGGCGGCCTTGCGCGCCACCGAGGGCACTTCCCGGTACATGTTGAACACCGCGCCCTCGTCCATGCCCAGGGACTCGATGCAGTACTGGTAGGCATGGGTATGGATGGCCTCCTCGAAGGCCTGGCGCAGCAGGTACTGGCGGCACTCCGGATTGGTGATCAGGCGATAGATGGCCAGCACCAGGTTGTTGGCCACCAGGGAGTCGGCGGTGGAGAAGTAGCCCAGGCTGCGCATGACGATGCGGCGTTCGTCCTCGGTCAGCCCGTCGGGGCTTTTCCAGGTGGCGACGTCGGCGGTCATGTTGATTTCCTGGGGCATCCAGTGGTTGGCGCAGCCGTCCAGGTATTTCTGCCAGGCCCAGTCGTACTTGAAGGGCACCAGCTGGTTGAGGTCGGCGCGGGCGTTGATCATCGCCTTCTCGTCCACCGAGACGCGCGCGGCACCCATCTCCAGTTCTTCCAGACCGGGGGCCACATCGAGGTGTTCCAGCGCTTCCGCGGCGGCGGCCAGGTTGGCGGCCGCTACGCTGTCGGCGGGCGTTGCAACCGGGCTTGCCGCTGCCCCGGCAGTCGATCCGGCCGCGGCAGTTTCCTTTGCATTGTTCGGTGTCTCCGGGCTTGCGGCGGTGGCCGCCTCCCGAGGGGGAGGCGGCGGCGCCGGGCGCGCGGGCTTGAGGGTGTCTTCGCTGTGGTAGTCGTCCCAACTCAGCATACTGTCAAATCCTCACAAGTCAGTCAGTGTGGGCCCGCCTTACTGGCAGGCCTCGCAGTCCGGGTCGTCCAGGGAGCAGGCCGCGGGCACAGGCGCCGGTGCCGCCTGCACGCTCTGGCTGCCGGCGGAAACCGCGTTCAGGTTGCCGGTGCTGATGGTGGATTTCTCGGTACCGGTGGCGGCCAGGGAGCGCAGGTAGTAGGTGGTCTTGAGGCCGCTGTACCAGGCCATGCGGTAGGTGACGTCGAGCTTCTTGCCGCTGGCGTTGTTGATATAGAGGTTGAGTGACTGCGCCTGGTCGATCCACTTCTGGCGACGGCTGGCCGACTCCACCAGCCAGCGCGGCTCTACCTCAAAAGCGGTGGCGTAGATCGCTTTCAGGTCCGCGGGCACGCGGTCGATGGCCTGCACGCTGCCGTCGTAGTACTTGAGGTCGTTGACCATGACGTTGTCCCACAGGCTGCGGGCCTTGAGGTCGCGCACCAGGTAGGGATTGACCACCGTGAACTCCCCGGAGAGGTTGGATTTCACGTAGAGGTTCTGGTAGGTCGGCTCGATCGACTGGGATACCCCGGTGATATTGGCGATGGTCGCCGTGGGGGCGATCGCCATCACGTTGGAATTGCGCATGCCCTGCGCCTTGACCTGCTCGCGCAGGCTCGTCCAGTCCAGGGTCTGGCTGCGGTCCACCTGCAGGTAGTCACTGCCGCGCTCGCGCTCGAGGATGTCCAGGGAATCGATGGGGAAGATGCCCTGGCTCCACAGGGAGCCGGCGTAGCTGGAGTAGCTGCCGCGCTCGGCGGCGAGTTCGCTGGAGGATTCGATGGCGAAGTAGCTGATTGCCTCCATGGAGCGGTCGGCGAAGGTGACGGCCTGATCCGAGCTGTAGGCGATGTGCTGCTTGTAGAGGGCATCCTGGAAGCCCATCACCCCGAGGCCGACCGGCCGGTGGCGCAGGTTGGAGCGCTCCGCCTGGGGCACCGAGTAGTAGTTGATGTCGATCACGTTGTCCAGCATGCGCACCGCGGTACGAACGGTCTTGCGCAGCTTGTCCAGGTCGAGCTGGCCGTCGACGATGTGCTGGGGCAGGTTGATGGAGCCCAGATTACACACCGCGATCTCGTCGTCGCTGGTGTTCAGGGTGATCTCGGTGCACAGGTTGGAGGAGTGCACCACCCCGGCGTGCTGCTGCGGGGAGCGCAGGTTGCAGGGGTCCTTGAAGGTCATCCAGGGGTGCCCGGTCTCGAACAGCATGGCCAGCATCTTGCGCCACAGGTTCTGGGCGCGCACGGTCTTGTGCAGCTTGAGCTTGCCGGCTTTGGCCTGTTCCTCGTAGCCGATGTAGCGCTCCTCGAAAGCGCGCCCGTAGAGATCGTGCAGGTCCGGCGTGTCGCTGGGGGAGAACAGGGTCCACTCGCCGTCTTCGAAAACCCGCTTCATGAACAGGTCCGGGATCCAGTTCGCGGTGTTCATGTCGTGGGTGCGCCGGCGGTCGTCGCCGGTGTTCTTGCGCAGCTCGACGAACTCCTCGATGTCCAGGTGCCAGGTCTCCAGGTAGGCGCACACGGCCCCCTTGCGCTTGCCGCCCTGGTTGACCGCCACCGCGGTGTCATTGACCACCTTGAGGAAGGGCACGACACCCTGGCTCTTGCCGTTGGTGCCCTTGATGTAGGAGCCCAGCGCGCGCACCCGGGTCCAGTCGTTGCCCAGGCCACCGGCGAACTTGGACAGCATGGCGTTGTCCTGGATGGCCCCGAAGATGCCGCGCAGGTCGTCCGGCACCGAGGTCAGGTAGCAGGAGGAGAGCTGGGGGCGCAGCGTGCCGGCATTGAACAGGGTCGGCGTGGAGCTCATGTAGTCAAAGGAGGACAGCAGTTCGTAGAACTCGATGGCGCGGGCATCCTTTTCCGGCTCGCGCAGGGCCAGGCCCATGGCGACGCGCATGAAGAAGATCTGCGGCAGCTCGAAACGCACCCCCTCGCTGTGGATGAAATAGCGGTCGTAGAGGGTCTGCAGGCCCAGGTAGGTGAATTGCAGGTCGCGTTCCGGCAGCAGGGCCCGCCCGAGGCGCTCGAGATCGTAGTCGGCCAGTGCCGGGTCGAGCAGCTCCAGGGCCACACCTTTCTCGACATAGGCGCTCAGGGCGCGGGCGTAGAGTTCCGTCATTTGCGACTGGGTGGCCGCCGCGGCAACCCCGAGGAACTGCAGCGCCTCGGCGCGCAGAGTGTCGCAGAGCAGGCGCGCGGCAACGTAGCTGTAGTTCGGGTCCTGCTCGATCAGGGTCCGTGCCGTGATCACCAGGGAGGTGGACAGTTCCGCAGCGGTGACCCCGTCGTAAAGGTTGCGCAGGGCCTCGTCGATGATGCGACTGGCAGACACGTCGGTGAGATCGGCGCAGGCCTCGGTGACCAGGGTGTGCAGGCGCTCGAGGTCCAGGGGTTGGCGGCTGCCGTCCGGATGCTGCACGTTGATACTACCGGCCGCCTCCTGGGCCGCGGGGGACAGCGATTTGCGGGCTGCGCGCTTGCGCGCCTGCTCCTCGCGGTAGATGACGTAGTCACGGGCTACCTTGTGCTCGCCGGCGCGCATCAGGGCCAGTTCCACCTGGTCCTGGATGTCCTCGATATGTACTGTGCCGCCGGAGGACATGCGCCGCTCGAAGGTGCCCACGACCTGGTCGGTGAGGCGGGAGACGGTTTCATGGATGCGGCTGGAGGCGGCGGCGGTACCGCCCTCCACCGCAAGAAAGGCCTTGGTGATGGCCACGGAGATCTTGCTGGCCTCGAAGCTCACCACCGTGCCATTGCGCTTGATCACGCGAAGCTGCCCGGGGGCGGTGGCTTCCAGCCTGGCACTGGCGCTGGTCGACTCACCGCTGACGTCGGGCCCCGGTGCCTGGGTGCTGGCCGGGCTGGTCTCTGTGTACATACGCTTTCCCCCGCAGGCCGCTGCGCCTGCCTCTCCCTGTGGTTGCTGGTTGCCCGCCGCCCGGACGGGTGCTGTATCAATCCTTGTGAGCTTGCGGCCCATTGTGACTGGCGCTTTTGTTATCGCGTTCGGGCCAGTACGCGCCATCCGGTCCGGTGGCGCCAGCGTGTCAAATGCCGCGCTGCACCCAATATATTGGGGTGGTTTGACGAATGCCCTACAAGATAATGCGACCTGGGCCCCTGTGCAAGCGAACAAGTCCGGGGGAGAGCTGTGGATATCCTGTGCGCAGGTGAAGAGGTAGGCAGGTGCTAACCCGGCAGGCCGCGGGGGGGCTGGCCCCCGGGCCCCGGGGCAGCGGAAGGGGCGCGGGTCGCGGTTTCTACGAATAATTTCTCATAAGCAACCGTGCCCTTATAGGGCACGGTTATTTGACGGGGGAGGGGGCTGGCTGCCTGTCAGTGACCCTGGCTGCGGAGCAGGAACTCGAGCAGGGCTTTCTGGGCGTGCAGGCGGTTTTCCGCCTCGTCCCAGATCACGGTATCGGGCGCATCCATCAGGCCGGCGCTGATCTCCTCCCCGCGATGGGCGGGCAGGCAGTGCAGGTACAGGGCATCGCTGGCAGCGTGGGCCATCAGGGCCTCGTTGACCTGGTAGGGGGCAAAGGCGCGGGCGCGGGCCTGCTGCTCCTCCTCCTGGCCCATGGAGGCCCAGACGTCGGTGACCACCAGGTCGGCTCCCCGCACGGCTTCCGCGGGGTCGCGGGTCAGCTGCACCCGGTCGGCATTGGCGGCCAGCAGCGCCGGCGAGGGGTCGAAGCCCTCGGGGCAGGCGATGCGCAGCTGGAAATCGAACTGCCGCGCGGCGTTGATGTAGGACTGGCACATGTTGTTGCCATCACCCACCCAGGCCGCGGTCTTGCCGGCCATCGGGCCGCGGTGTTCCTGCCAGGTCTGCATGTCCGCCAGCAGTTGGCAGGGGTGGTAGTCGTCGGTCAGGGCGTTGATCACGGGCACCGACGAGTGGGCGGCAAAGCGCTCCACGATGTCGTGGCCGAAGGTGCGGATCATCACCACGTCGACCATGGAAGAGATGACCCGGGCGCTGTCCTCGATCGGCTCGCCGCGGCCGAGCTGGGTGTCCTGGGGCGACAGGAACATGGCGTGCCCGCCCAGCTGCGCCATCCCCGCCTCGAAGGATACCCGGGTGCGGGTGCTGGACTTGGCAAAGATCATCGCCAGCACCTTGCCCGGGAAGTCGCGCTGGTCGGCGCCGGCGCGGTGGGCGCGCTTCATCTCGCTGGCGCGTTTCAGAAGTCCCTGTAGCTCGTCCGGGGAGAAATCCAGCAGGGTCAGGAAGTGCCTGGGTGTGTTCATGGCTTGGGTACCTGTAGAGGATGTCAGCCGAAATCCCGGATCAGCGGAACCAGGCGCGCGGCCAGCTCCTCGATCTCGGCGTCGCTGATGGTCAGGGGGGGCAGCAGGCGGATGGTGTTGCCCGCGGTGACATTGATCAGGAGCCCGGCGTCCAGGGCGCGGCCAACCAGTTCGCCGCAGTCATGTTTCAGGGCGATACCCAGCATCAGCCCGGAGCCGCGCAGTTCGGCCACATGCTCACAGTCACGCAGCCCGTCGGACAGCGCCCGGTGCAGCCGCTCGCCGGCTGCCTGCACCCGATCCAGAAAGCCCGGCGCGGAGATGGTCTCGACCACGGCGCCGGCGGCGGCGCAGGCCAGCGGGTTGCCACCGTAGGTGGAGCCGTGGTGGCCGGCACCGAAGACCTCGGCCGCCGGGCCCCGGGCCAGGCAGGCGCCAATCGGGACGCCGTTGCCCAGGCCCTTGGCGGTGGTAATCACATCGGCTTCCAGGTTCAGGCCCTGGGCGGCAAAGTAGTGACCGGTGCGCCCGTTGCCGGTCTGCACCTCGTCCAGCATCAACAGCCAGCCGCGCTGGTCGCAGAGTTGGCGCAGGGCCTGCATGAATGCCGGGCTGGCGGCGCGAATACCGCCCTCGCCCTGAATCGGCTCCACCAGCACGGCCACCACATCGGGGTTGCGCTGGGCAATCTGTTCCACGGCGGCGATGTCGTTGAGCGGTGCCCGCACAAAGCCGCTGACCAGGGGCTCGAAACCCGCCTGGATCTTGCGGTTGCCAGTGGCGCTCAGGGTGGCCAGGGTGCGGCCGTGAAAGGCGTTCTCGAAGACCACGATGCCGGGGCGCTCAATACCCTTGCGGTGGCCGTGCAGGCGCGCCAGCTTGATCGCCGCCTCGTTGGCCTCGGCGCCGGAGTTGCAGAAGAACACCCGCTGCATGTCGGCGGCCGCCGTCAGGCTGTCACCGAGGGCCTCCTGGGCCTCGATGCGATACAGGTTGGAGGTGTGCACCAGGCGAGCCGCCTGTTCCTGTATGGCCCGGGTGACGGCGGGGTGACCGTGGCCGAGGTTGGTAACGCTGATGCCACAGAGGGCGTCGAGATAGCGTCGTCCGTCGGTGTCCCACAGCCAGGAGCCTTCGCCGCGACTGAAAGTCACGGGCAAACGGGAATAGGTGGGCATCAGCGTGGTGGACACTGGCGGTTCTCTCCTCATGTGGGGGCTCCGGATGCGGGGCCTGAAACGCAAAAAGGCAGCACACGCTGCCTCAGATGATTCATGATACGGCCTGGCACCGGCCTTGACAATATGTTCCCGGTATGCGGTCGCCGGCATTTCTAGGCGCGCTGCCGATGCGTTACAATTGGCGCCCATTCATCCGGCTTCGGCCCACAGTATGGCAGGTCATCCCATGGATATTTTTGACACCATCAAGGAACAGATCGAGAACAATCCGATTCTGATCTACATGAAAGGCTCCCCCAACCAGCCCCAGTGCGGTTTCTCCGCGCGCACGGTGCAGGCCCTGATGGCCTGTGGCGAACGCTTCGCCTACGTCGATGTGCTGAGCAATCCCGATATTCGCGCAAACCTGCCGAAGTACGCCAATTGGCCGACCTTCCCCCAGTTGTGGGTGAACGGCGAGCTGATCGGCGGTTGCGACATTGTCGCGGAAATGCACGAAAGCGGTGAACTGCAGACCCTGATCAAGGAAGCCGCGGCCTCTTCGGCCGCCAGCTGATCCCCTCCCGGGCCCCTGCCGGCGGCGGCCTTGCTGCCCCGGCAGGGATCTTGACCGACATCAACATCCCTTCCTGTTTTCCCGAACCCCGCCCCGAGTCGGCTGTAATATCGCGCCCATCGCGTTAGGCTGTGACGGTCTTTAATCGGGAGGCAATTATGGACTTCAAGCGTCTTTTGGTGGTTATCGATCCGACCCGCGAGGAACAGCCGGCCCTGGATCGGGCACGCGTGATTGCGCGCCAGCTGGGTTCACAGATTCACCTGTATGCCTGCATCCACGAGGATGTGGCCGCCGTGCGTCAGTTTGGCGCCGGTCGCGGCGAGGCACTGGATGCCTGCCACGCCTGGATGGAGTCCCTGGCGCGGCCTTTGCGGGAGGCGGGTCTCGATGTGGCCGTGGAGCTGGAATGGGACCCCGACTGGTACCAGGGCTGTGTGCGCGCGTCACAACACTACAGGGCCGATGTGGTGCTGAAATCCTCTTTCAGTCGCCCCCTGCATCAGCGCGTGCTCAAGCGAACCTCCGACTGGACACTGATTCGCCAGTGCAAGTGCGCGGTGTTGTTGGTCAAGGACGGCGGCGCGATCAATCCTCGCGCTGTGCTGGCGGCCGTCGACCTGTCCGCCACGGAGGGCAGTCGGGCGCAGGCCAACGAGAAGATTCTGCGCTTCGCCCGACAGCTGATCGAGAGCGAAAGTGCCGATGTGCATTTCGTGTCAGCCTACCGTGACCTCTCCCAGGCCCCCGACCGCCATCGCCTGGTGCGGGACTGGGGTGTCGATCTCGAGCATATCCACGTGCGCATGGGCGACCCCGACGACGTCATTGTGGACATGGCGGAACAGCTCAAGGTCGGCCTGCTGGTGATTGGCAACGCCGGACGCAGCGGCCTGGCTGCCGCGATCAACAACAACACGGTCGAGCGCGTTCTGGACAAGCTCGACTGTGATTTGCTCGCGGTTTCCTGAGGGGTGGTTCCGCCGCTCCGCCAGCTGCCGGGGCGTGCATCTGGCGGGGGCGTGGGTCGCCCCGGTTGGACCGGGGCGAAGGGGCAGGCTCAGCCTTCTTTGACGGACTGCATGGCGGTCTGCAGGTAGTTCTGCAGGCCGACTTTCTCGATCAGGCCCAGCTGGGTCTCGAGCCAGTCGATATGGTCTTCCTCGGAGGCCATGATGGATACGAACAGGTCCCGGGAGACATAGTCACCGACAGAGTCGCAGTAGGTGATGGCTTCCTTGAGGTCCTTGTGTGCCTTGTGCTCCAGCTTGAGGTCGCACTCGAGCATCTCCTGGGTGTTCTCGCCAATCAGCAGCTTGCCCAGGTCCTGCAGGTTGGGCAGGCCCTCCAGGAACAGGATGCGCTCGATCAGCTGATCGGCGTGCTTCATCTCGTCGATGGATTCGTGGTACTCGTGGTCGGCCAGTTCCTTCAGGCCCCAGTCCTTGTACATGCGGGCGTGCAGGAAGTACTGGTTGATCGCCACCAGCTCGTTGCCGAGTACCTGGTTCAGATGTTCGATGACTTTGGCGTCGCCTTTCATAGCGTGCTCCACTTCCCTGGATGATTGTGGCGCGAAGTATAGTTCAGGGGCGGGGAGGGGTCAACGTAAGTCGTTGATTGCAAAAGAGTTTGTAATGATAATCGCAGTGATTCGCATCCGGTTTCGGCGCCCCTGCGGGCTCAGCCGGCGGCGTAGAACAGCCCGCTGTCCGCGCTCTGCAGTTCGTCCAGGGCTTCCCGCATGATGTCCCGGGCCAGGCTCCCGCACTTGCCGCACTGGCTGGCAACACCCAGTGTCTGGCGCACGGCACGCATATTCTCCGCGCCCTGGCTGACCGCGGCGCGGATCTGATGGTCGGTGATGCCTTTGCAGATGCAGACGTACATGGTGTCTCCACGGCTGACAATTGGATGCCTTGACTGGCAAATTAATGCTAATGAGAATGATTGTCAACGTTGTTCGCTGAAATTTCTTTCCCGCCGTGCCGGGGCTGACTCCCGGACTGGCGCAGGGCCCGCGGGCTTCGGGTATAATCGCGGCTTTTGATAACGGACCCAATATGGATATCCCGCATTACATGCAGGAAATGGGGCGGGCTGCGAGAGCGGCCTCGCGGCAGGTGGCGGCGTCGAGCACCGCGGTGCGCAACGCGGCACTGCTGGCCGCCCGGGACGCCCTGGATGCTGCCCGGGACACACTCGCCCAGGCCAACCAGGAAGACCTTCAGCGCGGCCGCGAGGCGGGCCTGGATGCGGCGCTGCTGGACCGCCTCGCGCTGACCCCGGCCCGCATCGACACCATGCTGGCGGGGCTGGAGCAAGTGGCGGCCCTGCCCGACCCGGTGGGCGAGATCTCCGGGGTGCGGACCCGCCCCAGCGGTATCCGCGTGGGCCAGATGCGCGTGCCCCTCGGGGTTATCGGCATTATCTATGAGTCCCGCCCCAACGTAACAGTGGAGGCCGCCAGTCTTTGCCTGAAGTCGGGGAACGCCACCATTCTTCGCGGCGGGTCAGAGGCGCTGGCCTCCAATCGCGCCATAGCCGCCTGCCTGGCGGAGGGGCTGCGGGCGGCCGGCCTGCCGCGGGCCGCGGTGCAGGTCGTGGAAACGACCGATCGCGCCGCCGTCGGCGAATTGATCGCCATGCCCGCCTATGTCGACGTCATCGTGCCGCGTGGCGGCAAGGGCCTGATCGAGCGCATCAGCCGCGACGCCCGCGTGCCGGTGATCAAGCATCTCGACGGGGTCTGCCATGTCTACGTGGATGCCGGGGCGGACCTGCAGATGGCGCGAGCCATTGCCCTGAATGCCAAAACGCACCGCTACGGTACCTGCAATACCATGGAAACCCTGCTGGTAGCGGCCACGGAAGCGGACGCCCTGTTGCCCGAGCTGGCAGCGGATTTTCGCGAGGCGGGGGTGGAGCTGCGCGGCTGCCCACAGAGCCGCCGCCGGGTGCCGGACATGCTGGCTGCCACCGAGGATGACTGGTTCGCCGAGTACCTGGCGCCGGTGCTGGCGGTCAAGGTGGTGGAGGATCTGGAAGAGGCGATCACCCACATCAACCACTACGGTTCCCAGCACACCGACAGTATCGTGACCCGCGATCACGCGCGCGCCATGCGCTTCCTGCGCGAGGTGGATTCCAGCTCCGTGATGATCAACGCGTCGACCCGCTTCGCGGACGGCTTCGAATACGGCCTGGGGGCGGAGATTGGCATTTCCACCGACAAGCTTCACGCCCGCGGGCCCGTGGGGCTCGAGGGTCTGACGTCCTGCAAGTATGTCGTCTTCGGCGAGGGGCAGGTACGCCGTTGAGCGCCGCGGCGACCCAGGCACCGGTCGCCATGTTTGGCGGCACCTTCAACCCTATTCACCACGGCCATCTGCGCTCTGCGGTGGAACTGGTGGAGGGGCTGGCGCTGGAGCGTCTGCACCTGGTGCCCTGTGCCACGCCGCCACATCGCGAGAGCCCTGGCTGTCCCGCCACTGCGCGGGCGGACATGGTCGAGCTCGCGGTGCGCGGCGAGTCGCGCCTGAGCTGTGACCGTCGCGAGTTGCAGCGCGACGGCCCCTCCTGGACGGTGGACAGCCTCGCGGAACTGCGGCGTGAGTACGGTGAGCAGCGCCCGCTCTGCCTGGTGGTGGGTTGTGATGCCGTGTTGGGCCTGCCACGCTGGCACCGCTGGCAGGAGCTGCTGGGCCTGGCCCACGTGGTGGTGCTGGCGCGTCCCGGGTGGGAGTTGCCCCGGCGCGGCAAAGTGGCGGACTGGCTCGGCCACCACCGGCTGCCGGATGCCGCTGCCCTTGGGCGCCGGCCCGCCGGCGGGGTGCTTTTGCAGGAACTGCGGCCGCTGCCGATTTCTTCCACCGAAATTCGTCACCTGTGTGCCACCGGGCACTCTCCGCGCTTTCTGCTGCCGGATGCGGTGCTCGAGTATATCGTCGATAATGCGCTGTACCGCGAGGCGGTAGCAGACTGAAATTACACGTCAAAACAAGGAGGGCTTTGCCCCCAGATGGAAGCTGAAGCACTCAAGGCCCTGGTCGTCGAGGCCCTCGATGAACTCAAGGCTGTCAATGTCGTCACCCTGGATGTGCGCGGCATGACCGATGTCATGGACTACCTGGTCATTGCCAGCGGTACCTCCAACCGGCACGTCAAGTCGCTGGCGGACCACGTCTGCCTGGAAGCCAAGAAAGCCGGCGAGCGGCCCCTGGGGCTCGAGGGAGAGAATGTCGGCGAGTGGGTGCTGGCCGACTTTGGCGACGTCGTGGTGCATGTCATGTTGCCGGCAACCCGCGACTTCTACGATCTGGAGCGCCTCTGGGTGGATACCCGCCCGGTCGACTGATGCGCATCTCGGTGGTCAGTGTCGCCGGCAAGATGCCCGCCTGGGTGGATGCGGGCGTCGACGAGTACGCTCGTCGCCTGCCCCGGGAGTTGCGGCTGCAGTGGCGCGACCTGCCCCTGGCGAGGCGCGGTCGCGATGTGGCGGTCGAGCAGTTGCGGGAGCGCGAGGGCGAGCAGATTCTCCGGCACCTTGCCCCGGGAGACCGCACCATTGCCCTGGACGTCGAGGGTGAGTCCTGGAGCACCCCGCGGCTGGCGGAGCACCTGCGCGGCTGGATGATGGACGGTCGCAATGTCAACCTGGTGATCGGTGGGCCGGACGGCCTCTCCCGGGGCTGCCTGGCGGCCGCCGAGCGACGCTGGTCCCTCGGCCCCCTGACCCTGCCCCATCCGCTGGTGCGCGTGGTCCTGGTGGAACAGCTCTACCGGGCTTGGACAATTACAGTCAATCACCCGTATCATCGGGCCTGAGCCCTTCGCGCAGTCCCAACCCTGCCTGCACATGCCTGAATCCATCACCCTCAAGGACCCGGGACGGGAAAGTCGCATTTTTCTCGTCCGTACCCTGACGGCCGTGCTGATTGCCTGTGCGCTGCTGGCGGGCATTCTCTACCGCTATTACAACCTGCAGATTCGGGACTACGAGACTTATCGCACACAGTCGGAGCGCAACCGGGTGCAGCTGCAGCCGCTGCCTCCCAAGCGCGGCCTGATTTACGATCGCAATGGCGTGCTGCTGGCGGACAACCGGCCCAGTCACATGCTGTCCATCGTGCGCGAGCGCGTCGAGGACCTCGACGCCACCCTCGAAGCCCTGCGGGCTTTGATCCCGATTTCCGAGAGCGACCTCGAGACCTTTCACCAGAAGCTGGGCCACCGGCGTCCCTACGAGGCGGTTCCCCTGCGTTTTCGCCTGACCGAGGAAGAGCGCGCCCTGCTGGCAGTCAACCGCCACCGCCTGCCCGGGGTCACCGTGGACGCTCAACTGCTGCGCCACTACCCCCTCGACGCCCTGTTTTCCCACGCCATCGGTTATGTCGGTCGCATCAACGAGCGGGAGATGCAGGCGCTGGACCAGAGCGCCTACCGCGGCACCTTCCATATCGGCAAGGTCGGCGTCGAGCGCTACTACGAGGACGTACTGCACGGCGAAGTGGGTTACCAGAACGTCGAGACCAATGCCCACGGCCGGGTGCTGCGGGTGCTCGAACGTTTTGACCCCCGTCCCGGCGAGGATCTGGTCCTGCACCTGGATTACCAGCTGCAGCAGGCGGCCGAGCGCGCCCTGGGCGAGCAGCGCGGTGCCGTGGTGGCCATCGACCCGGCCACTGGTGGTGTGCTGGCGCTGGTCTCCACCCCCGGCTTTGACAGCAACCTGTTCGTCAACGGGATCAGTACCGAGGACTACGCGGCCCTGCGCGACTCCCCCGACGTGCCGCTCTTCAATCGCGCGGTGCAAGGGCAGTATCCCCCCGGCTCCACCATCAAGCCGATGATGGCACTGGCGGGGCTGCAGGCCGGCTTGATCACCCCCGAAACCACGGTCCCCGACCCCGGCTGGTATCGCCTGCCGGGCGATTCGCGCCGCTACCGCGACTGGATCCTGAAGATCCGCGGGACCGGGCACGCCCCCCGTGTGGATCTGCACATGGCCATCGCCGAGTCCTGCGACGTGTACTTCTATGACTTGGCGCGGCGGCTGACGATCGACCGCATGCACGAGCTGCTGGCGCCCTATGGCCTGGGTGAGCGCACGGGCCTGGACACCACCAATGAGCGTCCGGGGGTGCTGCCCTCGACCCGCTGGAAGCGCGATCACCTGGGCAAGCCCTGGTATCCCGGCGAGACGCTCAGTGCGGGGATCGGCCAGGGCTACATGCTGACCACCCCGGTACAGCTTGCCGTCGCCACCTCGGTGCTGGCGACCCGGGGTGTCCAGCGGGTGCCGCAGCTGCTGAAGTCGGTGGGTGGCGTGGCGGTGGAAGCGCCCGAGGTCAGCCGCATCGAGGCCAGCCCGGAACACTGGGATGCGATATTCGAGTCGATGCGTGCGGTGGTGCACAGTCGTCGCGGTACCGCGCGCAAGATTGGTGAGGGCATGCAGTACGAGATGGCGAGCAAGACCGGGACCGCGCAGGTGATTGGCATTGCCCAGGGGGCCATCTATCGCGAGGATGAAGTGGCCGAGCGGCACCGCAATCACGGCCTGTTCATCGCTTTCGCGCCCATCGAGGCGCCGACGATCGCCCTGGCGGTGATCGTGGAAAACGGCGGTGGCGCCTCGGTGGCCAGCCCGATTGCGCGCGCCGTGCTGGATGACTGGTTGCTGCGCGAGCCGCCACAACCGGACGCCGCCGCGAGCGAAGGAGTGCCGGTCGATGGGTGACTACGTACGGCAGATGCCCGGTGAGCGCGCCGGTCTGCAGGACAGCGCTTCCTTGGCGCGCCGCCTGCACCTGGATTTGCCGCTGCTGTTGCTGCTGCTTGTCGTGGCCGGTCTGGGACTGGTGGTGCTCTACAGTGCATCCGGGCAGCAGCTCGGTGCGGTGATTCGCCAGGCCCAGTATCTGCTGGTCGCCTGTACCGTTTTGCTGGTGGCGGCCCAGATCGATGTCCAGCGCTATGCCCGTTGGGCCCCCTGGCTGTATGCCGGTGGCGTACTGCTGCTGGTGGCCGTGGTGTTTTTCGGCGTGGGCGCCAAGGGCGCCCAGCGCTGGTTGTCGATTGGCGGGTTCCGCTTCCAGCCGTCGGAAATCATGAAGCTGTGCATGCCGCTGATGATGGCCTGGTTTCTGGCCGGGCGGGGCCTGCCGCCGCGTTTCACGCTGGTCCTGGGGAGCCTCGCTATTGTGATCCTGCCCGCCGGCTTGATCCTGGTGCAGCCGGATCTGGGCACCTCGTTGCTGATCGCGGCCAGTGGCCTGTTCGTGTTGTTTCTGGCGGGCATAGGGTGGCGCTATATCGGCGGTGCGGTCCTCCTGGCAGTGCTGTCCGCGTGGCCGGCCTGGATGTATCTGCTCAAGGACTACCAGCGCCAGCGCATTCTCACCCTGCTGGACCCGGAGAGTGACAAGCTGGGGGCGGGCTGGAATATCATTCAGTCGAAGACGGCAATCGGCTCCGGTGGCTGGGAGGGCAAGGGCTGGCTGCAGGGCACACAGTCGCAGCTGGACTTCCTGCCCGAGGGCCACACCGATTTCATCATCGCCGTGCTGGCGGAGGAGTTCGGCCTGCGCGGCGTGCTGATTCTGCTGGCCCTCTATCTGTTGATATTGCTGCGCGGCTTCTGGATCGCGGCAAACGCCCCCTCGACCTTTGGGCGGCTGGTCGCCGGCAGTCTGACGCTGACGTTTTTCGTTTACATCTTTGTTAACATGGGCATGGTCGCCGGACTGTTGCCCGTAGTGGGCGTGCCGCTGCCGTTGGTGAGCGCAGGGGGAACCTCGCTGGTTACCCTGATGGCGGGCTTTGGCGTTTTGATGGCGGTGGCTACCGAGCCGCGGACGGTGATTCCGCGTTGACCTTCAGGTGAGTAGCGAGTGATGAAAGTGGTGCATTGGAAGTGGATGGTCGGTTTGCTCACCCTGTGTTCCGGCCTCGCCGGCGCCGCCGAGAGCTACCGCGACAACGCGGACGCGCGGGCACTGGTGGAAGAGCTGGTGGCGGAGCGGGGCATGGAGCGGGACAGCCTGCTGGCCCTCTTGTCCGAGGCCCAGCGACAGGAGTCCATCCTCGAGGCGATCGCCCGGCCGGCGGAGAAGGTCAAGCCCTGGCATGAATACCGCGAGATCTTTCTCACCGAGCGGCGGGAACGCGAGGGGCGCGCCTTCATGCAGGCGCACCGCCAGACCCTGGCGCGTGCCGAGGCGGAGACCGGGGTGCCCGCGGAGCTGATCGCCGCGATTATCGGGGTAGAAACCTACTACGGCCGGATTACCGGCAGCTACCGGGTTATCGATGCCCTGGCGACCCTGGCTTTCGATTATCCCCGCCGTTCCGCATTCTTCAGCAAGGAACTGAAGCACTTCCTGATTCTCACCGCCGAGCAGGATGTGGATCCGCTGTCCCTCAAGGGCTCCTATGCCGGCGCGATGGGCTACGGCCAGTTCATGCCCAGCAGCTATCGCAGTTACGCGGTGGATTTTGACGGCGACGGGCACACGGATATCTGGAACAACCCGGTGGATGCCATCGGTAGTGTGGCCAACTACTTCAAGGCCCACGGCTGGCGCCCGGGCGAAGCGGTGGTGGTGCCGGCCGCGGTGACCGATGCCGCGCCCGAGGCGTGGTTCAATGCCGGGCTGGTACCGGAGCGCATCATTGCCGAGTTTGCCAAGGTCGGCATCCGGCCCCGGCAGGCGGTGGATCCCGATGCCAAGGCCACGGCGATGAAGTTTGAGCTCGAGGACGGTTACGAATACTGGCTCGGGCTGCACAACTTCTACGTCATCACCCGCTACAACCACAGTGCCATGTATGCCATGAGCGTCCACCAGCTGGCCCAGCGGCTGGCGGCCGGGGGGGATGCCCAGTGAAAGCCTGCTGGCTACCGCTTCTGGCGCTGCTGCTGACAGCCTGCACTGGCACCCCTCCCCAGCGGGAGGCCAGCGGGCCGGAGACGGGCGCACGCGACGCCGTGCGCGATGGAGCGCCCCTGCGCAGCATCCGCCCGGAGGATGTCGCCGACGCCCGTCCGCGGCCCGATCCGATTCTCGGCGTGGGCAACAAGAGCCCCTATACGGTCAACGGCGTGAGCTACGAAGTGCTGCCCAGTCTGGCGGGCTATCGGGAGCGCGGCCTGGCCTCCTGGTACGGCACCAAGTTCCACGGCCAGCTGACCTCCAACGGCGAGGTCTACGATCTCTACGCGGCCACCGCGGCGCACAAGACCCTGCCGATTCCCTGCTACGCCCGGGTCACCAATCTCGACAACGGGCGCAGCATCGTGGTGCGCGTGAATGACCGGGGCCCCTTTCACAGTGACCGCCTGATTGACCTTTCCTACGGCGCCGCGGTCAAACTGGGCTTCATGGAAGTCGGCACCGCCCGGGTGGAGGTCGAGGTGATCCAGCTGGCGGGCATCGACGACCGCCGTGGCAGTCCGCTGGGGAATTACCGTTTCCTGCAGTTGGGCGCTTTTGGCTCGGAGAATTCCGCCGAGCGCCTGCGCACCGAGCTGGCGGCACTGGTGACCTCGCCGGTTGCCGTCAGTCCGGTAGACAGTGCGAGCGGCCGCCTCTACCGCGTGCGTATCGGGCCGGTGGACAGCCCGGAAGAGCTGGATCGCGTACAGCGACGGCTCGCCGACAACGGTTATACCGGGGCGCAGCTGCTTCCCTGAAGCGCGGCCCCACGACAATCGACTGAATGGAAGTGATGATGCGATCCCTGTTTGTTGCAATCCTGTTCCTGAGCTGCGCGGCCAAGGCGGCCGCCGTGGCGGTGGTGCCGACGCCCCCGCAGCTCTCCGCCAAGGCCTATTTCCTGATGGATGCCGACAGCGGTGCGGTGCTCGCCGAGCACAACGCCGACCTGCCGCTACCGCCGGCCAGTCTGGCCAAGATGATGACGGCCTATGTGCTGGCCAGTGAGATCGAGTCCGGTCGCATCGATGCCGAGGACCAGGTGCCGGTCAGCCGCAATGCCTGGTCGCAGAACCCGGTCTTCGCGGGCTCCTCGCTGATGTGGATCGAGCCCGGCAAGCCGGTCACCGTGGGCCAGCTGGAGCGCGGCATCGTGGTGGCCTCGGGCAACGACGCCACGGTGGCCATCGCCGAGCACGTGGCGGGGTCCGAGGCGGCCTTTGCCGACATGATGAATGCCCACGCCGAGGCCCTGGGCATGCACAACTCGCATTTCGAAAACTCCCACGGGCTGCCCGCGGAGGGTCAGGTAGTGACCGCCCGCGATCTCGCGCTGCTGGCCCAGGGCATGATCCAGAAATACCCCGAGCACTACGCGCTCTACAAGTTGCGCGATTTCACCTACAACGATATCCGCCAGTACAACCGCAATACCCTGCTGCGGGAGGACCCGTCGGTCGACGGTATCAAGACCGGCTACACCAGCGAGGCCGGCTACGGGCTGGCGGCTTCCGCCGAGCGCGATGGCATGCGCCTGATCTCCGTGGTCATGGGCACTCGCAGCCCGGCCACCCGCAAGAACGAGTCCCGCAGCCTGCTCAACTACGGCTTCCGTTTCTTCGAAACGGTGTCCCTGCTGCGGGCCGATGAGGCGATGGCGGAGCCGCGGGTCTGGAAAGGCGTGGCCGACCAGGTGCGTGTCGGGGTGCAGTCGCCGCTGGTGTTGACCATTCCCCGGGGGCGCAAGGATGAGATCCAGAGCGAGCTGGCGCTGGAGGAGGACCTGGTTGCACCTCTCGCCGCGGGGGATGCCCTGGGCACGGTGCGCCTGCTGCTGGAGGGGGAGGTTCTCCACGAGGGCCCGGTGGTGGCACTGGAGGCAGTTGAGCCCGCCGGCTTCTTTGCCCGCCTGTGGGACAGTGTCCTCATGTGGTTCAGCAAGCTGTTCAAGGTGTGAGTGTGAGCAGCGTCGACCCACCCCGGATTGAATTCCCCTGCGATTACCCGGTCAAGGTGGTGGGTCGCAGTGGCGAGCACTTCGAGCGCCTGGTGATCGAGGTATTCGAACGCCACGCCCCGGGCTTTGACCAGCGCGCGGTCCGCGTGCGGGCGAGTGGCAAGGGCACGTTTTCCGCCATGACGGTGACCATTACCGCGACCGGTCCGGAGCAGCTTCGCGCCCTGCACCAGGACCTGATGGCCACCGGTGTGGTGCAGATGGTGATCTGAGTCGTGGCCGCGCTGTACTGCAGACACCTGGGCCTGGTGGACTACCAGCCGGTCTTTGAGCGGATGAAGGCTTTCACCGACAGCCGTGACGATTCGACCCCCGATGAGCTCTGGCTGCTGCAGCACCCGCGGGTGTTCACCCAGGGCCAGGCGGGCAAGGCGGAACATGTGCTGGCACCGGGGGACATCCCGGTGGTCCAGGTGGACCGCGGGGGCCAGGTCACTTACCACGGGCCGGGCCAGTGGGTGGTTTATCTGTTGATTGACCTGCGTCGCGCCGGTCTCGGGGTGCGTGCCCTGGTGTCTCTGATCGAGGACAGCATTGTGCAGCTGCTCGACGAGTATGGCATTGCGGCAGCCGCGAGGCCGGATGCGCCCGGGGTCTACGTCGAGGGCGACAAGATTGCTTCCCTGGGGCTGCGGGTGCGCCACGGCTGTACTTACCACGGGCTGTCGCTGAACGTCGACATGGACCTCGAGCCCTTCGCCCGCATCAATCCCTGTGGCCACGAAGGGCTGCGCGTTACTTCCATGGCGGAGCGCCTGTCCGCGGGCCCGCCGGAGATGACGGCGGTGGGGGAGCGGCTGCTGGCGATTCTCTCCGGGCACCTCGGGGCTGCCGCCGGCACCCCCGCGGCAGACTCTCTCAGCGCCTGACCGGCCGCTTCTGCAGTTTGCGCTGCAGCGTGCGGCGGTGCATCCCCAGCGCCCGTGCCGTGGCCGAGATGTTGCCCTCGTTTTCCTGCAGTACCCGCTGCAGGTGCTCCCACTCCAGGCGATCCAGGGAGGGCGGCTGCGCCGGAGGCTCCCCGCTGGCCTGTTCGCCGCTGAAAGCGCGCAGAATTTCTTCGATGCCGGCGGGCTTGCACAGGTACTGGGTGGCGCCCAGTTTGATGGCCTCGACTGCGGTGGCGATGCTCGAGTAGCCGGTTAACACGACCAGTCGCGCGCCCGGCGCCGCTTCCAGCAACTGCGGCAGCGCCGCCATCCCCGACAGTTCCGGCATGTTCAGGTCGAGCAGGATGTGGCTGGGTGCAAAATCCCGGCAGCTGACCAGGGCGTCCCGGGCCCCGGCGCAGGCCAGGACCTCGAAGCCGCGGCGGCGGAAACTGCGGCTCATGACCTGCAGGAAGGTCGCGTCATCGTCGATCAGCAGGAGACGCCCGGACTCGCTCACACCCGATTCTCCCGGGGCAGGCGCAAGGTGGCCACCGCGCCCGGACCGTCGCTGGCGTTGTCCAGGGACAGGCTGCCCCCGTGGCGCTCGGCGGTGGCACGGGTCAGCACCAGGCCAATGCCCAGCCCCCTGTGCTGGCCGGGCGCGGCACGCAGGCCGCGACTGAGCTCCGCCGATACCCCGGGGCCGCGATCGCGAATGGCGACGATGCACTCGCGCTGGTCCCAGTCGACCCTGGTCTCTATCAGCTTGCTTCCGGTATCGGCGGCATTGTTGAAGAGGTTTTCCAGCGCCTGGGGCAGGGTCTGGTCAAAGGCGATAATCGGCGCCTCGCCCGAGCCGGTGATTCGCAGCTCGCAGGAGACACCCGGCCGCCGTGCAGCCCAGGTCTGCAGGGCGGTATCAACCACTCGCGTCACCGCGGCCCGCTGTCGCTCGCCGGTTTCCGACAGCTCCGCGGTGTCACTGAGTTCGCGCAGGATCTCGCGACACTGTCCGAGCTGCCCGCGCAGCAGGGACAGGTCGTCCCGCGCCCGTTGCCCCAGGTCGGCGTCCTCCTGCAGGTCCTCCAGCAGGATGGTCATGGTGGAAAGGGGCGTACCCAGGCGGTGGGCGGTACCGGCGGCCAGGCTCGCCACGGCGAGAATCTGGTCGTGGCGAAGACGGTTTTCCCGCCGCGCCGCTTCCCGGGCTTCCTGTCGGCGCAGCACACCGCCCATCCGGACCACAAAAAAGGTGATCAGACCGGCGCTGAAAAGGAAATTGAACCACATGCCCAGGCGGTGCAGGTCGCCCTGGGGCAACGGGCCGCTGTGGTGCATGCCGGCGTGGACAGCGCCCGCGTGGGGTGAGAACAGGGGAAAGGGGATGTTGAACACCAGCAGCAGGCTGTAGGCGGTCACGGCTGCGCCGGCGACCCACCAGGTATAGGTCCAGGGCAGGACCGCCGCCGCCACCACCAGGGGCACGATGTAATAGGACACGAAGGGGTTGTCGGCGCCACCGCTGGTGTACATCAGGGCAGTCCAGCCGACGATATCCAGCATGATCTGGACAAAGAACTCCCGGTCGCTGACCGAGCGCTCCCCGCGAGACCACCACAGGCTGGCGGCTGTCAGCAGGGTCATGCCCAGGAGCGCCAGGGCCATGCCCCAGGGGGGCTGTGTGCTGCGCGTGGTCCAGACCACCCAGGCCAGGACCGCGGCCTGGCCGAACAGGGCAATGCCGCGCATTGCCAGCAGGCTGCGCAGGTTGGCCAGCGAGGGGCTGTAGGCGGAGCGGGCGGAGTGGTCGACAAGGGTCATGCCGGCAGTATACCGCGACCCGCCGCCGCTGCGGATGCGGCCGTGTGTCGCAGGATGGCGCAGCGGCTGCTGCAAAATGGGGCTTGCGTCCTGTCGGCCGGCGTGCTGTTCTGTGGGGCGGGCGAGGAGTGCGGTATCGCGCATGGACGAGCTGGAAAAACTGTTTTATCTAACCGGGATCAGTGCCGAGTATCTCGACTATCACGGTAGTTGCCGGCAGGTGCCCCCGGCCTGGCGCCGTCGCGCATTGCAGGTGATGGGTTTTGACCCCGAGGATCCGGCGGCGCTGCAGGCGGGCATCGAGGACCTGGACGTGGCACCCTGGCGTCACTGGCTGGGCGAGTGCGAGATAGTCGACGCCGCCCGCGCCCAGGTGCCGCTGCGCTGCCACCCCGAAGACCTGCAGCGCGAATTCCGCTGGCGGCTGACCTGCGAAACCGGCGAGTGCTTTCAGGGGGTGTTCCGGCCAGCAGAACTGGCAGAGGTGGGGGACTATGTGGCCGAGGGCGTCCGTTACTCGGCCCGCGCGCTGCCCCTGGGCGAGCTGCCCGCGGGCTACCACCGTTTGCGACTGAGTACGGAGAACGCGCGGGTCGAGGCGACGCTGGCGGCAGCCCCGGAGCATTGTGCCAGCCTGGCCGGGATCAGCCCGCGCTTGTGGGGCCTTGGCTGCCAGCTCTACAGCCTGCGCTCGGAGCACAACTGGGGTATCGGAGACTTCGGCGATCTCTCGGAGCTGGTAACACTGGCCGCCCGCGCCGGTGCCGACTTTGTCCTCCTCAACCCACTGCACGCTCCCTGCGCCGGCGACGAAGCCATGGCCAGCCCCTACAGCCCCTCGGATCGCCGATTTCTGAATCCCCTGGCGATTGACCCCGCGCGCGAGCCGGAATGGCCTGAGGTGGCCGGGCAGGTGCTGGGCGAGCCGGAGCTGGCCGAACTGCAGGCGCTGCGAGGGGAGGCGCTGGTGGACTATCCGCGGGTGGCAGCCCTCAAGTACCGGGTGTTTCTGGCCCTGTACCAGGCCTTTTCCCGCAGCGCCAGCGCCGAGCGTCGGCAGTCGCTGGCGGCTTTTGTCGCCCGCGGCGGTGCCGAGCTGGAGGCCTTTGTTGCCCACGAGTGTCGCCACAACCCGCGGGTGAAGGGCCAGCCGGAGCTGGTCCGCTACCTGCAGTGGCTTGCCGAGGCACAGCTGTCAGCCTGCCAGGCGGAAGCCCGGAGGCTGGGCATGCGTCTGGGGCTGGTGCGCGACCTGGCGGTGGGCGCCGTAGCCGACGGCGCCGAGGTAGAGAGCCAGCCACAACTCTACCTGAGTGCGGCGAGCATAGGCGCGCCGCCCGACCCGCTCGCCCCCCAGGGGCAGAGCTGGGGACTCCCGGTGCTGCATCCCCTGCGCGTCCGCGCGGGTGGCTATGGCGCCTTTATCACGCTGCTGCGCCAGAACATGCGGAGTTGCGGCGCCCTGCGAGTGGACCATGCCATGGCCCTCTTGCGCACCTGGTGGAGCCTGCCGGAGGAAGCGCCGGATGCCGGCCTCTATGTCTACTATCCCAGCGAGGCGCTGATGGCTCTCCTGCGCCTGGAAAGTCGCCGTGCCGACTGCCTGGTGATCGGCGAGGACCTGGGCGTGGTGCCGGCCGCCTTTCGCGCCAGCATGCGCCGCGACGGGCTGCTCGGAAACGCCTTGCTGTATTTCGAACGCCGCGATGACGGTGCATTCCTGGCACCCGGGGAGCAGCGCGATGACGCCATGCTGATGGTGAGCAATCACGATGTGCCGACACTGGCGGACTGGTGGTCGGCGGGTGACCTGGCGCGCCGCCGGCGGTTGGGGTTGATGGCCGACGGCAGCGAG
Source organism: Haliea atlantica (assembly GCF_054779855.1). NCBI lineage: Bacteria > Pseudomonadati > Pseudomonadota > Gammaproteobacteria > Cellvibrionales > Halieaceae > Haliea > Haliea atlantica. The sequence goes on along the minus strand of NZ_BAAGXL010000017.1, from coordinate 39,870 downwards.
CTGGAGGAGGCCCTCGGGGAGCGGGCCCGCGACCGGCAGCGGCTACTCGACTGGCTTGCCGCCGAGGGCTTGCGCCCGGCGGGGGACTGTGACAGCTTCGACATGGCGCTGTGCACGGCCATCCATCGCGCCTGTGCCCGCGGCCGCGCGCCCCTGTTGATGGTGCAACTCGAGGACCTGCAATTGCTCACCGAGCCTGTCAACATTCCCGGCACCTGCCGGGAGTACCCCAACTGGCGCCGCAAGCAGGCGGAGACCACGGCACGGATATTCGCCACCCCGGCGGTGCGCGAGCTGTTGGCGGCCGTCGCCCGGGAGCGGGCGAAGTGAGCGGACCCCCGGACCACAGCGCGGAGTATCCGCTGCAGTTGAGCGACGACGATTTCGCGGATTTTCTCGCCGGCCGTGAAGTGCATGCCTGGCGACTGCTTGGGGCGCGGGCCTGCTGCCTCGACGGGGTCGAGGGTGTGCGGTTTGCGGTCTGGGCTCCCAACGCGCGGCGGGTGGCGGTGGTCGGCGATTTCAATGGCTGGGACGGCAACTGCCACGGTATGCACCGGCATCCGCGTTCGGGCGTGTGGGAAGTCTTCATTCCCGGCGTCGCCGAGCTCGCCCACTACAAATACGAGATTGTCGACCGGGATGGCTGCCGGCTGCCCCTCAAGGCGGACCCCTATGCGCTGTCCATGCAGCACCCGCCCCAGACGGCCGCCCGGGTAATGGGCCGTGACAGCCGCTGGCAGTGGAGCGACGAGGCGTGGATGCAGGCGCGCCGCCATCCCCTCGGCCAGCCGGTGGCCATCTACGAGGTCCACGCCGGCTCCTGGCGCCGTCGGGCGGAGCAGAACCACCGCTTCCTCAGTTACCTCGAGCTCGCTGACGAGCTGATTCCCTACGTGGTGGAACAGGGCTTCACCCACATCCAGTTGATGCCCCTGGGCGAGTATCCCTTTGACGGGTCCTGGGGCTATCAGCCAGTGGGGCTGTATGCCCCCAGCATCCGATTTGGCACCCCGGACGAGTTCCGCTGTTTTGTCGATCGCTGCCACACTGCCGGCCTCGGCGTCCTGCTGGACTGGGTGCCCGGGCACTTCCCCACCGACCCGCACGGTCTCGGCCGCTTCGACGGCACCGCGCTGTATGAACACGCCGACCCGCGCCAGGGCTTTCACCCGGACTGGAATACCCTGATCTACAACTTCGGGCGGCCCGAGGTGCAGAGTTTTCTCCTCAGCAATGCGAATTACTGGCTGGAGGAGTTTCACCTGGATGGCCTGCGGGTGGATGCCGTGGCGTCGATGCTCTACCTGGATTACAGCCGGCGGCCCGGGGAATGGGTGCCCAATGCCCAGGGGGGGCGCGAGAACCTGGAGGCCATCGCGTTCCTCAGGACGCTCAACACCACGCTGCACGCCCGCCACCCGGGGGTGTTGATGATCGCCGAGGAGTCCACTGCCTGGCCCGGGGTCACGCGGCCTGTGGATGCCGGTGGCCTGGGTTTCGGCTTCAAGTGGAACATGGGCTGGATGAACGACACCCTGCGCTACATGGGGCGCGACCCGGTGCACCGTCGCTATCACCACGATGAAATGACCTTCGGCCTGGTCTACGCCTGGGACGAACACTTCGTGCTGCCCCTGAGCCACGACGAGGTGGTCCACGGCAAGGGCTCGCTGATCACGCGCATGCCGGGGGACCAGTGGCAGAAGTTTGCCAATCTCCGTGCCTATTTCGCCTTCATGTGGGGGCACCCGGGCTACAAGCTGTTGTTCATGGGTGGCGAGCTGGCCCAGTGGCGCGAGTGGAGCCACGAGCGGGCCCTCGACTGGGCGCTGTTGGAAGACGCTCCGCACCGGGGTGTGCAGCGGCTGGTCAGTGACCTGAATGCCTGTTATCGGGAGCGCCCGGCGCTGCACGCCCTGGACCATCGCCCCGAGGGCTTTCGCTGGCTCCAGGTCGACCGCCGCGAGGCGTCGATATTTGCCTGGCTGCGGCAGGGGCAAGGCACGGACCAGGTGCTGGTGGTGCTCTGCAACTTTACGCCGGGCCTGCACACCGGCTATCGGCTGGGTGTACCCGGACCGGGCCGCTACCGCGAGATCCTGAATACCGATGCCCAAGTGTACGCGGGCTCCGGACAGGTCAACGAGGTTTCGCTCGAGGCCGAGGCGCTGCCCTGGGACGGCCAGCCCTGGTCGCTGCTGCTGACAGTGCCGCCGCTGGCCTGCGTCTACCTGGCCAGGGAAGCCGACGGATGAAGATACTGGCCGGATCCCCGCGTCCCCTGGGCGCCCACTGGGATGGCGCGGGCACCAACTTTGCGCTGTTTTCCGCGCATGCCACGGCGGTTGAGCTGTGTCTCTACGATGCCTCCGGCCTGGTGGAGCAGTCGCGTCTGCGCTTGCCGGAGAAGTCCCAGGACGTCTGGCACGGCTACGTTCCCGGGGTGCAGCCGGGGAGCTGTTACGGCTACCGGGTCCACGGCCCCTGGGACCCCCAGGCGGGGCATCGATTCAATGCCCACAAGCTGCTGCTGGACCCCTATGCGACGCGCCTGCAGGGCGGGTTTGCCTGGCACGAAACGCACTTTGCCTGGTCCCCCAGTGACCCCCGTCAGGACCTGGCCATGGATGCCCGCGACAATGCGGCCTGGATGCCCAAGGCGGTCGTCTGCAGCCGCCCCGAGTGGTGCAACAATGCCGTTACCCACCGGGTGCCCTGGCATCAGACCGTGATCTACGAGACCCACGTGCGGGGGTTCACGCGCCGGCATCCCGGCGTGCCCGAGGCCCAGCGTGGGCGCTTCGCCGGGCTCGCCCAGCCCGCGGTGATCGACTACCTCAAGGCCCTGGGCGTGACCACGGTGGAGCTGCTGCCGGTGCACGCCTTCATCGACGAATACCACCTACACGAAAAGGGCCTGCGCAACTACTGGGGCTACAACACCCTGTCCTGGTTTGCGCCCCACGCCGGCTACATGACCGGGAGCGACCCGGCGGAGTTCCGCGAGATGGTGGACCGCTTCCACCAGGCCGGACTGGAGGTGATCCTGGATGTCGTCTACAACCACAGCTGCGAAGGAAATCATCTCGGGCCGACAGTCAGCCTGCGCGGCATCGACAACCTCTCCTACTACCAGCTGCAGTCCGGGGATCCGCGCTTCTATGTCAATGACAGTGGCTGCGGCAATACCCTCAATGTGCGCCATCCGCGGGTGCTGCAGCTGATCACCGACAGCCTGCGCTACTGGGCCGGTGCCATGGGCGTGGATGGCTTCCGCTTCGATCTTGCCTCCGTGATGGGGCGCCAGGCGCAGGGCTTCGACCGCAACGCGGCCTTCTTCCAGGTGCTGGCCCAGGACCCGCTGCTTTCCTCCTGCAAGCTGATTGCCGAGCCCTGGGACGTGGGCCCGGGAGGCTACCAGCTGGGGCGTTTCCCGGCCCACTGGAGCGAGTGGAATGATCGCTACCGCGATACCGTGCGCCGCTACTGGCGGGGGGATCCCGGTCAGCTGCCGGAGCTGGCGCGTCGCCTGCACGGTTCCGGCGACCTCTTCGAACACGAGGGGCGCCGCCCGCGGGCCAGCATCAACTTCATCACCAGTCACGATGGCTTCACCCTGCGCGACCTGGTCAGCTATCGCCAGCGCCACAACGAAGCCAACGGCGAGGACAACAACGATGGCCACCGGGAGAACCTGAGCAGCAACCTGGGAGTGGAGGGTCCGACCGCGGACCCGCGCATCGATGCCCTGCGCTGGCGCCAGCAGCGCAACTTTCTCGCGACGCTGGCGGTGTCCCAGGGCGTGCCGATGCTGCTGGCGGGGGATGAGCGCGGGCGCAGCCAGCAGGGCAACAACAACGCCTACTGCCAGGACAACGCGCTGAACTGGGTCGATTGGGAAGACGAGCGCGAAGAGGTCGCCGAGTTGCTGCACTTCACTCGCCGACTGCTGGCCCTGCGCCGGCAGTTTCCGGTGCTGCAGGCCTACCGCTACCGACACAAACCGGGTGATCCACACTCCGAGGGCATCCAGTGGCTGAACCCGGAGGGCCGCAGCATGCGGGAGGAGCACTGGCACGAGCACCACAACCAGCTGCTCGGCTACCTGCTGACCGAGCCGGCAGGGGAGGGCGGCCTGCCCGCGCGGCACCTGCTGGTGATTTTCAATGCCGCCGAGCAGGCGCAGACCTTCCGCCTGCCCTTGGCACCGGCGCAGGACTGGTACCTGTTTGCCGATACCGCGCGCAACCTGCGGCCCGGCCCCACCGACTGCCTCGCGCCGGGGGCGGAGCTGTCACTGGAAGCGCGCTCCCTGCAGATTCTTGTCAACGGGACTGCCCCTGCCCTGGCCTCGGTGTCCCTTCAGCACCTCGCCTATTTCGAAGAGGAAGCCTGACACATGAACCACCGTCTCGATCCGGACCTATCGCCGGCTACCCTGCCCGAGGATCTGCACCGTCACTACACCCTGACCCTGGGGCGAGATGACGAAGGGCAATCCCACTTCTACCTCTACCAGGCCCTGGCGCTGACGGTCCGCGACCGACTGGTGGCGCAGTGGCGGGCGACCCGGCAGCAATGCCAGCAGCGCGACTGCAAGAACATCTACTACCTGTCGATGGAATTCCTGATGGGGCGCAGCCTGAACAATGCCCTGCTCAATCTCGATCTGGAATCGCCGGTGCGCGAGGTGCTGGAGGACTGGGCCTGCGGTCTGGAGGAGGTGGAGGAAGAGGAGCTCGACGCGGGCCTCGGCAACGGTGGCCTGGGGCGCCTGGCAGCCTGTTTCCTGGACAGCTGCGCGACCCTGCAGTTGCCGGTGACCGGATACGGTATTCGCTACCAGTACGGCATGTTCCACCAGCGTCTGGAGAACGGCTACCAGGTGGAATTCCCCGACCGCTGGCTGCGCCATGGCAATCCCTGGGAGATTGAGGTGCCGGAGGCGACCCAGCGGGTTCCCTTCTTTGGCCGCGTCGACTATAGCCGCGACGAGCACGGCGAGCTGCGGGTGCGCTGGCTGGATACCCAGGATGTCCTGGCGCTGCCCTACGACGTGCCGGTGCCCGGCTACCGCAATGGCACCGTGAATACCCTGCGGCTGTGGAAGGCCGAGGCGACCGACGAGTTCGACCTTGAGGAATTCAACGCCGGCAGTTACACCGATGCCGTCGCGGCCAAGAACCGCGCCGAACAGATCACCATGGTGCTCTACCCCAACGATGCCAGCGAGGCCGGCAAGGAGCTGCGCCTGCGCCAGCAGTATTTCCTCGCCTCGGCGAGCCTGCAGGATGTACTGCAGCGCTGGGTCGAGGTCCACGGCGCAGACTTCTCGCGCTTCGCCGAGCTGAACGGATTCCAGCTCAACGATACCCACCCGACGGTGGCCGTCGCCGAATTGATGCGCCTGCTGATGGATGTCCACGGGCTGGGCTGGAACCAGGCCTGGTCGATCACCAGCAGCTGCATGGCCTACACCAACCATACGCTGCTGCCGGAGGCCCTGGAGCGCTGGCCCGTGCGCCTGTTTGCCGAGCTGCTGCCGCGCCTGCTGGATATCATCCGCGAGATCAATGCGCGTTTTCTGTCGCGGGTGGCCGACCGCTGGCCCGGGGATACCGGCCGCCTTCAGCGCATGTCGATCATCGAGGAGGGTGCCGATCCCCAGTTGCGGATGGCCTACCTGGGTATTGTCGGGTCGCACTCGGTGAACGGTGTGGCCGGGCTGCACACCCAGTTGTTGACCGCCGGCCTGTTTCGCGATTTCCATGAAATGACCCCGGAAAAATTCAACAACAAGACCAATGGCGTTACCCCCAGGCGCTGGCTGGCCCACTGCAATACCGGCCTCAGCGCGTTGCTGGATGAAACCGTAGGCAGCGGCTGGGTGACCGATATGGGGCGCCTGGAGGCCCTGCGTGACCTGGCCGCAGATGACGGTTTTCAAACGCGCTTTCAGGCGGTCAGGGGCGCCAGCAAGCGCCGCCTGTCGGAATTGGTGGCGCGTCGCTGCGGGGTGGCCTTCGATACCGACATGCTGTTCGATGTCCAGGTCAAGCGCATCCACGAGTACAAGCGCCAGCTGCTCAACGTGCTTCACGTGATTCATCGCTACGACCGCATCCAGCGCGGCGATACCGAGGGCATGCAGCCCCGCTGTGTGCTGTTTGCCGGCAAGGCGGCGCCCGGCTACGCGATGGCCAAGCTGATCATCAAGCTGATCAACAACGTGGCCCAGGTGATCAATCGCGACCCCCGGATGCGCGAGTGGCTGCGGGTGGCCTTCCTGCCCGACTACAGTGTCTCGGCCATGGAGTTGATCGCGCCGGGCACTGACCTGTCCGAGCAGATTTCCACCGCCGGCAAGGAGGCCTCCGGCACCGGCAACATGAAATTCATGATGAATGGTGCGGTGACCATCGGCACACTGGACGGGGCCAATATCGAGATTCGCGAGGCGGTGGGAGAGGACAATTTTTTCCTCTTCGGCCTGACCGCCGACCAGGTGATTTCGACTCGCGAAGAGTATCAACCGGGGCAGATCGTGAGTGGCGACGAGGACCTGGCGCGGGTGCTGCAGCTGCTGGAGAGCGAGCATTTTTCGCTGCTGGAAAGCGGCCTCTTTGACACGCTGCTGGCCGCACTCCTGTCGCCTTCCGACCCCTGGATGACGGTGGCGGATTTCCGCAGTTATGTCGAAGCACAGAAGCGCGTGGATGCACTCTGGGCCGAGCCAGACGCCTGGACGCAGCGCGCCATTCACAATGTCGCTGCCAGTGGCCGCTTTTCCAGCGACCGTACGATTGCCGAGTACCGCGATGACATCTGGTTTCCGGGAGGGATACAACCGTGAATGAAGAGACCCCGAGCAATGCGGTGGCGCACGGCGGCCCCCGCTATGTCAGCCGCCTGACCCGCAATACCCTGGCCCTGGTGCTGGCCGGCGGGCGCGGTTCACGCCTCTACGAACTGACCAACTGGCGCGCCAAGCCGGCTCTCTACTTCGGCGGGCAATACCGGATTATCGACTTCCCGCTGTCCAACTGCGTCAACTCGGGCATTCGCCGCATCGGCGTATTGACGCAGTACAAGGCGCACTCCCTGGTGCGCCACCTGGTGCGGGGCTGGACCCATTTCAAGAAGGAGCTGGGGGAGTTCGTGGAAATCCTGCCGGCCTCACAGCGCTTTTCCGAGGACTGGTACCAGGGCACCGCCGACGCCATCTTCCAGAACCTCGACATCATCCGCTCGGAGATGCCCGATTACGTGCTGATCCTCGCCGGTGATCACATCTACAAGATGGACTACGGCCCGATGCTGGTCAGCCATGTGGAGTCGGGTGCCGACATGACGGTCTGCTGTCTGGAGGTGCCGGTGGAGGAGGCGGCGGGCAGCTATGGGGTGATGCAGGTCGATGAGAATCACCGCGTGCTGGGCTTTCAGGAGAAGCCGGAACAGCCGGCGGAGATTCCCGGGAACCCCGGGCAGGCGCTGGCTTCGATGGGCAACTACATTTTCAATACCGACTTTCTCTTTGAGTGCCTGATCGAGGACGCCTCGCGACCGGACTCGTCCCACGACTTCGGACACGATATCATTCCCGCCCTGGTCGACAGCCACCATGTCCACGCCTATCCCTTTCGCGATGCCGGGGGCGGCCGCGGCTACTGGCGCGACGTGGGTACCCTGGACTCCTTCTGGAAGGCCAACATGGAGCTGGTGGCCACGTCGCCGCCGCTGAATCTCTACGAGCGCGACTGGCCCCTGTGGACCTACCAGGAGCAGTTGCCGCCCGCCAAGTTCGTGTTCAACGACGAGGATCGCCGGGGCATGGCGGTGGATTCGATGGTCTCCAGCGGCTGCATCGTTTCCGGCAGCCGGGTTGTCCGTTCGGTGCTGTTTTCCGGGGTGCGGATCAACTCCTGGTCGGAGGTGTCCCACTCGGTGATCCTGCGGGACGTGGAGGTGGGGCGGCGTGTCAAGGTGCGCAACTGCATTGTCGATCGCGGCTGTGTGATTCCCGAGGGCACGGTGATCGGTTTCGACGCCAATCAGGATCGCGAAAACGGTTTCCGGGTCACCGAGTCGGGCCTGGTCCTGGTCACCCGGGGGATGCTCGGCCAGCCCGAGGGTTACATGTAAACATGGATACAGAGGTAAGAATGTCCCCAGTCAGGGTTGCCACCCGTCCCTTTCCCGGCCAGAAGCCCGGCACCTCGGGCCTGCGCAAGCCGGTCGCGGTATTCCGCGAGCCCGGATACCTGGAAAATTTTGTGCAGGCCATTTTCAATGCCACCGGTGGTGGCGAGGGCCGCAGTCTGGTGTTGGGGGGCGATGGCCGTTTTTTTAACCGCGAGGCGGTGCAGCGCATCCTGCGCATGGCTGCCGCCAATGGCGTGCGGCGGGTGATCCTGGGCCGCGGGGGGCTGCTCTCAACCCCCGCCGCGTCCTGCCTGATACGCAAGTACGCCACCGACGGCGGTATCATTCTCTCCGCCAGCCACAACCCCGGCGGTCCGGAGGGTGACTTCGGCATCAAGTTCAATGGGGACAACGGGGGGCCGGCCACGGAGTCGGTGACCGGGCGCATCTACACCGCCACCCAGGAGATCGATCACTACCTCACCCTGGACACCGCGCAGACCGTGGATATCGATTGCGAGGGCCCGCAGCATCTGGGCGGCATGCATATCGAGGTGGTGGACCCGGTGGCGGATTACGCCGACCTGCTGGCCACACAATTCGACTTTGCCGCGATTGGCAAGCTGCTGGCCAATCCGCGTTTTCACATGTGCTTTGATGCCATGCACGCGGTGACGGGGCCCTACGCCCGGGAGATCCTGGAGCAGCGCCTCGGCGCGGCGGTGGGCACGGTGATCAATGCCACCCCCCTGGAAGACTTTGGCGGGCACCACCCGGATCCCAACCTGGCCCACGCGGCGGAGCTGGTGGCGCGCATGAACGGGGACGCGCCCCTGGCCTTTGGCGCCGCCTCCGACGGCGATGGCGACCGCAACATGGTGCTCGCCAGCGGCCTGTTCATCAATCCCTGCGATTCCCTGGCGATCATGGCGGCCAACGCCCACCGCATTCCCGCCTTTGCCGGCGGGTTGCCTGGCGTGGCGCGCTCCATGCCCACCAGCCGTGCGGTGGATAGGGTCGCCGCGGCCCTGGACATTCCCTGCTACGAGACACCGACCGGCTGGAAATTCTTCGGCAATCTGCTGGATGCCGGCCGCATCCGCCTCTGCGGCGAGGAGAGCTTCGGCACTGGCGCCGACCATGTGCGCGAGAAGGACGGTCTGTGGGCGGTGCTGTTCTGGCTCAACCTGATTGCCGAGCTGCAGCGTCCGGCCCGTTCGATCCTGCGCGAGCACTGGCTGCGTTTTGGTCGCGACTACTTCACCCGGCACGACTACGAAGGGGTGGACAGCGGGGCTGCCGATGCCCTGGTGGAGGACCTGCGCGCACGCTTGCCGGCGCTGCCGGGACAGGTCTTTGGGGGACTGACGGTGGCCAGTGCCGACGAGTTTGCCTATACCGATCCGGTCACCGGCGAGACCAGTGTCGGGCAGGGCCTGCGGGTGCAATTCAGCAATGGCGGCAGGGCAGTCTTGCGCCTGTCGGGGACCGGCACCGCCGGCGCCACCCTGCGTGTCTACCTGGACAGCTACCAGCGCGATCCGGCCCTGCTGGACATGCAGCCGCAGAAGGCCCTCGCGCCGCTGATCACAGCCGTCGAAGCGCTGGTGGACATCCGCGGACGTCTGCAGCGCGAAGGCCCCGATGTCGTCACCTGAGGCGCGCCTGCATATCCTCATGGTGGCGGCGGAAAACGCCGCGCTGCCCGGGGGTAAGGTGGGTGGCATGGGCGATGTGCTGCGCGACCTGCCCCGGGCACTGGCGGACCGCGGTTACCGGGTGACGGTGCTTACGCCGGCCCACGCGCCCTTTCTGGCCCTGCCGGGCGCCTCCTCCGGTAGCGTGTTCGAGGCGCCCTTCGCCGGTAGCCCGCAGCGTTGCCGAGTGTGGCAGCTGCCCGCGCCGCGAGCCCACGCGGGTGTCAGTTATCTCGGGCTCGAGTATCCGGGCCTGGCGAGCTGCGGCGAGGGCCGGATTTACTGCGACGACGGTGCCCAGCGCCCCTTCGCCTCCGATGCCACACGCTATGCGCGCTTCTGCAGCGCTGTCGCCCAGGCGCTCACCGCGGGCCTGCTGCCCTGGCCGGATGTGGTGCACCTGCACGACTGGCACACCGCGGGGTTGGCTGTGCTGGCACGCGGCTACCCCCGTTTCGCGCCCCTGCAGGCACTGCGCTGGGTCTATACGATCCACAATCTCGCGCTGCAGGGCATCCGCCCCCTGCGCGGGGACGCCTCGTCCCTCGAGGCCTGGTTCCCCGGGCTTTACTTCGACCCGGCCTGGATTGGCGACCCGCGCTATGCCGACTGTTACAACCCCATGCGCGCCGGCATCACCCTGTGTCAGCGCGTGCACGCGGTATCGCCGCATTACGCCCGCGAGATCCTCGGGGAGGCCGGAGAGGGTCTGGCCGGGGACCTGCGCCTCGCCGAGGCACAGGGGCGCCTGGTGGGCATTCTCAACGGTTGTGAATACCCCGCCCCGGAAATGCCGGGCCGCGGCTTTCCCTGGCTGGCGGCGCTGTTGTCGGAGCAGGTTGAGCGCTGGTTGCGTGAACAGCCCGGGCAGGGGGTCCACCAGCTGGCGCGGCGGCGTCTCGCCGCCCTGCGGGCCAGCGGGAGTGAGCCGCCGGGAACCCTGCTGACTTCGGTGGGGCGCCTGACCGACCAGAAGGTGCGCCTGCTGCAACAGGCGATGCCCGACGGTCGCAGCTGCCTGGCCCACGTTCTCGACTGCCTGGGGCCGGGCGACCGTCTGTTGGTGCTGGGCAGCGGTGACCCGGCCAAGGAGCAGTTTTTCCACGCGGTGGCGGAGGCGGATGAGCGCCTGCTGTTTCTCTGCGGCTACTCGGAGACGCTGGCCGACCCCATCTATGCCAGCGGTGATCTGTTCCTGATGCCGAGCTCCTTCGAGCCCTGTGGTATCAGCCAGATGCTGGCCATGCGTGCGGGCCAGCCCTGCCTGGTGCATGCGGTGGGCGGACTGGTGGACACCGTGACGGACGGGGTCAATGGATTTCGTTTCAGCGGGGACAGCGACCCGGCGCGCGCCGCGGCCCTGCTCGAGCGGCTGGAAACCGCCCTGCGCCTGCGCCGCCAACAGCCACGTCGCTGGCGGGCGCTGGTCGAGGCGGCGCGGGCCACGCGCTTTCCCTGGTCGGACGCCGCCCGCGCCTGCGAGCTGCGCCTGTACCGTTAGAGACGCGCGTCCGCGGGCTCTCCCGCACGCTGCTCGCGGCTGTCGCCCGCGTCCGTTTCTTCCGCGGACGGCAGCCGACGCGCGGCAAGCCAGCGGTAGGCCGCGGGGACCACATAGAGGGAGAGCAGCGAGCCCAGCAGCATGCCGCCGATCACTGCCAGGCCCAGGGGCACCCGGCTCTGTGAGCCGGCGCCCAGGGCCAGGGCGATGGGCAGCGTGCCCAGGACCGTGGACAGGGTGGTCATCAGGATCGGCCGGAAGCGCGCGGCGGCGGCGTCTTCAACGGCCTCCGCGATGCTCAGCCCGGCGGCGCGTCGCTGGTTGGCGAACTCCACGATCAGGATACCGTTCTTGGTGACCAGGCCAATCAGCATGATCAGGCCAATCTGGGAAAAGATGTTCAGCGTCTGGCCGAAATACCACAGGGCGAGCAGGCCGCCGGTAATCGCCATGGGCACTGTCAGCATGATGGCCAGGGGGTCGCGGAAACTCTCGAACTGGGCCGCCAGCACCAGGTAGATCAGCAGCAGCGCGAGGACGAAGACAAAGACCAGACTGCTGCCGGTCTCCGCGAACTCCCGGGACTGCCCGGCGAGCTCGCTGGTGTAGGTTTCGTCCAGTACCTCTGTGGCGATGTCACGCATGGCCTGGATGCCATCGCCCAGGGCGTAGCCTTCCGCCAGGTTGGCGGAGAAGGTGGCGGCGGTAAAGCGGTTGAAGCGGTAGAGCACCTGGGCCGTGCTCTGCTCCCGCAACGTGACCAGGTTATCGAGGGGGATCAGCGCGCCGTTGCTGGCGCGCACGGTCAGGCGGGACAGGTCGGCGGGCGCGTTGCGCGCATTGCGCTGGAGCTGCGCGATAATCTCGTACTGCTCGCCCTCGCGCAGGAAATAGCCAAAGCGCTGGCCGCTGAGGGAGGCTTGCACTACATCGGCGATATCCCGCGTGGAAACGCCCAGGGCCTCCGCGCGATTGCGATCGATATCCACCACCAGCTCGGGCTGATTGAATACCAGGTCGACGTCGACGAAGCTGAAGGCGGGGTGGGCCCGGGCCCGCTCCAGGAATTCGGGAATCACCTCGCGCACCCGCTCGATATCGGTGTGTTGCACCACGAACTGGACCGGCAGCCCGCGCGAGCCGACATTGATGGTATCCAGCTGGCGCACGAAGGCCTGCAGTTCGGGGAAACCTGCCAGTGCCTGCCCCAGCCTGACGGCGAGCTCTGCCTGACTTGCTTCGCGCTGGTCCGCGGGCGTCAATACCACCCGGGAGAAGCCGGTGTTGGTGGTGGTCGAGGCGCCAAACCCGGGGGAGGTCACCGTCAGCAGGGCCTCGGCGCTGTCGCCCAGGGTGTCGCGCATGAGCCGGTCGAGATCCAGCATGGCCTCGTTCATGTAGTCAAAGCCCGCTCCCTCGGGGCCCTTGGCGGAGACAATCAACATGCCCCGGTCTTCCAGGGGGGCCAGCTCCTCGGGCAGGGTGCGGAAGATGCCGAGCATGATGCCCAGGCAGCCCAGCAGGACCAGGGGAGCCAGGTAGCGGCGCTGCAGGAAGCCCTGCAGGCTGCTGCGATAGCGCTGCGCCAGCCCGTCAAAGAAGGGTTCGGTCGCCCGGTAGAGCGCGGGGTGCTGCGCGCGGTTCTTGAGCAGGCGGGAGCACAGCATCGGCGCCAGGGTGAGGGCCACGAAGGTGGAGATCAGGACCGCCGCGGCGAGGGTGACGCCAAACTCCCGGAACAGCATGCCGGTCAGGCCACCGAGGAAAATCAGCGGTGCGAAGACCGCGGTCAGGGCGAGGCTGGTGGCGATCACTGCGAAGAAAATTTCCCGGACCCCGTCGGCGGCGGCCGTGCGGGGGGGCTCCCCTTTTTCCACCCGCTTGTAGATGTTCTCCACCACCACAATGGCATCGTCGACCACCAGGCCGATACCCAGTACCAACCCCAGCAGCGTCAGCACATTGACCGAGAAGCCCGAGAGGTAGAGTACGAAAAACGTGCCCACCAGCGAGATGGGAATGGTGATGATGGGGATCAGGGTGGTGCGCCACTCCCGCAGGAAGGCGAAGATGGTGAGGCAAACCAGCACCAGGGCCAGGGCCAGTGTCTGGATGACCTCCTCGATACTGGCGCGGATAAAGCGGGTGGTGTCAAAGCCGATGGCGACATCGACGTCCATCGGCAGGTCGCGTTTGAGTAGCGCCAGGCGCCGGTAGAACTCGTCGGCAATGGCGATCTCGTTGGCACCGCTCTGGGGGCGGATCACGACACCGACCTGGGTCACCCGGTCCCGCCGCAGTACCGTGCGCTCATTGAGCGGACCCAGCTCGGCGCGGCCGATATCGCGGAAGCGCACCACGCGGTCACCGTCGCGCCGGATGATGCGGTCCATGAACTGCTGCGGGTCGTCGTCCAGGCGCCCGAGGGTGCGGATATTGACGTCGATACTGTCGCCCTCGATGCGGCCGGTGGGCAATTCCACGTTGGCGGCGGCGAAAGCCTCGCGGACGTCGATCGCGGTGAGTCCGTGGGCGGCCATGGCGTCCGGGTCCAGCCACAGGCGCATGGCGTATTCCTTATAACCCCAGAGATCCACCTGGCCAACCCCGGTGATGGTCTCGAAACGGGTCTTGAACAGGTTGTCCGCCAGGGCGCTCAACTCCAGCAGGTTGCGCTGGCTGCTGCGCACGCCGAGAAAGATGATCGGGTCGCCGTCGGCGTCCGCCTTGTATACCGTGGGGGCCTCGGCGTCATTCGGCAGGCGGCGCACCGCGGAGCCCACGCGATCGCGGATGTCATTGGCGGCGCGATCGAGATCGTCCCCCAGATCGAACTCCACCGTGACCGTGCTGCGCCCCTCGCGGCTGATGGAGGTCATGGTGCGAATCCCGGAGACCGTGTTCAGTTCCTCCTCCAGGCGCTCGGTGATCTGGCTCTCCACCACGGCGGGGTTGGCCCCGGGATAGCTGGTCTGAACGGCGACAATCGGCCGCTGGGCCAGGGGGAACTCACGCACCGGCAGTTCGGATAGCCCGATGACCCCGAAGACCACGATCACGATGGACATCACAATGGCCAGCACCGGCCGCTGGATGCTCAGTTCATGCAGGCGCATCAGCTGAGGGTCCCGCGGGGCTGTACCTCGACCGGCTGGCCTTCGCGAACATTCTGGATGCCGGAGGTGATCACTTCCGCACCGGCCTCGAGGCCGCGCAGTATCTCGATACTGTTGCGGGTGCGCTGCCCGGTTTCCACTTCGTGGCGCACGGCCTTGCCATCTTCCACGGTGAACACCGAGACGGCATCCAGGCTCTGCAGAACCGCGATGCTCGGCACCACCAGGGCATCTTCCTGCCGGTTGACCATCTCGACGCGGGCGTAGTTGCCGGGCATCAGATGACGCTCGCGATTATCCACATCGGCGCGGACAATCAGGGTGCGTGTGCTCACCTCGACCTGGGGATCAACGGCGCGGACCACCGCCGCAAATTCGCGCTCCTGCCCTGCAACGCCAAGGGCGAGGCGCATGCCGGGGGTGATCCGTGCCCCGTAGCGTTCCGGCACGCTGAAGTCGACCTGCAGGCGGTCCAGGGAGTGCAGAGTGGTAATCGGGGTGTTGGCCTCGATCAGCTCGCCCAGGCTGACCTGGCGCAGGCCGAGCGTGCCGTCGAAGGGTGCGCGGACCCGGCTCTTGTCCAGGCGCGCCTGCAGGCGCGCGGCCTCGGCGCGCAGCACATCCCGCTGGCTGACGGCATCGTCGCGTTCATTGGCCGTCACCGAACCGCTGGTGAACAGGTTCTGCAAGCGTTCCGCATTGGTGGTGGCGAAATCCAGTTGTTCACTGATGGAACGCAGCTCTGCCTGCAGCTCGTCGTCCTCGATTTCCAGCAGGAGGTCCCCAGCGGCCACATCCTGGCCGTCACGGAAGTGAATGGCCGCGACTTTCCCGGTCAATTCGGAGTGAAGGGTGAGGGACTGTTCGGCCCGCAGGGTGCCATTGAACACCAGGCGGCTCTCGAAGGCCTGTGGTTCGAGGCGCTGGGTGCGTACAGCGGGCGCGCTGCGTTGCGCGCTTTCGGCGCCCGTCTGTGGCGGCAACAGGCGAGGCAGCAGTAGCGCTCCGAGTACGGAAAGCGCGCCAGCCGTTAACAGCAGTTTCTTCATGTTGGCCTTGTCTTGGGTGCGTCGTCGCCGGCTGCAGGCGACAGGAGGCAGTGGTTTCCCGCGATTATACGCAAGAGACCGCAAACTGGAGCATGGACCGCACGGTGTGCGAACAGTTCCGCGGTGAGAGCTGCGCCGCGATTGTGTCGGCGCAGTCGATGGGGGAAAATGCGCGCTGAATTCCGGCACTGTCCGCGGCGACCGCCCTGGCGGCGGCGCGGGCAGCCACCATCCTCCAGGCAAAGAAACCCGACTCATGTCACAGACCGCACTTGCACAGGCGGTGGCCGCGCGCCGCACCTTCGCCATCATCTCCCACCCTGATGCCGCCCAGCCTTTCAACGCTTAAAATCACCTTACATTGCACACCACAATCACATCTCTACGTACTGAATTTAAAGGCTTTTTGTCTTTTTCTCGTTTATTTGCTTTTCAATGATGTTCAAGCGTAACCTCGGAAAGTGTGTACAAACTTGAGTACAAATTCCGTTTTAGAGGCCTTTGGCGAAAATTCCATGACACAAACATGGCTGTAGGCCATGTGGTTACTGGGTTTGACGTAAAAAGTACTACCGTTAAAAAGAGTCTCTTTTTTTGGTAAATGTTTTCTTCTGTACCAAATTACAAAATTTAATGAGGGAGTTTATTGTTGGTATAATTTTTGCTTTAGTGTTTGTTTTTGAAGATGTTTGAAGCGAACCAATACGGTTATTTCTAATTGAGATATCAGACTTACCTTCAAATTTAGTTGCTGTTTACACCATCATTTTGCACTTGTTTTTCGACTTGTGTGTACAAAATTTCCTGTAACTGTGTACAAACTTCCTCTTTGTTGCACTTATCTTCTGGCGATTTGACGCGAGTTCTTCTGTAGCCCTTGCTGTATAAGGGCTGAGCGACAAAAGTACTTAGGGAGTTTGATGCGTCAGTTCGTGATTATCAGCGAGAGTATCGCTCTTTTGTCGATGACAAAAATCTCCTTCTACTTATATGTAATTATATATCAGGTCATGGCTTTTGATATGTAATGGCTAATCGAATTTGTGTTATTTGAGTTGATGTGATATGTTTTTGTATATAATTATTCTTAAGTGATGCATTAAGGCGTATCGAAATGAGCTATGTAACAGAGCAGATACTAGAAAGTCTTCGAGAAGCTCGGGTACGAAAGGGGTTTAGCCAGAGAGAGTTAAGTGCTCGTTCGGGTGTGCCTCAAAGCCATATTTCGAAAATCGAGTCTGGCAGTGTTGATTTAAGAATATCCAGTTTGATTGCACTTGCCCGTGTACTAGACCTAGAGCTATTGGTTGCGCCTAAAAAGTCTGTACCTGCCATCAAGTCGATCATTCGAAGTGGCCAAGGTATTAACGGCATCAGCGATGAGGGTGAGCCAATGTCGCCCGCGTATCAGTTAGAGGAAGACGACGATGACTAACCATGTCTCTACGCTCAACGTGTTGCTCTATGGTGAACCGATCGCAACGATCACCAACGTGGGTAATGACAGAACACTTTTTGCCTTTATGGATTCGTACATTAATGACGAATCGCGGCCTGTGTTAGGGCTTGGCTTTAAAGATTCGCTCGGTGGCCTGCTGACTAGCTTCAAACCTACCCAAACTAAGTTAACCCCGTTTTTCTCCAACCTTTTACCAGAAGAAACCATGCGTAATTACCTGGCTGAGCGTGCTGGTGTGAACCCAGCACGGGAGTTTTTTCTATTGTGGGTGCTAGGGCAGGATTTAGCTGGCGCGATCACGGTTGAACCGGCGGATGGTGAAGCGCTGCCACCTAATGTGCATCAAGGCATTGACGATGAAACGAAAATTGAAGCGCCGATGCGCTTCTCATTGGCGGGAGTGCAATTGAAGTTTTCAGCTGTGCAGCAGGCAAATGGCGGTTTGACGATCCCAGCAACCGGTCAAGGTGGCTCTTGGATTGTAAAATTACCGTCGTCTCGATTTGAAGCTGTGCCAGAAAATGAATATTCAATGATGGAACTGGCTCGAATGTTGGGAATGGATGTGCCAGAGACTCAGCTACTCCCTATTAATCGGATTACTAATATCCCAAATGGCATTGGCAAATTTGGAGATAGCGCTTTTGTGATAAAGCGTTTTGACCGTGCAGATGGTCAAGCTGTTCACATTGAGGACTTTGCGCAAGTGTTTGGCGTTTATCCTCAAGATAAATACAAAAAAGCCAGTATGCGAAATATTGCTCAGGTTATCGGTATTGAAGGTAAAGACGAAGACATTGCAGAATTTACTCGCCGATTGGTGTTCAACACGCTAATTGGCAATGCCGATATGCATTTGAAGAATTGGTCTGTGATTTACAAAGATAAGCGCACTGCGTCTATTGCACCTGCTTATGACTTTGTTTCAACCATTCCTTATATCCCCGATGATAGTGCATCGCTGAAGGTGAGCCGTAGCAAGAAATTCACCGATTTCACGCTGGATGAGCTATCACACTTAGCGGCTAAAGCCATGTTGCCAGAAAAATTGGTGTTAGATACTGCAAAGCAAACTGTAGCAGGCTTCCATGAGGTATGGGCGAAAGAAAAAGCGCATTTACCCCTTACTAAGTCAGTCATTGAAGCCATTGAAATGCACTTACGAAGCATACCGCTACGCTGAATACCTAGTAGCTAGAGCGTGCATATCGATAAAGATGGTTTAACTTAATGCGATTTTACGGCGCTTTTCGCCGTAAACTGGAAATTTGGTAAACTGCACAATGATACTGGTGTCATGATAAGGCTGATCTTCTGAACAAATCATGCATCTTTCTGACCATCAACCAGTGATGGATCAGGCGATGATAGCTTTACATTGATTTTCAGGAGAATGCAGATGACAGCAGTCGCACACCAAGTAACCCCTTTTCTCACGTCTTACGAAGTGATGGCTCGTTACCACATTAGCTATACGACGCTCTGGCGAAGAATAAAAGATGGCAGCTTGCCGCAACCTCGTATCAACCGAAATACACGAAACAAGCTTTGGCACATTGAAGATTTGGAGGAGTATGAGAAGAAAGAGGACTGAGCCTCTTTCTTTTATTTTATTGTCCGAAACGCCAGTTGAATGGAAAGCCTGTCGGCTCAATGATGGTTTCTAGTTGTTGATACCAAATGTCGTAAGCATGACGCATTTCATTTAGGTATTGATATTAGTTGTAGATAGCATCCAACCCTTTTTTGCTGTGGCCAATCATCAACTCGGCAACTTCTTGTGTCGTAATGGCCGACATTCGCGTTCGCATCGTTCTGCGAAGATCAGGCATAGACCAATGTTCCATCTCAACACCAAGCGACCTACGAGCCCAGATTTTCACATTGTTAGGACCACTAATGATTTGAAATTAAAAAAGCAAATTATAACTTGCAGTTGTGGGTATTTAAGCGTATCGTATGCATACGGCTTGAGAGAAAGCCAAATTTATATGTTAATATCTCGTTGCATTATTTCATAATTCCCCGCGTTATCCTCAATTAAATTTTCGTTTTCTTCCTGCTTTATCTCCTGAATTTCAGGTCAATATTTTTATATCTAGGATATCTATTATGTCTAATACAACAACAGGTTTAGTTAAATGGTTCAATGAATCGAAAGGGTTTGGTTTTATTGAGCAAAAGTCAGGTCCTGACGTTTTTGCACACTTTAGCGCGATAGTTAGCGATGGTTTTAAAACCTTAGCCGAAGGCCAAAGCGTTCAGTTTACCGTGACGCAAGGAGCTAAAGGTCCACAAGCTGAAAATATAGTTTGCATCTAATTGAATTTTACTAATTCAATTACGTACTAAATTCGTATTGCTACTCGCTTCCCCCTCAGGTTAAGCGAGTTATTTCCCTCATTAATTTTTTGAGTGCAACAGCTACTCAAACTACCCATACCCACTGCCTAAATCGCAATTTGTTTCAAACAACTAGTCAGCATTTTAATTTATTAAATAAATAGCGATGGGCATTTATAAGAGAAAATCATTATTTTAAATCCCACAATAAACGTATCTGCCACTCATCATTATGAAAATCCCATTCCTGCTCGAGAGTATATTATTAGCCTTTTGGTTAATGTCAAAAAACACCTCGATCGAGAACAAATCGCTCAAGCTGCGTATTCTGCTGAACGTGAACACGGATTCTGGTGCATCGTGAACACCTAAGATTTCCCGCATTGGGCGAAGCCCATTTTTACGCTAAGTGTTCACCATCAGTCAACTCTGAGCGTGTTTTCCGCATTGATTCTCCCTTTAGTTTTATCCGGTGCGCGTTGTGCATCAGGCGGTCGAGTATGGCATCAGCAAGCGTGTTATCACCGATGGATTGATACCATTGGTCAGTGGGTAGCTGACTGATGATAATGGTTGAGCTGTGGTTGTTTCTGTCGTCCATGATTTCCATCAGGTCGTTGCGCTGGGCAGCCTTTAATGGCTCAAGGCCCCAGTCATCCAGGATGAGGATGTCTATTTTGGCAAGTTGTTGCAGCATTTTGCTGTAAGTACCATCGGCTTTTGCCTGGCTCAATTCGAGCATCAGTCTGGATAGCCGGTAATACCTGACGCTGTAGCCTTTCATGCAGGCAGTGTGAGCCATGGCGCAGGCCAGATACGTTTTACCGCAACCACACGGCCCGGTGAGCAGTAAGTTCTGGTGCTTATGTACCCATTCACATTGCAACAGGCTGGCCATGTGCGCCTGTTTTAAACCGCGCGGATGGGTGTAATCAATGTCCCTGGCGGTAGCATGTAGTTTGAGTTTTGCAGCCTTTAGCAGGCGCTGTTGTTTTCGCTGGCCGCGTTCGAGATGCTCAGCATCGACCAGTAATTGCAGTCGCTCTTCGAAGCTTAAGTTGTCGTAGTTATTCGGCTGTGTCTGTTGCATGGTCAGTGCATCGGCCATGCCGGTGAGTTTTAGCTGTCTGAGCAGCATTAAGGTGGTGTTAGTCATTGTCTATTCCTGAGTTAGTGGAAGCTCTGTGGGCCGCGGATATTCTCATGAGCCTGTGGCAGATGGTTTGGCGACTCGTCCTGATTGTGTTGATACAGCTTGTCCTGATTCGAGGTCAGGATGGCTTTCACTTGTTTAAGCCGGTACAGATGCTGATGATTGGCGATAGCACAGGCTTTATTGAGTCGCTGTGGCGGATATTGGCGTGAGAGGTTGAGCAGGCCTAAACAGACGCGGTATGCCTGCTCCTGATGTGATTTGCTGGCCAGTTGGTGTTTTACCCAGACAAGTACCTCATCCCCGATATCCTTGGCCCAGTTTATGAGTCTGCCTGGCGTCCAGCTTTGATGTTTCTGATGGCGGGTAGGCATATGCCCCGGAACGGTACTCATACCATGACGATATTGCCTGGCATGACTGGCGACGACTTTATTGTGGAAGTACAACGTGATTAAGGCGCTGCTGGCATGCACATCTATTCGCTCCCCAACCAGATGATGAGGCACGGAGTACAGGTGCGTATCATACTGGATATGGTAATCGATATTGACCTTGACCGTTTTGATGTCGGTATACTGATAAGCCAGTTTGGGTAACGGTGCGAGTGCAGGTTTATCAATGCTGTCGAACCATGACTGCCGGCTGCCGTTGAGCTGCTTGAAGGGACGGTTATTCACGTCTTTGAGGAGCGCAGCGATACACGTATTCAGCTCTGCCAGTGAGAAGAAGGTGTAATGGCGTAACCGGGCTAATATCCAGCGTTCAATCACTTGCACACCGACTTCGGCTTTGGCTTTATCCTTCGGTTTATAGGGCCTCGCCGGAACAATTGCACAGCCATAGTGAGCCGCTAACTGCTGATAGGCCGGTGTGACATCCGGGTCATAGCGGCAAGCTTTACTCACCCCACTTTTTAGATTATCCGGTATCACCAACTGCGGCACACCGCCGAAGAAGCTAAACGCTCTGGTGTGGCTACCCAGCCAGTCCGGCAGACTCTGCGTCCAGGTACCTTCCGCGAAGGTGTGATTAGATGCGCCCATCACCGCAACAAACACCTGAGCCTGGCGAACTTCACCGGTACTGGCACTGATTATCGGTACGGTTTGCCCTGCATAATCCACAAAAAGCTTTTCACCGGCCTTGTGCACCTGCCGCATTGAGCGGCGCTGTAACTTCTGCCAGACCTGATAATGGTGGCAATATTGCGGGTAACTGTAACAACGGTTGGGATATTGTTCTGTGTACTCTTCCCACAACAGGTGCTTGGTGACGCCTTTATGGGTAAGCTCCTGATGCACATCCCGCCAGTCCGGCATCTCAAACTGCCTGGACTGGCGTGTATCCGCTTCTGGATAGAAGCGACTTGCCAGTTGTACATCATCAAGCTGGTTAACGTCAGGCCAGCTCAGGTTCATCTCATTCGCTTTGCTAAGCACCTTGGAAACGGCACCAACACTCACTCGTAAACTACGGTGGATTTGCCGGATACTGAGATCTGCCTGTAATTTCAGGCGAAGAATTTCTCGAAGTTGTCGCATTAATAATCTCTTGGTTGGCATCCCTGTTTCCTAAAGCAAAAGGCAACAGGTTAGCAGTCAAAAATATCAATGCGGGAAATCTATTCTGGTTCGTGAACAGTGATTCTGGCGTCAGGGCAAAACTGTTCACCATCAGACCAGAATAGGTGTTCACGATGCGCCAGAGTTAGTGTTCACCATCGTCCAGAATGGGTGTTCATGATCGGCCAGAATATGCACAAGCTTTAAATCTTAAAAAAGTCACAGAAAAAGAATCGCTTAGGCGCCGATTGCGCGCTATGGAACGCGATGGACAGCTCTTGTTCAAAGCCACCAGTGGCTATCAAGTTGTCGATCAAAGCAACCTGGTAACAGGTACAATAAGTATTCACGCAGATGGTTTTGGCTTTGTTAAATACAACTCGGATGAGAAGGACCTTTTCTTACCTAAGAGTCAATTAAAGCACGTATTTGATGGCGATACAGTGAAAGTATTGCTATCGCCAGCCTCATTAAAAAAATCTTGTCACAAACTGATAAATGTTGTCGCACGTAATACGACTCACGTGGCTGGTATTCTGAAAAAGAGTGGTAATCAGATAATGCTGTTAGCTGACAGTACTAAAATATGTCATCCACTATCGGTTGATAAAAGTCGTTTGGCTGGAGCTAAGATTGGCCAATATGTTAATTGTGAAATTCTCCATTATCCCACCCGTCGACAACTAGCACTTGTTGGTGTAACAGAAGTTCTTGGTGAGCCTAATAGCTCAGGTCTTGAAACAAAACTGGCGTTGCTTCGTCATGGAGCCTGCCATACTTGGAGTGCAGACGTGGTTGCTCAAGCAGCATCACTTGGCCAGCAAGTTGGTGAAGATGATAAAAAGGAGCGAATCGACTATCGCCATTTACCTTTTATGACGATCGACGGCGAAGATGCCAAAGATTTTGATGATGCGGTTTATTGTGAACGTACTCAACTTGGAGACTGGCGTCTATTAGTTGCAATTGCCGATGTGTCACATTATGTAAAACCAGAGGATATACTTGATGTTGAGGCGCAAACTCGGGCAACGTCTATCTATTGTCCTGGTTTGGTGGTTCCTATGTTACCTGAATCTCTGTCAAATGGGCTTTGCTCACTGAATCCAAATCAAGACAGGTTAGTATTAGTGTGTGATATGACAATAAATTCAAAGGGAAAAATGACGCAAGCCGTGTTTACTGAAGGTGTCATTCATTCTCATGCTCGTCTCACCTATGAACAAGCTAATAGGGTGATCACGGGCAGAAAATCGCAAATAAAAAATGCAAAAAATATTATTCCACACATTAAGAATTTACACTCACTCTATAACGTATTGAATAAGGTCCGTAAAAGCCGTGACGCGATTGAGTTTGAAACAATCGAACGTAAACTAAATTTAAACAAAAAAGGTAAAATTGAATCTATTACCGCCATTGACAGAAATGATGCACATCGCATGATTGAAGAATTTATGTTGTCTGCAAATGTAGCAACAGCCAGTTTTTTGGAAAAGCATAAAGTAAATAGTTTGTTT
Source organism: Haliea atlantica (assembly GCF_054779855.1). Classification (NCBI taxonomy): domain Bacteria; kingdom Pseudomonadati; phylum Pseudomonadota; class Gammaproteobacteria; order Cellvibrionales; family Halieaceae; genus Haliea; species Haliea atlantica. The sequence continues at coordinate 16,322 of NZ_BAAGXL010000017.1, read as the reverse complement.
AGAGTTCATGCAGGACCGCAATCTAAAAAGCTATCGTCACTGAAATCACTTTTGTCTGAAAAAGGGTTAATGTTAGGTGGTGGCGATAACCCTACGACTAAAGACTATAATGCACTGTTAAGTCAAATTAAGCATCGTTCTGATAGTGATGTGATTCGATTACTGTTGCTCCGCTCACAGAGTCAAGCAGAGTATTCAATTGAGAATAAGGGACACTTTGGCTTGGCCTATGATGCCTATGCTCATTTCACGTCTCCTATTCGTCGATACCCTGACTTGATAACGCATAGAGCGATTCGAGCAAAGATTCAAAGTAAAGAAAATAGCACGCTGAATAGAATACTCGGCTTTTTAAGCCTCGAAAAATTTAAGCCGACTCCAATCGATAAACAAGTTTATCCATATTCCTTTAGCGAATTGGAACAGCTCAGCCTTCATTGCTCATTACAATCGCGGCAAGCTGATGAAATTAGTCGGGAAGTTGAGGCCTCGCTTAAATGCCAGTATATGAAAAAATATATTGGACAGACATTTGAGGCCAGCGTATCCGGGGTAGCCAGCTTTGGTGTTTTTGTAGAGTTAAAAGACAGCGGTGTTGAGGGGGTGATCTCGTCTGAAACACTAGGGGAATTTGAGTTTGATGCCGATAGACAGCTGCTAGCAAGCAAAAATACGAAGTTTACGCTCGGTAAAAAAATCCGTGTAGTTTTAGAAAAAATAAACACTAGAGACAGGAAAATGAGTTTTACGCTGGCTCAATATCACGGCAAGATCATTATAAATTGAACTTTTAGCCTAAGTGACGATCAGATCGAGGTCTAATCACTTACTTGGTCACTTTGATGAGCCCGACTTTCCTGAAACATTTTGCCCCCATTTCTGATCCGCGTATTGAACGCTGTAAAAAACATAACTTACTCGACATCTTGTTACTGGCGATAAGTGCGGTAATGTCAGGCAGTGAAGGCTGGGAAGACATTGAGCAGTTTGGTCATATCAAGCTTGACTGGCTACGCAAATACCGGCCCTTTGAAGCAGGGATCCCACGTCACGATACCATTGCACGGGTGATTTGCCGATTAAAACCCGCTGAAATCGAGAAAGCCTTTCAAGCGTGGATATCCTCGCTTATTGAAGAAACAGGGTGTGGTGTGATTGCGATTGACGGTAAAACCGCCCGTCGTTCGTTTTCCACCAAAGAGAGAAACAACGCGCTGCATGCGGTCAGCGCCTGGAGTTGTCAGCATCAACTCGTGCTCGGGCAAGTGGCCGTCGATAACAAAACCAATGAAATCACTGCCATTCCTGAATTGCTGAGCATGTTGGAAATAGAAAACAGTATTATTACCTTGGATGCCATGGGATGTCAGCGTGAAATAGCCTTGCAAATTGTGAAGCAAAAAGCCGATTACATTTTGGCACTTAAAGGCAATCACTCAGGTATGCAGGCAGAGCTGGCGGCGTGGTGGCATAAAAGTGTGCGGGAGGGCTTATCAGACGAGGTGTACTCGACGCATACAGAAATCAATGCAGGCCATGGGCGCATTGAAACCAGAACCTGTCAGCAACTACTCATCCAGAAAAACTGGCTAACTAAACAGTATCAATGGAGCGGCCTAAAAAGCGTTATTCAAGTGACATCAAAAATACATGAAAAATCGACAAACACTGATAGCGTTGAAACACGCTGGTACGTGAGCTCTCTGGGTTTAAATGCAGAGCAAGCTTTAAATTGTGTACGCAGCCATTGGCAAGTCGAGAGTATGCATTGGGTGTTGGATATGACGTTCAGAGAAGACGAGTCAAGGATCCGTAAAGGACACGGCGCACTGGTCTTCAATGTCATGCGAAAAATAGCCATGGCCTTATTTAAACAAGATGAAACAAAAACAGCGAGTATGAAAGCCAAAAGGAAAATGGCTGCGCTGGATGATGATTACCGCTCAACCCTTTTAGAATCTGGGATTAAAATGCGCTAGCCGTGCCGGGGCCAGGCCGCTGTGGGGTGTAAGTATAGAACTCGGTTCGGGATTGTTGTAGAATGAAAGTGCGCGTGAGCCGAAAGCACTGACTGGGTGTGCGATGCTCTTATATCCTCCCAAAGCCCGCTATAGCAGGCTTTGGGAGGGCAAGGATTCAGTGATAAATTAATATTGACATTGACCTAAATTGAGGTTTGGTGTTTTGGTTTTCGCAGCATCGGGTCACGATTCGATCGTGCAAATCGCCAACCAATAATAATTACAATGAAGGATTAATGGTAATGCTAAGTGAAAAAAGCCAAATTTTAAGCAGATGCTGCCTTAGCGATGCTGTCAGTTATTCCAACGAGCATGCAGGCTCCCATCGTGTTGTCCAAAACCGCATTAAAAATCTAAAGGTTAATCTGAAACACGTCGAGATTGGCGGCTTGGGTCTGTTCCAAATGTGCTATGGTGACAGAGCGGCAGTCTCGTCGTCGCCGCATGAACGCGAAGGTCTTTACCATGTGCACTTCGTGCTTAAAGGGCTCTGTTCATTGAGAGCGGGTGGTGAAGAGCATACATTAGCCCCCGGCGAATTATTGTTACTAAACCCTGACAGCACTTTAGACCTTACCTACTCAGACAACTACGAGAAGCTTGTCGTCAAAATTCCCGCTCGTTTAATTCACTCGGTTTGCAGCGAAAATAGGTGGAGTTACTCGGACTCGAGGGCGCGCCTCGCCCCGATTTATCGTCACGCAAAGCAGGATGGCTTAATTAGTTTGCTTAGCTTGGTATGTCAGGAAGCGGAAAATGACGAGTCTCATCTTCAGGTGGGGGAACGCTATGCCAAGCTTTTAATAAGTAAGTTGCTCGCCATACCTGGCGGTAATATTAGCCGCGAGCCGATGAGTTGTGTGGGCGATTCGTTCCAACGTCTGGAAGAGTTCATCTCGAACAATATCAAGCAAATTAGCTGTCTGGAGCAATTGGTCGAGCTGGCAGGTATGAGTGCTCCCTCTTTAAATGAGCTATTTAAGAAGCATGCTGGTACGACACCCATGCGATTCATACGCCAGCGCAAATTGGAAGCCGTTTATACTCACTTGAGTAACCCGGACGCTGCAGCGAGAAGTGTCACCGAAGTGGCTATTGACTACGGATTCCTACATCTTGGACGCTTTGCCGATAGCTATAAGTACACTTTCGGGGAGCTGCCATCAGAGACTCTGCGCCGTATGCGTGCAGAAGCCAACCTCATCGACTAACCTGATTACGCATAAGGCTCAGCGATCTTCAGGAACCGGTACGGCGTTCTTCATTGGTTTGCACTGCGGCGACAAACGGGAGCTTGTGCGCCGCGCCCGCGCTTTCCCGACCGTTCACCGCCCAGATAGGCGTCATCCATCTCAATGCGTCCAGGAAGCTTTTCTCACTGGTTGCGCTTCTTTGAGCCGGTCTTCCCGGCTGTCCATCTGGAACTCAAAAACAAGACGATGCCCTGATTCAGTCCGCCAGGCTACGAGAATAATCGGTATGCCTGTCTAAAGGATGCGCTGACCCGCCTGCCAATGCAGAAGGCCAACATCATCGACGAGTTATTGTCCCAAAACTGGACGCCCGCTACCCCTGACAAAGAGTGATGACCGGGCGTGTACCTTAAAAAACGGATGGCGATTTAAAGAAATCGGATATCCCCGTGCCGGCCAGCGCGACATAATATCTGCGATTTGAAATAAACAGGGCTGGATCAGATAAAGTCAAGCGCCTTAAGGGTCAACAACTTTGCGCTAGCCAATGCTTAGTTCTGGAGTATGCGTCGAGCCAAGTTCAATCGGGCAGGTTTCGCGGGATCGGGATTAGATATGGCTAGGTCCATTGGTACATTTCAGTTCAGATTGGTGTCGGCATCGTAGGGTTTACTTGCGATGCAAAAACAAGAAGCTTGGTAGATGCTTTCGTTGGAGCATCTTGAGAGAAGACAAAGCATAGGAGCTCAATAATGAACAACAGTGAAGTAACCGAAACGCCCATAAAATGGGTGAAAAAATGGTCTAATGAAGAAATCAAAAATCTAGTGGATCAGGAGATAGGGCTGATTGATCCCCGTATTTATTCAGATCAGGACCTGTATGAAATTGAGCTTGAGAGAGTCTTTGCTCGTTCCTGGCTGCTTCTTGGGCACGAGGGGCATATTCCCAAGGCGGGCGACTATATCACAACCTATATGGCTGAAGATCCTGTCATCGTCGTTCGGCAGAAAGATGGGAGCATCAAGGTCTTCCTGAACCAGTGTCGGCATCGTGGTATGCGAATTGAGCGTTCGGATTTCGGAAACGCAAAATCATTCACCTGTACATATCACGGCTGGGCCTACGATACCGCCGGAAATCTAGTCAACGTCCCCTTCGAGAAAGAAGCCTTTTGTGACAAGAAAGAGGGTGACTGTGGGTTCGACAAGGCCGATTGGGGTCCGCTGCAAGCGCGTGTGGATACCTATAAAGGTTTGATTTTCGCCAACTGGGATGAAGAGGCCCCGGATCTGCTCACCTATTTGAGCGACGCAACCCCCTATATGGATGTAATGCTCGATCGGACCGAGGCGGGTACCGAGGTTATTAGTGGCATGCAGAAAACGGTAATCCCATGTAACTGGAAATTTGCCGCCGAGCAGTTCTGCAGTGATATGTACCACGCAGGCACGATGACGCATCTGGCGGGCGTGCTGTCCAGCCTTCCGCCCGACGTGGATCTGTCTCAGGTGAAACTGCCGTCAACCGGTAATCAGTTCCGAGCCAAGTGGGGCGGGCACGGAACCGGTTGGTTCAATGATGATTTCTCGCTCCTTCAAGCCATTATGGGGCCTAAGGTGGTTGATTACTGGACCAAAGGGCCTGCAGCTGAGCGCGCTCAGAGCCGTTTGGGGCAAAAGCTTCCCGCTGACCGAATGGTCGCACAGCACATGACAATTTTCCCGACGTGTTCGTTTCTCCCAGGAATCAATACAGTCCGTACTTGGCATCCGCGCGGGCCCCATGAGGTCGAGGTATGGTCCTTCATTGTAGTGGATGCCGATGCACCGGAGGAAATTAAGGAAGAGTATCGCAGGAAGAACATTTTCACCTTCAACCAGGGTGGAACCTATGAGCAGGACGACGGCGAAAACTGGGTAGAGGTTCAACGAGGGTTGCGGGGTCATAAGGCGAGAAGTCAACCCCTCTGTGCTCAGATGGGTGCCGGTGTCCCGAATAAAAACAATCCAGAATTTCCTGGAAAGACCAGCTACGTCTATAGCGAGGAAGCCGCGCGCGGAATGTACCATCACTGGGCTCGCATGATGTCCGAGCCAAGCTGGGAAACGCTGCGGCCATGAGCGATTGAGAACATCGAAGAAAGTAATCGCATTCCCTGTGTCTACTGCGGCTGGGGAATGCGAAAGGTGGCTGAGCCGGCGAAACAAGATCAACTCAGTCTTGGTGGCTATTAATCTGGCCGAATTCCAAAGGCATTGGTCCTAGGTCTGGAGTTGGCTTTGCTTAAACGCTCAATCTTATGTCAGCACCTAATGTAGATAGAAGGAATAAAAAATGACATCTAGTGATCTTACTAAACCGATCGAATGGCCACTGAAGCCCATTGATCATGAGCTTCAACACGCCGTGGAACAATTCTATTACCGCGAGGCCCAGTTGCTTGATTATCAGAAATACGAGGACTGGCTGGCTTTGATGACCGAAGACGTTCGGTACTGGATGCCGATTCGAACCAGCCATATCTCCCGGGATAAGGCCCTGGAGTACATTCCCCCGGGAGGTAACGCCCACTTTGACGAAGACTATGAGAGCTTACGGGCAAGAATTCGTGGGAGACTGTCAGGCCTAAACTGGACCGAGGATCCGCCTTCCCGCAGCCGACACATTGTCAATAACGTGATCGTCCGTCAAACAGAGGATTCTGCCGCGTTGGAGGTTAGTTCCGCGTTCCTTTGTTACAGAAACCGACTGGAGCGTATGACGGACATATATGTTGGTGAGCGCAGAGATATTTTGCACCGTGTGACCAATGGACTCGGGTTCAAGATTGCCCAGCGAACCATAATACTCGATCAGAGCACGATTACTGCTAATAATCTCAGCCATTTTTTCTGATTGGTATAAAGCTCCTGTCGTTCACTTATAAAGTTCTCATATATGGAGAAAGCTTTATAAGTGAACCTTATCAATTCCTGCCTGAAAGTTGAGTCGCGAACCAAACCAAGTGTTAGGAGACAACAAAATAATGACATTTTCCGTAGTATGTAACGTATCTGACATTCCCGTTGGTGAGGCCCTGAAGGTTGAAGGTAGCGAGGGAGCTATCGCGATTTTCAACGTCGATGGTGAGCTGTTCGCGACACAGGATAGATGTACTCATGGAGATTGGTCCTTATCTGAAGGGGGCTACCTCGAAGGTGACATCGTCGAATGCTCTCTGCATATGGGTAAGTTCTGTGTACGCACGGGCAAGGTAAAAGCGGCACCTCCATGTGATCCGCTCAAAATGTTTCCGTTAAAAATCGAGGGCGATGATGTCCTCGTTGATTTTGACGCCGGGTATTATGCGCCATGAGTAAATCAATTGTTATTATTGGCGCCGGGCTTGCCGGGGTAACTGCGGCTCGCTGTCTGCGCACTGAAGGGTATCAGGGGACGATTCACCTAATAGGAGAAGAACCCTGTGTTGCCTATGATCGACCGTGTCTGTCCAAGGAGCTCCTGGCGGGAAAAGTTAACGAGCCCGCGGCGATCCTGGGGCCTGACTGGAGTAAGTCAGCTAACATAACGCTCCATCTGGCGGAGCGGGTGACTGAAATTGATATCGCAAACCGGCAGGTTCGCTTGCAGTCCGGCGGCCACATTCCCTACGACTATGTACTCCTGGCAACGGGGTCACGCGCAAGGCGCATCCAGGCTGAGGGCAGCAATCTGCCGGGCATCCATACACTGCGAACATACGAAGATGCCAACAGGCTGAAGGATTCACTGGCAACGGCCAAGTCCCTGGTAATCATTGGTGGCGGCCTGATCGGATGTGAAGTGGCAACCACCGCTAGTGGTCTTGGTGCCAGCGTCACCATTCTGGAGTCTGGGGACGAACTACTGTTACGTGTTCTGGGCCGTGATACCGGCAAGTGGTGTCGTAACGAATTGGAACGTATTGGCGTTCAGGTTGAAAGAAGTGCGCATGCCTTGCGTTTCGAAGGCGACGAACGCGTGCGTGCGGTTGTGTGCACTGATGGTCGACGAATAGAAGCTGACACCGTCCTGGTAAGCATCGGGGCCGAGCCGGCCGATGATCTCGTTCGCGCAGCCGGTATTGAGTGTCAACCGGGTGGTGGTGTACTCGTCGATGCCACTGGAAAAAGTTCAGATCCCAGAGTGTTCGCAGCTGGGGATGTGGCTGCCTGGCCACTGAGATCGGGTGAGCGGCGCTCACTTGAGACATACCTGAACAGCCAAATAGAGGCGGAAACTGCCGCCCTCGCTATGTTGGGCAAGCCCCAACCCTCGCCTCAGACCCAAACCTCCTGGACTGAAATTGCAGGGCACAGACTCCAGATGGCAGGTGATATTAACGGCCCAGGCGAAATTGTTGTGCGCAATAACGAACAGAGTAAATCCCGTCTGTTGTTCAGGGTCCTGGATAACCGCGTGGAAGCGGCCATAGCCATTGATGATCCGCGAGATTTTTCGATTGCAAGCCGTCTGGTGACGCGAGGTGTTCCTGTTTCCACGCCAGAGTTGGCTGATCCTCAATTCAGTCTGAGGGACTTTTTGAAGGCTAAGGCATAGCGACGCCGAGCGAGATTAATTTTGAAGATCTACACGATTTCCAATTAGGAAGCCTATTTATGAAATTACAAGATGAAGTAGTATTTATTACCGGGGGTGCGTCAGGGTTGGGTCGTGCCCTGGTAGATAGATTCGTTAAGGAAGGTGCCAAGGTCGCAGTTTTCGATAAATCTCCGGATCGAGTTCGCCAGCTGGAGCAAGAACACGGTAAAGCAGTGGTATCGATTGCCGGTGATGTGCGTTCTTTGGAGGATCTGAAAAGAGCGGCCACCCAATGTGTTGACACGTTTGGAAAAATCGATGTGTTAATACCCAATGCGGGTATATGGGATTACAACATGTCTCTTGTCGATTTACCGGAAGATAATATCGACAAGGCGTTTGATGAATTATTTCAGATTAATGTAAAGGGCTATATTCTCGCTGTAAAGGCTTGCCTACCGGCTCTCGTTGCCAGTCGTGGCAGCATTATATGTACGATTTCAAATGCGGGCTTTTATCCCAATGGCGGTGGACCTCTATATACGGCTACAAAACACGCGGTTGTCGGCCTGGTACGTGAACTTGCATTTGAGTTGGCACCCTACATACGCGTTAATGGTGTTGGCGTTGGCGGGATGAATACGAGCCTGTCAGGGCCAGGTTCATTAGGTATGAACGAGAAATCCATATCTGAAATCCCGTTGGGGGAAATGTTGAAAAGCATACTACCAATCGGTCGTATGCCCGATGTTGATGAGTACACAGGGGCTTATGTGTTTTTCGCCACAAGAGGGGATTCCGCACCCGCTACTGGTGCACTGTTAAACTATGACGGTGGGATGGGTGTCCGTGGGCTCTTTTCTGTGGCTGGAGGTAATGACCTCCTTGACAAGCTCAATATCGAATAAATCGAATAAGGAGATATAAATGGGTATCAAAAGTCTGGGCTACATGGGGTTCTCTGTAAGCGATGTGCAAGCGTGGCGCTCCTATCTCACCAAGAAAATCGGATTGATGGAGGTTAATGGCTCTGATGAGAAAGCCTTATATCGTATGGATTCAAGGGAGTGGCGAATAGCGATAGAAAAAGGTGACTCTGACGACCTCGAATTTGCAGGCTATGAAGTGGCCAATCCCAAGGCGTTGAGGCTGATGACGGAACGTCTACGTGAAGCCGGGGTTGAGGTCAAGACGGGCGACACTGAACTGGCAGAAAAACGTGGCGTGATGGATTTGATCTCATTCAATGATCCATTTGGGATGTCCCTGGAGCTTTACTATGGGGCCACAGAGTTATTTGAGCAGCCTTTTATCTCTAGCGCTGGTGTCAGCGGGTTCGTTACCGGAGAGCAAGGAGCGGGACATTATTTTTATGCGGTTCCAGATATTGAGAAAGGCCTGTCGTTTTACACGGAACTGTTAGGCTTTCAGTTATCCGACGTAATCGACATCGCGATGGGCCCGGATATTACTGTGCGAGGTTATTTCCTTCATTGCAATGGTCGCCACCACACCCTGGCTATCGCCGAGGCTCCGTTACCCAAGAGGGTTCACCATTTCTTGCTGCAAGCCTTGACGCTTGATGATGTAGGTTATGCCTACGACCGGCTCGATGGGTCGTCAGACAAATTAACCGACTCTAACCTTCAGGCTGAGGAAAGTGACAACAATACATCTAGCATGATCACTGCGACGATCGGACGTCACGTTAACGACCACATGGTCTCATTTTATGCTGAAACACCATCCGGGTTTGAACTTGAATTTGGCTGGGGTGCTCGTGACGTCGATGATTGTTCCTGGGTGGTGACAAGACACAACCGAACTGCCATGTGGGGGCATAAATCGGTACGAAGAAAATAACAGCTTCTACTAACGGGAATTGGTAGAGATAAAATAATAATGAAGGAAAAAATAAAAATGAATGAAAAAATAAAAATAACATCTGTTATAGCTGGCTTGATGATGACCGCCGGAAATGCCTTGGCGGTCAGCGACGTGTTCAGATTTGTTGGGCATGGTCCAATTTCCACGGCGATGGGCGGAGCTGCAACTGCTTATGATGTGGGTGCAGCGGGTATGATGACGAATCCTGCGACGCTATCTTTAATGGAGCTCGGCTCTGAAGTTCATGTGGGTTTCGATGTTGTAATTGCTGACATCTCGGTTAAAGACCAAGCCACTGGGGAGGTCTCCTCCTCCAGAGATCACTCGAAAAACCGAGGCCCATATGCTGCGCCGCAGCTGGCCTATACCTATCGCAATGGCTCCCTGGCGCTTGGTTTTGGTGCCTTTGCTCAAGGTGGGGTAGGGACAGAGTACGGTAATGACGGTTTTCTCTCCCGTGCCACCGGGGGGCTTGATACGGGGCTCGAGTCTTCCAGTCGGCTGCTTACCATGAATATCCCGTTTGCTGCCAGCTATGAGGTTAATGACCAGCTTATAGTAGGGGCCAGCGTGGATGCCCTGTGGCAAGGCCTGAACCTTGAAATGTTGATGGGGGCGGACCAGGTAGGATCGCTTATGGGGTCTGGTCGTGTGAGTGGGACTATTGTACCTGTGCTCGGAGGTTTGCCTGACTTTCGCGGCGCGCATTTCAGCTTTTCAAGAAACCACCCGGTTGCAAGCGGTGTAGATGCCTGGGGGTTTGGGGGGCGAGTGGGTATGATCTACAAGTACAGCCCGGACACCCGAATAGGGGTTGCTTATTCCATGAAGAGCCATATCGAGGACATGAAAGGGGATGGCGTTCTGACTGCGGTCGATGCTGTTGCCGGACAAATCGCGCTACCTGGAACGGTTAAAATCCGCGATTTTCAAACACCCGCTCAATTGAATCTGGGGATAAGCCACCAGGTTGGTAGCCAGTGGTTGCTGGCGGCTGACCTCTCCCGGATCTTCTGGGAGGATGCGATGGAAGATATCGATCTTGGTTTTGTGGCGGATAGTGGCCAAAAATATCGATATTCTGCTGCCGCAGAATTACAAAGATCAAACGACACTGTCGCTGGGTGCCGCCTATATGATAGGAAAGTGGACGCTACGTGGCGGGGTACGATTCGCATCTCAGGCGCTACGCTCTAGTACTGTACTTGCGGTGATTCCGGCAATTCCCAACACATTTGGGTCGTTAGGGTTTTCCTATCAATGGTCAAAGGCTAGTAGGGTTGATTTCGCCTGGACCCATTCGTTCGAAGAGACAATGACCAACTCCAGACTGCCCAATACCTCTGATCCTATAGAGGTTAAACATTCCCAAGATAGTTTGGGTTTTGCATACACCTACAAGTTTTAACCCCCTGCTTTTTACCGGGGTAAGCACGCCTGCAGAAACATAGTGACCCAATATTTCGAAAAATGAGGATTGAGAGATGACAAACCCTGAAATCGGCAAGAGCATTGTGGCGGCAGGTATCCAAACCAATTACCACGACGTTGGAGAAGGATACCCAGTCATTCTGGTTCACGGCTCTGGACCGGGTGTGACGGCCTACGCCAACTGGCGTCTGAATATTCCCTATCTAAGCCAGTTCTATCGTGTAATTGCGCCGGATATGGTTGGCTTTGGCTATACCGAACAACCTGAAGGCTATGAGTTTTCCCTGGATAATTGGGTCCAGCACATCATCGGTGTTATGGACGCTCTGGATATTCAAAAGGCTCACATCGTAGGTAATTCTTTTGGGGGGGGGCTCGCGATTGCTACCGCTCTGAGGTATCCGGAGCGAGTGGGTCGTTTGGTCCTGATGGGCGCAGCTGGCACTAAGTTCAAGCTCACAGAGGGCCTGGATGCAGTCTGGGGTTACCAACCGTCTATAGAGAATATGCGCAAGCTTCTCGATCTCTTCGCTTATGACCGTTCCCTGGTGAGCGATGAATTAGCAGAGGTGCGATATAAAGCAAGTATTCGCCCTGGGGTTCAGGAGTCATTCGCAAGCATGTTCCCTGCCCCGCGCCAGCGGTGGATAGACTCGTTGGCTAGCTCTGATGAAGAGCTTAAAAGTCTCTCCAATGAGACATTGATTATTCATGGAAGAGAGGATCGGGTTGTCCCGTTATCCAGCAGCTTGCACTTGGCTGAAGTCATAGATCGTGCGCAGTTGCATGTTTTCGGTCGCTGTGGGCATTGGACACAAATTGAACATACAGATCGATTCAACCGTCTCGTAGCTGACTTCTTTAATGAGATCAACGAGTAGTATGCTGAATTTTGTGGGTAGATAGAATCGGGTGCCTTTAATGCAAGCGTTAATAATAATTCGGATTTGTATTGATGCAGTTATTGAAGGCGCCGATTTGAAATCAAATTTCTTCAGGCGAGGAAATGAGGGGTGAAGAATAAATATGTGTTCTAGTACCAGTGACAGGATTGCAAAGGAACTTTTTTCTGCGTACCAGAGCTCTACGCCGATACAGAGTATTACGGATCGATATCCAGAGCTAACCGTCCAAGATGCATACCAAATACAGAAACTATTTCTTGCTAAGAGGTTAGCGCTAGGTGAGCGAGTTATTGGAAAAAAAATAGGCGTTACCAGTCAGGCTGTCATGGACATGCTGGGTGTGAATCAACCCGATTTTGGCCAGCTGACGGACCGCATGGTGATCAACCAGGGCGAGTCGATTGCCATGAAATCTCTGATCCAACCGAAAGCGGAAGGTGAAATCGCCTTTGTTCTGAAGCGGGATCTGAACGGTCCCGGTGTCACCGTCGCTGATGTGCACAGAGCCACCGAAGGTGTGATGGCGTGTTTTGAGATTGTGGATTCACGAATTCGCGACTGGAAGATTCGGATTCAGGACACGATCGCGGATAACGCGTCGTGTGGCGTGTTCGTACTTGGTGATCGCCTGGTGGATCCCCGTAATCTGGACCTGTTCACAACCGGTATGGTGCTGGAAAAAAACGGCCGGATCGTGGGTACGGGGGCAGGTGCAGCCTCCATGGGGTCCCCGGCGATTGCGGTTGCCTGGTTGGCCAACACCCTTGGCCAGCTTGGAATGTCGCTAAAGGCCGGTGAAGTCATTTTGTCCGGCGCTTTGTCCGCCATGGTGCCGGTCAATGCGGGTGACAATTTGCGGATGACGCTGGCGGGTATTGGAAGCTGCTCCGTGCGGTTCGATTGATATAAGCAACAGGAAAGAGTCATGAGTAAGAAAATCAAAGCAGCCATCATCGGCTCGGGCAACATCGGCACCGATCTGATGATCAAAATCCTGCGCAACGGTAAACATATTGAAATGGGTGCCATGGTCGGTATCGACCCGGAATCCGACGGCCTGGCCCGCGCCAACCGCATGGGCGTCGCCACTACCCACGAAGGTGTGGATGGCCTGGTGAAAATGCCGGAGTTTGCCGACATCGATATCGTGTTTGATGCCACCTCCGCCGGCGCCCACCGCCACAACGAAGTGTTCCTGCGGGGCCACAAGGAAAACATCAAGATCATCGACCTGACGCCGGCGGCCATCGGCCCCTACTGCGTCCCGGTGGTGAACCTGGAACAGAACCTGCACGAAGGCAACGTCAACATGGTCACCTGCGGTGGCCAGGCGACCATCCCGATGGTGGCGGCGGTCTCCCGCGTGGCGAAAGTGCACTACGCCGAAATCGTGGCGTCCATTTCCAGTAAATCGGCTGGTCCCGGCACCCGTGCCAACATCGACGAGTTCACCGAAACCACCTCCAAGGCCATCGAAGTGGTGGGCGGCGCCCAGAAGGGCAAGGCCATCATCATCCTCAATCCGGCCGAACCGCCCCTGCTGATGCGGGACACCGTCTACGTGCTCTCCGATGCCGCCGACCAGGCGGAAGTGGAAGCCTCGGTGGAAGAAATGGTCAAGGCCGTCAACAGCTACGTGCCCGGTTATCGCCTCAAGCAGAAAGTACAGTTCGACGATATTCCCGAAGACCAGCCCATGAACGTCCCGGGCCTGGGCCGCTTCAGCGGTCTAAAGACCTCGATCTTCCTGGAAGTGGAGGGCGCCGCCCATTACCTGCCGGCCTATGCCGGCAATCTGGACATCATGACCTCCGCGGCTCTCGGCACCGCCGAGCGCATCGCCGAATCGCTGGTCAACTGAGGAGGAACGAACAATGACATTCAATCCCGGCAAGAAACTCTACATCTCCGACGTGACCCTGCGGGACGGCAGCCACGCCATCCGTCACCAGTACTCCATCAAGAACGTGCAGGGCATTGCACGGGCGCTGGACAAGGCCAAAGTCGATTCCATCGAAGTCGCCCACGGTGACGGCCTGCAAGGCTCCAGCTTCAACTACGGCTTTGGTGCCCACACCGACCTGGAGTGGATCGAAGCGGTGGCCGAAGTCATCGAACACGCCAAAATCGCCACCCTGCTGTTGCCCGGCATCGGCACTGTTCACGACCTGGACAACGCCTACAAAGCCGGTGCCCGCATCGTGCGGGTGGCTACCCACTGCACCGAAGCCGATGTCTCCAGGCAGCACATCGAACACGCAAGAAAGCTGGGTATGGACACCGTCGGCTTCCTGATGATGAGCCACATGCAGACCCCGCAAGGTCTGGCCGAGCAGGCCAAGCTGATGGAAAGCTACGGCGCCACCTGTCTGTACGTGGTGGACTCCGGCGGTGCCATGAACATGAACGACATCCGCGACCGCTTCCGGGCGCTCAAAGACGTCCTGAAACCGGAAACCGAAACCGGCATCCACGCCCACCATAACCTGGCGCTGGGTGTGGCCAACTCGATGGTGGCGGTGGAAGAAGGCTGTGACCGTGTTGACGCCAGCCTGGCTGGTATGGGTGCCGGCGCCGGTAACGCGCCGCTGGAAGTGTGCATTGCCGCCTTCGATAAACAGGGCTGGGATCACGGCACCGACCTGTACGCCCTGATGGATGCCGCTGACGACATCGTGCGCCCGCTGCAGGACCGTCCGGTGCGTGTCGACCGGGAAACCCTGGCCCTGGGCTACGCCGGTGTCTATTCCAGCTTCCTGCGCCATTCCGAAGTGGCGGCGCAGAAGTATGGGCTGAAGACCGTGGATATTCTGGTGGAACTGGGCAAACGCCGCATGGTGGGTGGCCAGGAAGACATGATCGTGGATGTGGCGCTGGATCTGCTGGCCGCCCAAAAGAAGCGGAATGCATGAGCAAGACATTACCTGATTACGCATAAAACTCAGCCATCCTCAGGAACCGGTACGGCATCGGCGGCGTTCGGGCGGCGGCCGTGAGAAAGCGCGGGATCATGGCCTTGAGGTCATAGCGCCGATTGAAGCGATACTCGAGCTCGGCGGCCAGGTAGCGCGGGGCGTGCTGCCCGCATATAGCATGATAGGTACCGGTGATCGGGTTCTTGAGGTTACCGAGCAGCGTGTTGACCGAGTTGAACTCCGGGTTCGCCACGCTGGCACGCCCACCGCCGGTGATATGGCGCACATGAGGGTAGGTAGACGCATCGAAGGCCCGGAAGCTCCCGAGTCCGTCGCTGCTCACCTGACTGCCAGGCACAACGGCATGTCGGGCATGCGACGGATCCCGGTCAGGGTAAAACGTAAGCAATGGGATGGACTCCTCCTCACCTAACCGGCATCTACGTGCCAAAATGGTGAGTGATTAGTCAACCATCATAAAGATGAGGAAAAGCCCAAATGAATACTATCCGCGTCGGAGTTGATATTGCCAAGTCAGTGTTTTACGTGCACGGCGTAGACCGTCACGGCCAAACTCGGTGGCAAGGCAAGTGTTCTCGCAGCAAGTGGCTTGATGCCCACGGCAAGATCGTTTTAATTTGAACTTATTGTGTAGTCGATGATCAGATCAGGTAAGAAAACTCGCCGAGAACTGACCATGATACCACCGACGTTCATTTCAAGCTGTGCTCATATTGTTGATCCACGAATAGAACGCTGCAAGAAGTACGACCTACTCGATATTTTGTTTCTCACGCTAAGTGCTGTGATATCAGGCGCTGAAGGTTGGGAAGACATTGAAATATTTGGTAAACACAAACTGGATTGGTTACGCAAGTTTCGTCCGTTTACATCAGGTATTCCTCGACACGATACTATTGCTCGCGTGCTGTGCAGACTAAAGCCAGAAGAGGTGGAGCAGGCTTTTCAAAAATGGATAAATGGGCTCATTGATGTCACGAATTGTGAGGTCATTGCTATTGATGGAAAAACAGCCCGACGCACCTTTGATACTCGTCATAGGCGCAATCCACTCCATTCAGTCAGTGCGTGGTGTTGTGCACACCAGCTTGTCCTTGGTCAAAAAGCCACGAGTGAAAAAAGTAATGAGATTACCGCGATACCCGAGCTATTAAGTCTATTAGATATAGAGAGTTGTATTATCACGTTAGATGCAATGGGTTGCCAGCAAGCGATTGCTCAACAAATTATTCAGGCCAAAGCTGACTATGTATTGGCATTGAAAGGAAACCATTCAGGGATGCAGGCCGAGTTGGAAGCATGGTGGCACAAATGTATTCGAGAGGGGGGTCCTAGGGATTTTGCCTCCAAATACTGCAAAAACCGTTGAAGGCCCCGTATTTACTG
>NZ_BAAGXL010000016.1:0-15033 GCF_054779855.1 Haliea atlantica | reverse complement strand
ATTTTGAAAACGGCACTCAATGAAATCAAGGAGTTACGTTGTTTGCTGTCGAACTCGGGGGGACAAGCTGGTAGTCTACTTGGAAGATGGTCGTCTGGAGATCGACAACAACCTGGCCGAGAACGCGATCCGGCCGTTCGTCACAGGTCGCAAAAACTGGATGTTCAGTGACTCGGTGGCAGGGGTGAACGCCAGCGCCAACCTGTATTCACTGATCGAGACGGCGAAAGCCAACGACCTCGAACCTTACGCCTACCTGCGCAACGTCTACACCCAGTTGCCTCGGGCCACAACTATCGAGGAGATCGAAGCGCTGCTGCCCTGGCATGGGAGAACCGCATGAGTATCGAGATTGACCACCTGAATGCCGATGAATTGGTGGCACTGAACCACCGGATTGTTGAACGCCTGAAGATGCTGGAATCGTTGCAGGCACACCAGTCCATGATGCAGTTCCACCCGGGCGCCCGGGTCAGCTTCGAGTCCCCACAGGGTGCGCGCCTGACCGGCACCCTCATGAAGTTCAACCGCAAGACGGTGACCGTGATAACCGACAACGGGCAACGCTGGAACATCTCCCCGCACTTGCTCTCGCCGATCAAAGACGTGGCGAGGGGTAACCTGGTCGACATCGCCCCGCAGAAGTTAAAATAGTACAGCGCGGTTCATCCCTGCCAGAGTGCTTGGCCGCCGTATACCCCGTGGTTTAATTACCGCTTACAAACATGCCATTACGATAGCCCAGACAAAATATCTGTCAATAGACTGACAATAAAACCTCTGAAAATAAAAACGTGCCACTACAAGCAATTATCAATTTCTGAACCCTAAGTGACTGATTTTATTAGACCCGACCCCTCGAAAATGAGCAATTTTGGGCGCCCACTGTCGAACCCGGATGGCCCAGCCCGCCAGAAACCAGGCATAGGTTTCGATCAGCTGATGCTTGCCCGCTGCCCAAGGCATTCGCTCTACCCGAATACCACAGCGCCGGCAGCTCACCCGGCGCGGGGCGTAGACGAAGAACACCTTGATACCCCACATCGGGATAAACTCAAAGCGGCGCAGCGGCAGTGTGTCATAGCCTGGTCCTCGGCGGCCGCAGGCCGAGCAGATGGCCCGCATTGGCCCGGGGGCGCAGCTCTGCCTCGATCGTCGGTTCGCTGGCGTCTTCCACCCAGCGCACCGGGCCGTACACGAAAGATTTGAAATTCTGCACGCGATTCAGGATAGTCTTGAGGTGCATCCTGCTCTTCCTTCTCGGTTCGATACTTGTTCGCACTTGTATCTTTACAGAGTTCGGAGGCAGGATGCACTCTCCCCTGTTCAGCCTGCTTTTGGTCGTTTTCCGGTCACGCCGGGCTATTTTTTTACCCACAAATTTTCCTGAAGAGCCAACAATTCTACAAAATCTCAAGACCCTTTTTAGTACTTCATTAGAAACTTTTCCGATGTTTTCAGTGAGTTACCTGTTTATGGGCGGGCACTAGCTAGCGTGTCGATTCCCTCGCATGCAAGCCGATACTCTCTCTCCATACGTTTCACTAGCTCGCTTATGGACAGTATTTCGTTGATCGCGCCCACGCCGTGACCTGCCGCCCACACGTCCCGCCAGCGTTTGGCATCAGAGACGGAATTCTCTATGTTGACGCGGCCTGGTGGTGCTGACATATCGTCGGGATCATAGCCTGCTTTGAGGAGGCTGTCTCGTAACCAGTTGGCTTTAACGCCGGTCAGGGCTGCGGAACAGACAATATCTTCGCCCAAGGAATCCACAACCATCTGTTTATATTCGTCTACAGCCATACTCTCAATTGTGGTGATAAATCTGGTGCCAAGATATGCGTAGTTGGCACCTAGCACTTCGGCGGCACGGATTGCACGCCCGGACGATATACCGCCCGCAAGTACTATGGGACCGTCCCAGAAGCTCCGGACCTCTTCGACAAAGGCGAAGCCCGATAACTCTCCAGTGTGACCTCCCGCACCTGCAGCCACGAGTACCAGACCATCTGCTCCGCTATCGATCGCCTTCTTGGCGAAACGAGTGGTAGTCACGTCTGCGTAGACGAGGCCGCCATAGCTATGGACTGCGTCGATAGCATCCCTCGGGCTGCCCAAACTCGAGATCACCAACGGCGCATTATATTCAATTGCGAGTGCAAGGTCCTGTTCACGTCGGGAGTTGGAGTGGTGCATCACTAGATTAACAGCCCATGGGGCATCCTCCTCTAATCGTATGGATGCGGTGATCTGTTGAAACCATTCCTCCAACTCCTCTACTGTTCGAGCATTGAGCGATGGAAAACTTCCCAGGACACCCGCTCTGCAACTGGCAATCACCATCTCAGGTCCAGACTGTAGGAACATGGGTGCCTGAAAGGCGGGAATGCGCAAATTCTGTAAAAGGGAACTCATAAAATGCCTCACAGGTTGTTAACAAAGCGCAGAACGGGGCCAGCCGTCGCGCATTGCTCAGTTCAAAGTGGAACCGTTAGGCTCAGACCAACTAGTGTAGTGGCGTCATTCCGATTGGAACTTAACCGCTTGTTTGCGCAGACAACCTTCTACAGGATGTCTTTGGCTTTTGCCGTGTTAAAGGCCTTGGGATCTTCATTGTGTGCTACGACCCACTGCTTCAATCAAGCAAGCTCTGATTAATCCGTCCGCAATGTTTTGCGGTAATTCGGTTGTTCATTCAAACAGCGTCGCGAATCACTAAGCATGCGACAACCCACGCTGACGGAAGGCTTGAACAGTCCAAGGCCAGGAACCCGGACATGCGCTCCATCCGCAAGGGCAACCAATGATTTTTTGGCATGAGGGCGCACATCAGGGTGGACAGTAAGACCAAGCTGGTCCCGGCGTGGTGGCTGCATCGGCGAATGTCCACGACTCGGTTGTTGTCGAGGACCCGCTGTACGGAGACGAGACCCCGGTATGGGGGGATTCGGCCTACTCCGGCAAGACAGAGCGCATCGCGCAGGTCGTCGCGCCGAGGGCGCAGGATTTTACCAACCCGAAAGGCCACAAGCATCACCCGCTGAGCGCACAGAGAAAGTGCAAAGACCGCAACAAATACGAAGTGCGCGCCAGCGCTGAACATCCCTTTGGCGTCACGAAACGCCGCGCTGGCTTTACCAAGGTGCACTGCTGCGGGTTGATCAAGAATACCGACCATCTGATTGTCTCCTTTGCCCTGGTTAATCTAGCGACGGGGGGGAAGACGCTTCTCAAGAAAGCGACGGAAGGCTTGCAGGCAAATTTCGCCTGACATACGCCAAAGGGCCGGATAGGTCACTCAAAAGAGCGGATCCCGACCCAAAATGGCGCGAACTTGCCTTCGTCATCGTTGGCGAGCCTTTTTTCAAGCACTGGCGGGAATAATTGGACCACTATTCAGAGGTTCCCTAAAAAAACTCCGATTAACTACGCAGCAATACGCTAGCTAGACATTTCTGGCGATATTTCTATCCAAATCCCTAACCACTAAGCCTTTTCGCCAAATCTAGCGCGGTGTCTTCAATCATGTCTTCCTGCCCGCCTATCATTTTTCTCCGTCCCAGTTCGACAAGAATGTCGCGTGAAGAGATGCCGTACTTCTCGCCTATACGGTTGGCGTGCAATAGAAACGTGGAATAAACACCGGCATAGCCGAGCGTGAGCGAGGAGCGATCAATCCGTACAAGGTGGTCCATCATGGGCAAAATGATATCTTCAGCAACATCCATGAGTTGAAAAAGATCACAGCCTGTCACTATGCCCATACGATCACACACAGCAGTGAACACTTCGAGCGGCGTGTTCCCCGCGCCCGCCCCGAGACCACCGACAGAACCGTCAATCCGGCTGGCACCCGCTTCAATGGCCGCGAGCGAGTTACTGATGCCCATACCAAGATTATTATGACCGTGGAACCCGATTTCGGTCTCGCCATCAAGCCTATCCCTGAGAGCGGAAACCGCTTTGAAAACGTCACGCGGAAGCATATAACCTGCAGAGTCCGTAATGTAAACCGTCTGCGCGCCGTATGACTCCATCAGTTTGGCCTGTTCTGCCAGGCCTTTAGGGGAGTTAAGGTGAGCCATCATCAAAAAGCCGGTGGTGTCCATGCCGAGCTCGCGTGCACACGCTATGTGCTGAGGAGACGTATCCGCCTCCGTGCAGTGCGTTGCAATGTGAACACCGGTCACGCCATGCCTATGTGCCGAACGTAGTTCGTCCATGGTTCCGAGGCCAGGGATTAGGAGTACAGACATCCGAGTTTTGGTAAGAACCGAGCTGACATTATCCCAGTATTCTTCATTGCTGACTGGCGCAAATCCATGTTGAAGAGAGTTACCTCCAAGCCCGGCGCCGTGCGAGACCTGTATCCATGGCACGCCAGCATCTTGGAGTGCAGTTGCAACCAATGCCATTTCCTCCACTGAAATTTGCTCTTGCTTTGCATGCATTCCGTCTCGAAGACACATGTCATGTACCACTATATGACGGCCGCTGAGATTCGAATCATTCATCATTAGAGCACCTCCCTTTGGTACTTGGTATCTTCTGCGATGTACTTCTCGGCGACAAGTTCAGCGGTTCGACAGGCGGATGCCGTCATAATATCCAAATTACCCGCGTATTTCGGAAGATAGTCGCCCAGGCCTTCAACCTCCATGAAAACAGCAATTTTATTACCTTCGTAGACCGGGCCGTTGACAAGTCGGTACCCAGGGACATAGCTCTGCACCTCCCCAATAATTGCGAAAATAGCGTCGTTGATCCTGGCTTCATCTGGAGGCTCGGAGGTAAGACAGTAAATTGTATTTCGCATGATCATGGGTGGCTCGGCCGGATTGATAACCGCGAGGGCCTTACCCCTTTTTGCTCCACCTAAAGCGCAAATGGCATTCGACGTTGTGCAAGTAAACTCATCGAGATTCGATCTGGTGCCTGGCCCTATAGATGCGGAGGCAAGGCTTGATACAATTTCTGCATAGTCAACGTTTTGGACATGGGAGACAGCACTGACGATCGGAATAGTGGCCTGACCCGCGCACGATATCATGTTGACGTTCATCGTATCGCCTATCTTGTGAAGGTTTACTGGCGGAACGCATAGTGGACCGATGGCTGCTGGGGTCAGGTCTATCATGAAAACGCCTAACGCGTTGAGCTGGCGTG
Organism: Haliea atlantica; assembly: GCF_054779855.1. NCBI lineage: Bacteria > Pseudomonadati > Pseudomonadota > Gammaproteobacteria > Cellvibrionales > Halieaceae > Haliea > Haliea atlantica. Next base: position 9,864 of record NZ_BAAGXL010000016.1, on the reverse strand, counting down.
AGTTTTCCTCATGACAATAAGCAGATGTCGCGTCGAAGGCTATTTTGATTTCATCCTTTACGACATGATCCAATAATTCACCAACGCCACCCGACGTTGTTTTCAAGCCCATTTCTTTTGCAAGCGAGAGACCTTTCGATTGCGCATCTATCCCGACCATCCAGACTGGATCGAGCAGAGCACTTCTCTTCAGCTTATACATGAGGTCGGTACCTATATTTCCTGACCCTATCAAGGCACATTTAATCTTACGCATAATTCAGTCCTCTCTTGTGTTGTGGCGATCGCATACATGCCTAAATGCTCCTGCTGGCGGCGGCATGTGAGACGCAGTTATTAACACATTTTCTTCCTTTATAAAGCGCCCGGTTTTTTACCCACTTGTTACGCCTCAAGAACAAAGGACACGCTGCCCATATGCTGGCAGCGAACGTTGACGACATCACCCGCCTTGACGGTAACATGTGGGGCCAACGGGCCACTTAGGATCATTGATCCTGCATCCAAGACTCCCCCGGGATGAAGGCGTTTTTCCAGGAATTCCGCTAGTGAATAAAGTGGGTCATTGAACGGCGACGCACCAGCGCCTAAAGCCTCGATCTCGCCGTTGATTTCGACGACAACCCCTGATGTGCGCAGCTTGACTAGATCCAGAGATACAGGTTTTCCGCCAGACACGTAGAAAATAACGCCGAGGTTTTTAGCAATAGTCAACGATGCATCGATATCCTCCTCGTAATAACGAGGATCTACAACCGTAACTACCGGAGTAGCGAATGCAAGCGACCTCAGGAGCTCAGCTGGTTGATGCGTCTGCAGCGGCAGTGATTCCCCAAGAACTAGACCCAGGTGAACTTGCACTACACTTGGTTCACGCACAGGCAGGGGGAACTTCGAGTTTTCTGGCCTAGACATGCAACTCGTTAGTCGACCGAAGCTACAAGCACATTCACTACCCCGTCGGTAGCTTGTGTCGCGGGTTGGAATTGCCATGTAACCAGTGAGTCTGCATTCAGGGTCTGCGCAATGATCCAGAATTAACTTCTGGAGATGGTAAAGCTCATCTTCTGTAAGCTTGCCCAGCTCAACTCTGGTTGGCTGGTCTAAGATAAACGGCGCGGAACTGGCTAAACTTGTCAGCAGTTGGTCCGAAAATGTCGTCTTGAGCATTCTTGGAAATACTCCTACTTTGAAAATGTGATTTGGCAGCTTCCCACACCGCCTGCTGTACAGCGAAGGGTATCACCCGCAACTGCTGGAATAAGCGAAGACTGTGATCCGGATAGGATTATTTCACCTTTTTTAAAGGGCAGTCCGAGTCTGCCAAGCGTGTTTGCAAGCCAGACCACTGCATTAACGGGACCACCCTGGACTGCGGCGCCCGCAGCGGTGGCCTCCAGGTGACCGTTGCGTTCCAGCACCATTCCCGACAATGTGAGGTCGACATCTGTTATTCTGGTTCTATTTTGGCCGAGTACAAATATCCCGCATGAGGCGTTGTCTGCTACGGTATCTTGAATCGAAATGTTCCAGTTTTTAATGCGCGAGTCAACAATTTCGAAGCACGACGTCACATAATCAGTGGCAGCGATCACATCCACTGCCGTTACGCCCGGACCAATCAGGTCATGTTTGAGAACAAAAGCGACTTCAGCTTCCGCCCGCGGTGAAATTAGATGATCGAGTGAAATATCGTCGTCCTCGTGGTACAGCATTCCAGAAGTGAGCTGGCCAAAATCGGGCTGATTAAACCCGATCAGCGCTTGCACAACTCTACTGGTGACACCGATTTTTTTTCCGATGATTTTTTCGCCGTCGCCTAATCTATGCGAAACCATCCTTTGTTGTATTTGGTAGGCATCTTCGACCGAAATATCCGGGCATTGATCAGTCAAAGGATCAATGGGAATCTTGTTTCTCATTGCGTCGTAGAGTCGATCACCGAAATATACTATCTTACTTTTAAGCATTTCAAAGTGCCTCGCTTTCCACCACTGCTTTTTGACTCCTCATACGCTAGCTACAAGCCCCCCATCGCTCAGAATTACACTTCCGGTCATCGCCCGAGAGTTCTCATTTGAAGCCAACAAAAGATAGATCCCCGAATGGTCTTGTGGGTTTGCGGCAAATCCCAGAGGAGTTGCAGCACTGATAGCTTCAAGTACTTTCGGGTCACCAGAGACAGACCGACCCGAAGTCCCAAAGGTAGCAATGCCCGAGAGCGAGGTATTTGTGCCGCCAGGTGCAACCCCATTAACTCTCACTTCAGGCGCCCACTCTTTGGATAATTGCATGACGAGCCCGCGTACTGCGAACTTGCTAGCCGTATATAGAGAGCCACCACATCCGCCTCGAAAGCTAGCTGTCGAGCAGGTGAGGATTAGCGAGCCCTTAGAGCGCCTCAAATCCTGATAGGCCTCCCGAGCCAATATCAGCTGCGAGAATACATTAGTGGTGAAGATTTCTTGCTGAGCACCGGCAAGCTGTTCGGCCGACATCTTATCGAGTCGTTTATGCCAATCAAACACACCTACGTTACCGATGACACAGTCGATTCGACCGAATTCACGCCTGGCGTCAGCGAATGCGCTGGAAAGAAATTCGTGGTTAGAAGCGTCGCCGTGAGCAACCAAAGAGTCATTAACCAATACGCTTTTAAGCGATTGTAGCCCCTCTTTGTTGCGGTCGAGGCAAACCACTATCGCCCCTTCCCTTGAAAATCTCTCAGCCACGGACCATCCAATGCCCGAGGCGCATCCCGTTATCACCACGACTTGATTTTCCAGCCATCTCACTATTTGAGCCTCCAAAACGATACCATAGCGTATGGATCAATCCTATATAGGCTGATTGGAAAAGTAAACCTGAATCCGTGACTTGCCTGCCGATAGTCCGCGCATGATGGCGCTGACCGACAATCCCGCTCGCGTCAGGACCGGTTTTCCGAGCCTACGGGTGATTTTTGCAATGAACCGCTGTGCGCGGGGAAGTTCTGCGGGCTTCAAACGCGCAATTTACAAAAGGCGGGCGCAGCGATGCTGCGGTGCAGGCCGCTGGTGTGATTCAAACAGTGTGGTGTTTTCGCGGTCGGTGGCATCCGCTTGTTGGTTGCCACTCAAAACTGACCCGGGGTTTCCATCCAATTCTGACCCGGGTTATGGGTGCCCAGTATACCTAGGCATCTGTGGATAAGTCTGTCTTTTCGGGGGTGTCTCCTCCTTCATCAGGTTGTGTCGAGATGGATTTTCGTCGCTTGTTGTGACCGCTGGCCAGGCTGTGGCGGAAGCGCCAGGATTCATTGCCTGTTTCCACGATGTGGCAGTGGTGGGTGAGTCGATCCAGCAGGGCCGTGGTCATCTTGGCGTCGCCGAACACGCTGGCCTATTCGGCAAAGCCCAGGTTGGTGGTGATCATGACGCTGGTGCGTTCGTACAGCTTGGAGAGCAGGTGGAACAACAAGGCCCCGCCGGCCTGACTGAAGGGCAGGTACCCCAACTCGTCCAGGATCACCAGATCCACATGGCTGAGTCGGTAAGCCAGCTGCCCCTGTTTGCCGGCGGCCTTTTCCAGTTCCAGCGCATTGACCAGCTCTACCGTGGAGAGGAAGCGCACCCGGCGCTGATGGTGCTGGATGGCTTCCACACCAATAGCGGTCGCCAGGTGGGTCTTGCCGGTGCCCGGGCCGCCGATCAGCACTGCGTTCTGGGCGCTACTCAGGAACTCGCCGCTGTGCAGGCGTCGAACGAGCACCTCATCCACCCGCGCCTGGGTAAAGTCGAAGCCCGCCAGGTCACGGTGTGCCGGGAAGCGGGCCGCCTTCATCTGGTAGGCCAGGGATTTGACTTCCCGCTCCGCGGATTCCGCGGCCAGCAGCTCGTGGAGCATCTGCTCCGCATCCAGGGCATGACTGCGTGCCTTGGCCATCAACTCCGGCAGGGTCTGCGCCATGCCGTGCAGTTTGAGCGCCTTCAGCTGGGCGATCAGATCATTCGACATGGTGCACCTCCTCGGTCGTGGCGGTACGCAGGTGATCGTAGCGATGCACGTTCGCCCGGGGCTCCTCCGCCAGGGTTATCGAGGTCTCTACAGGCGCGTGGGGCAACTGCGGTGATTGCAGCCGGGCCAGCACGTTCAACACGTGGTCGCCGCTGATATTGCCGGACTCGAGAGCGAGCTCCACGGCCACCAGTACAGGCTCCAATCCTTCAGATACCACGGCGGCAAGTACCTGCGCCATGACCCGGTCACCCCCCTCGTGGCGCAGGAGGTGCCGCTGGAGGGTCTTGAGACGCTCGGGCATCTCAGTGAACGGTGCGCCGTTGCGCAGGGCGCCCGGCTTGCGCTGCAGCACACCCACGTAATGCTGCCAGTCGTAGAGCGTCTGGTGTCGTTCAAAGCACCGACGATGCCTGGCCACCTCCTCGCCTTCGGCAACCAGCACCAGCGCCCAGGGATACACCCGCAGGCTAATCACCTGGTGTGCCAGCTCTGCCGGCACGCTGTACCGACAGCGCTGGTAGTGAACCAGGGCGGTGGGCGACACCCGCACTGGCTGTTCGATGTAGCCATCAAACGGCTGCGGGTTAGGCATGAGGTGCGGCTGCTCATCCTCCAGTACCGAGAGCAGGGTCAGGTCCGGGCATTCCGGGTGGCGCATGTTCGCCCATGCCGCACGGCACTCGCTGGCCAACCAGTCGTTCAGTGCCGTCAGTGAAGGCCAGGTGCGGGCGTTGGCGTTGGCCCACAGTTGCCGACGGCGGTCCTGTACGTTCTTCTCGACGATTCCCTTCTCCCAGCCTGCGGCACGATTACAGAACTCGGGCTCGAACAGGTAATGGCCGGTCATCGCCTGGAACCGGGCATTGACGGTGCGTTCCTTGCCACGACCGACCTTGTCCACCGCCGTCTTCATGTTGTCGTAGATGCCGCGTCTGGGTACACCGCCAAAGGCTGCAAAGGCCCGGGCATGAGCATCGAACAGCATCTCGTGGGATTGCAGGGGATAAGCCACCAGGAGGAAGGTGCGGCTGTGGGCCAGTTTGATATGGGCGACCTCCAGGCGTCGTCGAATCCCGGCGATCACCAGATACTCGCAGCTCCAGTCGAACTGGAAGGCTTCGCCGGGCGCAAAGCGTAGAGGAACAAAGGCCTGCCGGCTGGGAGAGGCCCCACCAGCTTCACGCCATCGCTTGGCGAAAATGGCGACACGGGCATAGCCGCCGGGATAGCCCCGGGCCTGCAGCAGCTGGAACAGCACTTTGGCGGTCCGCCGGTCCCGTTTGGGGCGGTGGCTGTCGGAGCGCAGCCAGGTGGCCAGCTGCTCCTTGTAGGGATCGAGGATGCTGGACGCCTTGCGGGCCGGATACGCGGGCTCACGCATCTCGTTGTGGCGCAGCCAGTGTCTGATCGTGTTTCTGGATAAGCCGGTTTGACGCGCAATCTCGCGCAGGGGGATATGGTCGCGGAAATACATCCGCCGGATCTTGGCTAACATGCCCACTGTGATCACTCCTTCGCACCCCGCTCAAAAAATGAGCAGAGTAGCTGATTCAGTGGGTCAGTTTTGGATGGAAATTACCCCCTCGGGTGGGTCAATTTTGGGCGGCATTCAACAGCCGCCTTTTTTACGATGGCCAGCTCCTCTTCCTGTTCGGCCAGCTTGCGCTTCAGGCGGGCTATCTCGGCGGCCTGGCTCTGCTCCAGCTCACTCTGGCTCTGCCGTACACGCGCCTTGGCCCTCCATCCATATAGCTGCGAGTCGTGGAGCCCGAGCTCCTTGGCTGCCTTGGCTATGCCGACCTTCTCGGCCAGTGCCAACGCTTCCTTCCGGAACTCAGGCGAGTACTGCTTCCGGGTGGTTTTCTTGGATCCTGTCTGCTTGGTCATGAGTCACCTCTGTCGCGTAGTTTACTCGCTTAACAGGGTGTCCATCATTGGTGGGCAGGATCAAAGAGCACATGAAGCGGCTGGCCATTAGCGCGTTGCGAAGGCTGCAGAAACTACCGGACATCGTGAGCTCCTTTTTCCGACAACCAGAATGTCGATACATTATCGAGTGACATTACTTTCGATAACGTTAGTAACAGAAAAAGGCCATATCAGTACTATGGCTTCACTCGCTCCATTTTGGCGTAGATCATCAACAGCTCGAAAATGTCGTCTCTTTGCTGCTTCATAGCTTTGTCATTGAGATCGCTGTGCATCATATTTATCCCGATAATGTGAGACATAAGTAACATGGCCATTCTGTCTGCTCGTGACCGCGGGACGCCCATGTCGGCATAGCTGTTCGCCAGGACCCTGGTTCGTTCGATGTCTACTTCAGCGATAGCCCGTCTGGCCACCTCTGATCTTCTGGACCACTCCCGTAAAGCAAATTCTACCCTTCCTCCGGGAATCTCATCCCGATCTTCAGTTGTCAATTTATAAAGGAAGCGAATTCGCTTCTCGGGGGTTTCGATGGTGGCCGCAGCAAGCTCGGCAACTTCATGTGTAAACTTGGTTTGCCAAAATGATAGCGTCTCCTTCAGCAGCGCCTCTTTGTTCTCAAAATGCCAATAGAAACTCCCTTTTGTTACGCCCAACTCGCGTGCGAGAACTTCAACTTTGATATCTGCGACGCCCTTACTCGCAAGCTTCCTCAGCGCCGCCCATATCCAGTCCTCTTTAGATAGTTGCGACGATGATTGCACGGCTGTCACGCGAGAGTTTTCTGATGTCATCCTGAGGTACCTTTGGCTAGTGTTGCTAGTATTACAATGTTATAAAGTAGGGTGTTCGTATTACTGACCTGGCACGTCCAGAGCACAGCGCCGATCCGTTGTCCGAGGTCTTGAGGAGCGTGGCTAAACGAGCAAGCGGTTGAAGCCGAGCTGCAGGGGCTTCTCCAGGTCATCAATGATGTCCTTTAAATCCGCGGCATCTGGATGCCTAGATTTGCGCGCATTATTGATAGTTTACGCGGAAGTGCGGGACATGTCCGCCTAACGCGACAATATGGTTGATTTTTAGTTCGGCGGCACGCTTACAATGAAGTTCGGCCAACGCAGGGTCGCCCTCTAGGATTGCTTTCACCTCCTTGATTCTCACCTGGGCGCTCTCGTAGATCCTATCAGAACCGAGCATACAGAGTGGCAGAAGCGAGGCCTATCAGAGCAGCGCTACATCTACTGGTGGGCAGACGGCGTCTACAGCAACGTTCGAATGGATGACCGCCTGTGCCTGCTGGTGATCATCGGTGTCACCGAGCAGGGCCGTAAGGAGTTGGTAGCCGTCGAGGATGGGCGACGCGAGTCGGAAGCCAGCTGGTTCGTGAGCCCACTGATACCGACACCAATACCGTCACCGGCGTCGGTATGCAGTAGGACGGAGCGGACGGAATCGGACTGTGAGACCGCCCGAATAGTGGCAGCAACCTATTGGTATAAAACAGGTTTGTGATTGCCAAAATCGGAATATACCCCCAAAAATACCCCCAATTCTTTTTGTCACCCGCTCCGGGTGGTGCTGGGCTTTGGTGGGCCTCCCGGCAGTGTAGGCCAGTACGGGGCAGCAGGAAGGCGCCAGCGGTCGCCAGGGTGACGGGTGCCCTGCCAGCGATCCCGATAGCGTGATCCCGCAAATTTGGAATTTCTGAAACGCACGCGTAAAAGTTTGAGGGGCACACGGTCTAGGCGCACCACCTCGGGAGGAATCTACCCGCCCCCTCCCCGGTGCTCGATCCATAGGTTATCCATAGGTCAGCCGCTAAGGTTCTGCTAAGGGTGCCGGCAAGGTTTGCATAAGGTTCTGACGAGGGATAGGCGAGGGTGCAGCCGGTCGGGTTGTGCATACCGATCACCCGGCAATGGTCGATGCACTGTAAGCGATCAGTGAACCACACCCTACCAGGCGCTGGCTGACCCCGGCATCCTGCGATCGTTATTTCGCAGGAGCCTCTCATGACCGATACCGCATCACCGTCCTTGACCGAACGCCAGCAGTTCTGGCTGGAACACCTCCAAGCCTGTGAGGCCGAGGGCAAGGCCACCATCGAGTATGCGCGTGAGCATGGCCTGAGTCCCAGTGGCATGTATTCTGCCCGGCAGGACCTGGTTCATAAGGGCGTGCTGCCATCGCCCGGCAAGCCCCGGTTCGCTCGAGCCCGAGTTGTTGCACCCGAGCCCGAGACCCAGTGGCAGGTGCAGCTGCCTAACGGCGCCGCGGTCAGTTTCCGCGGCGCAGTGCAATACGACACACTGATGACCGTGCTGAAGGCGGCAGCGTCAGTCACATGATGCGTCCGGCCAACGACGGCCCGGCGGTCTATCTGTGCCGTGACCCGATCGACTTCCGCAAGGGGATTAACGGGCTCGCCATCTTGGTCGAGCAGGAGCTGGAGTAAAACCCCTTCTCGGAGCAGCTGTTCGTGTTCTGCAAACGGGCGCCGTACCAGCATCAAGATCCTTTACTGGGAGCGCAGCGGGTTCTGTCTGTGGCAAAAACGCCTGGAACAGGCGCGCTTCCCCTGGCCACGGTTGCACGACGAGAGCTTGATCACGTTGACTCCCCAGCAGTTGAACTGGCTGCTGGATGGTATCGATATTACGCGCTTGCAGCCCCATGAACGGCTGCAATATGACAGCGTGTTGTAGAGCCTGACGGAAGCGCCCGGTATACTTCGGGCATGGCTCAACCGGTTGATCAGCTTCCCGATGACATCGCGGCTCTGAAGGCGCTCGTCGCCGATCAGATGGCCCGCAATGCCGAGCTGGAGCGCGCCACCACCCGGCAATCCGCACAGATTATTTCCCTCCAGGAGCAACTGAACCTGGCGCTGGCCCGGCGCTATGCCGCCAGCAGCGAGAAGCTCTCGCCCGATCAGATCCGCCTGTTCGACGAAGCCGAAGTGGATGCCGGGGAATCACCTGGCGAGGATGCCGACGACAGCGAGGACGTGCCCGCGCACACGCGCAAGAAGCGGGGCCGCAAGCCCCTGCCGGCAGCACTGCCTCGCGTGGACGTGGTTCACGAATTGCCCGAGGCCGAGCGACGCTGTCCCCACGACGGCCAAGCACTGAAGGTCATCGGCGAGGAGACCTCCGAGCAGCTCGACATTGTGCCGGCCAAGATCCAGGTCATCCGGCATGTGCGCAAGCGCTACGCCTGTGACTGCGGCCAGTGTATCCGCACAGCACCGCTGCCGGCACAGCCGATCCCGAAGAGCCTGGCCTCACCGGGCCTGCTGGCCCATATCACCGTCTCCAAGTACCAGGATGCCCTGCCGCTGTATCGTCAGGAGACCATCCTGCAGCGGATTGGCGTGGATCTGCCCCGGGCGACCCTGGCGAACTGGATGATCCGGGCGGGTCAGCTGGTTCAGCCGCTGATCAACCTGATGCGGGACCAGCTGCTCGCCCACGACCTGATCCAGATGGACGAGACCACCGTGCAGGTGCTGAAGGAGTCGAGCAAAGCCGCGCAATCGAAGTCGTATTTATGGCTGCAGCGTGGCGGCCCGCCTGATCATCCGGTGGTGTTGTATGACTATGACCCTGGCCGTGGCCAGGGCGTGCCGCTGCGCCTGCTGGAAGGCTTCCAAGGGTATCTGCAAACCGATGGCTACGACGGTTACAACGCCGTGGTAGCGGCGCAACAGCTGACCCACGTTGGCTGCATGGCCCATGCCCGCCGCAAGTTCAGCGAGGCGGTGAAGGCGCAAGGCAAAAACAAGAAGGCCGGTCGCGCCCAGCAGGGACTGGCCTTGATCCAGAAGCTGTATCGGGTGGAAACCGAGGCTCGCGGGTTCAGCCCCGAGCGGCGCCCCCGGGTTCGACAGTTGGTGCCCAAAATTGCTCATTTTCGAGGGGTCGGGTCTAATAAAAT
>NZ_BAAGXL010000015.1:0-21564 GCF_054779855.1 Haliea atlantica | reverse complement strand
TGCCGCCGGCATTATCTCAAATACCTTGCCCTGAAGCAGGGTTTTTCAACAGCCTGTTAGGAGGTCTAGCCTGATCGCTAATGGCGGGTAAAGAGGATACGGATCAAATGCGAGTCAACCAAATAGCCAAGGAGATTGGGGTAACCGCGGATACAGTGCGCTTCTACACGCGCGTCGGCTACCTCAACCCGAGCAAGAACCCTACCAATGGATATAAAGAGTATGGCAACAAGGAAAGGCGCCTGCTGCGTTTTATTCTGAGCGCTAGACAACTGGGGTTTTCGGTGGAGAATATTGGTCAAATTCTCAGTACCGCCGAACAGGGTCGCTCCCCCTGCCCACTGGTCCGGGAGCTAATCCGGCAGCGTTTGATCGAAACTGAAAAGAGCTTTCAAGACAGCGTGCAACTTCGCCAACGCATGATGACGGCGATTGAAACCTGGAGCCAGAAGCCGGACCGAGCACCGACAGGTGACATGATCTGCCACTTGATCGAAGAATTTGACCACACCGTGGCAGCTGGCGACATCGGCGCATAAGCAATCGGAGAGATCTCATGGACACCCCCAGCTCGACCTCACAATCACAAACAGTCAATGATCGCGATAACCAGCAATTCATCCAATTCGTAGTACCGGGTATGGGCAGCAACCACTGTGCCGGCCTGATTACCGAGTCCATTGAGCGCTTGCCGGGCATTCTTACCGTGAATACCAATATCGGTAATCATCGCGTCGGTGTTGAATTCGACGCATCCCAAACCAGTGGCGACCTTATCCAGAGTGCCATTGAAAAAGCCGGCTACGACGTGGCCAGCACGACATCCTCACCACCGAAGACCGGCGGTGAGTCCACTTTCACTGTCCCCGGCATGGGCAGCGATCACTGTGCCGGACTGGTTTCCAGCTCCATCAAGCGTCTCGCCGGCATCACTGACATTTCCACCAACATTGCCAATCACAAGGTGACGGTTCGCTTTGATCCGGCAACGGCGGATGCAGAAACAATCAAAAACGCCATTGAACGTGCGGGATACGAGGTGGCCGGCGTCAGCGAAAACCGAGAGCAGACGGATACGGAGGCGGATGAAGCCGTCGAGGAACGCTACCTCGACCAGGCATGGAAGCGCCTGTGGTTCGCCGCTATACCCACCACCCTGATCATGGTACTGATGATGGTACACATGCTATTGGTGCCGGTGCCAGGTTATCTGGCCTGGGTGGTCCTGCTCGGCTTTCCCGTGGTGTTCCTCCGGGGTGGTTGGGCCACGCACCGCTCGTCCTGGCGCTCCCTCACCAACCGTACCGCCAACATGGATGTGCTCATCTCCATGGGCAGCCTGCCCCCCTACCTGATTGGGCTGGTGGGCTTTGTCTATCCCATGACCTCTTTTATTGAGATGGCCGCCACCATCATGACTTTTCACATGCTCGGCCGCTACCTGGAAACCCGGGCCAAGGGGCGAGCCTCCCAAGCGATCAAGAAGCTGCTCAAGCTGGGCGCCAAGACCGCTGCCGTGTTGCGTGATGGGCAGGAAGTAGAAGTGCCGGTGCCGGAACTCCAGGTGGGAGACATCATGGTGGTCCGCCCCGGCGCCAAAGTGCCCACCGACGGCGAGATCGTCGAGGGCAACAGCCACCTGGATGAATCCATCGCCACCGGCGAGTCCGTGCCGGTGGAGAAAGGGCCCGGCGACGGGGTGATTGGTGCCACCATCAATAAGGAAGGCATGCTCCAGGTGCGCGCCACCCGGGTGGGCGCCGATACCTTCCTGTCACAGGTCGTCCGGCTGGTGGAGCAGGCTCAGGGGTCCAGGGTGCCCATCCAGGAATTCGCCGACAAGGTGACCGCGAAATTCGTCCCGGGGGTTATTGTCATCAGTTTGGCGAGCCTGGTGGTCTGGCTGCTGTTCGCCGAGCCGCTGCGACCGATTCTCTACTGGGGCGCCGAATTCCTGCCTTGGGTTAACCCGGAACTTTCACCCTTAATGTTGGGGATTCTCTCGGCGATTTCCGTGCTGGTCATCGCCTGCCCCTGCGCTTTGGGACTGGCCACCCCCACTGCCATCATGGTGGGCTCGGGTTTGGGCGCCGAGAGCGGCGTGTTGATCCGCTCCGGCGAAGCCATTCAATCCCTCAAGGACATCAAGGCCGTGGTCCTCGACAAGACCGGTACCATCACCAAAGGCGAGCCGGCACTCACCGACGTGATTGCCACCGCCGACTTCGATGAGGGCGACGTGCTCCGCTTCGCGGCGTCGGTGGAAGCGGGCTCCGAACACCCTCTGGGGCAAGCCATCGTAGCCGGTGCGCGAGAAAAGGGCCTGGATGTTCCGACCGTCGCCGAGTTCCGGGCCATTACCGCCCGCGGGGTGGAAGGCCGGGTCGACGACCAACTCATTCGCGTCGGCAGCCGCCGGCTTCTCAATGAAGCAGACATCGAACTGGGCGACCTGGAAGAGGCGCTGGTCCGACTGGAAAATGAGGGCAAGACCGCCATGTTGGTGGCCGCTGGAGACCGCGCCGCTGGCATTGTCGCCGTGGCCGACACCATCAAGGAGGACTCGAAAGCTGCCATTGCCGCTCTCCATGAACTGGGGATTCACACCGTCATGATCACCGGCGATAACGAGCGCACTGCCCGCCACGTGGCGAAGCAGGTGGGCATCGACGAGGTGCTGGCGGGTGTCCTGCCGGAAGGCAAGGTGGACGCCATCCGAAAGTTGCAGGAAAAGTACGGTCAGCAGGTGGCCATGGTGGGCGACGGCATCAACGATGCCCCGGCACTGAAACAGGCCAATGTGGGCATTGCCATCGGCGCCGGCGCGGACGTCGCCATCGAGGCGGCGGATGTCACCCTTGTGAAAGGCGAACTGTCCAAGGTGGTGGAAGCCATTCGCCTGTCACGGGCCACCTTCCGCAAGATCGTGGAGAACCTGTTCTGGGCCTGGTTCTACAACCTGGCGGCCATCCCCATCGCTGCGGTGGGTCTGCTTCACCCCATGATTGGGGTGATCGCCATGACTACCAGCTCCCTGTCGGTGATCGGCAACTCACTGCGCCTGAAGCGGGTGAAACTGAATGTGGATAAATAATCCGCTTCCAAATTAACAGCGCTGCGGCAGAGGAAAAAGCAACATGGCAAGCAAACCCGGATACTGGACCAGCCTTCACGGCTTGGCAACACTCACACTGATTGGCGCCGCACTCTATTTTCTCTTTATGGAACACGGCGCTCACCTCCTTCCGTATCTGCCCTTTCTGATTATCCTGCTGTGTCCACTGATGCACCTCTTTATGCACAAGGGCCACGGCGGGCACGGTGGTGGAGAGCACGGTCACGGCCAACATCAACAAACGGATGCGGACCAAGCCTATCGCCGGGGCCTGGAAGAAGGCCGAAAAGAGGCTGCCAAGCGACGATAGGCATTATATACAACCGGTGAGCTCAACCCTCACCAACCGAAATCGACTTTTCAACTTATCTACCAGGAGAGCACCATGAAAAAACTGTCCAGAGTAATCACCCTCGCTGCAATTATTGCAACCCCTGTCTTCGCCCAGGACGGTCACCAACACAGTGATGAGACGACGGACGGCGCCATGGGAATACACGGTCAACAGATGACATCGATGCACGAGCACATGCAGGAAATGCATGCATTGATGGAAGAGATAAAAACCGAGCAGGATCCGGAGAAACGCCAGCAATTAATGGAGGAACACATGGATGCCATGCAATCCGGCATGCATATGATGAGGATGAATATGGGCACATCACACCAGCCCGGCGACAGGGGTCAGGACATGGCGCCCATGAACATGGAAAAGTGCATGAGCATGATGAGCGAACACCGGAACATGATGCAAGGAATGATGGATCAGATGAATGAGCACCAGGCGCAAGAGAGAAAGCTCCGCAAACATATTCACAAGAAATAGCTGTTCCGACGGGAACTGTGCATCCTCAACCCTGATGCTGAATATGGCCCCGATACAGCGATAAGGAGCTCCGTTAATGAAACACAAAGAACACCGATTGGGCGTTTCAGAGGTCAACCTGGTACATCGTCATCTCAGGCTTGTGATGCCCATCGATAGCACGAAACTGAACGAAGCCATTGCAGAGATTGACCAGCTATACGGCCTGGATGAAGTCATTTTCAATGAGAAATCCACCAAACTCGATTTCTCCTATGACGCATCCCGGTTATGTATCGACTGCGTGGAGGAAATTCTGACGAAGCACGGTATTCAACCCAAAGATGACTGGTGGACGCATTTTAAAGAAGAGTACTACCGGTTCGTCGATCAGAACGTCAAGGAGAATGTCCGACATGAGCCCTGGAGTTGTCACCGCACACCCCCACATACCAGGAAATAGGGGCTGAAACCTCATTCCCTTTGCTCCCGCATACCGAAGACAGGTGCGAAAATGAACCAACAATCACAACAGAGCGATAGTCCCCAAGGGGAAAAGCCGAACAGCCCCGTCAATTGGCGATACTGATTTGTTCTCTGTGGTTTCACCGCGTTTGCCGCACTGCTTCTCCTGCAGGAGCACAGAGCCCATTTATGGGGCATGGTGCTTTACCTGATATTGATTCTGTGCCCGCTGATGCTTCTCGTGATCTACCGGGAAGATAAAAAGCTGGACCGACAGCTCGACAAAATGGCGGATGACGACAAGGAGGATAAGGCGTGAACCACGAGAGCATGCAAGCCTACGGCTTGTGGGGCCTGGTTATCGTCAACTCGGCGGTTTTCATTTTCTTTGCGTTGAGTTTTTTCAAACCGAAAACCCGCACGGACTGGCGCAGTTTCAGCGCCTTCAGCGCGTTCCTTGTCGCACTATTTGCGGAGATGTACGGCTTTCCGCTGACCATCTATCTGCTGTCGGGCTGGCTGCAGTCCCGTTTCCCCCAGGTGGACTGGCTGTCCCATGACGCCGGCCATTTACTGGAAATGATATTCGGCTGGGAAGCCAATCCGCATTTCGGGCCTTTCCACCTGCTCAGTTTCGCGCTGATCGGTGGAGGCTTCTGGCTGATCTCCAAGGGCTGGCAGGAACTCTACGCCGCCCAAAAGGCAAAAACACTGGCCAGGCAGGGGCTCTATGCCCGGATGCAACACCCGCAATATCTTGGCTTTATCCTGATCATGACGGGTTTTTTGTTCCAATGGCCCACGCTGCTGACCCTCGCCATGTACCCGGTGCTGGTTTACATGTACGTGCGCCTCGCCAAAAGCGAGGAAAAAGCCGCCGAAACTGAGTTCGGGGAGCAGTGGCGACAATACGCACGGAAGACACCCCGGTTTATTCCCGACTGGCGTAAAACAGCAGCCCCGGGCGGCTAGGCAGGTGCCAGAAACAGCGGTTTCTCCACCGACATTTTCACTTGTGACATTGAGACAGATAGCGAGAGACGATGAAGATTACTTTTATGGGGGCGGCCGACACCGTCACGGGTTCACGTTTCCTGTTGGAACATGGGGATCACCGGCTTCTAGTGGATTGCGGGTTGTTCCAGGGCGGCCCTGAAGCCGCGTCCTTCAATCGCGAAGCCCTGCCCTTCTCTCCGGGAATTTTGGATGCCGTCCTGGTCACTCATGGACATATCGATCACAGCGGCTTTCTGCCAGCCCTGGTGGCCAATGGCTACCGGGGCCCGATTTATACAACACCGGCCACCGCTGAACTTTGCGGCATCCTGCTCCCGGATTCCGCCAGACTGCAAAATGAGCATTTCGGCTATCTGCAACGACACGGGATAAATACGCCGGATCACGAACCGCTATACAGCGAAGAGGATGCGGAGAGAACGCTAAAGCTCTTTGAATCACGCCCGATGCAAAGATCTTTTCCTGTCGCCCCTGACGTGAGCGCACAATTTATCCCCGCCGGCCACATTCTTGGGGCTGCAAGCCTGTATCTGCAGGTAGGCGATCACCGCCTCTGCTTCTCAGGCGATCTGGGGCGCCCCGTGGACCCCATCATGCAGCCCCCCGAGCCCTTCGCCGGCGCCGACTACCTGCTGGTGGAATCCACCTACGGCACACGGCAACACCCCCCGACAGATCCCGCCCTGACCCTGGAGCAGCTGGTCAATGAGACTGCGAACAGGGGCGGCACCGTGGTTATCCCGGCCTTTGCGGTGGGCCGGGCCCAGAGCCTCCTGCACTTGCTGGCCAAAGCCACCGCCGCGGGCCGGATACCGGATCTGCCGGTATTTCTCGACAGCCCCATGGCCATCAACGCCACGAAACTGTTTTGCCGCTACCCCGAGGCCCACCGCCTGAACAGTGACGAATGTGAACAAATGTGTGATCGCGCCCACTATACCCGCAAAGTACAGGACTCCAAACAAATCTTCACCCATTCCGGCGCCAAGATCATTATCGCCGCCAGTGGCATGGCCACGGGTGGTCGCGTCCTGCACCATTTGAAGCGCTATCTTCCGGACCCTCGCAATACCCTGCTGATCGTCGGCTACCAGGCGCCCAACACCTTGGGAGCCAAACTACAAGCGGGCACCCGGGACGTTCGGATTCTCGGTCAAGACCTGATGGTTGAGGCACAGGTGGCAACCATCGAAGGCCTCTCCGCCCATGCAGACCAAACGGAACTCACCGCCTGGCTGCAGGGGGCCGATCCGCCCCGCCAGACGTTTGTCATCCACGGTGAGGCGGAGGCCAGGCGTGGTTTCGCCGACCATATTACCCGCTCACTAAACTGGAACACGGCCTGCCCCGAGAAGGGACAGACCATCGAACTGGAGTAAGCCTTGGATACCGCTGTTGCACTGGTCAAAGCCTATCTGCAAATCAACGGCTATTTTTGCGTGTCGGAATATCCGCTCATGGAGACGACCAAAGGCGGCAATGTCCGCACCGTCAGCGACCTGGACATCCTCGCCTTTCGGTTTCCCCATGCCGGCCGGGAAACGAGCGTCCGCAAAAGGCGCAAACTCGTCGGCGACGTCCGCTTCGAGCCGGATGTGGCCTTGGGCGCCCCCCAGGACGGTGCCGATATGATCGTCGGCGAGGTCAAGCGCGGACGAGCCCGGTTCAACCCACCCGCCCGCAAACCGGAGGTCCTGGCCGGCGCTCTGATGCGGTTCGGGTGCTGTACTCCCTCGCAGTCGAGGAACCTGGCCTATGAGCTTCTCCAACACGGACATGCCGAAAGCGAGCACGGCCATAGGATTAGAATGGTCGCCTTCGGCGATGTCGACGACAGCGAAGAGCTCGGAGCATCCCCCCACAAGTGGCACATCGTCTCCCTGGAAAGCATCGTCCGCTGCCTGCGACAACACCTGCATGACAACTGGGACGTACTGCGCCGCGTGCATTTCAGCAACGACACCCTGGACCTGCTGGCCATTCTGGAACGTATCGAAAACGCCGCGGAAAGCCGCCGGGAAAACGGGGAATCCGATTGATGGACGGACAACGTTACCTGCTCAAACCCCGTCGACTGAGTGTCGATACCCACCAGGAACTGGTGGTCTATATGCGCGGCGACTGCCATGTTTGCCGCTCTGAAGGGTTCAATGCCCACAGCAGGATTCAGGTCAACATCAACGAACGCAGCATTCTAGCCACCCTCAACGTCATTCACGGCGGCTGGCTGGCTCCGGACGAATTCGGCCTCTCGGAGTCCGCCTGGCACGCCCTGAATCCCCAGAACGGCGAGCGCGCCGGTTTCACCCACGCGCCCACCGTGGACTCGATGAGTGCGGTACGGGCCAAGATCTACGGCAATCCGCTTCGTGACGCCCAGTTTGACGCCATTATCTCGGATGTGTGCAAGGGATTTTATACCGATGTAGAACTGGCCACCTTTCTCACCACCTGCGCCAGTCATGGACTCGATAAAAGGGAAATAACCGGCCTGACCCAGGCCATGATCAACGCAGGGGAACGCCTCGATTGGCGCCGGACAATGGTCGTCGACAAGCACTGTGTCGGGGGCTTGCCCGGCAACCGAACCACGCCGCTGGTAGTGTCCATGGTGGCCGCGGAAGGACTGGTCATGCCCAAGACCTCGTCCCGAGCGATCACCTCCCCGGCGGGCACCGCCGACACCATGGAAACCCTGGCGCCCGTCGCGCTTTCCATTGCCGACATGCGCCGCGTGGTGGAACAGGAAGGCGGCTGTATTGCCTGGGGCGGCGCGGTATCCCTAAGCCCTGCCGATGACATTCTCATCCGTATCGAACGGGCCATCGATCTCGACAGCGAGGGGCAACTGGTGGCTTCGGTGCTGTCCAAAAAAGCCGCCGCCGGCGCCACCCATGTAGTGCTCGACCTGCCGGTGGGACCCACGGCCAAGGTCCGCAGCGAAACCGACGCCCGGCGCCTGGCGGCGCTATTGTGCGACACCGGCAAAGCGATTGGACTGGCGGTGCGGGCGGTCATTACCGATGGCATGCAACCAGTAGGACGCGGCATCGGCCCCGCCCTGGAGGCCCGGGACGTCCTGGCGGTGTTGCAGAACGAGGATGACGCGCCCGCGGATTTACGGGAAAGATCCATTGCGTTGGCTGGCGCGATTTTCGAGCTGGGGGGACTTGTCGCTGAAGGTAGCGGCACCGCTCTGGCGGCGGAAACCCTGAGCAGCGGCAGGGCCTGGCGGAAATTTCAGGCCATCTGCGAAGCCCAGGGCGGCATACGCACACCGCCGGTGGCAGCACTGACGCAGCCGGCGCCGGCGACCCGTGAGGGCATTGTCACCGCTATCGACAACCGCGTGCTGGCACGCATTGCGAAACTCGCGGGCGCACCGGGCGCGCCCGCCTCCGGGCTCGACTTGCATGTGCGGCTTGGCGATCGGGTCGAACGGGGCCAGCCCCTGTTCACTCTGCACACCGAGACTGCCGGTGAGCTCGCCTATGCCCTGGAATACCTGGACACACATCCGGATGTCATTCGCATTGGCGAGCAATCAGATAAAAGTAGTGCATCGCAATGACTGCCGACCGCGCCACAGACATCGCGCTCAGCATCAACACCGGCAGCCAAAGCGTACGGTTGGCCAGTTACCGGATCGAAGCGGGCACTGTGAATCGAATGAAGCGACTTCATTACGATGAATCCGAAACAGCAGCGATCGATCCACTGTCCGTTTTGCTCAACCTGCCTTCTCCCGAACTGGTGATGCATCGCTGGGTGTACGGCGGCGATTGGTTGACCGGACCCTATCAATATCGTGGGGAAGATGCCGAAGAACTCGACAAGCTCGTTGCGCTAGCGCCGCTGCACAACCCGAAGGCCCACCGCTGGCTGCAGGCTGCGATGGACTGTTGGCCTGACGCCCAACAAATCCTGGTCCCGGATACCGGGCTTTTTCGGACAATGCCCGAAGTCGCCTGGCGGATTCCGCTGCCCCGTGGTCTTTGTAAGAACCACGGTTTGCGGCGCTACGGCTTTCACGGTCTCGCCCACGCCGCACTGTGGCGTGAGCTGCGGGAGCACGACCCGACTCGCGCCGCCGGCCGGGTCATCACCCTGCAACTGGGCGGTGGCTGTTCGGCAACAGCGCTATTGAATGGCCACCCCCAAGACACCTCGATGGGCTACTCGCCGCTGTCCGGTCTGCTGATGAGCACGCGCCCCGGCGATATCGATGTCGGCGCATTGCTGGCCCTGTTGCCACATTACAGCGGCGAGAACCTGGCCACGATGCTTAATCAGGAATCCGGCTTGCGGGCGGTCTCCGGGGAATCGGGCGATATGCGCACCCTGCTGGCGAGCCGGGAGCCGGAGGCCGCGATGGCTATCGAGCAATTCTGCTACCGCATACGACAATACGTCGGCGCCTACGCCGCCGTGCTGGGGGGCCTCGACGCCCTGGTGTTCGGTGGCGGCATCGGGCTGCACGCGCCGGTCATTCGCGAGCACATCGTGCAACCGCTGGCATGGCTCGGCCTGCGCATGGATGCCGGGAGAAATGCCGGCCTGGGCGATAACGGCGGTCGCATCAGTACGCCAGATAGCTCGGTGGGCCTATATGCCCTGGCGGGAGACGAGGAACGGGAACTCTGCGAACAGGGGTTGGCACTGGAGGGATCACAATGAGCCACGAGCAACATCGACTGGCAGCACTTGCCAGACAGTACCGAGAACACGATAAGCAATTTGCCCATTGGGCGCAGGGCTATGGGGTTATCCAACACCAGGATGACACCCAGGTGCGCATTTTCCGCCTTGCCTGTGA
Source organism: Haliea atlantica (assembly GCF_054779855.1). Classification (NCBI taxonomy): domain Bacteria; kingdom Pseudomonadati; phylum Pseudomonadota; class Gammaproteobacteria; order Cellvibrionales; family Halieaceae; genus Haliea; species Haliea atlantica. The sequence continues at coordinate 11,346 of NZ_BAAGXL010000015.1, read as the reverse complement.
TCTGGAGGAGACCGGCAAGATCGCGGACAAGACCGCGGTGTTCCAAGCGCTGGCAGCTGCGGACCGATTGGCCAATGCCGGCATGTGGCTGGTGGTCCACATGACCTATGCCAGGAATGTCTATCTCGACGGCCGTCCCCTGAGTGCCGGGGACTTCAAAGACGACCCCCAGGGCCACACCGGCGGCTCCCTGAATATGGTGCCCGCCTACATCGGCTACCTCACCGCCGATGCCCTCTCCGGCGTCACCCGTAGCTGGCTGATGGGCCAGGGCCACTGCGTGGCGGCAGTGGACGCCTGTAATCTCCTGGTGGGCAACATGGAATCCGCCCACGCCGATCGCTACGCCTGGTCGGACGAGGGGCTTTCCCGTTTGACGCGGGACTTCTACACCTATGGGTTGGGCCCGGATGGTCTTCCCGCCTCCCCCCTGGGCAGCCATGTCAATGTCCATACCGCCGGCGGTCTCCACGAGGGAGGCTATCTCGGCTTTGCCGAGCTGGAGTACGTGCACATGCCCCTGCCCGGCGAGCGCCTGGTGGCCTTTCTCAGTGACGGCGCCTTCGAGGAGCAACGCGGCAGCGACTGGGCACCCCGCTGGTGGCGGGCGGAGGACTGCGGCCTGGTGACGCCGGTGATGATCGCCAACGGGCGGCGCATCGAGCAGCGCTCCACCCTGTTCCAACAGGGCGGCGTCGAGTGGTTCGCTCGCCACCTGCGCCACAATGGTTTCGATCCCCTGCTGATCGACGGCACCGACCCGGCGGCTTTCGCCTGGGCCATTATCGAAGCCGAGGAACGGTTGCAGGGATGCGCGGATGCCATTCAAAGTGGCGCCACCACCTATCCGGTTCCACTGCATTACGTCATCGCCGAGGCCCCCAAGGGCTACGGCTTTCCCGGCGCCGGCACCAATCGTGCCCACAACCTGCCCCTTCAGGGCAATCCCGCCAAGAACGCATCAGCCGCAGCGGAATTCAACAGCGGCGCGTCGCGCCTGTTCGTGCCGGCGGATGCCTTGCGGGAGGCGACTCGCCAGCTGCAAAACCACGAGAGTCAGGGGCGGGCGCTGGAGAAAAACCACCCGCTTACCCGCCGTTCGGTGACACTGAAGAACCCGGTGACACCGGCATGGCACCCGCTCGACAGCCGCGAGTCCCCCATGGCGGCACTCGATGGATACTTTGTCGCCCTCACCGAGGCCAACCCCGAATGGCGGGTGCGCATCGGCAATCCCGACGAGTTGCGCAGCAACCGCTTCGGCAAGACACTGGAGCGCTTCCGGCACCGGGTATACAGACCGGAGCCCGGTGCCGACGAGGCAGTGGACGGCGCCGTGATCACGGCCCTGAACGAGGAGGCCGTGGCCTGCGCGGCGCTGGGCAACAAGGGCGGCATCAACCTGGTGGTCAGCTATGAGGCCTTTGCCGTGAAGATGCTCGGTATCCTGCGCCAGGAGATCATCTTTGCCCGCCACCAGAAGGAGGCCGGCAGACCGCCCCGCTGGCTGTCGGTGCCCTTCCTGCTGACCTCCCACACCTGGGAGAATGGCAAGAACGAACAGTCCCACCAGGATCCCACCCTGGCCGAAGCCCTGCTGGGGGAGATGGCGGACACCAGCGTGGTGCGCTTCCCGGCGGATGCCAACAGCGCTCTCGCCGCCCTGGCGGACTGTTACCGCCGCCAGGGGGAGATCCATGCCCTGGTGGTACCCAAGGGCAAGCTCCCGGTGATGTTGTCCGGGGAGCAGGCCAACCAACTCGTGAACGACGGGGGCACCTGCCTGCGGGGCGATGCCAGCGCGGCCATCCAATTGGTGGCGATCGGCGCCTATCAGTTGCAGCAGTGCCTGCTGGCCTGGCGGCGCCTGGCGGATCGCGGCATGACTGCTGCTGTCGCCTATCTGCTGGAACCCGGACGGTTCCGGGAATTTCCCCGCGACACCCTGGAAGCTGGCAGTCAGGCAGCCCTAGACGACTTGCTGCCCGCTAAGGCCAACCGGGTGGTGCTCACCCATACCCGCCCGGAAGCGATCAGGGGCCTGTTGCCGGCGGGCCGTGCCGCGCGGGTGTTGGGCTACTGCAACCGGGGCGGCACTCTGGACGTGGAAGGCATGCTGTTCGCCAACGGCTGCAGCTGGCTGCACGTCCTCGCAGCCGTCGCCGAACTGACGGGAGACAATATCGCCGACTGGCTGACCTCTACAGAGCAGGATGCCCTGGCCGGTCGCATCGATCCACGTCCCCTGCTTCGAGCTGAGGAGAACCCATGACAACCATTTGGCATAAGCTATACAGCCTCCACGAGGATAAAGCCCTCGCCCAGCGGCTCGGCGAATCACTCGGCCTGGAGGCGGGGCGTCTCGACATGCGCCACTTCCCCGACGGCGAGAGCTATCTGCGGATACTGGACGAGGTCAAAAACCGCAATGTGGTGGTGCTGGCGGACCTCTACCAGCCGGATCGCCGCATCCTTCCCCTGCTCCTGCTAGCCGAGACCCTCCGTGATCTCGGCGCTGGAGAGATATTGCTGGTGGCGCCCTACCTGCCCTATATGCGCCAGGACAAGCGCTTTCACAGCGGCGAGGGGGTGACGTCGCGGTATTTTGCGAAACTACTGTCCCGCTACTTTTCCGCGCTGGTCACCGTCGATCCCCATCTGCACCGCTATCACGACTTGTCGGAGATTTACGATATTCCCACCCGGGCAGGCCACGCCGCGCCATTGATCGCCGAGTGGATCGCCGCCAATGTCGACAAGCCGGTGTTGATCGGCCCCGACAGCGAGAGCGAGCAGTGGGTTGCGGCGGTGGCAAAACAGGCCGGTGCCCCCTTCACGGTATTGAGCAAAACCCGGCGTGGCGACCGTGACGTCGAGGTCAGCATACCCCAGATCGAGCGTTGGCGGGACCATACCCCGGTACTCGTGGACGACATTATCTCCAGTGGCCATACCATGCTGGAAACCCTGTCGCATTTGACACGCCTGGGGCTGCCCGATGCCGTGTGCCTGGCGGTCCATGGGATCTTCGCCGAGAGTTCGGACGAAAAACTCACCGCAATAGCTTGTCGGCTGGTGACCAGCAACGCCATCCCCCACCCCACCAATGCCATCGATATCGGCGGCCTTCTGGCCGACAGCATCCGCGTATTGGGTTGAAGCGTCATGCAGTATGCGTACCTCGTCTGGAGCCTGATACTGCTGGGGATCTGGGGAACGATTTTCGCGATGCGGCCGCGGCTGAGAAGCAAAATATTGCGCATGAGCCTGATCACGGCACCTCTGGGCTTGAGCGAACCGCTATTCGTACCCGACTACTGGCTTCCGCCTACCTTGTTCAGTCTGGCCGAACGCACCGGTTTCGATCTGGAAAGCCTGATTTTCGCCTTTGCCGTGGGAGGAATCAGCAGTTCGATTTATCCCGCGCTTGTCCCCGTGGCCATGGCCCCTGTTGCCGTTGAGGAACGCCATCACTCCCGGCATCGCTGGCACAAGGTGGTGCTGTGGACACCTATCGTATTCTTCCTTTTCCTAGAGGCAGCTACCCCCTGGAACCCAATTTATACGGCATCGCTGGCCATGTTGTCCGGCGGTATTGCCAATGGCCTCTGTCGTCCCGATCTGTGGCGGCCGATGCTGGTGGGGGCCGTCATTTTCACCGCGGTCTACTTCATCTACTTCTCCTCCCTCGTGGCGTTTTATCCGGCCTATGTTGACCACGTCTGGCAACTGGAGTCCCTCAGCGGCTGGCTGGTGGCCGGTGTCCCTGTGGAGGAGCTGCTGTTTGCCGGCACTCTCGGCCTGATGTGGTGCTCTCTCTACGAACACCTTTATTGGCACCAGTACCTCCCCGAGGCGTCAACATGAGCGAGCACCCCATACCCACCGATATTGCGTGGATGGTAATGGTGGCGCTGCTCTGGGCCATTTGCTTCCCGTTTATTGTGATTGGCCTACCCGACGCCCCACCTCTTTTATTTGCCGCCTTGCGTGCCTTTCTTGCCGGTGGGCTGCTCGTCTTTGTGTGCATGGCGCCGCGGCTTCGAGGAACCTATCAGTTCAATCCCCGCAACCTGCTACACCTGGGACTGATCGGCTTATCGTACACGGCTTTGGGCTTTGGCGGCATGTTCCTGGGCGCCGGGCACTTGTCACCGGGCCTGGCAACCGTGCTCGCGGGCACCCAGCCCCTGATTGCCGCGGCGATCGCCGCCATCTGGCTTGGTGAAACCCTGAAGGCCAAGGGTATAGCCGGGTTGGTCACCGGTTTTTTGGGTGTAGGCTTATTGTCGTGGCCGGGATTCGGCGGGAACAATGACGGCTACCTCTGGGGAATTACCTGGGTCCTGATGGCGGCTATCGGAACGGCGATAGGCAATATTCTGCTAAAAAAGGAAGCGGGCGGCTCCATCGCTGCACCCATGGCGATCCAACTTCTGTTCGGTGGCGGAATGCTGTTGCTCGCCTCAGCGATGGCCGGTGAGCACTGGAACGTTGACTGGACAGCCCGGTTCACCGGCTCCCTGCTCATTCTCTCCGCGCTGGCAACAGCCGCGATGATATTTCTCTGGTTTGGGCTGCTTGCCCGCGCCCCCTTGAACCAACTGAACGTCTTCAGCTTTCTGACCCCGGTGTTTGGGCTTCTGATTGGATTTTTGTTCTTTGATGAAAGGCTGCAACTTGCCCAGGCGCTGGGCATCCTCGTAGTCACCTTCGGCATCGCCCTCATGCAAGGGCGAAATGCTGTCATTGAGGCTGATAATAGAGAGGCACCTTGTTGATCACTGCAATCGATATTCGCAGTGAATAGACTGATGGGAGATACTAACAAACGGTGTAATGCATGACCGAACGGATAGGCCGAGGGATCTTCAGCGACACGGATTGCAGGCGCGATCCACGATTTCCAGAATTGCCACTGGCGGGTTTCGGTTTTTTGACGAATTTTGTTTGGGAGATTCTTCAGGTGCCCTGGTTCACGGGGATGGCGGAGGCATCTCACGGCTCGGTGATCGGATTGTGTATACGCGCCACGAGCGGTGACATCCTGATTCTGCTGGCCAGCTTCTGGTTGTCATCGATCATCTGCGGACATCGACAATGGCTCCTGAAGGGTGAGCAAAAGCCAGCCGGCATCCTAATTATCACGGCTCTCGTCGTTACCATCATTCTGGAATGGCTGGCGACTGGCCCGCTGGAGCGGTGGGCATACACGGACTCCATGCCGATGATCCCGCTGCTGGGCGTGGGCCTTTCCCCGCTGCTGCAGTGGCTATTGTTGCCACCATTGATAATGTGGCTGACGCGCCGACACATGCTCAGCCACAACGCTTTTCGCTCCTACGGCTCTGGCGAACCGCCTCGCAATATTAGAGGCCAAACCAGGTAAATGCTCTAGCGCGCGTCAGGCAGACTAATGAAGCACGCTATCGACAAGGTTCAATTCAGTTTTCTGCCACAAATTAGAGAGGAAATAATATATGCACAATTCGAGCGCACCTGATGTTCGTTTACGTATCGTCCCGTTAGGCAACACCTTGTCACTGCTACTGGCAATCAGCTACCTGCTCTGCGTGGGCTTTGGCCTGCTTGCACCGGAACAGATGCGCATGTATGAGGCTTGGGCGCCATTGTTGCCCGGTTTCGAATGGCTTACGTGGACGGGCTTTTTCATTGGCTTAGTCGAAGCCTATTTGTACGGTTGGTATATCGCGGTTTTATTCGTACCCTTGTACCGGCGGTTCTCCAGAAATGGCCATTGACGGCATCACACCCGCCATAGGTCGAACGAACCGTTTGAGAACCTTCGACCATTATTCGCAGGCTGTTGGCGAATTTTCGAACTTCATCATTCATGCCCATGAAGCTTAACGCGAATAGCTTCAAGTGAATCGTTTATGAACAGGTTAACGAAATTTCTGCGGGAATATCTTGGTGATGTGGGAGTAGTGTTTTACACCTCCGTATTGATTATCACTGCCTTCGTCACCACCGCCGTGCTGTATCCCGATGCGGTGGAATCCACAGCCCAGCAAATTCTCGATGTCACCGCCCGAAATCTCGGCTGGATGTATCTGGTGGCAACCACCGGCTTTGTGCTATTTGTCCTGTTTCTCGCCTTCTCCAAATTTGGAAGCATTCGCCTGGGAGCGGAGAATGAACTGCCGGAGTTTTCGTTCAACAGCTGGCTGGCGATGATATTCTCGGGAGGTATGGGTGTCGGTCTGGTTTTCTGGGGCGTGGCCGAACCGATGATGCATTTCAATGACCCGCCCCTTGGTCTCGCCGAACCCCGCACCTCGGATGCGGCGCAACTGGGAATGCGCTACGCGTTTTTCCATTGGGGATTCCACCAATGGGCCAATTTCACACTGGTGGGGCTGGCCATTGCCTATGTGCGTTTTCGTCACAGCAGTCGCGGCCTGATCAGCGAAAGCTTCCGCTCGTTACTGGGCGATCGGGTGGACCGCGGCTGGGGCAATATCGTCGATACCCTGGCCGTGATCTCCACCGTATTCGGCGTCGCAACGACTCTCGGACTTGGCGCGTTACAGGTCAACAGCGGCCTGGCCAATATGGGAGTTGCTGCCTACTCGACGACATCACAATTCTACATTCTCGCGGGACTCGCAACCTTGTTCATCATTTCGGCAATGACGCCCCTCAACATGGGGATCCGCTATCTCAGTAATGCCAATATGGTGCTCGCCGCCGGACTGTTATTTTTTGTGCTCGCCACGGGACCGAGCGGTTTTATCTTCAGCGAACTCACCCAGACAATGGGTGAGTACCTCGGCAATATCATAGAGATGAGTCTGGTAACCACCCCCTATTCCCACGAACACTGGGTGGAGCAGTGGACCATGTTCTACTGGGCATGGGGGTTGAGCTGGGCCCCCTTCGTAGGCAGTTTCATAGCGAGGATCTCGAGGGGCAGAACTATCCGCGAGTTCGTCCTGGGTGTGATGATCGTACCCGTGGCTTTAAGCATGTTATGGTTTGCCACCTTCGGTGGCTCCGCAATCTACTTCGATTTGTTCGACGGCGTCGCTATTGCAGATGCCGTGTCGGAGGAAGTGCCGGCCGGACTTTACGTACTTCTCGATCAGTTACCCTGGGGCGAGTTCGCGGCCATACTGACCGTGGCGCTGGTCTCCATGTTCGTGGTGACGTCGGCGGATTCCGCCACCTTTGTGCTGGGCATGTTCACCTCCAAGGGGGTTCTGACTCCAACACGGTTTGTTCGAATCCTCTGGGGAGGACTTCAGCTACTAATGGCTTCCGTCTTATTGCTAAGCGGTGGCCTGAACGGGCTGCGAACCGTATCCATTATCGCCGCTTTCCCCTTCATGTTGCTGATGGTACTGATGGCATTCTCCCTTCACAAAGACCTCGCGGCGGAGATCAGGCGGCAGGAGGAAAAGGAACAATTGCTCCACACCCGGATAGAACAATTACTAATGCGGGAATCCGAACGGGACGCGGAGCGCCGGGAAGAGGAAGAAATTCATCCAACCGCTCCGGAGGAATGCCCCGCGCGGAAGTGCGACAACTAGCCAATCCGAACCGCCTTCATTGGGATTTGTGATCGTGGCTAAAGGTTGCCTCCACAACCTCGTCGCGCCCCGACAGCTGTATGACCAGCCGAATACGGTAGGGAACTTCACTTTGCAATGAAAAATAATTGCCATAACTGACCGTATCGGCGATGTGCATCATCTCCAGATCCTTCCGTTGGGGTGCCAGTCCCAGCTCCACAACCTCGGCCTTCACGAAGGCATCCGTGATACGCTGACCTGTGGCATCGTCGAACAGGGTTACCACCAAATGAACCGGAGAGTTCCCGCCGGGCACGCCGCCATGCATGCGACTTTCCTCATGATCGACCGGGTGGCCCTGGACGATCTGGGCCGGCATCAGGCCAATATAGATTGCCACTCCGTCGGCAACCTGAAAATTTCCGGTTACGTCTTTCGCCACCGCAATATTGGCGGCCAACAGTAGAGCGATTCCCATCATGGTCTTTACCGATTGTGTATACATCACATCTCTCCTCATGTCGCTCATTGATAGTAACTGAATAATGGGCATTGTCGGTCGCCTTTTTTGGCGCTCACTCCTCTCACCTTACTGCACCCGGCGCCGAAATACCCAGAGGGATAAAAGAAATAAGGGGATTCCGAGTGCCAGCATGGCCAGAGCCTCATCCCAGAGAACCTCGAGGCCAGCACCTTTGAGAAAAATGCCGATAACGATATCCATGTAGTAACGCAGGGGACTCAGCAGGGAGAGCGTTTGCAGGAACTCGGGCATGGCTTCTACCGGGGTAAGGCTGCCCGACAAGAACATTATCGGGAAAAGCCCGAAAAAGGAGAGCAGCAGCGCCTGTTGAAGGGTGCGGCTGTAGGCGGCGATTAACACGCCGAGGGCAATCGCACTGAGCAAAAAGATGGCCGTCAGCACCAGGAATAAAAGCAGACTGCCCTGAAGAGGCACATCGAAAGCTCTGACAATCACGAGGCTCGGAAAGATAGACAACACGCCCATGATCAGCGTCGGTGTGATCTTGGCCAGGAACAATTCCAGGGTGGAAATTGGTGTCACCAGCAACTGCTCGATGGTGCCGCGCTCCTTTTCCCGGACTATGGACGCCGCCGGGTGAATAACACCCACCATCATGCCGGCCAGAGCGATCATGGATAACACCATAAAACTCGATGTTGTGAGTTCGGGGTTATACCAGATACGGATCAGCGGGACTGCGCCCCGCGTCTCTCCAGCAGTGTTGAGTACCTCACGTTCCTGGCGCTGAACGATCTGCAGAGCATCATTGACGGCGTTGGCGGCAATGTTGGAATTGGTTCCGTCCTGGAGGAACTGGAGCTGGACGCCGACGCCAGCGACAAGGTCACGCTCGAACCCGGCGGGAATGACCAGCACCGCAGCGGCATCACCCTTTTCCAGATGGTCTGTTGCGGTTGCCACACGAGCTTCCTGAAATTCCAGGTCGAAGGTTTCGCTCACCGAGAATTTCTGGACCAACGAGCGACTCAACGCACTGCGATCCTGATCCACCACCGCCAGGGGCAGGTGGCTGACATCGAAACCGAGCGCGATGGTACAAATAACCACTTCGATGGTGTAAAGCCAGAGTATCAGCACCAGTATCAACCGGTCGCGAAAGAACTGCACGATCTCCTTGCGCAACAATCCCAGAAAGGCAATTCCCATCAGACCACCTTCTGCCTCATCCGCCAAACCGCAAAGATAAATATCAGAGCCGTATAGGCAATGAGCATCACCAGATGCGGCATAACCGCTTCGAGGCCGGCTGATTTCAGGACCACGCCGCGGGATATTTCCATAAAATCACCGGCAGGGAAAAGACGACTATAGAGTTGCAGGCCGAGGGGCATGGTAAAGAGAGGAAACAAAAAGCCGGAAAACAGAAACGATGGCATAAGCGTGACGATGAGCGTTATCAGCATGGCCGCCAACTGGGTGCGTACCAGCGATGAACCCAGCAGGCCGATGCCCACCGTAGTCATCACATAGACCAAAGCGGACACCAGCAGCAGCGCCGGGCTGCCGGTCATCGGCACCTGGAACCAGGCAAACCCCACTGCGATGACCATCAGAATTTCCAGAAACGCCACCAGGCCGTAAGGCACCAGTTTGCCGACGATAAACTCACCCGAAGTCACCGGCGAAGCATAGATCTGCTCGATGGTCCCCGTCTCTTTCTCGCGCACGATCGCCAAGGCGGTCAACAGTGGCGGGAACGCCATCAGTATGACGGCGAACAGGCCGGGAACGACGAAGTTGACGCTGCGCAGGGAGGGATTGAACCAGACCCTGGCCTGGACCCGAATGGCGGCCTGACGGGGAGCGGGAAAATTTCCGATCACAGCATCGGCATAGGCCGAGGCCAATCGAGCCAACACGGGATAGCCGCCGTCCACGATGATCTGGACCGGCGCCGACTCGTCCCTGAGGAGTCGCCGGGCAAAACCGGCCGGAATCACCACTCCCATTTTGATCGTCGAACTCTGCATTGCCGAATCCAGGTCGTGAAGATCGGTGCTTTTCTGCTGTAATTGAAAGTACCGAGAGCTGTCGAAACGGGCGGTCAGGGCGCGACTTGCCGACGTGTTGTCCAGATCGTAGATCCCCAGGGCGACGCGCTCCACGTCCAGGTTGACCGCATAGCCAAACAGAAACAGCATGATCAGGGGCATAATCACGGCCAGCGCAACGGTAATGGGATCGCGAATCAGCTCGCGACTTTCCTTGACGATGAGGGCCCTGAGCCGATGACCTTTCATGACCCCAATGCCCGGGAATTGGCCGTTCCCGCCTGTTCTATAGCCGCGGTGAATAGCGCCTCCACCGTCGCGCCGGCATCGAGGCCAAGAGAATGATTCAGCGATGCCCTGCTGCCGTGCGCGAGCAGCCGCCCGTCCAGCATCAACGCCAGACGGTCACAATAAGCCGCTTCCTCCAGGTAATGGGTGGTGACCACTACCGTCATGCCGTTGACGGCCAGCTCACGGATAACTCGCCAGAAACGGTACCGGGCGACGGGATCGACACCGGAGGTGGGCTCATCCAGAAACAGGACCCGGGGCCTGTGGAGAAGGCTGCAGGCCAGCGCCAGACGCTGGCGCAAGGCACTCGAGAGATCGCGGGTGAGCTTGTCGGGCAGGTCCGTCAGGCCCGTTACCCCCCGGGCCCAGTCGATCGCAGTACGCGCCGCGCCTCCGGCCAGGCCGTAAGCGTTGGCAAAGAAACGCAGATTTTCCCAGGGAGTCAATTCCAGATAGAGTGAAAATCGTTGAGACATGTAACCGATCTGTCGACGCAAGGCGGCACTGCCCGCCCCCGGGCTCAGCCCTGCCACCCGGGCGCTGCCCTCGTCGATGGTAACAAGTCCACAAAGGGCCCTGATCAGGGTTGTCTTGCCCGCCCCGTTGGGTCCCAGCAAGGCGAGCAACTCACCGGGCGGGGCGTCGAAGCTCACCCGGTCAACGGCTTTGAAATGGCCGAAGCGGACGCTGAGACCATTTACCGCCAACCCCTCCCCATTTTCTTTGTCCTCCCGGGAAAATTCCAGGAACTGCTGCTCGCCGGTCATCCTCTCCGTCCGCAGAACAAACAGGTCCTCGAGCCGGGGCTCAGCGGCCGCCACGTGGAGACTCTTTGGCAATGACTCCGACAATCGGTTTTCGATTATGTCCGTCTTCACCATCAGCCGCAGATGATCGGGTAACCACTGCACGGAATGGACGTGTATGGACTCCTCCTCTATTGCAAGCACTTTTTTGATCACGAGAAGGTACGACTGCC